>NZ_JAPDDP010000033.1 GCF_027587195.1 Solirubrobacter phytolaccae | reverse complement strand
GGAGTTCGTGTAGACCGGGATCTGGCCGAGCGTGATCTCGCTGCCGTTGGCCTCGTGCAGGCGCACCTCGCCGGCGCGGGCGGGCAGCGCGCGGCCGATCACGTCGACGCGGCGCGTGCTCGCCGCGGCCGCCACGAGCAGCGCGGCGCGGGTCGGCTCCGGGAGCGCTTCGAGCGCGACGGCGAACGCGCGCTCCACGCTCGTGCCGGGCGGCAACGGGTCGGACAGCGGCTCACGGCCCGCCAGCTGCGCAGCCGACAGCAACGCCGGGATCTCCAGCAACGCCAGCGGATTGCCGGCCGCGGTCGCGATCAGCCGATCGGCGACGCCCGGCACGATCGCGGCGTCGAGCAGCGCGCGAGCGTCTTCGTCGGCCAAAGGCTCCACCGCGACGCGCTCGAGCCAGGGCACCTCGACGCGGCGCGCATCGTCACGAGCCGCGGCGACCATCGCCACGCCCTCGGCGCCGAGGCGGCGGCCGGCGAACAGGAAGGCCTCGAGGCTCGGCTCGTCGAGCCACTGCACGTCGTCGACGATCGCGAGCAGCGGGCGCTCGTCGGCGGCCCTCGCCAACAACGAGAGCAGCGCGGCGGGCACGGTGAAGCGATCGGACTCCGTCGCCGGGCCGAGCGCCAACGCCGACCGCAGCGCCGCCGCCTGCACGTCCGGGATCTCGCCGACCAACCCGAGCAGCGGCGTGACCAGCTCGGCGAGGCCCGCGAAGGGGATGCCGGACTCGGACTCCAGGCCGCGCGCCTGCAGCACCGTGAACCCGTCGGCGCACGCCACCGCGTGCCGCAGCAGCTCGGTCTTGCCGATCCCGGGCGGTCCGTGCAGCAGCAACGCTCCGCTGCGCCCGGCGCGCGCGGCGTCGATGAGGGCCTTCAGGCGGGCCTGCTCGTCCGTGCGGCCGACCATGTCGGCGTGAGTCTATGGGTAGGTGGTGGGCTCGCGGGAGACCCGCGCGGGATCGAACCCGGCGAGCATGTCCCGTGGCGACGAGCCGGCCAACCCGAGCGACGCGGCCATCCACGCCACCGCGTTCTCCGGCGACACCTCGCGCAGCGTCACGTCCCCGTGCCGCTTGGCCAGCCGGCGCCCGTCCGCGCCCAGCACCAGCGGCACGTGCGCGTACGACAACTCGCTCAAGCCCAGCGCCCGGCCGAGCCAGATCTGGCGTGGGGTGGAGTCCACCAAGTCCGCACCGCGCACCACTTCCTCGACGCCCTGGGCGCCGTCGTCGACGACTACCGCGAGGTTGTAGGCGAACGCCCCGTCATTCCTTCGCACCACGAAGTCGTCGACGAAGCCCGACTGCTCACCGAGCACGCGATCGACGAACGCCACGGTCTCGCCGGAAGCCGCCACCCGCAGCGCGGGCACCCGACCCTCCGCGCGACGCCGCGCCCGGTCCTCGTCGGTCAACGCCCGGCACGTCCCCGGATACGCGCCGACCGGCCCGTGGGCCGCCGAAGCCGCCTCGGCGACCTCGGCGCGCGTGCAGAAGCACTCGTACACGTCGAGCCGTGACAACGCCTCCGCATACAAGGAAGTTCGCGCCGACTGCCAGACGACCTCCCCGTCCCAGTCGAGTCCGATCGCGGCCATGTCCGCCAGCTGCTGCTCCGCGAACCCCGGCCGCACCCGCCCGACGTCGAGGTCCTCGACCCGCACGAGGAACGACGACCCCGCCGACCGCGCGTACAGCCACGCGAGCAGCGCCGTCCGCAGGTTCCCGAGGTGCAGGACCCCCGTGGGCGACGGTGCGAAGCGCCCTCTCACACCGTGAAGGGCAGCGAGTCCGCGATGTCGCGCAGCAGCGGAGCTTCGGCGTCGCGCTGCGAATACAGCAGCTCGACGTCACCAGGCCACTCGATCCCGACGTCCGGGTCGTCGAACCGGATGCCGGCCTCGGTCGCCGGGTCGTAGTAGTTCGTGCACTTGTAGACGAAGTCCGCGACCTCGCTCAGCACGAGGAACCCGTGCCCAAAGCCGACCGGGATCCACAGCATCGCGCCGGTGACGTCCTCGAGCTCCACGGCCTCCCACTCGCCGAACGTCGACGAGCCGCGGCGCAGATCGACGACGACGTCGAGTACGCGACCTCGCGACACCCGGACGAGCTTGCCCTGACCGGGGTGCGTCTGGAAGTGGATTCCGCGCAGCGTCCCCTGCCGCGAACGCGAGTGGTTGTCCTGCACGAAGTCGGTGGGGATGCCGTGCTCACGGGCGACATCGGCGCGAAAGGTCTCCACGAAGAAGCCCCGCTCGTCGCCGTGCACCTTGGGCGCCAGCAGCACCAGTCCGTCGAGTCGAGTCTCAAGCCGTTGCATTAGATGGCAGGAGGTTAGGGAGCGACCGTCGAAAGGACGCCTCGCCATGCCGAGGACCGCCACGATGCCCCCGGCCGCCCGCGGCCATCAAACACTTTCCACGTACATCTCCGCGCGCTTCGAGGAGTTCTCACGCTCCCAGAAAGACGTGGCGCAGTACGTCGTCGATCATCTCGACGAAGTTGCCTTCCACACCGCCGAGGAACTCGCTCGGCGCGCGAACACGTCGAGCTCGACGGTCGTGCGCTTCAGCCAGGCCCTCGGGTTCGAAGGCTTTCCTGAGCTGCAAGAGGCGGCGCGCGATGAATATCGCCACCACCACCGCACCACGACCACGCCCGAGCCGTCAGCGCCGCTGTTCAGCTTGGACCAGTCGCCGTTCGAGCAGGCGATCGCCGCTGATCACGTCAACGTCGAGGACACGGCGCGGCGTGTAAGCCGCTCCGAGGTCGACGGCGCGATCGAAGCGATCGCCTCCGCCGAGAAGATCTTGATCGCCGGCACCGATCAGATGGCCTTCTTCGCCTCCTACCTGCGGCATCTGCTGATGCTGCTCGACGTCCGCGCGGAGATCGCCGCGTCCCCGTCGCAGGAGGCGCTGTCCCGCCTCGGCCGGATCGACGAGCACACGCTCGTGATCGGGCTGTCCGCGGGCCGTCCGCACCCGCTGGTGCTGCGCGCGATGAAGATCGCCCGTCACCGCCGCGCGGGCACGCTCGCGATCGTCGACGCGACGCTCTCCGACGTCGCCAAGCTGTCGGAGCGCACGCTCTACTACTCGAGCAACTCGCCGGCCTTCGTCCGCAGCCACACCGGCCTGCTGAGCATCCTGCAGGGGCTCGCGTACGGCCTCTACTCCCGGGACAGCGCGCAGTACGACGATCGCATCCGTGCGTTCCGTCTCAAGTAGGTCATAGCCTCACTGCCGTGCTGGGTCTACCAGGCGGCATCCAAGCTCTCCTCTTCGATCTGGACGGTGTCCTCACGGACACCGCCGCGGTTCACGCCAAGGCGTGGAAGCAGACGTTCGAGGACGAGGGCTATCCGTTCGACATCGCCACGGACTACGTCAAGTACGTGGATGGCAAAGCGCGCGAGGACGGGATCAGGAGCTTCCTGGCCTCGCGTGACGTGCACCTCTCCGAGAGCGAGGTGACGCGGATCGGAACTGTCAAGAACGACCTTGTCCTGCGGCTCATCCGCGAGCAGGGCGTCGAGGCCTACGAGGGCTCGCGGCGCTACCTCGAGGCGGCCGAGCAGGCGGGCCTCAAGCGCGCGCTCGTCTCCTCGAGCAACAACGCCGAGGAGGTGCTCAAGGTCACGGGCATCGACCGCTTCATGCAGGAGCGCGTGGACGGCGTGGTCAAGAGCGAGCTGGGCCTCAACGGCAAGCCCGCGCCCGACACGTTCCTCGAAGCGGCGAAGCGCCTCGGCGTCGAGCCCAAGCACGCCGCGGTATTCGAGGACGCGCTCGCCGGCGTGCAGGCGGGTCGAGCCGGCGATTTCGGGTACGTGGTCGGCGTGAACCGAGCCAACCAGGCCGAGGCCCTGAAGCAGCACGGAGCGGACGTGGTCGTCGACGACCTCGCCGAGCTGCTGTGATCGACCATCCCGCGTTCACGGTCGAGCCGTGGGCGGTCAGCGAGGAACGCCTCAAGCTCGAGGTGCTCGCGCAGACCGAGTCGGTGTTCGCGCTCTCCAACGGCCACATCGGCCTGCGCGGCAACCTCGACGAGGGCGAGCCGTTCGGCCTCCCGGGCACCTACCTCAACGGCTTCTACGAGACGCGTCCGCTGCCGTACGCCGAGGCCGGCTACGGCTACCCGGAGGACGGCCAGACGGTCGTCAACGCCACCAACGGCAAGCTCATCCGGCTGCTGGTGGACGACGAGCCGTTCGACATCCGCTACGGCGAGCTGCTCGCCCACACGCGCTCGCTGGACCTGCGCGAGGGCGTGCTGCGCCGGCATGTCCGCTGGCGCTCGCCGAGCGGCCGCGAGGTGGAGATCAACTCGACGCGGCTGGTGAGCTTCGTCCAGCGCTCGGTCGCCGCGATCCGCTTCGAGGTCAAGGTCTGCGACGACCAGCCGCTGCGGATCGTCGCCCAGTCCGAGCTCGTCGCCAACGAGCCGAACGCGATCAAGACGAAGGACCCGCGCGCCGCGTCGGCGCTCGAGGCGCCGCTGGACGCCGAGGAGCAGGAGGTCCACGACCTGCGCGTCGTGCTCGTCCACCGCACGCACAAGAGCAAGCTGCGGATGGCGGCGGGCATGGATCACGTCGTCGAGAAGGTCGACGGCATCGTCACCGGCGCGGAGGCCGGCCCCGACCTCGGCCGCGTGTGGCTCACCGCCGAGCTGCAGCCCGGCCAGACGCTGTGCTTCACGAAGTTCCTCGCGTACGGCTGGTCGAGCCGGCGCTCGCTGCCGAGCGTCCGCGACCAGGTGGACGCGGCCGTGGCGAGTGCGAAGCGCACCGGTTGGAACACGCTCGTGCGCCAACAGCGCGAGTACCTGGACCAGTTCTGGGAGCACGCGGACGTCGAGATCGACGGCGACGGCGAGCTCCAGCAGGCCGTCCGCTTCGCGCTCTTCCACACGCTGCAGGCCGGCGCCCGCGCCGAACGCCGCGCGATCCCCGCCAAGGGCCTCACCGGCCCGGGCTACGACGGCCACGCGTTCTGGGACACGGAGACGTTCGTGCTCCCGCTGCTCACCTACACGCAGCCGACCGCCGCCGCCGACGCGCTGCGCTGGCGCCACGCCACGCTCGACCTCGCGCTCGAACGCGCCAAGACGCTGGAGCTCAAGGGCGCCGCGTTCCCGTGGCGGACGATCCGCGGCCAGGAGTGCAGCGCGTACTGGCCCGCGGGCACGGCCGGCTTCCACGTCAACGCCGACATCGCCGACGCGGTCATCCGCTACGTCCGCGCCACCGGCGACGAGGAGTTCGAGGCCACGACCGGCCTGGAGCTGCTCATCCACACCGCGCGGCTGTGGCGCTCGCTCGGGCACCACGACCACGAAGGCCGCTTCCACATCGACGGCGTGACCGGCCCGGACGAATACTCGGCGATCGCCGACGACAACGTCTTCACGAACCTGATGGCCGAGCAGAACCTGCGCCACGCCGCGCTCGTGGCGTCCAAGTACACGGATCGGGCACAGCAGCTCGGGGTCGACGTGGAGGAGATCGCCGCCTGGCGCGACGCGGCCGCCGCGATCCACGTCCCGTACGACGAGCGCCTGAAGGTGCACCCGCAGGCCGCGGGCTTCACGCGCCACAAGACGTTCGCGTTCAACGGCATCCAGTACCCGCTGCTGCTGCACGTGCCGTACTTCCGGCTCTACAGCACGCAGGTGGTCAAGCAGGCCGACCTCGTGCTCGCGCTCTACATGCGCGGGAACCACTTCACGGCCGAGCAGAAGGCGCGCGACTTCGCGTACTACGAGCCGATCACGGTGCGCGACAGCTCGCTGTCCGCGTGCGCGCAGGCCGTGATCGCGGCGGAGGTCGGGCACCTAGACCTCGCCTACGACTACTTCGGCGAGGCCGCCCGGATGGACCTCGGCGACCTGATGGACAACACGCGCGACGGCCTGCACATCGCGTCGCTGGCCGGCTCGTGGATCGCGGCCGTCGCGGGCTTCGGCGGCATGCGCGACTTCGGCGGCGACCTCTCGTTCCGGCCGCGGCTGCCGAACGCGCTGTCACGGCTGGAGTTCCGGGTGCGCTACCGCAACAGCTCGATCCGGGTTCGAGTCCGCCACAAGGACGTCACCTACGAGCTGGTGGACGGCGAGCCGCTCGAGATCGTCCACTACAACGAGACGATCGTCATCGACAAGCCGGTGACCCGCGACTGGCACGTGGAGGACCCGGGTCCCGAGCCCAAGCAGCCGCCCGGGCGCGAACCCCGCCATCGACGAGTGCGTGGATAACATCGTTGCGGCTATGAGAGACGAAGCGACGTTCCGTGTGAAGGCCGGTCTGGCCGAGATGCTGAAGGGCGGCGTCATCATGGACGTCGTCGACGCTGAGCAGGCGAAAATCGCCGAGGACTCCGGCGCCGTGGCCGTCATGGCGCTCGAGCGCGTGCCGTCCGACATCCGCCGTGACGGCGGGGTCGCGCGCATGTCCGACCCGGCGATGATCAAGGGCATCCAGGAGGCGGTGACCATCCCGGTCATGGCCAAGGCGCGCATCGGCCACTTCGCCGAGGCGCAGGTGCTCGAGGCCCTCGAGGTCGACTACATCGACGAGTCCGAAGTCCTGACGCCCGCCGACGAGGCCAACCACATCGACAAGTGGGCGTTCAAGGTGCCGTTCGTGTGCGGCGCGACCCACCTGGGCGAGGCGCTGCGCCGGATCGGCGAGGGCGCGGCGATGATCCGCTCCAAGGGCGAGGCCGGCACCGGCGACATCGTCGAGGCCGTGCGCCACCTGCGCTCGATCCGCGGCGAGATCCGTCGCCTCGGCACGCTGGACGACATGGAGCTCGCGACCGCCGCGAAGGAGCTGCAGTCGCCGCTGGATCTCGTGCGCCAGGTCGCGGCCGACCAGAAGCTGCCGGTCGTGCTGTTCTGCGCGGGCGGCATCGCGACCCCGGCCGACGCCTCGCTCGTGATGCAGCTCGGCGCCGAGGGCGTGTTCGTCGGCTCCGGCATCTTCAAGTCCGACAACCCGGCGCTGCGCGCGGCGGCGATCGTCGAGGCGACCACGCACTTCCGCGACGCCGACCGCGTGGCGAAGGCGTCCGAGGGGCTCGGCTCCGCGATGCAGTCGCTGGAGACGCGCAAGCTCGAAGAGCAGCAGCTCCTGGCCAACCGCGGTTGGTAGTCGGCGTCCTCGCCCTTCAGGGCGACTTCGAGGCACATTCCAAGATGTTGCGGGACCTCGGGGCGCAAGTCCGCGAGGTCCGCGTGCCCGCCGACCTGGAGGGCCTGGACGGCCTGGTGATGCCGGGCGGCGAGTCGACGACGATGACGCTCGGCATCAAGCGCGAGGGGCTCGGCGACCCGCTGCGGGCGTTCGTGCGCTCCGGCAAGCCCGTGCTCGGCACGTGCGCCGGGATGATCATGCTCGACCGCGAGCACCTCGGCGTGATGGACACGCTGTGCCGGCGCAACGCGTTCGGCCGCCAGATCCGCTCCTTCGAGGAGGACCTGACGATCCCCGGCATCGAGGGCACGGTGCGCGCGGTGTTCATCCGCGCGCCGTGGCTGGCCGAGTACGGGGAGGCGGTCGAGATCCTGGCGTCGGTCGACGGTCATCCGGTCGCCGCCCGTCAGGACAACATGCTCGTGATCTCGTTCCATCCGGAGATCGCGGGGGAGACCCGCGTGCACGAGCTCTTCCTCACGCAGCTGACATGACGGTCGTCTACTTCACGCGCCACGGCGAGTCGCGCTTCAACGTCGCCGAGCGCACCGGGCAGCCTGAGCCCGACGACGGCGACCACCTGTCCGAGCGCGGCTGGGAGCAGGCCCGCGGGCTGGGCGAGCGGCTGAAGGGCGAGGGGATCGAGCGGATCATCGCGTCGCCGTACGGACGCGCGCAGGAGACCGCGCAGGGCATCGGCGAAGTGCTGGGGCTGAGCTTCAACACCGACGAGGACCTGCACGAGGCGGTCCAGTCCGACGCCTACCGCGCCGCCTCGCCGCACTTCAACGGCGAAGGCCACATCACGTGGATGCCGAAGTCGCCGCCCGATCACGCCGAGCCGGGCGCGGAGTCCTTCAACGACATCCTCGCGCGGGTGCAGCGCGTGCAGACGCGGCTCGAGGAGCGCGTCGAGAGCGAGCGCATCCTCTGCGTCTCACACTGGGGCTTCATCCACTACTTCACCGGCGCGGCGCTGTTCCGCGAGGCCTTCTCACCCGCGCACCTGCCGGCGCTGTACCGGATGGGGCACATCAACACCGGCATCACGATGTTCCAGCAGCGGCGCGACTACTTCATCGAGGGCGAGCGCTACGACGGCTGGGCGCTGCACACGTGGAACGACCAGGCCCATCTTTGAGCAGCTCGAGCGCGTGCAGCACGACCGTGAGGCCGATGAAGCCGATCGGCCACACCGGCCAGAAGTAGTCGGCGCCGGTCGCGGCCCAGACCGCGACCGTGATCGTCGAGACGGTCAGCCAGAAGCCGACGTGCTCGCGCAGCTTGGCGACCTCGGAGCGGCGCGCCGCGACCGCGCGCGCCTGCGGTGAGCGCGTCTCGTCGGGCAGGTCACGGGTGAGCTGCTCGAGCTCCCGGAACGTCTTCGCGGTGAGCGCGGCCTCGACGCGCTCGTCCAGCTCGATCGGCTCCAGCCGGCCCGCCTGCGCGTGGCGGTGCAGCAGGCCGACGACCCGCTCGCGGTCGTCGTCCCCGGCGCGGATGTCGAGCTCGCCCATCGTTCTCAGAACTCGATCACGAGGCTGACGACGCCGTAGCTGCCGAGCTTCGGGTCGTCCGTCCCGACGCTCAGCTTCACGCTCGCCTGCGGGCCCTTGCGCTCCTCGACGGCGGCGCCGACCTTCTCGAACGCGGGCTTGATGAGCGCCATCTTGGCCTTGACGACCCCGTCGGTCGGGCTCCCGCCCTGCGCGAGGTGCGCGACGACGTCGTTGATCGCGGCCTCGGCCTGCATGACCGCGGCGATGATCTCCTCGTGCGGCGGACGATCCTCGACCGTCTCGTTGCCGGCGATCGGGATCTTCACGTTGGCCGTGAACTTCGACCACTGGTGGGTGGAGCTGTCCTTCTTGATCTGCGCGTCGAAGGCGACGCCCTTCACGGACGCCTTCAGGCCGAACGAGTCGCCGGCGAACGCGGCCTGCGCGGTGACCGACGCGTCACCGTCTTTGACGCCGACCGAGGCGCCGTCCTTGTCGGCGGTCGCCGTGACCGGCCCGGCCTGGAGCTTCGCCTCGCCCGTGAACGCGAACGTCAGCGTCCCCGGCCCGGCGTGGAGCTTGAGCTCCTTCGGCGGCTTCGGGATCGCGTTGAGGATCTTCGCCTCGACCTCCGCGGCGCGCCCGTCGCTCGTGTCCACCTTGCGCGTCGGCGGCGGCGTGTCGCCCGCGAGGATCTCCGTGATCACCAGCTCGATCTGGAACGGCGTGGCGCCGAGCGCCTCGGGCACGTTCTGGCGGATCTGGTTGACCAGCTCCGGCATGGAGATCGTGCCCTCCATGTTGTGCAGCTGGATCGCCAGCCGCATCTTCTCCAGGTAGGCGACGACCGGCTTGCGGATCTCCTCCGCCATCGGCGCCGGCGGCTGGAGGCGCGGGACGAGGTCCGGGAGCTGGCGGTTGAGCATCGCGCGGGCGAGCGCGGCGTTCCCGACGCCCGTCTGGAGCTTGAGCATCGCCTCCTGCTGCGGCGTCAGCGGCGCGTCGGGCTCCTTGTGGCGCGCGACGTGGCGACGGTGTTCCTCGAGCTGCTCCCGCGTGAGCGTCACGGCTCGACGATACCCGACACCTCGGCGACGCGCACCCGGCTGCCTGGAGTGGCGCGACGGCGCAGGAGGGCGAGCGCGAGCGGCCCGCGCGGCGAGACGACCGCGGTGCCGACGGTGCCGAGCGGGCCTTCGTCGTCGTGCACGGTCGCGCCCTCGGGGACCGGCGCTTCGAGCCGCAGGCGGCGCAGCCCCCGATGGACGGTGCCGCTGCGCTCCTGGCGCAGCACGGTCATCTTGCCCGGGTAGATGCCGCCGTCGAGGCGGACGACCTCGGGGACGAGCCCGGCCTCGTGCGGGAGTGTGCGCTCGTCGATGTCACGGCCGAACGCGGGGATGCCCGCCTCGACGCGTTCGCGGTCGGACAGCTCGGTGGTCGCGGACGCGAAGGGCGTCAGCTCGACGAGCCAGCCGATCCGGCCGCGGTCGAGGGCGCCCACCACCGCCGGGGTCCCGCCATGGAGCCGGAAGCCGCGGTCGTCGCGCTCGATCCGGACGAGGCCGAGCAGCGTGCCCTTCGGGGCGAGCAGCGCGCCGTCGCGGCGGTCGCCGGGCCGCAGGTCGGAGACGGGCACGGTGAGGTGCGCGTCCAGGTAGGCGGCTGCGTCGGGGCCGGTGACCTCAAGCAACGGCCGCACCCTCCCGTAGCGTCGCGAGGTCCAGCACCTGGTCGGCCATCCGCTCCAGCTGGGGGCGGACCGCGTGGACGCCGCTGTCGGTCACGTTGTGCGCGATCCCGAGCGGCGTCGGCCAGCCCTGCAGCGCGTGCACGGTCAGCCGCAGCGCCTGCAGCGTGGCGTTCGGGCCCTGCCAGCCGTCGCCGGTCGCGATCAGCCCGACCGGACGGTCGCGCAGGTACGGGCGCGGGCGGTCACGGAGCGCCTCCAGGTGGTCGAGCGCGTTCTTGAGCAGCCCGGTCATCCCGCCGTGGTAGGAGGGCGAGGCGAGGATGACGCCGTCCGCACGCTCGACGGCATCGATCACGTACTCCGCCGCGGCGTCCGGGTCCACGGCCGGGTCGTACGTGGGGAGGTCCAGGCGGGGGCCCGCGATCAGCAGCGTCTCGGCACCCCGCGCCCCGGCGTGCTCCATGGCGATCCGCAGCGCACGTTCGCTCGAGGAGCCGAAGCGCATCGTCCCGCCGAGTCCGACGATGAATGGCATACGAGCAGTGTGAAACTTCAAGTACACTTGAATTCAAGTGCCGGAGCTGTTGACCATCGGCCAGGTCGCCGCCCGGACCGGCGTGGCGACCAGCGCGCTGCGGTTCTACGAGGAGCGCGGGTTGATCGCCTCCGAGCGCCACGGCGGCGGCCATCGGCGCTATCCGCGGCCTGTGATCCGGCGCGTCGCGTTCATCCTCTTCGCCCAGCGGATCGGCCTCACGCTGGAGCAGATCGGCGAGGAGCTGGCGCAGCTGCCCGCTTCGCGCACGCCGAAGCGCGAGGACTGGGAGCGGCTCACCGCCAAGTGGCGGCTGCGGGTCGACGAGCAGATCGCCCAGCTCGAACGGCTGCGCGACTCGTTGACCGACTGCATCGGCTGCGGATGCCTGTCGCTGGACAAGTGCGCCCTGGTGAACCCGGACGACCGGCTCGGACGTGAGGGTCCGGGCGCGCGTCGGGTAGAGCCAGTCCATGCACGCCCCTAGCGTTCCCGTTTCGAAGCTCGGCCGCGCCGCGCACGACGTCGGCATGGCCGGCCTGCTCGGCGGCAACCTCTTCGCCCGCCTCGCCCTGCACCCGAGCGTCACCGAGATCCGCGACGAGTCCGAGCGCGGCAAGGTGATCAACACCGCGTGGCGGCGCTACGGCACGATCAACTCGCTCTCGCTGGCCGCGATCGGCGCGGGCTGGGTCGGCGCCCGGGCCGCCGAGTCGGCGAACTCGCGCCTGTCCCCGACCGAGCGCAAGCTGGCCTACGCCAAGGACGCGCTGGTCGGCGCCGTGGCGGTCACGGGCATCGCGAGCGCGGTCCAGGGGATGCGCTTCGCCAAGCAGGCGCCCGGTGGCGCCGTCCCGCTGACCGACGGCGATCACGCCGCCCCCAGCGCCACGGACCAGCAGCGCAACGCCAAGCGCCGCCTGAACGTGCTCGGCGCCGCGTCCCTGCTCGCCGAGGTCGGCCTCGTGTCGGTCAACGCCGCGCTCGCCCAGGAGAACTTCCGCCGCCCGCCGGCCCGCCGCTTCTTTAAGCGCGTCTAAGGCGAAGCTAAAGGCCCTGGGTCTTTATTGACGCCGCAACTTCCGCGACGTCCTTGCCACGCACGTGCGGCTCGGGCATGGCGACCGGGTAGGCGAGGTCCGTGCGGCTGATCCAGGCGGTCTTCAGGCCCGCGAAGGTCGCGCCCGCCACGTCCCACCAGTGGCCGGCGACGAACCAGGCGTCGGTCGTGCCGAGCTTCTCGAGTGCGGCCTTGTAGGCGAGGTCCTCGGGCTTGAAGGCACCGGACGCCGGCGCGGAGAGGACGTGCTCGAAGTGGTCGCGGAGGCCGGCGTTCGTGAGCGCGGTCTCGCTCGGCTCCACCGCCGACTGGGTGAGCACGGCGAGCCGGTGGCCGGCGTCACGCAGCGACTGGAGCGCGTCCGGCACGTCGGGATAGGCCGGCATCGAGGCCAGGTCGACCTCCACCGGCTCGCGCCCGAGGCGTTCCAAGCCGCGGCGCAGCGCCGCTTCGAAGAGCGGCTTGAACGTCGTCTCCTGGCCGGCCAGGACCGTGACCATCGCCATCATGTTCGCCTCGTCGAGCGCCGCGATCGGCAGCTCGGGCGGGTCCAGCAGCGCGGCGGGATCGAGCAGCGTCCCGTTCAGGTCGAAGATCACCCACATGGACCGCTAGGTTCCCACCTATGACCAAGATGCGTGCCGCGGTGCTGGAGGAGTTCGGGGCTCCGCTCGTCGTCCAGGAGGTCGAGCTCGCCGATCCCAAGCCCGGCGAGGTGCTCGTCCGGCTGGTGGCGTGCGGCGTCTGCCACACCGACATGTACACGGCCTCCGGGGCCGATCCGTCCGGCTACGCGCCCGCCGTGCTGGGGCACGAGGGCGCGGGCGTCGTGGAGAAGCTGGGCGAGGGCGTCAAGGACCTCGCCGTCGGTGATCACGTGGTGACGCTGTTCTCGCCGCAGTGCCGCGAGTGCGTGCACTGCCTGTCGCCCAAGACGAACCTGTGCATGGCGATCCGCGCCGAGCAGAACCTCGGCCACCTGCCGGACGGCACGGTCCGGCTGTCCCGCGACGGTGAGCCGATCCGCCACTTCATGGGCACGAGCACGTTCGCCGAGTACACGGTGATGCCGGAGATCGCGCTCGCGAAGGTGCCGCACGAGGCGCCGCTGGACCGCTGCGCGCTGTTCGCCTGCGGCCTCTCGACCGGCATGGGCGCGGCGATGTTCACCGCCAAGGTCGAGGCGGGCGCCACTGTCGTCGTCTTCGGCGCGGGGATGGTCGGCCTCGGCGCGGTCGCCGGCGCGCGGCTGCAGGGCGCGGAGCGGATCATCTGCGTCGACCTGTCCGAGGACCGGCTCGAGCTCGCGCGCGGCCAGGGCGCGACCGACACCTGGATCGGCGGCGACGGCACCGTCGACCGCGTCCTCGAGGAGACGGGCGGCTTCGGCGCCGACTACACGTTCGAGGCCACCGGCAACGTGAAGGTGATGCGCCAGGCCGTCGAGTCGGCCCGCATGGGCTGGGGCCTGTGCACGGTCACGGGCGTGGCCGGCAAGGGGGAGACGCTGGACGTCGTCCCGCGCTACCTGATCACGGGCCGCCGCGTGGCGGGCTCGTCGTTCGGGGGCGTCAAGGGCCGCGATCAGGTCCCGCAGCTCGTGCAGCTCTACCTGGACGGCAAGCTGGACGTCGACCCGTTCATCTCGCACCGGATCAAGCTCGAGGACGTCAACCACGGCTTCGAGCTCATGCACCACCAGGACGGAATTCGCAGCGTCATCGAATTCTGAGTGGGTAGGACTCTGGTCATGCAGACCGATCGCAGTCTGATCACGCTCGCTGATCTCGTCCGCCGCGCCGTCGCCATCGTCGATCCGCCGGGCCAGGACCCGGCGGTCGAGGAGTTCGCGGTGCGTTACGAGGACGCCGACGAGCCCATCCGCGGGCTGCTCGAGCACCTCGAGGAGCGCGTCATGTGGGGCGTCGACCAGGACGCCCCGATCGTCATGGCCCAGGCCATCACGATCTACCTCGCGCACCGCCTCGACGAGATCGACAACACGCCCGAGCACATCCTCGCCCACGCGGCCAAGGCGGAGTTCGACGGCAGCCCGCCCGAGACCATCAGGGCTTGGCTCGCCGATCAGGGTGTATCTCTCTCGTGAGCCAGTCGACGACGACGTAGATGGCGTAGGCGACGAGCAACATCGGCGGGACCATCAGCAGCGCGGGCACGAGGCCGAGCCAGTCGGGGTCCGCCGGCGGGAGCATGGGGTCGTAGACACCGGGCTGGTCGGTCCGCACGGAGTTCAGGAACCCGAAGATCAACCCGGGCAGCGCGAGCACGAACAGCACGCGGATGGCGAAGCGCATCAGTCCACCATCCTTGCGCGGGCGACGCCGAGCCCGATCACGACGAACGCGACCGCCGGCAGCAGCCAGTACAGGAACGTGACGTCCACCGTCTGACACGGATCGCCGCTCGTGAGGTACGGGACCCCCAGCAGCCCGAACTCCGGCTCGCACAGTCGCGGGAGCGGGTCCACCTTCAACAGGAACCCGAAGATCAGCCCGGGCAGCGCGAGCGCCAGATAGAGCGCGGTACCGATCCTCACCCAGCGGGCCATGCTTGACCGGAGTGTAAACCGGGAACTGGGGTTTCATGGGGAGGAGAGGCCTCGCGGCGCTGATCGGGTGCGCGTTCTTACTGAGCTCGTGCTCACTGGAGGACCCACCGGGCGGCGACGGGCGGATGTCGATCGCGACCGGCGGCTCCGGCGGCGTCTACCAGGTGTACGGCGGCGGCGTGGCCGAGATGTTCTCGGCCAACGGGCATCCGACCACGGCCGAGACGACGAGCGCTTCGGTCGACAACCTGTTTCTCGTCGCCGACGGTGACTCCGAAGTCGCCTTCTCGCTCGCCGACACCGCGATCGACGCCGTCGAGGGCCGCGACTCGTTCGACGGCGAGAAGCTGCCGCTGCGCGCGCTCGGGACGCTCTACTCGAACTTCACCCACGTCGTCGCGCTGAAATCCTCCGGCATCACCAAGATCGAGGACCTGAAGGGCAAGAAGGTCTCGATCGGCGCGCCGAACTCCGGCACCGAGGTGATCGGGTTGCGGCTGCTCGAGGTCGCGGGGCTGAACCCCGACACGGACGTGACCCGCCGCGCGCTGGGTGTGGGGGAGTCGGCGGCGGCGCTGCGGGAGGGCTCGATCGACGCCTTCGTGTGGTCGGGCGGCCTGCCGACGGGCGCGATCACCGACCTCGCGACCACCGACGAGGTCGTGCTGCTCCCGCTCGACGCGTACCTGCCCAAGCTCAACGAGCAGTACGGCGAGGCCTACGTGGAGGCCGAGGTGGAGGAAGGCGAGTACCCGAACGTCGCGCCGGTCAAGACGATCAGCGTCCCGAACGTGCTGATGGTGCGCGAGGACATGGACCCGCAGCTCGCGCACGACCTGCTGAAGCTGATGTTCGACCACAAGGCCGAGTTGGCCGAGGTCCACCCGTCGGCGGAGAAGCTCACGCTGGAAGACGCGCAGAAGGTCGTCGAGCCGGTCGAGCTGCACGAGGGCGCCCAGCAGTACTACCAAGAGGCGGCGACGGAGTGAGCGCGGGCGCGACGATCCTCGCCCGTGGCGCGCTCGTCGGTGCCGCCCTCGTCGCGGCGGGCTGCGGCGCTGGCCCCGCGGTCGTGGCGCGCGACGGCGCGGGCCACGAGGTCGCCAGCGCGGCCCTGCCGGCCAGCGGCGAGTTCGCCCTCACCTACCGGCACTCCGTCTACAAGACCGCCGCCGAGGAGCGCTTCCGCGCGACCGACGGTGGCTTCGTCCTCGACAGCATCGCCTCGCGCGACGGGCGCGTGCTCGACTACTACGAGCTCGACGGCGCCCGCACCCGCGAGGGCGCGCTGTGGGTGCTGCGTCCCGACCGTCCGGCGCGCTTCGAGACCATGCCGCTCGCCGCGACCCGCCGCGGGCAGCGCACGCTCGTCGCCGGCACGCGACACGTCCCGCTGTACGGCGGTCCCGTCCATCTGAAGCTGGTGGTGGAGCAGTGAGCCCGAAGACCGAAGAGCTCCTGGACGAGTTCGAGGCCGAGCGGCCCGGGCGCAAGCTCGAGGGCTTCCCAGCGCGGATGGTGGCCGTGCTCGGCGCCGGGCTCTCGCTGTTCGCGATCTTCTGGGTCTTCCAGCCGCTCGCGCCGCAGGTCTACCGGCCGGCGTTCCTGGCCGTCGCGCTCCTGTTGACGTTCGTGGTCTTCGGCCGCGCCAAGCGCCCGACCGCCGCCGACTACGTGATCGCCGTGCTCGCGCTGCTCGCCATCGGCTACGCGGTCTTCACGCCCGACCTCGTCCGCCGCGCCGCGCGGCCGGAGTCGCTGGACATCGTGTTCGGCGTCGCGTCGATCCTGCTCGTGCTGGAGGCCACGCGCCGCACGACCGGCTGGGCGCTGCCCGCGATCTGCCTCGCGTTCCTGTTCTACGCGTACTTCGGCGGCCTGCTGCCCGACTGGACGCAGATCGGGCACAAGGGCTACGGGATCGACCGGATCGTCGGCCAGTCCTACATGGGGCTCGAAGGCATCTTCGGCGTGCCGCTCGACGTCGCCGCGACCTACATCGTCCTGTTCGCGATCTACGGCGCGGTGCTGGAGTTCAGCGGCGCGGCGCGGTTCTTCGTCGAGATCTCGTTCGCGGCGTTCGGGCGTTCGAAGACCGGACCGGGCCGGACGAGCGCCGCCGCGGGCTTCCTCCTCGGCACGGTCTCCGGCTCGGGCGTCGCCACGACCGTGACGCTCGGCTCCGTCGCCTGGCCGTTGCTGCGCAAGGCCGGGTACCCCAAGGACCAGGGCGGCGGGATCATGGCCGCGTCCGGCATCGGCGCGATCCTGTCGCCGCCGACGCTCGGCGCCGCCGCGTTCATCATCGCCGAGATCCTCGAGGTCAGCTACCTGCAGGTGCTGGTCTACGCGCTGATCCCGTCGATCCTCTACTACGTCGGCATCCTGATGGCGATCGAGGCCGACGCGCGGCGCCACGCCGTCCACGGCCTGGACATCCAGACGCCCGGCGTGCTCAAGCTGCTGGCCCGCTGGGGCTACCACTTCTCGAGCCTGTTCCTGATCGTGATCCTGCTCGCGGTCGGGTTCAGCGCGTTCCGCAGCGTGATCATCGCCACGGTCGTCGCGTTCGCGTTGAGCTTCCTCGACCGCCGCGACCGGATGGGCCCGAAGCAGGTCTGGGAGGCGCTCGTGGCGGGCGCGCGGGGCGTGCTGCCGATCGCCGCGACCACCGCGGCCGCGGGCATCATCGTCGCGGTCGTGTCCTTGACCGGCCTCGGCCTCAAGCTCGCGGGCCTCATCGTCGACCTCGCGGGCGGGTCGTTGGCGCTGACCGCGATCCTCAGCGCCGTCGCCGTGCTGATCCTCGGCCTCGCCGTCCCGGTGACGGCGAGCTTCATCATCGCCGCCGCGGTCGTCGCTCCCGCGCTGGTCGCGCTGGGCGTCGAGGACTTCGCCGCCTACATGTTCATCTTCTACTACGCGGTGCTGAGCGAGGTGAGCCCGCCGACCGCGCTCTCGGCCTTCGCCGCGGCCGCGATCACGGGCGGCAACGGCTTCAAGACGATGATGCTCACCTGCCGCTACACGTTGCCGGCGTTCCTCGTCCCGTTCGCGTTCGTGCTCGCGCCCAAGGGCGAAGGCCTGCTGCTTCAGGGCGGCCTGGAGACGATCGCGTTCGCCGTCGTCGTCTCGATCATCGCCGTGATCGCGCTCGGCCTCGCGCTCGAGGGCTGGCTGAAGGGCGAGATCGCTTGGCCGGCGCGCGCGATCATCGGCGTCGCCGCGCTGCTCCTGCTGTGGCTGGAGCCGACCGTCACCCTCGTCGGCCTCGCCATCCTCGCGGCAGGCTTGGCGCTGCACTTCGTCACGCGCCGCCCGCCATCAGAACCGCCCACCGACGGCAGCGAGCGCTTCGACCGCGATCAGGCGGACGAGTCGTCCCCGTCGACGTTCTCGCGCTCGAGCTCCGCCTCGGCCTGACCGCCGGGGTTCTCCGAGGTCCGCTCGGGATCGTGGTCCTGGTCCTGCTCGTCCTTCTTGGGCTCTGGGTCCATGTCGTGGCGCTGCCCAACCGGCCGGCGCGGGACACTCGCGCGTCAGACGCGTGACCCGTAAGCTGGCGCGCATTCCGACACGTGCAGACCACGTCCGGCAGCTCATCGAGCGGCCGATCCCCGTTCCGCTGCGGCTCCTCACGGCCGTCGCCGTGTGCGCCATCCCGGTCGAGGTGTGGTCAGAGCGCGGCGCGCTGTTCGGGATCGTCGCGCTGCTCACGTTCCCGCCGCTGATCCTCCTCGGCCTCTTCGCCCGGGACTGGCTGCTGAAGCCGCGCCCACCCGGACCGCGCGCGCTCGCGCCGCTCGGCCCGCTGCCGATCGTGCCCATGGCCTTCGTCCTCTTCGGCTGGCTGACGGAGCTGTCGCCGCTCGTCTGCCTGCTGATCGGCCTCGCGATCTACCTGCCGATGGCGCTACAAGCCGTGATTTGCCACCCGAGCCAGTAGCGCGGTCGGATCGGCAAGCGCGTCCAGTGGCGGGCGCAGGTTCGCCCACACGTCGTCGCCGGTGCGGGCACGCATGATCGCCTTCAGCGCGGGGATGGGCGGGAAGCCCTCGAGGAACGTGCGCGCCTCGGTCAAGGAGGCCTGCTCGGCGTCCGCCGCGGGATCGTTCGCCGCCCACAGGTCGTACACGCGCCGCGATTGCGCCGCCGTGACGTTGCAGGTGGCCGAGATGCAGCCGTCGCCGCCCCAGCGCAGCGTGTCGAGCAGGAAGCGCTCGGAGCCCGCGAACACCGTCAGGTCGGGGAACTCGCGACACAGGCGCTCGATCCGCGCGGCGTCGCCCGCGGAGTCCTTCGTGCCGGCCACCACGCCCGGGTAAGCGTCGAGCAGCCGGCCGATCAGCTCGGGCGTGAAGCCCACCTGGGCCATGGGCGGGATGTGGTAGAGGAACAGCCGCAGGCGGTCGTCGCCGACGCGCTCGATCAGCTCGGCGAAGAAGCGGAACAGCCCGTCGTCGGACACGCCCTTGTAGTAGAAGGGCGGCAGGGCGAGCACACCTGGCGCGCCCACGTCCAGCGCCGCCCGCGCCAGGTCCACCGCGTCGGGGAGCGCGCAGGCGCCGGTCCCGGGCAGCAGCGCGTCGGCCGGGATCCCGTCCGCGACCAGGTCGTCCCAGGCCGACACCCGCTCCGCCACCGACAGCGAGTTCGCCTCGCCCGTCGTCCCGAAAATCGCGAGCCCGTGGGCGCCCTCGTCGAGCAATCGGCGGCAGTGCGCGGCGTAGGCGGCGCGGTCGACCGACAGGTCCTCACGCATCGGGGTCAAAACGGCGGCGAAGACTCCCTGGAGCATCCGCGCAGAGTACGCCAGTACCCTGGCGCGCATGAACCGCGAGCCGGAGCTGCTGAGCGTGGTGGCGCCGATGTACGAGGAGGAGGACACCGTCGATCCGTTCACGGAGCGGATCGCGGCGGCCCTCGGGCATCTCAACTACGAGCTGATCCTCGTCAACGACGGCTCCAAGGACGGCACGCGGGACGCGATGGCGGCCGCCGCGGAGCGCGATCCGCGGATCAAGGTCGTCTCGCTCGCGCGCAACTTCGGCCACCAGCCGGCGCTCACCGCCGGGCTCGAGCACGCGCGCGGCGACGTGATCGTGATGCTCGACGGCGACCTGCAGGACCCGCCGGAGGTGATCCCGCAGATGATCGACCAGTGGCGGGCGGGGATCGACGTCGTCTACGCGGTGCGCGAGCAGCGGCTGGGGGAGACGGCGTTCAAGCGCGTCACGGCCAAGGGCTTCTACCGGACGTTCCGCCGCCTCACGGGCCTGGACCTGGCCGTGGAGTCGGGCGACTTCCGGCTGATGGACCGCAAGGCGCTCAACGCGCTGCTCGCCATGCCGGAGCGCAACCGCTTCCTGCGGGGCATGACGGTGTGGATCGGCTTCAGCCAGATCGCCGTGCCGTTCGTGCGCCAGGAGCGACATGCGGGCGTCACCAAGTACCCGCTGCGCAAGATGCTGCGGTTCAGCTTCGACGCGATCACGAGCTTCTCGTCCACGCCGCTGCAGTGGGCGACGATCCTCGGCTTCTTCTTCAGCGTCGTCGCCTTCCTGGCGATCCCGCTGACCGTCGTCGCGCGCTACGCGAACATCTTCGAGCGCGGCGTGCCGACGACGATCATCATCGTGCTGCTGCTCGGCGGCATCCAGCTGATCACGCTGGGGATCATCGGCGAGTACATCGGACGCATCTACGACGAGGTCAAGAAACGGCCGCTGTACGTCGTCGGTGAACGCATCAACGTCGAGGAACCGTCTCAGTGAAGATCGCTGTCTTGGGGGCCGGCGTCGCCGGCCTCGTCGCGGGCCTGCGCCTGACGCAGGCCGGGCACACCGTCGACGTCTACGAGCGCTGGCCCGGCCTGGGTGGCCAGGCGGCGACGATCGACATCGGCGGCGGACACCTGCTCGAGCGCTACTACCACCACCTGTTCAGCACGGACCGCCACATCGCGGGCCTGTACGACGAGCTGGGCATGCCGGACGAGCTGGAGTGGCTGAGCAGCTCCGTCGCCTACTTCGCCGACGGCAAGCAGTGGCCGTTCGTGACCCCGATGGACCTGCTGCGCTTCAAGCCGCTGCCGCCGCTCGCCCGCATCCGCCTCGGCATGGCCGTCCTGGCGATCCAACGAGGCCCAGGCGCGCCCGGTCCGTTCGAACGCGTCACCGCCCGCAAGTGGATCGAGCGCTACATGGGCAAGGACGCCTACCGCGCGCTCTGGGGCCCGCTGCTGCGCGGCAAGTTCGGCGAGCGCGCCGACGACGTGGCCATGGTCTGGCTGCAGAACAAGCTGCGCCTGCGCCGCGGCGACGACGCGGCCGAGGAGAAGCTCGGCTACCCCAAGCGCTCCTGGGAGCCGCTCTTCCACGCGCTGCGCGACAAGATCGAGGCCGGGGGCGGGAACGTCTTCATCGACCGCCCGATCGCGAAGCTCTCCGCTGACTTCACGGTCACGCCGGGCGCGCCCAACAGCTTCCGCAAAGGCCACGACCCGCGTGCCTTCGAGACGCTCGAGCCCGTCCAGTACGACGCGGTGCTCGCCACGCTCCCGAGCGACGTCTTCGAGCACGTCCTCGAGCCGGGTGTGCTGCCCGAGGCCTACCTCGCGAAGCTGCGCGGGATCGAGTACTTCACGGCGCTCTGCCTGCTGCTCGAGATCGACCAGCAGTTCTCGCCGTACTACTGGACCAACATCGGCGACGACGCGCTGCCGTTCGTGGGCTTGATCGAGCACACGAACCTGATGGGCGTGGCGCGCTATGACGGCCGCCGGTTCCTCTACGTCGCCAACTATCTCCCCGCCGGCCATGAGCTCCTGGACCTCAGCCCCGAGGACCTGCTGGCCCGCTACACGCCCGGCCTGAACGCGATCAACCCGCGCTTCGACCGCTCCTGGGTCAAGCAGATCTGGTCGCACCGCGAGCCCGCCGCGCAGCCGATCGTCACCGTCGGCTACCGGGACAAGATCCCGGCCATGAAGACCCCGCGCCGCGGCCTCGTGCTGGCCAACACGACGCAGATCTTCCCCGAGGACCGGGGAACGAACTACGCGGTAAGGGAGGGCGACGAAGCCGCGAAAGCGCTGCTCGAATGGTTGCCCAGCGGACCAAAGTGACGCACCTCACCGAGACGGGCTAGCCCTAAACATAAGTTCGGTTAGTACCCCTGGAGAAGACCCCTTCTCCTGCCGATACTGAGATTGCGATGCACTCCCCGGACTCGAACTGGCTCTCCCGCGCCCTTAAGCGTCCCTCGCGCCCGAGCGAGGACGACCTCCACCACTGCGCCGCTTGCGGCAAGGACTACGTCAACCCCGTCGAATGGGAGCCCGTCACGCCCGAGGCGTGGTGGATGCAGCTCCGGTGCGGCGAATGCCACGTCTGGCGCGAGGTCACGGTGACCAACCGCGTCGCCGAGCGCTTCGACGTCGAGCTGGACCGCCGGGCCGACCTCATCCATCGCGCGCTGGCCAAGCTCGATCGCGAGCACATGGCCCAGCAGGTGGAGACGATGATCGGCGCGCTGCGCCACGGGCTCATTGAGCCGGCAGACTTCGCTCGCCCGGCCTGAACTCCAGGCGCTCGTCCTCCAGGTCGAGCTCCCGCTCGAGCCGGTGCATCACATCATTGGAGATCGTGCCTTCGTTGCGTAGCCGCACGATCTCCCGCCGCTGAGCCTCCAGGATCTCGCGCACGACGGTCTGGTACTGCGTGGACCGGTCCTCGAAGCCCTCGTCCTCAATCTTGCCCGCGCGCGCCTTCAGGCGCCGGCGCCGGTACTCGTACATGTTCTTCATGCGCTCGAGCGTGTCGTCGCGTGCCCAGTCCTCGCTGCCGAGCTCCTCGAGCCGTCCGAGCGCGGCCTGCGTGGCGTAGAGCCGCGCCTTGAGCTCCTCGCGCTCCTCCTCGGTGCCGTCGTCGACGACGCCGAGCATCCGGATCAGCGGCGCGAGCGTCAGCCCCTGCAGGACGAGCGTGGCGAAGATGACCGCGAACGTGAGGAAGAGGATCTCGTCGCGCGACGGGAAGTCCGCCGGAAGCGCGAGCGCGGCGGCGAGCGAGACGGCGCCGCGCATGCCGGCCCAGCCGACGATCGTGCGCTCCTGCCAGCGCGTCCGGCCGCTCGTCTTGAGCAGCCGGAGCGCCGCCAGCCAGCGAATCGGATAGACGACGAACCACTGCCACGCCAGCCGGGCGACGATCACGGCCGCGCTGACCGCGAGCCCCCACCCGATCAGCGTCGCGGGCGACGTGCCCTCCAGCGCTTCCAGCACCGCGGGCAGCTGCAGCCCGATCAGGATGAACAGGAACGCGTTGAGCAGGAACTGCAGCAGCTCCCACATGCCGAAGCCCATCAGGCGGGTCGCCGGGCCGGCGATCTGCGGCGCCATCCAGCCCACGTAGCACCCGACCGTGACCGCGGCGAGCACGGCGGACACGTGCAGCAGCTCAGCGGGCACGTAGGCCGCGTACGGGCTGAGCAGGCCGATCGTGTTCTCGATCAGCGGGTCGTTCAACCGCCGCCGCACGAACGCGACAATGAACCCGACGACCAGGCCGACCGCGATCCCGCCCGCGGCCTTCCACAGGAAGTCCCAGGTGGCGTCGAGCAGGCTGAAGGCGACGGCGCTCGTGGCCGCGGTGATCGCGATCCGGTAGGCGACGAGCGCGGTCGCGTCGTTGACCAGCGCCTCGCCTTCGAGCACGGACACCATGCGCCGGGGCACGCCGAGCCGGCGCGCGATCGCGGTCGCGGCCACCGGATCGGTCGGGCCGACGATCGCGCCCAGCACGAAGGCGGCCGGCCACGACATGCCGTCGACCAGCTCGTGCGCGACGACCGCGACGGCGACCATCGTCACCAGCACGAGCCCGATCGCGAGCAGCGAGATCGGTCTGATCGCGGTCCGCAGCTCCCGCAGGTTCGCGAAGAACGCGCCGGTGTAGAGCAGCGGCGGCAGGAACAGCAGCAGCACCAGGTCCGGGTCGAGCTTGATCTCCGACAGGCCCGGGAAGAAGCTCAGCGCCGCGCCGCCGAGCACGAGCACGATCGGGTACGGCACGTTGATGGTGCGCGCCGCGGCCGACAGGATCGTGATCCCGAGCAGCAGAGCGACGAGGGTGACTTCGAGTTCGTCCAACTTACGTCGTAGTGAAGCGAACGACGCCGTCGTGGTCGGTTTCGATCACGTCACCGCGCTCGATCAGCAGGTCGACATGGCCGAGCACCTCGCTGATCGTCAGCAGCGCCTGGGTGAGCGCGGTCTGGCCCCAGGTCTCGACTGCGATCTCGTGCGCGGTGCGTGGGGCGGAGGCGATCAACGCCGCGAACTTCTGCGCCCGCCGCTCGTGCATCGCGAAGCGCTCGTCGATCAGCGCGGCGTGGTCGGTGAACGGGTCGCCGTGGCCGGGGAAGACCGTGCCGGCGGGCAGCTCGCGCGTGGCCCGCATCGACGCCATGTACGTCGCGAGCGCGTGCGGGCGCTCGTCCTCGGGGTCGCCCGTCGGCGAGAGCGACACGAGCGGGTTGGACGAGATCTGGCGCAGCAGGTGGTCGCCGGCGATCAGGTCGCCGCCGCGCTCGTCAAAGAAGATCGTGTCGGTGGGGGAGTGGCCCGGCCGGTGGTAGGCGGTGAAGCTGCGACCGGCGAACGCCAGCTCGCCACCGTCGCGCAGGACCTCACTCACCGCCGCTCCCGCGCCCCACGCCCGGTAGCCGCGGGTGACCGCGCCGAGCGTGATGACGACCACCTCGGGCAGCCCGTGGCGCCGCAGCAGCCTCTGCGCGAAGCGGTCGTTGCGCTCCGCGTAGCCGGACCAGTCCTCCAGGATCGGCACGAGCTCGTCGAGCGCGCACACCGCCGCGCCGGAGCGGTCGGCGACGATGTCCACCAGCCCGAGATGGTCGGCGTGCTGGTGGGTGATCACGATCCGCTCGAGCTCCTCGACGCTGCGGCCCAGCGCGGCAAGCCCGGCCTCGAGCGCGACGAGCGAGCGCGCGGAGCCCGGGCCGACGTCGACGAGCGTGAGCGGATCGTCCTCGATCAAGTACGCGTTGACGTCTCCAACCCGGAACGGCGTGGGGATGGAGACGCGGTGGATCACGCGCGGATCAAGGCCAGCATCTCGTCGCGCTTGGCCTCCATGTCCTCTTGGGAGACGAGGCTCTCGAGGTTGAGGCGCAGGAGCGGCTCGGTGTTGGAGGGGCGCACGTTGAAGTGCCAGTCGTCGTAGTCGATGCTGATGCCGTCGAGCTCGGTGATCGTGGCGCCCGAGTGCAGCGCCTTGATCTCGTCCATCTTGGCCTGCTGGTCCTCGACGGTCGAGTTGATCTCGCCGCTGATGAAGTACGTGGAGCGGTACTCGCGCAGCAGCTCGGCCAGCGTCGTCTCGCGCTTGGACAGCAGCTCGAGGATCAGCAGCGCGGGGATCGTGCCGGAGTCCGCGTTGTAGAAGGCCTTGAAGTAGTAGTGGCCGGAGACCTCGCCGCCGAACTCGCCGCCCTCGTCGCGCATGCGGGTCTTGAAGAAGGCGTGGCCGACGCGGTTGATCAGCGCGCGGCCGCCGAGCTGCTCGACGGTGTCCGGCACCGCGCGGGAGGCGCGCACGTCGTAGAGGATGTCGGCGCCCGGGACCTTCTCCAGCACGGACGCGGCCAGCAGCGCGGTCAAGAAGTCGCCGGGGACGAACTCGCCCTCGCCGTCGATGAAGAAGCAGCGGTCGGCGTCGCCGTCCCACGCGATCCCGAGGTCGGCGCCGGTCTCCAGCACCTTCTTGATGATGAACTCGCGGTTCTCGGGCAGGAGCGGGTTCGGCTCGTGGTCCGGGAAGTTGCCGTCCGGGGTCCAGTAGGTCTCGATGACCTCGACCGGGAGCTGGTTGAGGATCGGGCCGACCATCGGGCCCGCCATGCCGTTGCCGCCGTCCACGACGACCTTCAGCGGCTTGATCACGCTGGTGTCGATGACTTCGAGCGCGACCTTGTGGAAGTCGGCGTAGAGATCGACCTCCTCGAACGAGCCGCCGCCCGGCGCCTCGCCGAGGCCGTTCTCGATGTGCGCCTGCACTTCGGCCAGGCCGCGGTCGCCGGACAGGGCGACGGAGCCCTTCTCGACCATCTTCGCGCCCGTGTAGGCCTTCGGGTTGTGGCTCGCGGTGCACATCAGGCCGCCGTCGAGCTCCCGGCTGCCGACGAGCCAATAGAGCATCTCCGTGCCGACCATCCCGGCGTCGACGACGTGCGCGCCCTCGGCCATCAGGCCCTTGCGGTAGCCCGCGGCCATCTCGGGCGCCGACAGCCGCATGTCCCGGCCGAGGCCGACCTTCAGCTCGCTCGCCGGCTTGCCCGACAGGTCCGACAGCGCCCGCGCGAGGCCGCGGCCGATCGCTTCCGCCGTGTCGCCGTTGAAGTCCTCGCCATAGATGCCGCGGACGTCGTAGGCCTTGAAGATGCGGGAGAGATCAGTCACGGCGCGTGAGCTTAGAGAGCCATCCGCGCTTCTTCGGCGGGGCGGGCGGCGGGTCGGCCGCGTACTTGGCGGCGATCGCCTGGGTCGCCTGGACCCCGGAGGCGTACGCGTCCGTGGCGCTTGGGCCGCTGACCTCCTCGCCGCTCTGCGGGTCGTAGAAGCTCAGGCCGCTCTCGCGCGTGATCAGCTCCGCGAGCTCGTACATCTCGATCAGGACGTCGTGGGCCTTGTCGCCCTCGTACCAGTAGGGGACCGTGATCCCGGCCTCCTGCTTGAACAGCGAGACCTGGATCGCGTCCTTGCTGGTGAGCTCGATGTGGTCCTTGCCGTCGAAGCGCTCGAGGGTCGGGTCGTGGGCGAGCACCGCCGCGGCCAGGCGCTCCATCTCCGCGCGCTCAACCGCGGTCGGCGGCCGGTCGTCGGCGATGAGCTCCTCCTCGCGCGCCTCGTCCTCGTAGTACTCCTCGACGGTCACGCCGGGCGGGACCCGGAACCCGTGCAGGTCGTAGCTCATGCGGGCTTGGTGGCGGCGATCACGTGCTGGAACGTAAACAGCGGCAGCGGCGGAGCGAGCCGGTCCAGGCGGGAGCCGCGCGTGAGCAGCCAGCGGCGGCGGACGACGGTGTGGGGCTTCAGGCCGGCATGGTCGAGCAGGTCGAGCGCGTCCGCGCGGGTGAACCAGCGCAGGTGGGTGGCGTCGAAGATCCCCTCGGGCTTGCGGGGCCAGCGGCCGCGGGCGAGATAGGCGAACGTGCTCCAGTGGTTGACGTTCGGGAGGCTGATCACGACGGCCGCGCCCGGCTCCAGCAGCGCCGCGTAGGCCTTCAGCGTCGTCCACGGGTCGACGAGGTGCTCGAGGATGTCGGCGGCGATCAGCGCGTCGAACGGGCCTTCGAGGTCCTCGGGGACGGACGCCGCGTCGGCGCAGAGCACGCGGTCCAGCCGGGTCTCGGCCTCGCGCGCGTACTCGGGCTCGATCTCGATGCCCGTGACCTCGACTTCCTGCCGGGCCTTGAGCGCTTCCCCGGTGGTACCGGTGGCGCAGCCGAGATCGAGCACGCGCCGTGCGGTCGGCGGGACGTGCTCGAGGATCTCGGGCCGGGCGCGTTCATAGGCCGCGGCCCGTGCCGTACGTAGTTCGGTCCACACCGCGGGGAGCGTACGGATAACCCCCGTCACACGACGCGAAGAAACCAATAAGAACAGGCGACACGTCAACCGGACCGGTGCGTCTCCCGAGTCGACCACCCGCCCGCCCGAGTTTTCCCAGGAGGATCCCCTGCTCACCCACGAGGACACGTTCGCCACTGAGTTCGAGCGTCATCGCCCCGTGCTGCGGCGGCACGCCGGGCGGCTCCTGCGCGGGTCCGGTCATGACCCCGACGACGTCGTGCAGGACGTCTACCTGCGGGCCGACACGGCGCTGCGCGGCGGCGTCGTCCCGATCGACACGCGCGCGTGGCTGCTGCGGCTCGTCCGCAACGCCTCGCTCGACGAGCTGCGCCGCGCGAAGGTGCGCGCGGCCGCCGGCGACGTCGAGCTGGAGACGCTCCCGTCCGCGTCGGGCCAGCTGCCCGAGGTGCTCGTGGACCGCACGGAGGCGCGCGAGCTGCTCGGGGACATCCACCGCCTGCCGGACCGCCAGAAGTCCGTGCTCGTGATGAGCGCGCTGGACGGGCTCTCGCACGAGGAGGTCGCCGTCCGGCTGGACACGACCGTCGACACCACTCGCTCGCTCCTCGCCCGGGCCCGCGCGAACCTGCGCCAGACCGCGGAGGCGCGCGAGACCTCTTGCGTCTCAGTGCGGGACGCCTTGGAAATGGCGGCCGACGGCGGCGTGCGTGCGAGCGAGATCGCCCGTCGGCACCTGTGGAGCTGCGCCGGTTGCCGCGCGCACCAGGCGCTGCTGCGCGAGCGTCCCTCGCGCCTGCGCCGGCTGGCGGGCTGGAGCCCGTGGGGCGTTCTCGCCCAGCTCATCGGCGGCGGCAGCGTGGCCACCGTCCAGAAGGTCGCGGTCGGCACGTGCTGCGCGCTCGTCCTCGGCGGCAGCGCCGTCACCGTGCCCGTGGTCAAGCACCACGCGAGCGAGGAGCCGCAGCTCGCCATGGTCACCCCGGCTGACCTGGACGCCGCGGACCGACCGCGCGCCGCCCACAAGCCCAAGCGCTCCGAGCCGGGGAAGGCGGTTGTCGTGGATTCCACGCCGACCGCCGTGGCCACCCGCTCGGCCGTGACGGCCACGACCAAGAAGGCGACGCCGAAGCGCAAGGCCCGCCGCGTCCCGGCGACGCCCCGCTCGCACCGCTTCGACGACCGCAAGCTCTACCTGCACGCCGTCAAGGCGTTCATGCGCACGAACCCGACGCCGGAAGAGCAGCAGGCGTTCTTCGCCCGCGCGAAGAAGTTCCATCTCTCGCCGCCCGGCTCGAAGGCGCGGCGGGACGCTCTGGCGAACATCGCGCGGGAGGCGTACAAGCCGCGGCAGGCGCCGCCGAAGGGGCTCGCGCGGCCTGTGCCGAGTGTGGCGACGCCGGTTCCGACGGTGGTGGCGACTCCGGTTGCGACCCCGGTCGAGACGCCGACGGTTGCTCCGACGGTGGTGCCGACTGTCGTCGCTACGGCGGTGCCGACGGAGACGGCCGTGGCGACGCCTACGGAGACGGCGTCCCCGGTCCCCGTGGAGTAAGCCGGCGAACAACGGCCATCGAGGGGGAAGGGAGCCCGGGTGCCGACCGCGCGCCCGGGCTCAGCGCCCGCTCGGGCTCCGCGCGGTGTTCCCTAGAAGCGCCGTGCAGGCCTACCGTCAAGTTACGGGCATCGAAGATCGTCCCTCGGCCGTGCCGCCTGGGCTCGGCGCGATCGGTTTCCGGTCGACGAACGGGCGCGGAGAGGGGGTGCGGTCGGAAACTCCCGCTATGCGGGAGTTTGTGACCACACCCCCTTTGTTCGGAGCGCGGTCGTGCGCGACCTTGGTCGCCCGGACGGGGAGCGGACCAAAGCGACCACGAACGCTCGGCTACACCAGGCGGCCCGCTACAGCTCGCGCTTCGTCCACCGACCGCACGGGCGCCACACGCGCCGTCACCGACGACCCCTTAGCCCGCACGGTCAACGTGGGCCCGGGGTCCGGAGCCGACGACTGCGAAGCCACCGCCTTGGCCGCGGCGCTCGCGTTCGCCGCCCCGCTGCGAATCACCACCACGTAGCCCGACAACTCACTCTCGACGTGGAAGTAGTCCACGCCCTCCAGCGACACGGACCCGCGTACGGTCGACCGCTCACCGGCCGCGTTCACGGCCCACACCCGCGCCCCCTTCCCCCAAGACGGGAACAGCACCTCGATCGTCTTCCCGTCGGCCCCGTCCACGTTCCAGGACGTCTCGATGTACGTCGCCCGGAACGTGTGGGTCGTCTCGATCGCGATCGAGCCGCGCGTGACCTTCCCGCGCACGCGGAGGGTGGAGAACGCGCCGGCGTAGGGCGGCTTGGTGTCGTGCGGCGCCAGCAGCTGCAGGGGCTTGTCCCGGTCGACCGCCCGCTGGGACGCGTGGACGATCTTCCCGCCGGCGTCCCTCACGACGACGCCGAAGGACGCCGGCGGCCGGCCACCCACGCCGCCCGCGACGTCCTGCTGGCCGTCGAAGAGCCGCGAGAGCTCGAGCCCGCCGTACGGGAACGCGCCGCGGTTCACGGCCACGATCGCCGTGTTGTAGGACGGCGTCGTCACGGCCAGGCGTCCGACGTCGGGGTCGTAGGCGTACAACGGCGGCGGCTCCTCCGCGCCCATCGCGCCGAGGCCGAGCAGGGCGGCCTGGGCCGCGTTGGCCTGCACGCGGGCGGCGGCGAGGAGGGCGGAGGACTCGTTGTCGTCGATCGACGGCACGCCGAACGCGTTCGCGGGCGGGAGGCCCTTGGCGCGGTCGGTCCAGCGGCCGAAGAGCTCGAAGGAGCGGTCGAGCATGTGCTTGGCCCACGCGCCGTGGTCGGAGAGCTCGTCGCAGGCGGCGATGCCGAGCAGGGCGCCCTGGGAGAGGCCGAGCTTCTTGCCCTGGTGCCAGCGCTTGAAGCCGAGGCCGGTGTCCCAGTTCAGGTAGCCGGCGTGCGTCCAGTAGCCGCAGAGGACGCGCTCGCACCAGTTGCGGATGACGGCGGTGCGGGTGGAGTCGAGCGCCGGCATCCCGGCCTTGCGGGCCTGCTCGTAAGCGACGAGCATGCCGCAGACGATGTTCGCGTACTCGGCGCTGTCGAGGTTGTACTTGTGGTTCTCGGTGCTGCCCGGGAGGTAGTGGAAGCGGTAGCTGGGGCCGAGGTTGGAGATCGTCGCGCCGCTCATCGGCTGCTTGGCGCCGTCGACGAAGCGGCGCAGCTGCTTGAGGATCTGGTCGTGGAAGCTGCCCTTGTCGCCGCCGACCTCCGCGGCCGCCGCGTACATGCGCACGTACCAGTTCGCCTGGTTGAGCCGGAGCGCCGGCCAGCGCCAGAACTGGCCGCTGGCGGTGCTGACGATGCGGTCGGCGATCAGGTCGCCGTCGAGGCCGAGGACTTCCCGCGCGCGCCACGCGTGCAGGAGGCCCCAGACGATCTCGGTGTCCACCACGAGGTGCTGGATGCCGCCGCCGGTCATCCCGTCACGCCAGCCGGGCATGTGGCCCTGCGAGCCGGTCGACGGGCTCTTCACCCACGCCGGCCCGGTGCACAGACGGTCGACGAGCTCACGCACGCGGTCGTCGCGCCGCGCGGCGCCGGTGTGCCCGGCGACCGCGGCGGCGCTGTGCGTGAGGAGCATCGTCGCGTTGACCATCGACCGCTCCGGCCGGTACAGCCCGTCCCGCCAGTAGCCGTCGAGCGTGTCCTGCATGCGGTCCGCGAACGCCCAGTAGGCGGCGCCATCGAGCGCGTTCGCGGCGGCGGCCGCCCGCGGGGCGCGCGCGCCGGGGATCAGCATCGAGGCGAGCAGGGCACCACCGCCGAAGACAAAGCCACGGCGTGTGCTGGAGCAGGGGCGATCGATCCCGCCGCCGGCAGGCAGCGGGACGCGACCGGCAGGGGCAGCCGGCATGGGGAGCACTTCCTTGTCGTCTAGGGCCGCCGGTGCGGTCTATGCGAGGCGGGCTTCAGCCCCTGGGTCACCGGCGTGTCGACCCTGATGACGCAGGGGATTTCGACGCGTGTCGGAGTTTCTGCGCTCTTCTAGAATCCCCGCCCATGGCCGGTCATTCCAAGTGGGCGGGAATCAAGCACAAGAAGGCGATCGTCGACTCGCGTCGCGGCAAGCTCTTCACGAAGCTCGCGCGGGCGATCACCGTCGCGGCGAAGGAAGGCGGCGGTGACGTCGAGGGGAACCCCGCCCTCGGCCTGGCCGTGCAGAAGGCGAAGGCCGCCTCGATGCCGAAGGACAACATCGAGCGCGCGATCGCGAAGGGCACCGGCGCGGGCGCGGACACGGAGTCCTACGACCACGTCATGTACGAGGGCTACGGCCCCGGCGGCGTGGCGCTCCTCGTCGAAGCGCTCACGGACAACCGCAACCGCACCAGCGCGGAGGTCCGCCACGCGTTCGGCAAGCACGGCGGCAGCCTCGGCGAGCCCGGCTCGGTCGCGTACCTGTTCGACAAGAAGGGCGTCGTGCTCGTCGACGGCGAGCGCTACTCCGAGGACGACCTGATGCCGGCGGTGGACGCCGGCGCCGAGGACATCGTGCTCGACGAGGACGTCTTCGAGGTCCTGTGCGAGCCGTCCGACCTCACCGCGGTCCGCTCCGCGCTGACCGAGGCCGGGATCGAGCTGACGGAGTTCTCGATCATGTACCGCCCGACGGTGCAGGTGCCGCTGGACGAAGAGGGCGCGACCAAGCTGATGAAGCTGATCGACACCCTCGAGGATCTCGACGACACCGACGAGATCCACGCGAACTTCGACGTCGCCGCCGACGTCCTCGAGAAAATCGCGGGCTAAGCCTCGCCCTGCGGGCTCGCTTAGCCTGGGAGTATCGCCCAGAGGGCGATGCTCCCGCTGGTCTGCGGGCTAGACGCGCCCGTACGATCGCAGCGTCTTGAGCGCTGCGATCGTCACCAGCCCGCTCCACTCGATCTTGATCGCGGGGGTCCACACGGACCACGTGATGTCCCAGCCGCCCTCGTCGTTCTGACGCGAGGCGAGGTGGTCGAGCGAGGCCTCGAGCTCCGCGTCCGTGAACCACGCGCGGGCGAGGCTGTCCGCGGACTTCGCGAAGTCGTGCGGGTGGTGGATCTCTCCGACCGAGTAGCCCTCGGGCTGCACGCCCACGAGGTTCTGCTCGCGGACGAGCTGCCCGAGCCGCTGCGCCGCCGCCTCCGCGCGCGGCCGGTCACGCGCGGCGTCCAGGAACGTGATCGCGGCCTCGACCTCGTACGGGTGCGTCTTCTCGATCCCGTCGACGGTCTTCCACAGGAACGCCTCGGCCCCGTCGAGCCACGGATGCTGGACGTGCGTGGAGAGCGGCGCGTACAGCAGCGCGGTGGCCAGGAGCGACCCTTCGGTGCCGATCGCCCACCACGGCGCGACTGGCCAATCGTTCATCGCCACGGTCGCGACCGGCACGCCGCCGTCGGGCGCGGTGATCGTCTGCAGGTGGTCGGGCACGCGCGGATCGGTCGCGCCGACGTCCTCCAGCGCCTCCAGCGCGGTCCAGATGTGCGGGGGCTGACTCGTGGGGCCGCGCCCGTCGGGCTCCAGCGCGTAGCCGTAGCCGCCGTCCGCGGTCTTGTACGGCTCCAGGGCGGCCTTCACGGCCTCGGGATCCCCGTCCTTGAACAGGACCTCGAAGCGCCGCTGCTCCAGCACGCGCGCCGTCTTCCAGATGTACGCCTCTGCTCGGTCGATCATCCCGCCGGACGGTACGCGCCCGGCGCGCCGACGGCTTGAACGGAACGGACACGTTCGCCCGCCGGCCCCGCGCCGCTCGCGATCAGCTCCGCCGGCGTGCGGCCGGACAGCCGCCGCGCCTCGCGCGTGAGGTGCGCCTGGTCGGCGTAGCCCGCGTCGAGCGCCAGCCGTGCGAGATCGGCGGGCGGCCGCCGGCTGGACGTTCGCGGCGCAGCGCCACCGCGCGCCTCGTCGCGCCCCGCCGCGGCGAGCGTGAGGAAGCGCTGGAAGCGGAGCACCCGCGCGAGCGTCTTCGGGCCGTACCCGACCGCGTCGAGGAAGCGGCGCCGCAGCTGGCGCTCGCTCAGGCCGAGCGTCGCGCCCAGCTCCGCCACGCGCGTGTCCGGGCGGGCCATCGCGAGCGCGGCGGCGCGGGTGATCGGGTCGACGGGCTGCAGCCGTTCGCGGACCAGCGCGAGCAGCGCGGGCAGGCCACCGTCGGCGACGCGCTCTGACACGCCACGGCCCAGGACTTCTTCGGCGTCGACGCTGAGATCGGCGACCTCGGCGGCCGGAATCCCGAGCCCCGCGCCCGCCGCGCCGAGCCGGAACCGCACGCCGAACACGGCGTTCCCGGCGGGCACGCCACCGAGCGCCGCGCGCGTGGCGGGACCGGCGATCTTGAGCCCCTCACCGCCCCAGACGAGGTCCACGCAGCCGTCCGGCAGGATCACGCCGCCGCTCGAGACGCTCTCCCACACGCACGCGACCGATTCGGCCACGTCGTCCGGGGGAGCGAGCTCACGGTACATGTGACGATTGTGCCCAGAGTTTCCGGGAACATGAGGCCGACGATGCTGCGCTCGCCCTACTCACCGGCCGCGATGGCGCTCGTGCTGCTGATGGCGGTCGGCTCCGTGGTGATGTGGATCGGCGTCCCGCTGGGGCTGATCTACGTCGCCTCGCAGCTCGCGGACTCGTCGAACCCGAGCGCCGGACCGTACCTGCTGATCATCCTCGGGCTGCCGGTCGGGATGGCGATCGTGGGCAAGTTCCTCGGCTGGCTCGACCGGCTGCACGGCCGGCTCACGGGCCGCGCGCAGGAGCGCCACCGCGGCGCCTGGCTGCGGTCGATGCGGGCCGAGCGGACCTCCAGCCGCCGCGGCGGCGTGCTCGACACCGTGATGATCGTCTCGGTGGGGGTGGCGCTCGTCGCCTTCGCGATCTGGTTCTTCGGGTTCGCAGGAAGCTCGCTGCCGAAATAGAAGGACGTCCGACCCCCTCCGCAGAATGAGGCGGGTGCACGTGATCGTCCTCGGGATCGACCCCGGTGTCGCCAACACCGGCTACGGCGTAGTCGCGCATCAGCGCGGCCGTGTCGTCGCGCTCGACGGCGGCGTGATCGAGACGCGCGCGGGCACGGACGCGGGGCTGCGGCTCGCGCACATCCACCAGCGGGTGTGCGAGCTCATCGACGAGTACAACCCGGAAGCGGTCGCGGTCGAGGATCTGTACTTCGGCTCCAACGCGCGGTCGGCGTTCGCCGTCGGCCAGGCGCGCGGCGTCGTCATCCTCGCCGCCGGCCAGCGGGCGATCCGCTGCTCGTCCTACACCCCTCAGCAGGTCAAGACCGCGGTCACCGGCTCCGGCCGGGCCGGGAAGGAGCAAGTGCAGCGGATGGTCCAGACACTCCTCTCGCTGCCGGAGCTGCCCACGCCCGACCATGCGGCCGACGCGCTCGCCGTGGCCATCTGCCACGCCAACGGAGCGTCGCTGCAGGCCGCGATGGAACGGGTGACGGCATGATCGCGCTCGTCTCGGGTGAGGTCGCGGTCCGCCGCGGCGACCACGTCGTCGTCTCCTGCGGGGGCGTTGGCTACCGGCTCGGCGTCTCGGCCGAGACGCTCAGCCACGTGCCGCGGATCGGCGAACCGGTGACGCTCTTCACGCACCTGATCGTGCGCGAGGACGCGCTCACGCTCATGGGCTTCGCCACCGAGGAGGAGCGGGATCTCTTCCTGCTGCTGATCGGCGTCCAGGGCGTCGGCCCGAAGATGGCGCTGGCGGTGCTGAGCGGCGGCCCGCCGCGGGAGCTGCTGGCCGCGGTCGCGGCGTCGGACACCGCGCGGCTGGTGGCCGTGCCGGGGATCGGCAAGCGCACCGCCGAGCGGATCATCGTCGAGCTCAAGACGAAGATCCCGGACGTCCAGGACCCGATCTCCGGGAGCACCCTCGGCTCGGACGACCCACGCGTCCAGGCCCGCAACGGCCTGCTCGGGCTCGGCTTCGCCCCGCCGGAGATCGAGAAGCTGCTGGACGGCGCCGCGGGTGACACGCCCGAGGCCCTCATCACCCACGCCCTGAAGGTGTCGCGCCGATGATCCGCACCCCCGGCGCCGACCTGGAGCGGATCCAGACGCCGCGCGTCCGGGAGGACGACGACGCGGAGCAGTCGCTGCGGCCACGGCGGCTGGACGAGTTCGTCGGCCAGCCCGCGCTGAAGGCCCAGCTCGACGTCTCGATCAAGGCCGCGGCCGCCCGCGGGGAGGCGCTGGACCACGTCCTGCTGGCCGGCCCGCCCGGCCTGGGGAAGACGAGCCTCGCCCGGATCATCGCCGAGGAGCTCGAGGTCCCGTTCGTGCAGACCGCCGGCCCGGCGCTCGAGCGCAAGGGCGACATCGCCGCCTTCCTCACCGACCTGGAGCCGCGCAGCGTCTTCTTCGTCGACGAGATCCACCGGCTGCCACGGGCGGTGGAGGAGACCTTCTATCCGGCGATGGAAGACGGCGAGCTGCCGATCACGTTCGGCGTCGGCGCAGGGGCCAAGGTCGTCACGCTGCCGATCCCGCCGTTCACGCTGATCGGCGCCACGACGCGCGCCGGCCTGCTCTCGACGCCGTTGCGCGACCGCTTCGGCATCCAGCACCGGCTGGACCTCTACAGCCCGGACGAGCTGGCCGCGATCGTCGCCCGCAGCGCCCACGTGCTCGGCGTCGCCGTGCACATGGACGGTGCCCGCGCGGTCGCCGAGCGCTCGCGCGGCACCCCGCGCGTGGCCAACCGGCTGCTCAAGCGCGTGCGCGACTTCGCGCAGGTGCACGGCAACGGCACCGTGGACGCGACCACCGCGTACGCGGCGCTGGACGCCATGGGCGTGGACGACGAAGGCCTCGATCGGCTGGACCGCGAGATCCTCACCGTGATCTGCGATCGGTTCGGAGGCGGACCAGTTGGTCTGTCCACCCTCGCGGTCGCCGTGCACGAGGAGCAGGACACCGTCGAGGACGTCTACGAGCCGTACCTGCTCCAGCGCGGGTTCATCCTGCGTACGCCGAGGGGTCGCTGCGCCACGCCGCACGCCTTCCGCCACCTCGGTCTGGAGCCGCCTTCAGACCCCGCCGGGCTCTTCTAGCCGAACGGCCCATAGCGTCCGTTTAAGCCGGGGACTACCCTCACGATTCTGATGGCTCATCTGTTCATCTGCCCGAACTGCGGCAACCGGACGACCGCGAACGAGCGTACGTCCGGGTTCCGCAACGTGCCCAAAGGGTGCTCGAAGTGCGGTTTCGGCTTCCTGTTCGAGCTGCTGGACGACTATTACCCGGCGCCCAACGCCGCCTTCTTCGTCTGTGACAAGGAGGGCCGGATCATCGGCTGTGGCCGTGGCTCTCGCGAGCTGACCGGCCTCTCCGACGAGAAGGTCATCGGGCGCCCGGTGAAGGATGTCCTCGGTCTCGACTTCGATGGAGGCGAGGATCATGTCGGGACGGCCCTGGAGTGGGGAGTACGCCGTCTCGGAAAGCCTGTCATCGTCAACGCCGAGGGGGATCTGCCCGCGAAGGCTGTGGCCGATCTCTTTCCGGCCTACGATGATGACGGTGGTCTCCTGCTCGTCCTGACGCCGTCCAGGTAGCGCCAGAAAACCTATCCGTCCCGCCAATCGGCTCTATGCCGAGGTCTGAGTACCCTCATCGCGTGATTTCGCATGTCTGAACGTCGTCGATCCCTATTCGTCCTGCTACTCGTGGCTGCCCTCATCGGCGGCTCGATCGCTGTTGTGGCTACAAAGCCAACGGTTCTCGGCCTGGATCTCCAGGGCGGAGTGCAGCTTGTCTACAAGGCGGAGGCGACGGCTCAGCAGCCGATCACACCCGATGCCATGCAGCGCTCGCTGGACCTCATGCAGCAGCGTGTCAACGAGTTCGGTGTCTCCGAAGCGGAGCTCTTCCAGTCCGGCAATGACCAGATCGAGGTCAACCTGCCGGGCGTCGAGGACGCCGAAGCCGCCGCCGACCAGGTCGGCTCCACCGCCCAGTTGTACTTCTACGACTGGGAAGCGAACCTCCTTGACGAGGATTGCAAGACCGACCCGGACCAGAACGCCAACCAGCGTCAGCCGATCAGCGGTCTCCGCACGGCCGTCGAGCAGGCGTCCAAGTGCACGGCCGTCGGCGTCGGCAAGGGTCTTGACCCGCTCGCCGACGACTCGCCCGGTGGCACCTCGCAGGCGGCCGCCGAGCCGCGCTGGTACGTCTTCGACAAGGTGACGAAGAAGCCGTTCGGCACGAACCCGACCGCGGCGCAGACCTTCGGGTCGCGCAAGGACGCCGAGGATTCGCTGACCGCCGCCGAGAAGGCGAAGGCCGAGTTCCTCGAGGTCCCGGCCGGCGTCCTCGTCCTGCGTGAGCAGAAGGCCGAGCCCGACGATCCGGACCCCGACCGCTGGTGGGTCCTGCAGGATCGTCCCGGCCTCTCCGGCACGGACATCAAGGACCCGGAGCAGTCGTTCGACCAGTCGATCGGCAACGAGCCGATCGTCACGTTCAACTTCACCGACCAGGGGCGCAAGGCGTTCCAGGCCATCACCCGTCGCGTCGCGCAGCGCGGTGCGGACAACGCCCTCGGCGGCGATCCGCTCCAGACCTCGCAGCACTTCGCGATCGCCCTCGACAACGAGCTCGTCTCCGCGCCGTACATCAACTGGCGCGAGAACTCGGACGGCATCGACGGCTCGACGGGCGCGCAGATCTCCGGCTCGTTCACGATCAAGTCCGCGCAGGACCTCGCGACGGTCCTCAAGATCGGCGCCCTGCCGCTCAAGCTCACCGAGGTGTCGCGCTCGCAGGTCTCCGCGACCCTGGGTAAGCAGGCGCTGGACCAGGGCCTGAAGGCCGGCATCGCGGGCTTCATCATCGTCGCCCTCTTCCTGATCATCTTCTACCGCGTGCTGGGCGTCATCGCGACGATCGCGATGCTCATCTACGCGCTGTACTTCTACGCGGTCGTCAAGCTGATCCCGATCACGCTGACGCTGCCGGGCATCGCCGGCCTCGTGCTGACGCTCGGCGTCGCCGCAGACGCGAACATCGTCATCTTCGAACGCGTCAAAGAGGAGGTGCGGGCCGGAAGATCGGTCGGCACGGCGATCGTCACGGGCTACCGCAAGGGCCTGACGGCGATCATCGACGCGAACATCGTCACGTTCCTCGTCGCGTTCATCCTCTTCATCCTCGCGACCTCGGGCGTCCAGGGCTTCGCCTTCACCCTCGGTCTCGGCGTCATCCTGTCGCTGCTCACCGCGGTGCTGGCGACGCAGGCGATCCTGTACTCGCTGCGCAACACGCGCCTGCTGGCCTCCAAGGCCGCGCTCGGCGCCGGTGAGCAGAAGCACAAGTTCCAGATCGACTACATGGGCAAGGCGAAGTGGTTCTTCTCCGCGTCCGGCCTCATCCTGCTGATCTGCGCGCTCGCCATGTCGGGCAAGGGGATCAACTTCGGCATCGACTTCGACGGCGGTACGCGGATCACCGCGTCGCTGGAGCGGGCGGCAACCGTCGAGCAGGTGCGTGACACGCTCGGTCCGATGGGCTTGGCGGACGCCAAGATCCAGACGCTCAGCGGCAGCGGTCTCGGCGACCACGTCGTCCAGATCTCCACCGAGGAGCTCGGCCCGAGCCGCGTCGGCGAGGCGAACAACCGCCTCGAGGAGGCCTACGGCTTCCCGGCGGACACGCAACCGAGCGTGGAGTCGATCGGCCCGAGCTTCGGTGAGTCGGTCGCGAACTCCGCGCTGATCGCGATCATCGCGTCGCTGCTCGTCATCACGGTCTACCTCGCGTTGCGCTTCGAGCCGAAGTTCACCGTGCCGGTCCTGATCGCGGTGTTGCACGACATCCTGATCGTGGCGGGCGTCTACGCCCTCGTCGGCCGGGAGGTGACGACGTCGACGGTCGCGGCGCTCTTGACCGTCTTGGGTTACTCCTTGTACGACACGATCATCGTGATGGACCGAATCAGAGAGAACGTGCCTCGCATGCCGAGCGCGGCGTTCTCCCAGATCGTCAACCGCTCGCTGTCGGAGGTCATCGTCCGCTCGCTGGCGACGTCCTTCTGCACGCTGCTGCCGGTCCTCGCGCTGATGCTGTTCGGCGGCGAGACGCTGCGCGACTTCGCGTTCGCGCTCTTCGTCGGCATCGCGTCGGGCACGTACTCGTCGATCTTCATCGCCACGCCGGTGCTCCAGCACTGGAAGGAGCGCGAGCCGGGCTTCCGTGCCCGCCACGCGCGGATCCTCGAGCGGCTCGGCCGGGTGCCCGCGTACGCGGTCGCCGACCAGGGCGGCCCGATCGACGTCCAGCCCAAGGAGCGCAAGCGCCGCAGCGTGTCGGCTCCCCCCGGCCAGGAGGTCTCGGCGACCGAGTTCCAGGAGATGGTCAAGGACCTCGGGATCGACGAGGCGACCTCGCGTCAGCCCGCCGCCGCGGCGACCGCCGCGAGTGGCCGGCCCGCCGGTGGCCGCCGTGCCCGCGCCCGTGCGACGGGCAACGGCACGACCACGCCGCCTGAGACCCCGTCGTCATCGACGCCGGACACACCGGACACGCCGTCGGATGACGGCGGCGATGCCAAGGACCGAAAGCCCCGCAACAAGCGTCACGGGAGGCCGCGCTGATGGCTCTGCTCATCTGGACCATGGTGGGCCTGGCCCTCTGGCACTTCACCGTCTTCCTGCCGGACAACTTCTGGGGCGGGATCGTGGGCGCGTTCTGCGGCGCCCTGGTCGGCTCGATCGTCTTCGGGCTGCTGATCAACCTCGGCATCCCGAGCGAGGACGACACGAACCTGCTCACCGGCTTCGAGGCCATCCCGGGCGCGCTCGCCGGCATGGGCTTCATCTGGTGGCTCGGCCTGCGGCAGATCCGCGAGGCCGGCGGCACCCCCGCGCACTTCGGAAGCCACTGATCTCTGGTTAGGGCCGTCTGGTAGCCCAGACGGCCCACAGCCGGTCGCCGCTGCCCGTCAGCGACGTCCGCAGGTCACTCTCGGCGCCCGCGAAGGCGGGTGAGCCGTCGAAGTACTTGCGCAGCTTGCGCACGCGCCCGGCGTCGTCGGCCCCGCCGACGAACGAGCACACGAAGTGCCCGCCGGGCTTGAGCACGCGCGCCACCTCGACCAGCGTCTCCTTCGGCTGCTTGACACCGGCGAGCAGGCAGACCACGTCGTCGAACTCGGCGTCACCGTACGGCAGCTCGGCCTTGTCCTCGCCGTCGAACACGACGAGCGAGTCCGGCGGCACCTCGAAGTGCGCCTGCCCGCCGCCGCACAGGTCCAGGACCTGCCCGTCGATCTCCAAGTCGCTGTACAGGTCCCGCAGCGCGGCGATCGCCCCGTCGTCCATGACCCCCAAGATAAAGGGGGACCGGCGTTCCGTCCTGGGGCGGACCTAGCGTGTGGGCATCGTGGACGCGCGGATGTCGGTCTCTCCCTATGCGTTCGCGGCGGCCTCACGGCTGTCCGCGGAGCTCAGCTGCTCGCATGTGCTCGCGCAGGTGCTGGTGCGGCGCGGGCTGGGGGAGCCCGAGGCCGCGCGGGCGTTCCTGGCCGCGGGCGTGCGGCACGGGCTGGAGGAGTGGCCCGGGCTCGCGCAGGTGGCCGAGCGGATCCTCGATCACGTGCAGCGCGGGTCGCAGATCACCGTGCACGGCGACTACGACGTGGACGGCGTCTGCTCGACCGCGATCCTCGTGCGCGCGCTGCGCACGATCGGGGCGCGCGTGGACTGGTACCTGCCGTCGCGGATCGACGACGGCTACGGGCTCGCGGCCGCCACGGTCGAGCGGCTCGCGGGGCGCGGCACGAACCTGCTGATCACGGTCGACTGCGCGGTCACGGCGGTCGAGGAGGTCGCGGCGGCCAAGGCGCTCGGGATGGACGTCATCGTCACCGACCACCACTCGCCGCGCGCGGACGGTGCGCTGCCGGATGCGCCGATCGTGCACCCGCGGCTCAACGGCTACCCGTGCCCGGAGCTGTGCGCCGCCGGCGTCGCGTACAAGCTCGCGCAGGCGCTGGTCGCGGCGATCGGGGAGGACCCGGCGCTGTGCGACGAGGACCTGGATCTGGTCGCGCTGGCCACGGTCGCCGACGTCGTCCCGCTCCAGGGTGAGAACCGCCGGCTGGTGCGTGAAGGCCTGAAGGCGATCGCCGGTACGCGCAAGGTCGGCCTGCGCGCGCTGATGGAGGTCGCCCGTGTGGACCCGAGCGGGCTGGACGAGAGCGCGATCGGCTTTCGCCTCGGCCCGCGCCTGAACGCCGCCGGCCGCCTGTACCGCGCCGACGCCGGCCTGGAGCTCCTGCTCACGGACGACCGGGAGCGCGCCCGCGCCGTGGCCGCCGAGCTGGACGCCGTCAACAGCGAGCGCCGCGACGTCGAGACCCGCATCCGCTTCGAGGCCGAGGCCCTCGTGGCCGAGCACCCCGCGGGCAACGCCCTCGTGCTCGCCGCCGACGGCTGGCATCCGGGCGTCATCGGCATCGTCGCCTCGCGGATCGCCGAACGCCACCACCGGCCCGCGGTGCTGATCGCGCTCGAAGGGGACGAGGGCTCGGGCTCCGGGCGTTCGATCCCGCGCTTCGACCTGCTCGGCGGCCTGAACGCGAGCGCGCGTCACCTGTTGCGCCATGGCGGGCACAAGGCCGCCGCGGGCCTGACGATCCATCGCGACGAGGTCGACGCGTTCCGCGCCAGCTTCCTCGCCTACGCGAACGAGATGCTGACGGAGGAGGATCTGCGCCCGGAGGTGCGGATCGACGCCGTCGCCCAAGGCGACGCGCTTTCGCTGGACCTCGCTGAGGAGCTGCAGGAGCTCGCGCCGTTCGGCATGGGCAACCCGGGCGTCTCGCTGCTCGTCCCGTCCGCGCACCTGATCGACCCCGAGCCGATGAGCGAAGGCCGCCACGTGCGCTTCACGCTCAGCGCGGGCGGCGCGAAGTCGCGCTGCGTCGCGTTCGGCAACGGCGGGACGTTGCCGGTGAAGCCCGACGAGCCCGCGGATGCCGCCGTCCGCCTGGAGATCGACCGCTGGAACGGCGCCGTCTCGCCCAAGCTCGTGCTCCGGCGCGCCCAGCGCTGCGCCCCCGGCGCGATCGACGTGGTCGGCGAGGGCGAGTTCCACGCGGGCTGGCGGCGCGAGCTGGACCGCGACCTCGACGCGTGGAGTGGCGCGGAGACGCGCGGCGGCGTCGCGCGCGCCCACGCCGATCTCGCCGCGCCGGCCCACGTCGGCGGGGTACGGCTCACGCGTGACCTGCGCGGCACCGGAATCGCCGGCCTGCTGGGCGATCTCGTCGCTTCCGGCGAGCCCGTGCTGGCCGTCGCCGCGCACGCTCCGGCGCGGGCCCGCGCGCTGTCGGAGCGGGTCGGCGGCTTCGCCCTGACCTCCTGGTGCGCTCTCGAAGATGCGCCCGAGCTGGCCGAGCCGTTCGTCCACGTGGTGGCGGTCGATCCGCCGACTCGACCGACGGTCCACACCGGTGAGGGATGGACCCACCTGGCGTGGGGTACGCCTGAACTAGACTTTGCTCTACGAATACACGAATGGGACTTCGCCCTCCGCGACCCGCTGACCGCCGTGTACCGCGCCTTGCGCGCAGGCAGGGCGAGCGGCGGTGAGGCGGTCGAGCAGCTGCTTCGGGGCGAGGGGCCGCAACCACGGAGCGCCGCACTCGCGGGGCGCCTGGTGCGGGTCCTCACCGAGCTGGGGCTCGTCAACCTCGATCGTGAAGGGCCAGGCCTCGAAGCAGCCGAGAACCCCGAGCGCACCGCGCTCGAGCGATCGGCCGCCTACGTGGCCTACCAGCGACGGCTCGAGGACGGCAGACGATTTCTGACCAGCGCGAACATGAGGCGACAAGCGGCCTGACCGAGGAAGCCTCGATCGACGGCGCCAGTCCCCTGACCCAGAACGGGGACGGGGCCGTGGTCGCGATCGCTCCGCACAAGCCGGTCGACCTCGCCCACTGCGCGGACGACGGCGCCGTCGACATCCCGGACGACCTGACCGCGCTCGAGCACGAGCTGCTGCAGGACCTGTTCGCGATCATCTCCGAGCACGCCGACGAGGTCGCCGCGCCGGTCGATCGCCAGCGGGTGCTGGCCGCGTTCCTGTTCGCGTGCGAGCACCACGCCGACCAGCGCCGCCAGTCCGGCGAGGAGTTCGTCACGCATCCGGTCGGCGTCGCGCGCATCTGCGCGGGCATGCGGCTGGACACCGAGACGCTGTGCGCCGCGCTCCTGCACGACACGGTCGAGGACACGTCCGCGAGCCTGGACGAGGTCCGCGAGCAGTTCGGCGAGGAGGTCGCCGCGCTCGTCGACGGCGTCACCAAGCTCACCGGCATCACGTTCCAGTCGCGCGACGAGGCGCAGGCCGAGAACTACCGCAAGATGATGGTCGCGATGGCCACGGACATCCGGGTCATCCTGATCAAGCTCGCCGACCGCCTGCACAACATGCGCACGCTCGGCGCGATGCCCAAGCAGAAGCAGATCGAGAAGGCCAAGGAGACCCTCGAGATCTACGCGCCGCTCGCGCACCGCCTGGGTATCCACGCGATCAAGTGGGAGCTCGAGGACCTCGCGTTCGCGACGCTCCATCCGCGCAAGTACCAGGAGATCAAGGGCCTGGTCAACCAGCAGCGCGAGGAGCGCGAGCGCTACGTCGCGCGCGCCGGCGGCTACCTGGCGAAGGAGCTCGAGGCGCTCGGCATCCAGTCCGAGATCTCAGGCCGCGCGAAGCACTTCTACTCGATCTACAACAAGATGACCCGCAAGGGTCGCGAGTTCAACGAGATCTACGACCTGACGGCGATGCGCGTCATCGTGGACTCCGTCAAGGACTGCTACGGCGCCGTCGGCGTCATCCATTCCCTGTGGAAGCCCCTTCCGGGCCGCTTCAAGGACATGGTGGCGATGCCGAAGTTCAACATGTACCAGGCGCTCCACACGACGGTGATCGGGCCTGAGGGCCGCCCGCTGGAGATCCAGATCCGCACGAGCGACATGCACGAGACGGCCGAGTACGGCGTCGCCGCGCACTGGCGCTACAAGGAGAACACCAACGGCCGGATCGACGCCACCGACCAGAAGCTCAAGTGGCTGAAGTCGCTGCTGGACTGGCAGGGCGACCCGGACGACCCGACCGAGTTCACCGACCAGCTCCGCGGTGAGCTGATCGAGGACGAGGTCTTCGTCTTCACGCCCAAGGGCGAGGTCAAGTCGCTCGCGATCGGCGCCACGCCGCTGGACTTCGCCTACGAGATCCACACGGACGTCGGCCACCGCTGCGTCGGCGCGCGCGTGAACGGCAAGATCGTCCCGCTGCACTACGAGCTGCAGAGCGGCGACATCGTCGAGATCCTCACGTCCAAGCGTGAGCGCGGCCCGTCGCGCGACTGGCTCGCGCTGGTCAAGACCACCCGCGCCCGCAACAAGATCAAGGCCTGGTTCAAGGCCGAGTCGCGCGACGACTCCGAGCACACCGGCCGCGAGCTGCTGCAGGAGCACCTGAACAAGGCGGGCCTGCCCGCGCAGAAGCTCACCGGCTCGCCGCTGCTCGCCGACGTCATCCGTGAGCTCGGCTTCCGCAAGGCCGACGACTTCTACATCGCCCTCGGCGGCGCGAAGATCTCGCCGAAGGTCGTCGTCAACAAGGTCCTGCAGCGCCTCAAGCAGGGCGAGGCGGGCGTCGAGGAACCCACGGCCGGCGAGGACCTGCTGCTGGATCGCCGCAAGGCGCCCGCGCTGCGCCGCCCGGACGGTAACGCGGCCAAGTTCGGCATCCAGGTCGAGGGCGTGGCGGACGTCCCGCTCCGCCTGGCCAAGTGCTGTCGCCCCGTGAGCGGCGACCCGATCGTCGGCTACGTCTCGCTCGGCCGCGGCATCACGATCCACCGCGACGACTGCCCGAACGTCGCCGCCCTGCGCAAGGACCCCGAGCGCTTCGTCCCGGTCTCCTGGGACGGCGAGAACGAGACGGGCTTCAAGGTCGAGATCCAGGTCGACGCCTGGGACCGCCACCGCCTGCTCGAGGACCTGTCGCGCACGTTCGCCGAGGCCGGCATCAACATCGTCGAGGCCCGCTGCCTCGTCCAGCACCCGATGACCCGCAACCGCTTCGTCATCGAAGTGGGGGACACCCAGGCCCTGAAGGCGGCGATCAACCGCCTCCGCGCGATCGACAGCGTCTTCGACGCCTACCGAGTCATCCCCGCCGGCGGATGAAGTTCGTCGGCCTCGAGCCGATTCCGTACGGCCAGGACGGCACCGTGCGGTGACGCCGGGGCTGACGATCTCGGCGCGCGAGGTCGACGCGATCGACCTCCTCGACGCCCTCGGCGACGACGCTCGCCGGGCGACGTGGACGCTGGACCGCTGGGTGGAGGCGACCGGGTGCGAGCACGCGAAGCGGCTCCACGAGCTGTCCGAACGCGAGGCGACCGTGCCCGCGGACGAGCTGTGGCCACTGCTCGACGGGACGCAGCTCATCGGCGGCCGGATCGTGGGCGACCTCGGCGACGGCGCGCCGTGGGTCATGATCGAGTCCATCCGCGGCGACGCGTGGGACGTGCGCTCCTCGGACCGTGAGGTGCTGGCGCGGATCGTGGCGCGGTACCCGGGCGCGACGCCGCTCCCCGACTGACTAGCGCGGCGCCGGGGTGGGGAGGACTCGGGCGATGAACCTGAGCAGCCTCTTTCCGCCCACCATCATTGCCCGCCTCCTCGACGACCTCGGCGCAATCGCCGACGCCGCCCGCCGTCTGCCGGAGATCGAGCACGCCGTCCTGCAGCGCGTGGACGCGATGCAGGGCGAGCTCGAAGCCGTGCGCGAGGAGATCACCGCGATGCGCAACGGCCTGGAGGCGCTGCGCGTCGAGGTCGCGCCGATCAAGGAGATCTCGCAGGTGCGCCGGGGCGTGGAGACGCTCGGCGGCAAGCTGGACGCGCTCCGCGGCGACGTCGCGCCGATCAAGGAGATCAGCGAGGTCCGCAAGGGCATCGAGCCGCTCGACGAGGACATGCACGCGGTGCGGCACTCCGTCGATGACCTCGAGCCGCTGATCCGTGGCGTGATCGAGCGGCTGGACTCGCTCCGGGCCGAGCTCGGCCCGCTCGGCGAGCTGGCCGACAAGATCCCGGGGATCGGTCGCTAGCCCGGGAGCGGCGGCCAGGGCAGGTCGGAGAGCAGCTCCTCGGCGCCGATCCGCAGCGCGTCATCCGAGCTGTTGAGCCGGTGCTGGACGAGCGGGCCGATCCCGCCGGCGTTCTCCCACGTGAAGTGCCGCCCGACCAGGAACAGCAGCTTGTCGACGTAGTTGTCGTCCGGGTTGCTGCCGAGCATCTCCAAAACGAGGTCGACGCCCCACTGGTCCTCGCGCTTGAGGAGCGCAACCGCGGCGGCCTCCGGCGGCGCCGTGTTGTCCGGGTCGTTCAGGAGCGCGCGGAGGCGGTCGTCGTGGCCGGCCTCGGGGCCAAGCGCGGCGAGCCCTTCGGCGGCGCGGATCCGGTCCTCCCAACTCGCCGAGAACGACAGCGCTACGAGCTCGTCCGCACCCATCGTGCGGCGGAGGCTAGCGGCAGAGCAGGGAAGCGCGGACCAGCTCGCGCTGACGGTCGTGCGCGGTCGGCTTGGAGAGCGCGGTCGCGACGACCTGCGTGAGCTTCGGCTGCGGCTGCGGGGAGGTCATGTCCAGCATGGTCTCGCGGACCGGGCGCCGCGCCCATAGGCCTAACTGGTCAATGGTCGTGGGGCTGGCCACACGTCCGATGATGGGGATAGCGCCCAATGGCGGGCGGACCGCACGCGCGGCACGGTGGTGCACATGCCGTTGCGCCGCATCTGCGTCGCCTGGGACGCCTCGCTGCCGTCGCGCTGGGCGCTCGCGTTCGCGACGCGGCTCGCGCGCGGAGGCCGCGCCGAGCTGATCATCGCCCACGTCGTGCCGCCCGGGACGGACGAGATCGCGATCCCGCTGCCGCCGGGGACGCACGTGCTCAGCGGCCGGACCGCCGAGCAGCTCGTGTGGCTCGCCCAGCGCGAGCGGATCGACGTGCTCGTCGCCGGCACGCGGCCGCTCGCCGGGTCCGCGCGGCTGATCGCGCCGCGGTTGCGCCACGAGCTGCTGGCCAGCGCGCCGTGCGCGGTGGTGCTCGTGCGTCACCCGCCCGTGCTGGACCGCGGCACGTGCCTGCTGGCCGGGGGAGACGCGGACGCGGCGGCCACGCTGGCGGCCGCGCTCGACGCACGCCTCGTCCATCGCGAGGAGCGGCCACCGCTGCTGGCCGTCACCTCCCGTGAGCGCTTCCACGGGCTGCGCCGCCGACTCGGGACGAGCGCGGTCGACGATCTCATCGAGACCGTCGACTGCCCCGTCGCCGTCGCCCGCGGTTAGCGGACGGTGATGCTGGTCTTCTTGATCGCCGCCTCGTTGCCGGCGACGTCGGCCGCGCGCACCTGGACGGTGTAGCGGCCGGCCTTGACCTTCTTGACGTCCAGGTAGCCGCTGCCCGTGCCGGCGCCGACGACCGACTTGATCGTCTTGCCGCCGCGCTTGAGCGACACGAGCACGGTGGACTGCTCGCTGACGCGGAACTTCACGCGCACGGTGCCCCGGGCGCGTCGCGTGGCCGAGACCTTCGACAGCTTCGGCTTGGCCTTGTCCTCCTGCACCTTCTCGAAGGTGGTCGGAGCCGGAGCGTCGTTGCCGAGCGGCTGCTGGCTGAGCGGCAGCGGCGGAGCCGGGGGCGGCGGCGCAACGCCCACGGACACGGTGCCGAACATCGTGTCCTTGTGCACCGTGCAGATGAACTTGTACGTGCCCGGCTCGGTGAACGTGAACTCCGCGTTCGGGGCGGGGACGCCGAGCGGCGAGGTGAAGCTCGTCCACGAGGCGTCGACGACGGCCGCGCCGTCAACGCCGTTGGACGCGACGTGGTGCGCCTGCGCCGTGCCCGGGAACTGCCACGTGACCTTCTCACCCGGCAGGATCGAGACGGCCGGCTTGTCCCAGACGAGCGTGTCGAGCCCACTGATCACCTCGTCGGCGGCGAGCGCCGGCGACGCGAGCACGCCGAAGGCGAGCGCCGTCGAGATCAGGACGCGCTTCACTTCTCCACCTCCAGCTGCAGCATCATCGCCTTATCGCCGTGCTCGAGCGCGTGGCAGTGGAACACGTAGCGGCCCGTGTGCGGGATGAACCACGGCTGGACCGTGGCCGTCTCGCCCGGGAGCACGCCGATCGTGTCCTTCCAGCCGCGGTCGGCGGGATGGACGACGCCCGTCGAGCGCTCCACGATGCGGAAGAGCATGCCGTGGAGGTGCATCGGGTGCACGCGGTTGGACGGGTTGTGCCACTGCCACAGCTCCGAGGAGCCGAGCCGCGGCCGCACGTCGATGCGATCCGGGTTGAAGCCCCGCTCGGCGATCCGCCACTGCACGCCGGACTGCGTGAACAGCCCGAGGTCCCAGCGACGGCTCGCGTTCGGCGCCGGCAGCTTCTCGAGCGTGCGCATGCGCCCGGTCGGGATCACGAACTCCTCGGCCCCGCCGCCGCTCTCGACGTCGAAGCGCATGACGGACTTGGTGCCCGGCGACTCGCCGTCGATGTTCTGCAGGACGATCTCCGAGCCGGGCCGGAACCCGCGGAAGTCGACGAGCAGCTCGACACGCTCGGCCGGGTGGATGAGCACCGTCGAGCGCGAGACCGGCTTCTCGAGCAGGCCACCGTCGGACGCGACCTGCAGCATCGTGCGACCGTTGCCGAGCTTGAGGTTGTAGGACCGCGCATTCGACGCGTTGAGGAAGCGCAGCCGGTAGATGCGACGCTGGACCGTCATCCGGGGCGAGACCGCGCCGTTGACCAGGATCGTGTCTCCCCGGAAGCCCAGGTCCACGTTCTCCGCGTAGCGGAACGACCCGTCCTTGTTGAACGCGTGGTCCGCCAGCATCAGCGGGACGTCGTACTCGTCCTGCGGCAGGCCGAGCTCCACGTCACGCTCGTCCGAGAGCAGGTACATGCCCGCCAGGCCGTAGTAGAGCGTGTGCGCCGTGCGGCCGTGCGCGTGGTCGTGGTACCAGAGCATCGCCGCGTCTTGCTCGTTCGGGTACGTGTAGTCGAACGACTTGCCCGGCAGGATGACGTCCATCGGGTGGCCGTCGTGCTTGGCCGGGACGTAGCCACCGTGGAGGTGGACGTTGGAGTCGAACCCGAGCTTGTTCGTCTGGCGGACGACCGACGGACGGCCCTTCACGGCGCGGATCGTGGGCCCGGGGTAGACGCCCTCGTAGCCGTAGATCGGCGTCTCGAAGCCCGGCAGGATCTCGGCGATGCCGTCCTTGATGTCCACCGAGTAGACGTCGACGCCGTTGCGGGTAGACACCGGCGCGAGCACCGGCGGGATCGGCAGGTCACGCTGGAAGGGCGTGAACGGCGAGGCCGCCTGGAAGCGGCGCCCGGCGGACGTCGCCGGCGCGCTGGACTTCGTCACCTCGGAGCCGCGGAGCGAGCTCTGCGCGGCGAACGTGCACACCAGCGCGAACGAGCCGAAGCCGTTGCGCATGAAGTCACGCCGGTTGCCCCCGGCGCCCATCGGCGGTTCCATCGGGGCCATCAGCGGGTCACCTTCACGGTCTTGCGCTGGACGGCGGCGCGGTTGCCGCGCGCGTCACGCGCCTCGATCTCGACTTTGTAGCTGCCGCGCGGGAGCCGGCGCAGGGTGACCGAGCCGCCGCCCGCCCGGAAGGACGCGCGGACGGTTCGCACCGTCGCCTTGCCGCGCTTGACGCGGAGCGTGACGGCCGCGGACTCCGACAGCTTGAAGGACACCTTCGCGCCGCGGGTCTGCGCCTTGAGCTTGAGGTTCGTCAGCGCAGGCGGGACCGTGTCGGCGCGCGCCGCACCCTGGGGCGCGGGCGTGTCGCGGTTCTCGCCCGCCGGCGTCGGCGCCGGCGTGACCGTCGGGCGCACCGTGGGCACCGGGGTCGCCGTCCGCGTCGGCGTGGCCGTCGGGGTCGGCGTGGGCTCGACCGGATCGCCCGTGACGGTGATCGTCCCGGTCATCGTGTTCGTGTGCGCCTGGCAGATGAACGTGTACTCGCCGGGCAGGTTGAACGTGTGCTCGTCCGTGCCGCTGGCCTTGAACTCGGTCGCGACGAACCACGTCGTGTCTTCCGCCGGACCGGTCTCGCCCTTGCGGTTGTGCTGCACCCCCGCGCTGGCGGAGTAGTCGAACGTGACCGTGTCTCCGGTCTCGATCGCGATCGTCTTCGGGGCCCACTCGTTGGACACGGTGACCCCGATCGTCTCGTCCGCACGCGGCTCGGAAGCACCGGCCACGCCGACGTATCCGACCACGGCTCCAGAGAGCACGACCCCCATTGCGGCGCGCCCGAAGCGACGCCTTCCTTGCCTCATGTTCTCCTCCAACACCGATCTCCCCCCCAAATCCTGCTGTCCATCCTGGCACTTCGGACAACAAGCGAACCAAAGACTCGACCCTAATTCCAGTTCGGTGGTAGCTTACGCCAAGTCGTAGCTGAATGCCGCAGGGGGAGAAACGGAGGGGGAATGCGGTCCACACGGACGTCGCTGGTTTGTGGGGTATTGATTTTGTTGTGCGCGCTCGTCGGGTCGGCGAGCGCGGCGCCGGTGCGAGACGCCGCACTCGATGTCGCGTCATGCGGTGTCGATGAGTTCACCGGCACCACCCTCGACACGACGCGTTGGAGCACGGTGGTCCGTCCAGACACCACCGGCTACAGCGTCGCTGACGGGGATCTGAAGCTGAAGGCGCTCACCGGTGACATGTACGGCGACCGCGCCACCGCCAAGAACCTGATCCTTCAGAACACGCCGGCCACCGGCGGCTGGGCGGCCACCGCCAAGCTGGATTCGAAGGACTTCAACCGTGAGGGCCAGCAGGCCGGGATCATGGTCTACAAGGACGACCGCACCTTCTCGAAGGTCGTCGTCATCAACAAGGGCTCACAGGGCCGCTGGTTCGAGCACATCTACACGAACGACCAGCAGCCGCGCCTCGAGATCGGCGTGGACACCACGCCCGCGCTGGGCGACTCGTTCCCGGCCGACGTGTACATCCGCGTGATCTCCGACGGCGAGACGATCCGCGCCCAGTACTCGGGCGACGGCACCACTTGGTCACCCATCGGACGTCCCGCCAAGATCGGCGCGGGCGTGAAGGTCGGCATGTACGCCGCCGACAACGCCCAGGACGGCCCCGAGGTCGCGTTCCACTCCTTCTCCCTCAACGCGCTCAGCGACGAGTTCTCGGGCACCGAGATCGAGAAGTGCCGCTGGAGCCAGATCGTCCGCGAAGTCGCGGGCGGCTACCGCGTCAAGGACGGCGCGCTCGAGATCGACACGGGCGCCAACGAGGTCGACGGCACCGCGCCGAACCTGATCGGACAGCCCGTCCCCGCCGGTACGTGGGAAGCCGAGACCAAGATCGACCTGACGACGGCCGCGGGCGGTCAGCAGGCCGGCCTGCTCCTCTACAAGGAGCCCGCGAACTGGGTCAAGGCGGTGCTCGTCCGCACGGGCGACACGTCGGCCCAGGTCGAGTTCGTCCGCGTCAAGGACGGCGCCTACCAGCTCGACGAGCCGTACCGCGTCACCGTCCCCACGACGCTCACGAGCTTCTACCTGCGGATGCGCGCCAACGCGGCCGGCCAGGCGACGGCGCAGTACTCGACGAACGGGACCGCGTGGACCGACATCGGCAAGGCCCGGGACATCTCGGACCTCTCCGCCGCGCACCTCGGCCCGATGGCGCTGCGCGGCAACGCCGCCAACTTGGTCACGGCCAAGTTCGACTACTTCCGCGTCCGGCCCTCGGTCGCCGCGGCCTGCACGGTCAACGGCACCGTGGAGTCGGGCTTCACCCGCCTCTGGAACGGCCTTGACCTCGCGGGCACGACCCAGGCGGGCCCGGGTGGCTTCGACCTCGTCCAGGACGAGGGCGAGGGCTGCCGGCTCCAGAGCCGCGGCGGCCTCGGCCTGCTGTGGTTCAACACCAAGACCTACGACAACTTCGTCCTGCGCCTGCAGTTCAAGACCGCCGACGCGACGGACAACTCAGGCGTCTTCGTCCGCTTCCCGAACCCGGGCACGGACCCGAACGTCGCGATCAACCAGGGTCACGAGATCCAGATCCGCGAGGGAGTCGCCGGCGACGGCGAGGACCAGAAGACGGGCTCGGTCTACAACTTCGACCGCGAGAACGCGCGTGCCGCCAAGCCCGCGGGTCAGTGGAACGACTACGAGATCAAGTTCCAGAACGGCGTCTACACGATGACGCTGAACGGCACGGTCGTGAACACGTGGACCCGGACGGGCGCCAACGGCGCGTCGGCCGGCTACATCGGCCTGCAGAACCACGGCACCGCCGACGACGTCTCCTTCCGGAACATCCGCATCCAGGAACTCGCCGCCCCGGCGGTCACGAACATCCTCGACACGATCGGCATCACGCTCCCGGCCACCCGCGCGAACACGCAGATCCGCGGCGGCTACTCGTTCAAGGGCGACGAGATGCCGCCCTCGAACACGGTCGCGACGCCGGGCCAGGACGCGCTCGACGACGTTCCGCTGCGGATGCCCGACACCTCGGGCACCAAGGCGAACTTCGCCAGCTTCACCGGCAAGACGTACACGCTGGACCCGGCTGACCAGAAGGCGTTCACCAAGTTCCACGTCTTCGGCACGACGGCCGACGGCGCCGGCGGTGGCACGTTCCGCTTCAACTACACCGACGGGACGTTCGCCGACATCACGGTGAACTTCGCCGACTGGTGTGGCACGCCCACGCTGCCGGCGCACATCGCGATCGGCCCGCTGAGCGGTCGCTACACGACCGGTGGCTCGGGATCGGACGGCGCTCGCTGCTCGATCTTCCACGTGCCGGTGGACAACCCCAACCCGACGAAGAAGCTCGCGTCGTGGCGGATGCCGACGTCCACCAACACGGGCGGCAACGTCCGTGCGTACCTGATGGCGATGACGCTGGAGGAGCCGGGCGGCTCGTTCGAGATGCCCGACCTCACCGGCGTGAACCCGTTCCCGAACGACAACACCGCGCCGACGTCGAACCTGCAGCTCCAGGGTGAGCCCGCCGCGAGCGGCTGGCACACCACGGCGCCGCGGATCACGCTGACCGGCACGGACGAGAACGGCGGCTCGGGCGTCGAGCAGATCCAGTACCGGATCAACGGCGGCTCGACGCTGTTCTACGCGGGCCCGTTCAACCTGACGACCGAGGGCGACCTCAAGATCGAGTACCGCGCGATCGACCGCGCCGGCAACCCGGAGCCGTTCAAGAGCATCTCGCTCAAGGTGGACGCCACCGCGCCGACGACGACGTCGTTCACGTACCCGACGGACCTCCCGGCGAGCGGCTGGAACGACCACGAGGTCGGCATCACGCTGCGCAGCGTCGACGGCGCGGGCTCCGGCTCGGTCAAGACCGAGTACCGCGTCAACGGCGGCGAGTGGACCGCGTACGACGACACGTTCTCGGTCGGCGGCTCGGGCACCCAGCTCGTGGAGTACCGCACGCTGGACGTTGCCGGCAACACCGAGGCGATCAAGACGCTCAACGTCCGCGTGGACGTGAAGGCGCCGACCACGGCGGTGCTGCTCAACGGCGCCGACCCGGTCGCGGACTACATCGGCGCGGTGCGCGTGGCCTTCAGCCGCGCGGACGGCGACGACAGCTCGGGCGCGGTCGCGACCGAGTACCGCGTCAACGGCGGCGAGTGGACCGCGTACGAGGGCGCGTTCGACCTGAGCGAGCTGCGCGGCTACCAGGTGGACTTCCGCTCCGAGGATCTCGTCGGCAACGTCGAGAACTACAAGAGCGTGCGGTTCACCGTGCGGGCGCAGACGGTCCTCGGATCGCCGACGCCGCAGGCGCCGTCGACGGACAAACCGGGCAAGTACGCGGCGCTCGAGGACGTGTCCTCGAAGCTGCTGTCGACGTCCGCGCTGCGCGCCGGTCGCTTCAAGGTCAACGTGAGCTGCCAGGGCGTCTCCGCCGGCACGCTGACGCTGACCGTCGACCGCGCCACCCAGCGCAAGCTGAAGTTGAAGTCGAGCACCCTCGCCAGGAAGGCGCTCGACTGCGGTGACGAGGGCCGCGCGACGGTGTCGCTGACGCCTTCGTCGACCGTGAAGAAGGCGCTTGCCCGGACGAAGGCGTCCGTGCGGGCCAAGTTGACGCTGCGGGTCACCGGTGCGCCGGCCGACACGCAGAACGTGACGCTGAAGGGGAAGTCGTGATGTTCCACCGGAGGGGAGACCAGGCAATGAGGGGACGCTGGCTGTGGGCATTGCTGCTCACGCTCGCGCTGGGGGTATTCGGCACCGGGACCGCGCATGCCCAGAGCGGCGCGAAGGTGCTCGTGCTCAAGGGCAGCAGCACGAGCGACGTCGATGCGGCGGCGCTCAACACGATCAAGACGCTCGGCACCGAGAACGACTTCACGGTCGACGAGGCGACGCTGGCCGACATCAACACGACGAAGCTCGCCGGCTACCAGTCCCTGGTCTTCGTCAACGTCGGCGGCGACACGCTGGACTCGGCCGGTGAGGCCGCGCTCCAGACGTACGTCGAAGCCGGCAACGGCTTCCTCGGCATCGGCACCACGGCGACGGTCGAGCCCGGCTCGAGCTTCGTCAACGGGCTGATCGGCGCGCGCCCGAACAACACCCCGTCGCAGACGACCCAGACGATCGTCGCCGGCGACCGCGTGCACCCCTCCACGCGCGATCTGCCGCTCATGCAGGACCGCGCGGACCTCTACTACACGTGGGGCACCCGCCCGACGGGTCAGGTCCACACCGTCGCGCGCTACCACGCCGTGGGCGCGGCGGCCGGCGACGGTACCGCCGTCGGCGGTACCGACTGGCCGATCTCGTGGTGCCGCGACTACCGCGGCGGCCGCTCCTTCTACACCGGCATGGGCCGCGTCGTCGGGGCCTACTCGGACACGAACTTCCAGAAGCACCTCCTGGGCGCGCTCGAGTGGTCCGCGGGCCTCGTCCGCGGCGACTGCAAGGCGACCATCAGCGCCAACTACAAGGGCACGCGCGTGCTGAGCGCCGGCCCGACCGCGACCGGCACCACCACCGCGGGCGAGTCGCACGGCCTCTCGGTCGCCTCCAACGGCTGGGTCGTCTACATCGGCCGCGGCGACTGCCGCACCGACACCGAGCGCGGCAACCTGCTCGGCCTCCCGCCGTTCGGCCGCATCCTCAACCACGCCGACCAGAACGTCGGCATCGCCTGTGGCACCGTGCACATCTTCGACCCGTCGCAGTACACGGGCGCGGAGAACAGCGGTGTCAGCAAGGCCGGCACGCTGACCGTCTACGGCGACGGCGGCACCGGTGGCGAGCGCACCAGCGAGGGCGACCACAAGATGGAGTACGGGCTCATCGGCGTCGCCGTGGCCCCGGACTTCGCCTCGACGGGTCACGTCTACCTCCAGTACTTCCCGTCCTACAACGAGAACGCCAAGCCGAAGGGCCTGCCGCTCGAGCGCCGCATCTCGAAGATGTCGGAGCCGCGCATCTCGCGCTTCACGGTCAACCTGCAGACGAAGCAGCTCGACCTGAACTCCGAGAAGATCATCTTCAAGTACGACGCCCAGATCTACTCCTGCTGCCACGTCGGCGGCGGCATGGGCTTCGACAGCGAGGGCAACCTCTACGTCACGACGGGTGACACGAACTCCTCGCAGAACACCGCCGGCGCCAACGGCGTCGACACCGGCCCGCTCGGCTACTCGGGCAACAACCCGATCGCCAAGTGCCCGACCGGCCCGAACGAGCCGTCCAGCGCGCACTGCGGCCCTACGACGTTCTCCTTCCAGGACGCCCGCCGCACCGCGGGCAACACGAACGACTACAACGGCAAGATGCTGCGGTTCAAGCCGCTCGCTGATCCGGGTGCCGAGGTCGGCCCCGGCAAGACCTACACGCTGCCGACGGCCACTTCGCCGAACGGCCCGAACCTGTTCAACGGCACCGAGGGTGGCGGCGGCAAGGCCAAGCCCGAGATCTACGCGATGGGCCTGCGCAACCCGAGCCGCCTGTCGATCGACCCGGAGACCGACGTGCCGTACACGGCGTGGGTCGGCCCGGACGCCGGCACGCCGAACGCCTCCTGGGGCCCGACGACCTACGAGAACGCCGCGCAGATCACCCGCGCCGGCAACTACGGCTGGCCGTACTGCATGGGTTCCAAGCAGGCCTACCGCGATCGCCTGAACACCGGCGCCGCGCGTACCGACAGCCCCGAGGGCTACGTGCCCGGCGGCCCGGCGACGGGCGGCACCGAGGGCTGGTACGACTGCGACAACCTCCGCAACGACTCGATCAACAACACGGGTCTCGTGGAGTTCCCGCACACGACCGGCACCGGCGCGGACGCCGGCAAGGTCCGCGGCAACAACCTCTGGTGGGGTCGTGGCGTCGGCGGCGAGAAGAACGGCTGCCCGTCCTACCCGCGTGTGCGCACGGCTCCGGCCGGTCGCCTCGGCGCGCCGAACTACGCGGCGGCCGCGGCGGACATCCAGCAGGGCTGCCCGTTCGTCACCAACTCCGGCCTGACCGTCATGAACGGCCCGGTCTACCGCTACAAGGAAGGCGCGGACAACTCGCGCCGCTGGCCCGCCTACTGGTCCGGCCGCTGGTTCCTGCACAACAACGGCGGCCCGTCCGTCAAGCACGGCCTGCTGCTCGACCCGGCCACGGCCGGCACGGCCAACGGCCTGCCGATCTACGCCGACTCGCTGCGCGACACCCTGTCGTGGGGCGGCTCGTACATGGACTCGAAGTTCGGTCCTGACGGCGCGCTGTACGTCCAGACCTACGACGGCTTCTTCCGCGCCGGTCAGGCCGTCGGCATCTACCGCTACGACTACGTCGGCGGCGCGCCGACCCCGGGCGCCAACCCGCGCTCGTTTCCGATCGGCTCCCTGGGCGTCCGCTTCTCCAGCGGCGGCTCCGGCGGCGTCGCGTGGGAGTGGGACTTCGGTGACGGCTCGGCCAAGTCCAACGAGGCCAACCCGACCCACACCTACCCGCGTGAGGGCCGCTTCCAGGCGACCCTGACGGTCACCTACGCCGACGGCGCCAAGGACACCAAGACGGTCGACGTCGACGTGCTCTCCGCCGAGGACAAGACCGCCCCGGTCACGGTCGGCTCGCTCACCCCGGCCCAGCCGGGCGACGGCGGCACCTACACCCGCCCGGTCACGGTCACCCTGTCCGCGACGGATGCCCAGCCGGGCTCCGGCGTCGACCGGACCGAGTACCGCGTCAACGGCGGCGACTGGACGGGCTACTCCGCGCCGATCCGCCGCGAGCAGCCGGGCATGTACCTGGTCGAGTTCCGCTCGACCGACCGTACCGGCAATGTCGAGGCGACCAAGGCGCTCACGTTCACGATCGCCGTGGCCGAGAACTGCCCGCAGAACTTCAACGACGAGTTCACCGGGCCGAACCTGGACCCGAAGTGGGAAGTCAAGCGCGGTGACGCGGCGGCCAGGTCCTTCGTGGACGGCGCGCTGCGGATGAAGGTCCGTGCCGGCGACATGATCGGCAACCAGGCCGACGCGAAGAACGTCCTGCTGCAGGACGCCCCGTCCGGGTCCTGGCAGATCCAGACCAAGCTCGACGTCTCGACCCTCACCCTCGAGGGCGAGCAGGCCGGCTTCGTGCTCTGGAACAGCGAGACCCCGAACAACTTCGCGAAGATCACCTACATCTCGAAGGGCACCTTCGCGCAGTACGAGTGGGTCGCCACGCGCAACAACGCCAACCAGATCACGGCCGGTCCGCAGATCTCGACGCCGGACGGCGACGTCTGGCTGCGGGTGAGCGCGAACGGCTCGGGCACGTACGTCGCCGAGGGCTCGACCAACGGCGAGACGTGGCAGGCGATCGGCGGGGAGATCACCGGCCTCGGCGATCCCGAGACGCTGAAGTTCGGCCTCAAGGTCTCCGACGGCAGCAACTCGGAGAACTACGCCGCGTTCGACTGGTTCCGCGTGGACTGCTCGGACCGCGTGCCGCCGCGCACGACGGCCGAGCTGCCCAAGGCCGACGGCAAGCTGGGCTGGTACAAGACGGCGCCGCAGGTCAAGCTCACCGCCGACGACGGCACGCTCGGCGCCATCGACAAGGTCTCGTACCGCGTCGACGGCGGCGACTTCCGCACCTACGAGGGTCCGTTCACGATCGACGCCCCGGGCGAGCACGTGGTCGAGTACTTCGCCACGGACAAGGCCGAGAACGTCGAGACCACCAAGCGGCTCGTGCTGCGGGTGGACGGCACGGCACCCGTCGTCGAGGCCACGGCCGAAGGCGACGAGGCGGCCGGTCCGCTCACGGTCACGCTCGACGCGCCGGACGGCGACAAGGGCTCCGGCACCACACTGACGGAGTACCGCGTCGACGGTGGCCCGTGGACGACCTACGAGGCGAGCTCGGAGCAGGTCCTGCTCGACGGCAGCGAGGGTTCCCTCGCCGGCTGGAAGCAGGTCGGTCCGGGCAACTTCTCGCGCATGACCGACGGGTCGGGCGGCATCACGCCGGTCGGTGGCCTGGGCATGCTCTATTACCCGGTCCAGGAGTTCGGCGACTTCCGCCTCAAGCTCCAGTTCCGCGAGGGTCGTCAGGACGGTGGCTTCTCCAACGGTGGCGTCTTCGTGCGCTTCCCGAACCCGGAGCAGACGCCGCGCACGCACGACTGCTCGAAGGTCGGCTCGGCCGCCAACGACCCGGCCTGGGTCGCGATCTACTGCGGTTTCGAGATCCAGCTCTTCGACGACGAGGCGAACGATCGCGAGACCCGCAAGACCGGCTCGATCTACACGTTCGACAACAACAACATCTCCCAGATCGGGCAGCCCAAGACGCCGCGCGGTCAGTGGGAGGACTACGAGGTCGAGGTCGTCGGCCAGCACTACAAGATCAGCCGCAACGGCAAGGTCATCAACGAGTGGGACAACAACCCGGGCATCAGCGCCGACCGCGGCGGTGACCCGAACACGAGCCAGCGGCAGTTCACGCGCGGCTTCATCGGCCTCCAGAACCACGGCGGCGCGGACACCATGCAGTACCGCAACGTCAAGGTCGAGGACCTGACGCCGGGCGCGCCCGCGTCCAAGAAGGCCACGCCGTTCGACATCGAGGGCGTCGGTCCGCACACGATCGAGGTCCGCACGACTGACGCCGCCGGCAACGTCGGCCGCCAGACGTTCGACCTGGAGATCGGCGCGCCCGAGGCTCCGGGTGCGAACCCGCCGGTCCAGCAGCCGACGGTGCTGCAGCCGACGAGCAACACGCTGCCGCCGATGATCGACACCCCGGCCACGTACCGCCTGGGCTCCGTCGCGTCGTCGGTGACGCGCGCGACCTTCACCAAGAAGGGCGTGAAGGTCCCGGTGGCCTGCACCGGCGCGATGACGGGCACGGCGAAGCTCACCGTGTCCAGCGCCGATCGCAAGCGCCTGAAGCTGACGACCGCCACGATCGACAGCGAGGACGTCACCTGCTGGGGTCCGCACACCGCGACGGTGACGCTCAAGCCCTCCTCGGCGATCGCTCGCGCGCTCGCTCGCAAGGGCGGCCCGAAGAGCGTCAAGCTCAACGTGGCCGTGCAGATGCGGGACTGGGGCAAGCCCGCCGAGACGAAGAAGACGACGATCACCCTGCGCCGCTAGCGAGGTGAGGTGAAGAGGGGCCGCCGCGCACGGTGCGCGGCGGCCCCTTTGTCGTTTAAGCGGCGACTACGCGACGACGCGGAGCGCTCCCGGCTGGATGCCGAACCGCGCTTCGGTGACGTCGTCGATGTGGTCGCCGTCGACCTGGATCGGGATCGGGCGACCGTCGGTGGAGCGCACGACGGCCTCGTGGAACCCGCCGAAGGCGTCGACGCCCTTGTGCTTGGCGATCCGCGCCGCGCCGGACAGGGCGCGGAAGGTCACGGTCGGCACGTCGTACGGCCGCGCGCGGGTGAGGACGACGCCGGCGAGGCTGCCCGAGTCGAAGCGCGCGCCCTCCACGAGCGGCACCGCGCGGTTGTGGAAGTACGTGTAGTTCTCGGCGTTCTGGACGAAGAGGCTGACGCCGCCGACCGTGCGCCCGTCGACCTCGACCTCGAGCCGCGGCGGGTGCACGACGTACTTGCGCAGGAACGTCGTGACCGCGCACTGGACGTAGTAGAAGGGGCCGAAGCGCTTCTTCAGGCGCGGGTTGCGGTCCACGCGCTCGACGACGCTCGCGTCCAGGCCCATGCCGGCCGCGAACGTGAACAGGCGGCCGTTGACCGTGCCCAGGTCGACGGAGCGCGGTGCCCAGTCGTCGGCCAGGTGCAGCAGGTGCTCGGTCGCGTCGACGACGTCGGTCGGGACGCCGAGCAGCTTGGCGACGACGTTGTTGTTGCCGGCGGGCAGGCAGGCGAGCGCGGTATCGGTGCCCACGAGGCCGTTGGCGACCTCGTTGACCGTCCCGTCGCCGCCGAAGGCGAGCACGACGTCGTAGCCGTCGGCCGCGGCCTGGCGGCTGAGCTCGATCCCGTCGCCCTTGGCCTGCGTCTCGGCCGTGGTCACGTCGTAGCGACCCTGCAGCGCGTAGACCACCAGGCTCTTCATCCGGGCGGTCATCTTCGACGCGACCGGGTTGATGATCACGAGCATCCGCCGCCGTGGGGCGGCTTCGCTCAGAGCCATCCCCGCCGGCGGAAGAACGCGGCGACGCCGACCACGATCGCGAGCATGGCCGCGATGATGATCCAGAACGCGTACTCGGAGTCCTCGAACGGCAGGTGGACGTTCATCCCGAAGAAGCTCGCGATCAGCGTCAACGGCAGGAAGATCAGCGAGATCGCGGTCAGGACCTGGAACGTCTCGTTGGTGCGGTGCGCGATCGCCGACTCGTTCGTGGCCTCGAGACCCTCCACGACTTCCTTGAAGTTCTCGAGCATGTCCCAGCCGCGCTCGGACGCGTCGATGATGTCGTCGAAGTAGATGTCCAGGTCCTCGGCGAGGTAGCGCGCCTTGTTGCGCTCCAGGTCGCGGAAGGCGACGCGCTGCGGCCGGACGATCTTGCGGAAGTTGATGATCTCCTGCTTGGCGTTGGAGATGTCGCGCACGACGTCGTCGCCCTTGCCCTCGAAGATGTCCTCCTCGATGCGCTCGAGCTTGTTGCCGATCTTGCCCAGCATCGGGAAGGCGGCGTCCACGCAATCGTCGACGATCTTGTAGAGCAGGTAGCCCGAGCCCTTGGAGAACAGCTGGTCGCGGAAGTCCTCGTTCTTGCGGCAGCGCTCGAACAGGTCGTCGACGCGCTCGACGTTCTCGTTCGGGAGCGTGATCAGGAAGTCCGGGCCGACGAAGAAGTCCACCTCGGCGGCGTTGAGCCGTGAGACCTTCTTGTCGTAGCGCGGGAAGTGGAGCACGATGAACAGGTAGTCGTCGTACTCATCGACCTTCGGGCGCTGATTGCGCGAGCGGATGTCCTCGAAGTCCAGGGCGTGGAAGTCGAAGTGCTCTTCCAGCCACGCCTGCTCGAGGGAGCGCGGGCGCTCGATGTTGATCCAGCGCAGGCCGGGCGACTCGATGATCTCGACGCGCGGTTCGGTGCGCTCAGGCGCGACCTCAGCGGCGGCGCGTCCCCGGCGACCGAACGGGCTTCTGGGCAGGCTCGGCATAGCCTGGACTGAGCGGATCGTCGGTCGGGGGCAACATCGCGAGGGAGTGTACTTCCCTCTAAAGCAAATCCGCTAGGCTTCCGACTACATAGCTGTACGCATCCAGAGGGGGGGAGGGATTGGCCCTTTGAACCCCCGCCAACCTGCTCCCGTCGCACGCCGGGAAGAAGGTGGCAATTCCATCAGGCTCCAACCAAGAAAGCCTGGGAGATGCGGTTGGGTTCTCCCCGGTGCACCTGCCGAAGAAGACTCCGCCGCACACCGGGCGGAGGATTCGAAGATCACATGCCGGCAGATGCCCTGAAGTGCAAGGAATGTTCCACCGAGTACCCGCTCGAGGCCCGCTTCGTCTGTGAGCGCTGCTTCGGTCCGCTCGAGGTCAGCTACGCGGCCCCGAACTCCGATCCCGCGGAGCTCAAGCGCCGGATCCAGGCGGGCCCGCACACGATGTGGCGCTACGCCGACTTCCTCCCGCTCGAGGGCCCGGCGCGCAGCGCGCTGCCCACGGGCTGGACGCCGCTGGTGAAGGCCGACCGCCTCGCCGCCAAGCTCGGGCTGAAGGAGATCTGGATCAAGAACGAGACCGCGAACCCCACGCACTCGTTCAAGGACCGCGTCGTCTCCGTCGCGCTCGCTCGTGCGAAGGAGCTCGGCTTCGACACGCTCGCCTGTGCGTCGACGGGCAACCTCGCCAACGCCGTCGCCGCCCACGCCGCGGCCGCCGGGATGCCCGCCTACGTGCTGATCCCGCACGACCTCGAGGAGCAGAAGATCCTCGCCACGGGCGCGTACGGCGCGCAGATCGTGGCCGTCACGGGCAACTACGACGACGTCAACCGCCTCTGCACGCAGGTCTCGGGCGAGCGGCCCGGCTGGGCGTTCGTGAACATCAACATGCGCCCGTACTACGCCGAGGGCTCCAAGACGCTCGCGTTCGAGACCGTCGAGCAGCTCGGCTGGGAGCTGCCGGACCGCGTCGTCGGCCCGATCGCGTCCGGCTCGCAGTTCACCAAGCTCGCCCGCGGCTTCCAGGAGTTCATCGACGCCGGCCTCGTCGAGGGCGAGATCCCCACGATGAACGGCGCCCAGGCGCTCGGCTGCTCGCCGGTCGCGACGGCGTTCGCCGCCGGCACCGATGTCTGCAAGCCCGTCAAGCCGGACACGATCGCCAAGTCGCTCGCGATCGGCAACCCCGCCGACGGCCCGTACGCGGTCGAGCTCGCCCAGCGCACGGGCGGCAGTATCGACTCCGTCACCGACGACGAGATCCGCGCCGGCATCCGCCTGCTCGCCGAGACGACCGGCATCTTCACCGAGACCGCCGGCGGCGTCACGATCGCCACGCTGGCCAAGCTCGCCGCGCGCGGCGACATCGGCACCGACGAGCGCGTGGTGGCGATGGTCACCGGCGACGGCCTGAAGACGATCGACGCGGTGCGCGACACGTTCGAGGTCACGACCATCCCGGCGTCCCTGGACGCCTTCGACGAGCACTTCGCTCCGGTGGGGGTGGGCGAAGCCTCGCCCAGCGGGCTCGCTTCGCGGGGAGCAATCGCCCACGGGGCGATTCTCCCGGGTGAGGTGGCGTGATGGCGGTCACGGTCAAGCTTCCGACCCAGCTGCGGGACGCGGCGGGCGGCAACACGTCGGTCGCCGTCCAGGGCGGCACCGTCGGTGAGGCGTTGAACGGCCTCTACGAGGAGCACGCCGAGCTGCGTGAGCGGATCGCCGACGGCGACGGCTCGCTGCGCCGCTTCGTCAACGTGTACCTGAAGGGCGAGGACATCCGCTTCCTCGACGGGCTGGACACCGAGGTCGCCGACGGCGACGAGGTCACGATCCTCCCGGCGGTGGCCGGCGGATGACCCGGATCGACGCCCAGCTCGGCTCCGAGCCCATCGTCTCGTTCGAGTTCGGTCCGCCGCGCACCGTCGAGGCCGAGCTCTCCTTCTGGAGCGCGATCGAGGAGCTCGCGGCGCTCGAGCCGGCGTTCGTGTCCGTCACCTGCGGCGCGGGCGGCTCCACGCGTGACCTGACCCTCGCCGTCGTGCGCCGGCTGGCGCGCGAGCGCGGCCTGGAGGCCGTGCCGCACGTCACCGCGACCGGCTTCACGCGCGACGAGCTCGTCGCGCTGCTGGCCGAGGCCGCGGCCGGCGGCGCGGACAACGTGCTCGCCCTGCGCGGCGACCCGCCGCGCGGCGAGTCGACGTGGCGCGCGCCCGAGGGCGGCCTGAAGTCGTCGCTGGAGCTCACGGAGCTGGCCGCCGAGGCGGGCTTCTGCGTGCTCGGCGCCGCCTACCCGGAGCCGCACCCGGACTCCCGCGGCTGGGCGGAGGACCTCGCGCACATCCGCGCCAAGGTCGACGCCGGCGTGAGCGTGCTCGTCACGCAGCTGTTCTTCGACAACGACGACTACCGCCGCTACGTCGAGCGCCTCCGCGCGGGCGGCGTCGACGTGCCGGTGCTCCCCGGGATCATCCCGGTCACCAGCACCAGCATGATCGAGCGCGTGGCCTCGCTGTGCGGCGCGACAATCCCGACCGCCCTGCGGCGCGAGCTGGAGCTACGCCAGGACGACCCGCGCGCGGTCGCCGAGCTCGGCGTGGCCTACGCGACGGCGCAGGCGGCGGAGCTGCTGAGCGAGGGCGCGCCGGGCGTGCACCTGTACACGCTCAATCGGTCGCCTGCGACGCGGGCGATCGTGTCGGCTTTGCGGGCGGCGGGGGCGCTGCCGGCGGCTACGACGGCGGGGTAGAGCGGGTAGAGCTCAGCTCGGGTGGCGCGCTTCGGGCTGAGAGCGCGTCGTTCAACGGCCCACCGAGGGGGAAGTGAGCTCTGGCGCCACCCGCGCGCCCGAGCTCAGCGCCTCTCGGGCTCCGCACGGTGTTCCCTAGGAGCGCCGTGCCGGCCTACCGACAGTTACGGGCCACGGAGATCGTCCCTCGGCCGTGCCGCTTGGGCTCGGCGTGATCGATTTCCGGTCCACGAACGGGCGCGGAGAGGGGGTGCGGTCGGAAAGCTGCGTCAGGGGAAGCTTTCCGACCGCACCCCCTTTGTTCGGAGCGCGGTCCTGCGCGAGCTTGGTCGACCGGACGTGGAGCGGACCAAAGTGATCACGAGCGCACTCCCATTCCCCCCTCGATGGCCGTTGAACGACGCGCTCTCAGCCCGAGGCGCGCCACACGAGCTGAGCTCCGCTAGGCCCGAGGCGCCGCGCCGCGCGGCCGAAAATCGTCAGCCGTAACCAGGTCCAAGGCCAGCGCATGCCCGAAGCACGTCGCCAGCGCCTCCATGCTCTCGGCCACCGACCGCTCGTAGCCGTCCACGATCGTCGCGCGGAACGCCGCCTGTTGGCGATCCAGCTCCTTCATGTCGGCGCGGGTGTGCGGTTCCTTGTGCCAGGCCTGGCACTCGGAGCAGCGCAGCTCGACGAGTAGGACGTCCGAGCCCTTGGCCTCGCAGCGCAAGGGCTGCAGGAAGCTGGACCCGCACTGCGGGCAGATGGTCATCGCGGCCACGCGGCGAACCTATTCGGCGATTCGGACGGAACGGCCGATTACCCGGGCACATGGACGCCCCGAACCCGCAGCCGGACACCACGCAGCAGGACGACACGGACGTCGAGCGGCTGGCCGAGATCACGAAGATGAGCCTCGACAGCACGCGGACGTTCCTGGACTTCCACTCGGGCAAGCGCGCGCTGCGCCGCGACCCCGAATAGGGCCGCGGCACAGCGTTCAGCGGGCGCTTACGGCGTGGTCGTCGAGAGCGTGAAGGTCAGCGTCTTCGAGTAGGCGCCGGTGCGCAGGGCGTCCGTGGCCTTGATGAGCTGCTTGAACGTCACGGTGACTTCGTCGTTGGAGACCGGGCCGGTCCAGCTCGTCTTGCTGAGCTCGACGCGGAGCGGCTCGGGCAGCGTGAACGCGCCGTTGGCCAGGTGGCCGGGCTCGCTCACCGCGAGGGTCGCGTCGCCCGCGGTGCTGACGACGTTGGCCTTCGTGGACGAGGTGTACTCCTTCGCGACGCCCGGGACGAACGCGCCGAGGCTCGGCACGGTGCCCAGCGTGAGCGACAGCGTCGCCGGCACGGTGCCGGAGACGTTGCCCGGGAAGGACGAGCTCAGGAAGAAGTTCGACGGCGTCATCGTCGGCTTGCTCGCGGTCTTCAGCCACTGGGTGAAGAACGTGTCGAGCTTGCCGACGTTCGTGGCGTCGAAGCCGGCCTGCTGGGTGGCGACCTTCTTGGCGAGCGCGATGAACTCGTTGATGTTGATGTCCCCGTTGCCGTGCTCGTCGAGCAGGGCGCGCTGGAAGCCGAAGAACGCCGCGTCGCCGACGATCTGGCGGTAGGCCTCGAGCATCAACGCCGGGCGGGTGTAGACCGGGAACGTGTCGAACAGGTTCGCCCCGCTCGCGAGCGTCGCCGGCGCCGTGTTCCAGCGCGCGGGCTGGGAGGTCGAGTTGTAGTTGTTCGTGAACTGCTGCGCCGTCGTCGTCGCGCTGCCGTTGAGCTTGTTGGCGAAGTACCAGGCCCACCACGTGGCCCAGCCCTCGTTGAACCAGATCTCCTCCCACGTCTGCGGGCCGACGGCGTTGCCGAACCACTGGTGGGCGATCTCATGGGCGAGGGTGCCCACGCTGATGCTGCCGCCGCCGAAGTGCGACTTGGTCGAGGACTCGAGCGCGTAGCCGAGGCTCGTGCGGTGCGTGACCGTGCCGTGCGACTCGTACGGGTACGGGCGGCCGATCTGCTCCGACATCCACTTGATGATCTCGGGCTGGCGGTTGGCGGCGTTCGTGATCGACGTCTTGGTGGCGGCGGGAAGCGCGCTCTCCCAAGCGTCGTAGATCTCCAGCGGCCGGCCGCTGCGGCCGAGCGCGGAACCCTGCGGCGCGTCCCACTTGCGGTAGTCGAAGACGCCGACGGTCGACGTCGTCAGGTACGTCGCCGTGGGGTAGCCCATCGACCAGTTCCACGTGTGGGTGCCGTCACCGTTGTCCACGCGGGAGGTCAGCTCGCCGTTGGACACGTTGGTGTGCGTGGCCGGGATCGTGACCTTGTAGTCGTAGGTCGCCTTGTCGCTCGGGTAGTTGTTGCTCGGGAACCAGCCCATCGCGCCCTGCGGCTCGTTGACGACGAACCCGCCGGTGGCGATCCGCGACCAGCCCTCGAACGAGCCGTCCGGGTCCTCGATCTCCAGCGGCGTGCCGGTGAACTTGACGAGGACCTTGAACTCACGGCCGTTGACGATGCCGGCGGCGGGCGTGACGACGAGCTTGTCGTTCGCCGCGCGCGCGACGCCCGCGGGCACCCCGTCGATCGTGACCTCGGACACGACATAGGCACGCAGGTCGAGCGCGAACTCGCTCAGGTTCTGCGTCGCCTTGATCGTGATCTCGCTCTGCGAGCCCGGCAGCATCGAGTTCGCGACCGGGTCGTACTTGAACGTGTTGGTGTAGTGCAGCGCGTCGTAGCCGCCGTTGCCCAGTGCGGGCATCAGGCGGTCTCCCAGGCTCCGCGAGCCGGGGGTGAACTGTTGCGCGTACGCCGGCGCCGTGAGCGCCAGGCTGGCGAGCAGTCCTCCGACGATGGCCAAAGGCCGACCCCTCATACAAACCCTCCATCCGTGGATGCGTGCGAACCCTGCGCACGCGCCGTAGGGCGACGACGCTACAGATGAGTCAGGGGTGAGACAAGCGGACGGATGTCCATACGCACTCAACCGGGTGGCGGGATCCGCTCGTAGAGCTCGGCGACCAGCGCCCGCGGATCCTGCTCCACGTGATCGGCCCCGAGCTCCAGCGCCGTGGCCCGCGTGTGGGCGGTCCAGAACTGCCCGCCGGCGACCACGAACGGCCGCGGAGAAAGAGCCGCGAGCCCGCCCAGGACCTCGGCCACGCCGTCCAGCGCGCCCGCCGTGGCGGTGGAGAGCGCGACCAGATCCGGCTGCTCGTGCTCGACCAGCGCGAGCAGGTCCGCGGCGGGTACGCCCGCCCCGAGCTGGATCACCTCCCAGCCGTCGGCCTCGAGGAAGTCGCCGACCATCCGAGCGCCCAGCGCGTGCTGCTCACCGGGCGTTCCGGTGACCACCGCGAGCCGTCCGTCGCGCGCCGCGCGCGAGAGGCGGCGTGAGAGCCCGTCGAGGATCGACTGCGCGATCGCGGTCGCGTAGTGCTCCTCGGCGATGTTGAGCGCGCCCATCGCCCAGCGGTGCCCGACTTCGCGCAGGGCGGGGTCGAGCACGGAGAGGTACAGGTCCGGGACCGGGAAGCCCTGCTCGAGCGCGACTTCGACGACCCGCCGCGCGCGAGCGGAGTCGCGGGCCAGCAGGGCGTCGAGAAACACATCGCGATGCTCGTCCAGGCTCACCCGGCTCGGAATATAACCCCGGACTTCTGGCCAGTGTCGGTCGAAAGCCCATGGGCGTAACGTCACAAACATGCCGGAGCCCCAGGAAGACAAGGCGCCGAAGGGCGCCCCGCTCGACGACCGCGAGGCCGCTCAGCACCTCGTCCACCTGGGAATGACCCCGGACGCGGCGAAGACCTTCGCCGCGTTCCACTCCGGGGCCTACGCGAGCTTCCGCCCGCGCACCTAGCTACCGCTTGGCCTGGACCGTCTTGGCGGTCTTGCCCACGCGGATCACGACCTTGGGCGCCTTCTTCAGGCGCTTGGTCGACTTCAGGGTGACCTTCACGCGGCCCTTGCCGCTCCAGCGCTTAGTGGTCTTCGCGCCGGAGATCTTCGCCGTGCCGGACAGCTTCGCGCTGCTCGACGCGGGGGAGACCGCGGTGATCGTGCAGACGATCGAGCGCCCGTCGGAGGACAGGTCGCAGGTGACGCGCACGTTCGGCGTGTCGCCCTTCTCGCCCTTGTCACCCTTCGGGCCGGCCGGGCCGGTGGCGCCGATCGGACCCGCCGGACCCGTGGCCCCGGTCGCGCCCGTCGCACCGGTGGCGCCCGTCGGACCCGTCGGGCCCGTCGGACCGGCCGGGCCCTGCGGACCGGTGGCCCCGCTCGACGCCGCGGACACGTACAGGCCCTTGGTCGTCGCGTCCGCGTCGCCCGCCGTGTTGGCGGCGATGATGCGGGCGCTCACCAGGTGCCCGAGGTCGCTGGTGGTGAGCGTGTAGCTCGACTGCGAAGCGCCGGCGATCACGTCGCCGTCCCGCAGCCATTCGACCGTCGTCGACGCCGGGTTGTTCAGGAAGCCGCCGTTGACCACGGTCAGCGCCGAGCCGACCGTCGGGGAGCCGGTCAGCGTCGGCGGGTTCGCCGGGAGCGGCGCCTCGACGAGCCGCGTCTCGGCCACGATGCGCACCGGGCGCTCGACGGCCTTGACGTTGCCCGCCTTGTCCTCGAGCTCGGCCTTGAGCGTGAGCGTCGTGTTCGACTGCGCCGCCGTCGGCCAGTAGCGGAACTGGAACGGGAACGACTTGTCGGTCGTGATCAGCGTGCCGTTGACGTAGTAGCGGGCCTCCTTGATGTCGCCCCGCTCGTCGTAGCCCTGGACCTCGGCGTCGACCGGGCTGTTGGAGCCGATCGAGGCGTTGGCCGCCGGGTAGGTGAAGTCGCCCACCGGCGCCGTCGTGTCGGCGGCCGTCGGCAGGAGGTAGCCGAACGCGCGGGCGACCAGCGTCTCGCGCGTCGCCTGGTCGACCTGCTCGAGGCCGAAGCCGAACGTGATCGTGTCACGGGTGGAGACCGCCACGCCGCCATTGGACGCCTGGGCCGGCGTCGTCTGGACGTCGAGCTCGGCGCGCTCCTGGCGCAGCGGCTGCTGCGAGGTGATGCTCGAGAGCGTGCGCAGACGGGTGACCGACTTCGCGCGCGGGACCGCGGTGGTGCCGGCCGCGTCGGTGTTCGGGTCGTCGCCCGCCGCCGTGTCGACGGTGAACGGCGCCACGCCGGCGAAGATGCCGCTGCCCACCGGGCCGACCGCCGCGGCGTTGTAGGTGGTCGAGCCGTAGCCGCCGGCCCGCGAGCCGACGCCGAAGAAGTACTGCTCGATGTCGTTGTTGACGTCGTGCGGGCGCAGGTAGGCCGTGCCCGGGCGGTCGTCGTCGCCGCCACCGTTGGGCGGGTAGTTGAAGCCGTACAGCGGGTCGGCGTAGAACTGGAAGCTCGAGTACGCCGTCAGCGACGTGCTCGTCGACGCGAACGTGGTGTTCACGTTGCGCCCGTCGAGCACGGCCTTGCCGCCCTCATTGAGGTAGTCGCGCAGCTCGAACCAGCCCTTGACCGCCCACGAGGCGACCACGTTGGAGCCGGTGAAGGCCGTCGCCGTGCTCAGGTAGCGCGGGTTGGTCTCCGCGGGCTCCTGCGGGACGTAGTCGTCGCCCGTGTAGTAGTCGACGGCGTCGAAGTGCGAGAAGACGCCGAGGAAGGTCGGGTTGCGCTGCCCCGGGACGCCGACGGCGTTCAGCGGCGGCGCGTCCGTGTTGAACGTGTCGACCTCGTAGCCCGCGGCCTTCAGCGCGTCCACGTGCTGCTGCAGGTAGCGCGGCGCCGTGGCGTAGCCGGCCTTGCGATTCGGCGAGGTGCCGGTGTAGTCCTCCGCCGCGACCACCAGCACGCGCTGCTTGGTCTTGTCCTGCTGCGTGGAGGCGATGCGGTAGGAGAAGCGCTGCTGCTGACCGCCCGCGCGGACGGTGACCGCGACGGTGTCGCCGACGGTCGGCACGCGCGGCGCCGCCGCCGTGTTCCAGTTCTCCGGCAGCGTGACCCGCACGCGCTGGAAGTACGCGCCGGGCACGTCGCCGTAGCGCTCGCCGCCGAGGTACGGCGTCGCGCGCAGCAGCTGCGAGCGGGAGGTGCCGCCCGGGCCGGAGATCGTGGCCGAGACGTCGACGTTGCCGAGCGAGCGGCGCACGATCGCCTCGACGATCTGCGGGCCGCCGTAGGACACGTCGAACTTCGTCGGCTGGATGTCGACGGTCGGCTTGACCTGGTACTCCGCCGGGTCCTGCGTGAAGTTCGAGGGGCGATCCACGTGGGTCGCCGAGTTGACGAGGTTAAGCGCCAGGTCGAGGTTCTTGTCGAACACCGCCCGGACCTTGGTCTCGTCGTCCGGGAAGACGAACGAGCTGCCCGACGCGCCCGCGGTGGCGGCCGTGTCCAGCTCGGGGGTGAAGCCGATCGTGCCGTGCTGGAAGTACGCCCAGTCGACGGTCTCGCCGTGGGTGACGTAGAGCTCGGAGGCCTGCTGCGGCGTGTACGGGTCGACCGCGGCGTCGCCGTCGGTGCCGCTGATCGCGCGCGAGAGCGTGTCGTCGTCGGACGGGCGGTTGGTGATGAAGCCGAAGGAGGCGTTCAGCAGCTGCGCGGCCGAGTGGTAGTTGAGGTTGTAGACCGGCTTGATCTTCTTCAGGAAGCGGTCGTATGCCGCGTTCTCGGGCTCCGAGTTCGCGTACGGGCCGCGGTAGTCCTCGGCCGAGGGGGAGGGGTTGGAGCCCTCGTTGTCGAGCGCCCACTGCTCGGGGAAGTTGCGGTTGGGATCGACGCCGTCGCCGGCGTTGCCGAAGATGCCGTCGTTGTTGTTGTCACGCAGCGTCTTGCGCCACAGGCGGTTGGAGTTCGCCGCGCCCGGGCCGCAGAGCGCGACGGTCGCGCCCGTGCCGCAGGTGAACGTGTAGTCGTAGCCGTCGGGGTTGAAGACCGGCAGGACCCAGATCTCGGTCGTCTTGAGCAGCTCGGCGACGCGCGGGTCGTTCTTGTGCTGGAGGAACCACTTCGCCTCGCGGCGGGCGACCTCCGCGGCGATCCACTCGCGCGCGTGGTTGATGGCGCCGAAGAGCACCGCGGGGCGCGAGCCGTCGGCGACGTTGCGGGCGTTGTCGGTGATCTTGATGGCGAGGATCGGCTTGCCGAGCAGCGACTTGCCGATCTCCACGACCTTCGCGACGTCGCGGTTGGCGGCCGCCTGCGCGCGCAGCTCGTCCGCGATGCCGCCCGGCTCGGAGTAGCTGCGGAAGACGTCGTAGTACGGGTTCGGGCTGTCGCCGCCGGTGGCGACGACGCCCGGCTTGTCCAGCACCTGCTCGGTCAGCGCGATGCCCTGGGCTTCCAGCGCGGCGGCCTGACTCTTGGTGATGGCGATCTCGAGCTTCTGCTCGCCGAGGACGCCGGCTTTGAAGCCGGCGTGGTCGAGCTCGATGCCCGAGTCGGCGACGATGCCGGCCTCGGCGCGCGACACGGTCGCCTCGTACGGCTGGAGCTTCTCGTCGGCTGGGCTGGACGCAAGCGCTGGGCTCGCGGACAGTAGAAGTGCGGCGACGGACGCCGCGAATGCGCGGGTGCGCAAGATGGATGACCCCCTCGTTCTCAAACGGACGGGGGAGATAAATACATAAACCCGATCGGATTAGCGGTAAATGAGTGTGGAGGTCACTCAACACTCGCTCACTAGGGGGTTCCCTGATGTGCGCACGGGGCCTTGACCGTAGCGTCGCCGGCCATGCTCCCCGCTCTCCGCCTCCTCATCGCGTCACTCGGTGTCCTGCTGATATCCAGCTCGGCCGCGCAGGCGGCCTCGAAGTCGCTCGCGTTGCCCGCCGAAGGCCAGGTCGCCGTGACCTTCGCGTCCGGCGTCAAGAGCGTGAAGGTCAAGTCCGCGCCGGCCGGCGTGACCGTCGCCGGTGGGGTGAAGGGCGGCAAGCTCGCCGTCGCCGTCGTGCGTCCGCGTGGCGCGGCCACGGGAGGGAAGGTCGTGCTCACGCTCAAGGGCAAGGTCAAGGGCTTCAAGACGGTCGCGGCCGCGCTCGACGGCGGTGGCAAGGCGCCCGCGTGCTCCGGGCTGGACAAGCTCCTGGCCAAGCGCGTGGCGGGCAAGGCCGACGTGCAGGGCCTCGCCGGCGTGCTCGCCGCGAAGCTGTGCGGCAAGCCCGCGCCGGCCGACGCCGCCGCGATCCTCGCCCGGCTCGGCTTGGGCGCGCCGCCGGCGCCGCTGACCATGACCAATGGCCCGCGCGGGCCGATCAAAGACGGCGCGCGGTACCCCGCCG
>NZ_JAPDDP010000032.1 GCF_027587195.1 Solirubrobacter phytolaccae | reverse complement strand
GGCGGTGGCGTCGGCGGTCGGCGCGGCGGCGGCCGCGGCCGAGGTCCCCGGCGCGGGCGTCCTGGACCCGGACCGCGCGCGGGCGCTCGCCGCCGCGGTCGAGGTGCGCGGCTAACGGACGACGAGGGTCAAGCGCTTGCCACCGGGCGTGATCGTCCAGCGGTACACGCCGCGGCGCAGCGTGACCGTCCACAGCCGTGAGCCCGTGGTGCGGGCGCTCGAGCTGCGGGTCACGCCCGGACCGGCGAGCTTGAGGCCGTGGCGCTTGGAGCGATCGCTGATCTCGAGCCGATACGGCCCGGGCGCGAGCTGCTTCGGCGCCGTGAGGCGTCCGGACGCGGTCAGCCGGACGGCGATCCGCTTCGGCGCGGCGGGCCGTGGCGCGGGCGTGGGCGTCGGCGTGGCGGTCGTCACCGGTTGCGGCATGGGGGTGGCGACGGGAACGCTCCACGCACACGGGCAGCGCAACGACTCGCACGCCCAGCCGTCGTTGTCGCCGTCGAGCCCGTCCGGGTCGCCCGGGTGCGCGTTCATCCAGGCCTGCGCCGCGGCCTGGGTCGAGAAGTCGTCGCAGTCGCGGTCGCCGGTGTAGGGCAGCGGGTCGGTCGTGGCGCTCGCGAACGTGATCGCCACGAGCGCGCTCAGCGAGCGGTTGCCGGCGGCGTCGACCGCGGCCACGCCGATCACGTTCGTCCCGGCCGTGGTGAGCGTCACCGACGTGGTGAACGCGCCCGCCGGGTCGGCGGTGATCGTGCCCACCGGCGTGCCGTTGCGGTCGACGGCGAGGCTCACGCCCGACTCCGCCGTGCCGGTCACGGTGACGGTCGCCGCGGTGACGCGCGTCCCATTGTCGGGAGCGGTGATGCGCGGCATCGGCGGCGGACGCGTGTCGACCTCGAACGCATGCTGCGCGACGTCGGAGCGGTTGCCGGCGGTGTCGGTGGCGCGCACCTGGAGCAGGTAGTTGGTGTCGGTGAGCCAGGGGGACTGCAGCGGGGAAGCGCAGGCGAACCAGTCGCCCCCGGCGAGCCGGCAGTCGAAGCGCGCGGGCTCGGACGCGCTGAACGCGATCGCGAGGCGCGAGGGCTGGTTCGTCAGCGTCGGCGCGTCGGCGGCGAAGCTGACGACGGGTGCGGTCGCGTCGACCGTCCACTGCGCGCGCTCGGGCGACTGGTCGACGACGGTGCCGGCGGCCACGGCGCGCACGTGAAGCTGGTGCTGGCCGTCGGCGAGCGCGGACCGTGTGAGCGGGCTCGTGCACGCGGCCCACGGCTCGTCGTCGAGCGCGCACTCGAAGCCGCTGACCTCGTCCGGGCTGGAGAACGCGAACGTGGCCGTGCGTTCGGTCATCAACGCCTCCGGCCGGGCCTCCAGGACGGTCTCGGGCGGGCCGGACACGCGACTCCACGTCCAGGCGGCGGGCGTCGGGTCGACGTTGCCGAGCGCGTCGGCCGCACGCGCCTCGAAGCGGTGGTCGCCCGTCGCGACGGCGGTGACGGTCGGCGCCGCGGTGCACGACGTCCAGGCGGCGTTGTCGAGCCGGCACTCGAAGGCCGCGCCGGGCTCCGAGGCGGAGAGCGTGAACGTGGCGCTCGACTGGGCCGCGGCGGAGGGAGGACCGGTGAGGATCGTCGTGTCCGGCGGCGTGGTGTCGATCGTCCACACGTACGTGGCGGGCGTCTCGTCGGGGTTCCCGGCGGCGTCGCGCGCGGTCACCGTGAAGCTGTGCCCGCCCTCGCCGAGCTCGCTCAGCGTGTAGGGCGATGCGCAGGCAACGGCGGCGGTCGCATCCAGCCGGCACTCGTACGTGGCTCCGGCCTCCGACGCGAACGCGAACGTCGCGGTCGTCTCGCGCGTGGAGACCGGCGGGGCGGACGTGATCGAGGTCTGCGGCGCGGTCCGGTCGCGCGTCCAGCTGCGCGTGGCGGGCGTGGGATCGACGTTCCCCAGCGCGTCGATCGCGCGCACGGCGAAGCGGTGCACGCCCTCGCCGGTCGCGACCCAGCGGATCGGGTCGGGGCAGCGATTCCAGGTCTCGCTGTCGAGCCGACACTCGTACCGGGTGTACGCGCTCGGCTTGGAGCTCGCGAGCTCGATCGTGCCGTCGCCGTCGCGCGTCACGGGCCCTGGCCCGGAGACGATCGTGGTGTCCGGCGGCTCGAGGTCGGCCGCGGGCGTGAGCGGCGCCGGCGCGGTCCGCTGCGGCGTCGCCAGGAGGGCGGGGTCCGGCGTGGCGCCGTCCCACCAGTTGTCCGGCGCGGGCAGCGTCCGCGGATTCCACGGGTCGCGCTGCTCGACGCGCCAGGGCGTGGTCGTGTTGGCCGTGAAGCCGTTGTCGCGAGCGGTGAACTCCCCGGTGGAGAAGATGTTCGTCCACAAGCCGATCTCGTTGGCCGCGAACGTGTTGCCGACGATCTGCCAGGGCCGCGTGTTGAAGTAGCTCTCGGTGATGGCCGCGCCGATCGCGTTGCGCTGGAAGCGGTTCCCGGTCAGCCACACACCGGGCAGCGGGTTGCCGGTGAGGCGAACGCCGTAGTAGTTGCTCACGAAGGTGCTGCGCTCGACGATGACCGCGGGCATCGCGCTCGCCCCGGAGTCCGCGCCGATGCCCGCGCCGCCGCTGTTCGCGGGCCGCTCGGAGCCGTCGAACCGCGAGTCCTCGACGCGCAGCGTCCGTCCGTACGGGTTGTACGCGTTCGCGCTGCTGTAGATCCCGTAGTCGGCGTACCCGGAGAACACTCCGTGCCGGACCGTCAGGCTCCCGCCGTCGGTCGTGATCCCGGAGTCGCCGCCGATCACCCGGACGTGCTCGAGCACGGTGCCGGGAGAGCCCTGCAGCCGCACGGTGTTGAAGCGGACCGGCTCGAACGTGATCGGCTCGGCCGTAGTCCCGCCGGCGATCAGCCGCCCGCGGACGTTGAGCCCGCCACTCGGAAACCGCATCGTCACGCCCGGGCCGAGCGTGAGCGTCACGTCGCTGGGCACGATCACGTCGCCGGTCACGATGTACGGGCTGCCGGCCGCGGTCCACTGCTCGTCGAAGACCAGCGTGCCACTGACCTCCGTCTGCGCGTACGCGGACGTGGCGAGACACGCGAACACGACGATGAGGAGGCTCAGCAACCGGCGCACGGCGGGTGATTCTGGTGCGCGCGGGAGCTGGTCCCGCCACCCGAACGGCTAGGGACGTACACCGTTCGATCGCCGCGTTGCCCGCACCGGCGGTTGTGGAGGTCCCACGCGACCACTGTGTGGGTAACCGCCCCCGGCTCTCATCTTGGCTCCGGGAAGGTTCCTGGCACTCCCCAGGAACTGCAACGAAGGTACGGACGCCACCTTGAAGATCTTCTCCCGCGCGAGCGTGTTGCTCGCCGCTGGGTTCGCGCTGCTCGCGAGCCCGGCCTATGCCGCTCCCGCGCGGCCTGACCTGTCGGTCGCCAAGCTGCGGGCCGACGCGGGCTCCGCGACGGTCACGGTCACGAACGCCGGGCGCGCGAAGGCGAAGGCCTCGCAGGTCGCGCTGACGCTGTCCAAGGACGGGAAGGCGAGCAAGGACGACCGTGCGCTCACGAGCGCGTCGGTCAAGGCGCTCACCGGCAAGAAGAGCGCCGCCGCGACCGTGAAGCTGACGGTGCCCGCGGGCACGTACCGGGTGATCGCGTGCGCGGACCCGAAGAACAAGGTCCGCGAGAGCAACGAGAAGAACAACTGCCGTGCATCGGGTGAGATCACGGTGCGCGCCAACCCGCAACCCGGGCCGCCGCAGCCGGGTCCGCAGCCCCAGCCCGCGCCGGGTCCGGGCCCGCAGCCCACGGCGGTGCCGACGGCGAGCGCGACGGCGACCGCCACCGCCACGGCGACCGTCACCGCCACCGCGACGGCCACGGCCACGGCGACGGCGACCGCCACGGCGACCGTGGCCCCGACGGTCACGGCCACGCCGACGCCCGACTTCCCCGAGCCGCCGCTCGCGCCGGCGCAGGACCCGGCCGCCGTCGCGCCCGCCCCGGAGCCGACCGAGCCGACCACCGTCGCCGACGGCACCGAGTTCCTCTACACCGGCGCCAACCCGATCCAGAAGGAGGTCGAGCCGGGCACGATCGAGGGCCAGCAGGTCGCGGTCATCCGCGGCAAGGTCCTCAAGGCCGACGGCACGCCGATGAAGGGCGCGCGCGTCACCGTGCTCGACCACTTCGAGTTCGGCTACACGTCCACGCGCGAGGACGGCGGCTACGACCTCGCGGTCAACGGCGGCGCGGACCTCACGCTCACGTTCGAGCAGGACGGCTTCATGAGCGTCCAGCGCACGGAGCCGATCCCGTGGCAGGACTACGTGGACATCGCCGACGTGGTGATGACCCCGTACGACAACAAGGTCACGGAGATCGACGAGAACGCGACCACGCTCCAGGTCGCCACCTCCAAGACCACGCCGCAAGACGACAGCGACCCGCGCCAGGCCACGCTCATGTTCGAGCCGGGCACGGACGCGACGATGGAGCTCCCGAACGGCGAGACCAAGCCGCTCGGCGACCTCGAGGTCCGCGCGACCGAGTACACGGTCGGCGCGAACGGTGAAGAGCGCATGCCGGGTGAGCTGCCGGACACCTCCGCCTACACCTACGCGGTCGAGTTCAGCGTCGACGACGCCGTCGAGGCGGGCGCGACCGACGTCAAGTTCACCAAGCCCGTCACCACCTACGTCGACAACTTCCTCGGCTTCGAGGCCGGCACGATCGTGCCGAGCGCCTACTACGACGAGGCCAAGGGCGCGTGGGTGCCGTCCAAGAACGGCCTCGTGATCAAGATCGTGTCGGAGTCGAACGGTCGCGCGAATGTCGACACGAACGGCGACGGCACCGCCGACAACACGGGCATCGACGACGCCGAGCGCACCAAGCTCGCGCAGCAGTACGACGCCGGCAAGTCGCTGTGGCGCGTCGAGGTCGAGCACTTCACGCCGTGGGACTACAACTGGCCGTACGGCTGCCGCGCCGACTGCGACGCCCCGGACGAGGAGCCGCCGCCCCCGCCGTACTGCCCCGAGTGCGAGGCCGCCGGCTCGATCATCGGCGTCTTCAACCAGACGCTCGGCGAGACGCTGTCCGTCCCCGGCACGCCGTTCGACCTCTACTACAACTCGGCCCGCGTCCCCGGCTACAAGGAGGCGTACCGGCTCGACGTCCCGCTCACGGGCAACACGATCAAGAGCGCCCTCAAGCGCATCGAGCTCGAGGTGACCGTCGCCGGTCGCGAGTTCCGCCAGACGTTCGCGCCCAAGGCCAACCTGAGCCACACGTTCGAGTGGGACGGCAAGGACGCTTACGGCCGCACCGTCGAGGGTGCGCAGAACGCCGAGGTTCGGATCGGCTACGTCTACGCCGGCGAGTACCTGGAGGCCGCCGAGTTCGAAGCCTCCTTCGGCCAGTTCGGCGGCGCGCCGGTCACCCGCAACGAGAGCGGCGCCGACGAGGAGTCCCGCCGCGAGATCATCGCCTGGCAGGAGTGGGAGCGCCCCGTCGGCGTGCTCGGCGCCGGCAGCGACGCGCTCGGCGGCTGGACGCTGGACGTCCACCACGCGTACGACCCGCAGGCCCGCACGCTCTACAAGGGCGACGGCTCGAAGGTCACGACCGAGGCGATCCGCCCGGAGCTGGACACCGCGGTCGGCGTCAGCGACGGCCGCGTCGACCCGACCAAGCCCTCGACGATGTTCCCGCTGCAGACCGCGCGCGGCACCGACGCCGGCGCCGACGGCTCGATCTACGTCGCCGAGACCGCCGCCGACCGCGTGCTGAAGGTGACCAAGGAGGGCCAGGTCGAGATCGTCGCCGACGATGAGGACGGGCTCACCGCGCCGCGCGACGTCGCGGTCGCCGACGACGGCACCCTCTACATCTCCGACACCGGCAACGCCCGCATCCTGAAGATCGACCCGCTCGGCAACGTCTCCACGTTCGCGGGCGGCGGCGACCCCGACACGCTCGGCGACGGCGGCCCGGCCACCGGCGCGAGCCTGCGCAACCCGCGCGGCCTGGCGCTCGCCGCCGACGGCACGCTGTACATCACCGAGACCGGCCGCAACCGCGTGCGCCGCGTCGCGCCGGACGGTCGCATCAACACGATCGCGACCGAGCTGAACCTGCCGAACGACGTCGCCGTCGACGCCGAGGGCTCGGTCTACGTCGCCGACGCGCTCAACGAGCGCGTGGTGAAGATCACCGCCCAGGGCGAGGTGACGACGCTCGCCGCGGACATCGGCCAGGCGTACGGCGTCGACGTCGCCGACGACGGCACCGTCTACGTCTCCGACCGCATCCATCACCTCGTGCGCCGGATCGCGAAGGACGGCACGGTCTCCATCTACGCCGGCACCGGCCGCAGCGGCGAGGCGGGCGACGGCAACGCGCCCCAGCAGGCGCAGCTCACGTTCCCGGAGGACGTGACGGTCGCGCCGGACCAGTCGGTGCAGATCGCCGACACCGGCAACGCGCGCATCCGCCGCGCCTCGCCGGGCCTGCCCGGCTTCGTCGACGCCGACTTCTCGCTCCCGAGCCAGGACGGCACCGCGGTGTTCCTGTTCGATCGCAACGGCCGCCACCTGAAGACCGTGGATGCGCTGACCGGCCTCGTGAAGCTGACGTTCGGCTACGACGCCGACGGCCGGCTCATCACGGTCACGGACGGGGACGGCAACGTCGTCACGATCGAGCGCGACGCCGCCGGCAACGCGACGGGCATCGTCGCGCCCGGCAACCTGCGCACGGGCCTCACGATCCGCGCCGACGGCATGCTCGGCGAGCTCAAGAACGCCGAGAACGAGGCGCACACGCTCGACTACTTCCCGGGCGGCCTGCTGAAGACGTTCAAGGACCCGCTCGGCCACGACGCGCACTTCACCTACGAGGCGGCGACCGGTCGCCTGAAGACCGACGAGGACAAGAGCGGCTCGGTCGTGACGCTCACGCGTGAGCAGACCGCGACCGGCTACCGCATCAAGCGCACGTCGGACATGGGCAAGCTCACGACGTTCGAGGCCGAGCAGCTGCCCGGCGGCGGCACGCGCTCGACGACCACCGACCCGAGCGGCGCGAAGTCCGTGATGGAGTACGGCGCCGACGGCGTCACGCGCGTCACCCAGCCCGACGGCACCGTGGCCACGAGCACGCTCGCGGGCGACCCGCGCTGGGGCATGCGCGCGCCGTACACGGCTCGCACGACGGTGACCACGCCCGACGGGCGCACGACGGTCACCACCAACGACCGCACGGTCGACCTCAAGCAGCCGGCGAACCCGTTCAGCGTCGAGACGCTCAGCGACGAGACGACCATCAACGGCAAGACGTCGCGGCGCGAGTACGTGGGGGAGACCCGCACGCTCACGAGCACGTCATCGGAGGGCCGCGAGGTCTCGACGGCCTATGACGCCAAGGGCCGCCCGACCACGCACACCTACGGTGGCGGCGTCGCGCCGCGCACCCTGCAGTGGGACGCGAAGGGCCGCCTGACCAAGGTCGTCCAGGGCGGCCGCGGGATCACCTACACGTACGACGCCAACCGCCCGCAGCGGCTGCTCACGCGCACCGACGGGGAGAACCACACCGTCACCTACGGCTACGACGCCGTCGAGCGCGTGACCTCGGTCAAGCTCCCGAGCAACGCCACCTACGGCTTCACCTACGACGACGTCGGCAACCGCACGGGGCTGACGATGCCCAACGGCAAGGTGCACACGTACGGCTTCGCGCCGACCGCGAACCTGACGTCGTACACGGCGCCGGGCGTGGCCGCGCAGACGCGCACCTACGACGACGACCACTACCCGCTCACCACGACGCTGCCGGGCCGCGCGACGATCAGCTACGCCCGCAAGACCGACGGCCGCCTGACCGGTGTGGGCGAGGCGACGTTCGGCTACACCGACGCGTCCACGCGCATCACGTCGGCCACGCGCGGCACGAAGACCGACGTGTTCGGCTTCGACGGCGTGCTCCGGACCACGGCGGGCGAGTTCTCGTACGGCTACACGAGCGCCATGCAGCTCGCGTCGATCCACCTCGCCGGCACGAGCCCGCTCGCGCTGACGCACGACGACGACGGCATGCTCACCGGCTACGGCCCGTTCACCTACGAGCGCAACGGCCCGCTGGGCGACGTCACCAAGATCACCGACGACGCCCTCGCCGTCGCGCAGAGCTTCGACGACGGCGGCGCGGTCAAGACCCGCACCGTCTCCGTCAAGGGAACGAAGCGCTACGAGAACACGGTCACGCGCGACAAGTCCAACCGCATCACCAAGCGGGTCGAGACCGTCAACGGCACGACCAAGACCTACGACTACGAGTACTTCCCGGACGGCGAGCTCAAGAGCGTGAAGGACGGCGCGACCGTGCTCGAGGCCTACACCTACGACGCCAACGGCAACCGCGCCGGCCGCACCTACGCCGACGACGACCGCATGACGGGCACGCACGTCTACGACGCGGCGGGCTTCCTCGTCAGCCGCGGCGCGGACACGTTCACCTACGCGAGCACGGGCGAGCTGAAGTCGGCGACCGTCGGCGGCACGACCGTCGCGTACGAGTACGACGCGTCGCGCCGGCTCGTCGCTCGCGTGCAGGGCGCCGCGCGGACGGAGTTCCTCTACGGCGATCCGTCGCGTCCGTTCCAGGTCACGGCGAGCCGTGTGGGCAGCGAGCTCACGCAGTACTTCTACGACCGCAACGACGTGCTGTTCGCGCTCCAGCGCGGCGGTGCGCGCTACTACGTCGGCGCCGACCAGGCCGGCACGCCGCGCGTGATCACCGACGCCGCCGGCGCGGTCGTGAAGACGTACGCGACCAACGCGTTCGGCGTGCGCAACAAGGCCGCCGAGACCGGCACGTTCGAGCTGCCGCTCGGGTTCGCCGGCGGCATCGAAGATCCGGTCACCGGGCTCGTGCGCTTCGGCCTGCGCGACTACGAGCCGGCCACGGGGCGCTTCACGGCCAAGGACCCGATCCTGCACGAGGGCGGCATGAACCTGTTCGTGTACGCCGGCAACGACCCGGTCAGCCGGCGCGACGCGACCGGCATGGACGAGGGCGGCGGCGCCACGGGTGACTTCAGCGGCGAGGCGCCGAGCGCCGGCGACCGCATCGTGGGCCAGTTCAACAAGCTCGTCGACTGGATCAAGAGCGAGGACGGCCGCGACGCGATCGAGACGGTCTCCGAGCTCCCGCTCGAGGACAACCCGATCGTCGACACGGCCGGCAAGCTCAACGACGGCCTGGAGGCGATCGACACGGCCGTGGAGGTCGCCGAGGGCGCGATGGAGATCTACGAGGGCGAGCAGAAGGAGTCGCTGCCCGAGCAGGCCGTGGCCTGGCTCAAGTGCGGGCTGAAGGTCATCGACAAGGTGCTGCCCGTGAACCTCACCCCGACCGAGGCGGTCGAGGAGACGTTCGAACGCGGCCTCGACCACGCGCGCGAGCAACGTGACACCGGAACCATCAACCGCGGCGCGCAACGCCAGCTGCGCGAATTGGGAATGTGAAGATGAAGCGACGGATCGCACTGCTCACCGCGGCCTTCTTGGCCGCCGGTGGAGGCACGGCCATGGCGGCCGACATCACCTACACGGGCCCGAACGGCGCCTGGACGACGGCGTCGAGCTGGTCGGGCGGAAGCGTCCCGGGCAGCGGTGACACGGCCATCATCCCCAACGGCAAGCAGGTGACGCTCGACACGGCGGCGACCGTGGCGCGGCTCGACCTCGCCGGCACGCTGCTCGGCGCGGGCGAGCTGACCATGGGCTCCGGCACGTGGTCGGGCGGCACGATGGGCGGCTCCGGCACCACGCGGGTGACCGGCACGCTCACGCACACGGCGAACACGGCCCTCGAGGGCACGCGCACGCTGGTGATCGCGGGCACGCTCGACATGGTCGGCGCAGGCCGCTACATCAACCGCGGCTCCGGCACGCCGCTCGTGCGCAACACGGGCACGATCAAGCGCGGCGTCGCGGGCACGGTCGAGATCTACACGGCCGTGGAGAACGACGGCACGATCCAGGGCGTCGAGCTCGAGGCCGGCGGCAGCGGCTCCACCGGCACGTTCGACGGCGTCAACCTGCACTCGGGCACGTTCGAGCTCGAGAACGGCGCGAAGCTCACGAACACGACGCTGGACGGCGGCACGGTCAACGTGACCGGCACCGTCACGGCCTCGGGCGCGATGTCCGCGGGCGCGGTCGGCGGGGCGGGCACCTTCCACGTCAACGGCCCGCTGGAGTGGTCGGGTGGATCGATGGGCGGCACGGGCACCACGCGCGTGACGTCGACCATGACCCACACGGCGAACACGTCGCTCACCGACACGCGCACGCTGCAGGTCGAAGGCACGCTCGACATGGCCGGTGACGGCCGCTACATCAACCGGTCCGGCACGCCGTTGATCAAGAACACCGGGACGATCAAGCGCACCGCCGCGACGGGCAACGTCGAGCTGTACCCGGCCGTTGAGAACGACGGGTCGATCCAGGGTGTCGAGCTCGAGGGCGGCGGCAGCGGCTCGACGGGCGAGTTCGTCGGCGGGCAGCTGCACGGCGGGACGTTCGAGCTGGAGAACGGCGCGAAGCTCACCGGCGTGGCCCTGAACGGCGGCACCGTCAACGCCACCGGCACGGTCACGGGCAGCGGCGCGACGACGATGTCCGCGAGCACGCTCGGCGGCACGGGCACGTTCGTGTTCGGCGGCACCTTCGCGTGGTCGGGCGGCACGATGACCGGCGCCGGCATCACGCGCATCACCGGCACGATGACCCACAGCGCCAGCACCTCGCTGGCCGCGGGCCGCGTGCTGGCGGTCGAGGGCACGCTCGACATGGCCGGCGACGGCCGCGCGATCAACGGCTCCGGCGGCGCGGCCATCCACGTCACCGGCACCTTCAAGCGCACCGGCACCGGCGCGAACGCGACGACGGCGGCGGTCGACAACGACGGCCTCGTCAAGGACATCGAGCTGGGCGGCGGCGGCAAGGACACCTCGACCGGCGAGTTCTCCGGCGGCAACCTGAAGGCCGGGACGATCGAGCTCGGCACGGGCGCCAAGCTCACGGGCGACACGCTGATCTCCGGCGCGACCGTCAACGGGCCCGTCACGGTCGTCGCGGCGCGCATGACGGGCGGCACGCTCGGCGGCACGCCCGACATCACCGGCACGCTGGAGTGGACCGGCGGCAAGATGGCGGGCGTCGGCACGACGAAGGTCGCCACCGGCGCGACGCTGATCCTCAACGGCATCGCCTCGCTGACCACGGGCCGCGTGCTCGAGAACCGCGGGCTGATCGACGTCCGCGGCACGGCGACGATCTTCGACGACTTCGACGCTCCGGCCGAGCGGATCGAGAACCTCGGCACGCTCCGCAAGACCGCGGGCACGAGCTCGACGATCGGCGCGCCGCTGCACAACGTCGGCACCGTCGACGGCAAGGTCGGCGAGCTGCGGCTGGAGACCGGCACGACCGAGCCCGACACGGGCACGTTCACCGGCACCGACGCGACCAACCGCGTCGTGTTCGTCGGGGCACGCACGTTCACCGGGGCGGTCGCGCTGCCGGGGACGGTCGAGATCGCCGACAACGTGACGGTGAAGGCGGGCGACACGCTGACGCTCGCGGGCACCGCGGTCCACCGCGCCGGCGCGCTCACCGGCAACCTGACCGTGACCGGCCGGCTGACGTGGGACGGCGGCCGCCAGAACGGTCCCGGCACGACGACCGTGACGCCCGCCGGGCGGATCGTGATCACGCCGACGGCCGCGTTCGGCTGCGGCTCGGGCTCGATGGACGACGGCCGCGTGCTCGTCAACCAGGGCCTGCTGCGGCTCGAGAAGGGCGCCGACCTCGGCACGTTCGAGGACACGCGCATCACCAACAGCGGCCGCATCGAGCTGGACACGCCGAACGACGACTCGTGCGGCTCCTCGTCGGGCATCCACGGCGACGCGGTCCTGCTCAACACGGGCACGGTCGCCAAGACCGGCGGCACGAGCCCGTCGCACCTGCGGCTCGTCGTCGACAACGACGGCACGATCAACGGGCCGCTGGAGCTCGAGAGCGCGGAGACCGTCACGCACACCGGCGCGTTCAAGGACATCACGCTCGGCGAGGGCGTCCTCGTGGTCGACACGGGCGCGACGCTGACCGGCACGACGGAGGTCGCGGACGGCGAGCTGCGCGTCCTGCGTCCCGTGACTGTGGCGTCTTTGAAGCAGACCGGCGGGCTGATCACCGGCACCGGCGCGCTGACCGTCACCGGCCAGCTCACGTGGTCCGACGGCGACCAGGTCGGGCCTGGCGCGACCGTCATCGCCGCGGGCGCGACCGCGCTCGTGAACGACAACGTCCACCTCGACGGCGACCGAGAGCTGCGCAACGCCGGCACGCTGACCGTCGACGACGCGATCGTGTTCATGGAGCGCGGCGCCTCGATCCGCAACACGGGCACGTTCGTGCTCGACGGCGCGGCGCAGCTCGACGACTCCGCGTTCCAGTACGGCTACGGCGAGGCGGGCCTGGTGCACAACACCGGCACGCTGCGCAAGACCGGTACGGGCAGCGCGGTCGGCGAGGCGACGCTCGACAACGACGGCGTGATCGAAATCCTCGACGGCCGGCTCGAGCTGCCGGAGCTCCTGAACTGGAGCGGCCCGCTGTTCGGCGGCGCCGGCACGCTCGCGGGCGGCACGTTCGTCGTCGGCAACGGCGCGGCGCTGCTGCTGCCGGGCTCCGTGAAGGCCAACGCCGCGCGGCTCGTGCTCAACGCGGGCTCGCAGGTGCTCTACAACGAGTTCACGGGCAGCGGCATCGAGGCGAAGGACGGCCTGACGGCGCTCCTGCGCAACGCGGCCGGCGGCACGCTCGAGCTCGCCGGCGGGCGCTCGGTGACCGTGGCGGGCACGTTCGCCAACCAGGGCGTGCTCGCGCTCGGCGCGGGCTCGACGCTCAACGCCGGCGGCTTCACCCAGGCCGCCGGCGCGGTCCTGCGCCCGACGGTCACGGCGGCCTCCTCCGGCCGCGTGTCCGTGACCGGCAGCGCGCAGCTCGGCGGTCGCCTCGACGTCGTCGCGCCGGCGCCGGTCAACGGGGACGTCCCCGTGGTGACCGGCGTCGTCGCCGGGACGTTCGCCGCAGTCACGGGCGCCTACGTCCCGACCTACGCGGCGGGCGGCGTGACCGTGCGCCGCGCCGGCGGGGAGGGGCCGAAGACGGCCGCGGTCGTCGAGGCGCCCGCGCCCACGGCCGCCCTGGCGACGCCGGCGTTCGTGGCGCCCGCCAAGACGCCGGCCGCCACCAAGCCGGCGGTCAAGAGCAAGCCGAAGGCGACCAAGAAGAAGCCGGCGTCCAAGCGCAAGCCGAAGGCCAAGGCCAAGCGGGCGCGCCGCTAGTCCCTCGCCGGCCCGACCCGGCGTGTTGACACGTGTCACCACGCCGGGTTAGGCTCGCCCCGCTCACACGCCCTTCATGGGTGGGGTACGGGGTTCGTCCAGAGCGAGGAGAGAGATGTCAATGAGGGACTTGGGCCGCCGGCGTGCGCCGGGGGCACTGCTGGTCGCACTGGCCGGGTCGGCGGCGCTGGCGTCGCCGGCGCTGGCGCAGGACACGGCTCCGCCGGTCAGCACGGCGACCTTCGCGGCGCCGCAGAACGGCAATGGCAGCTGGCGGTTGACGGCGCCGCAGACGTTGCGGCTCGCGGCGACGGACGACGTCGCCGTGGCCAAGCTGCAGTACTCGCTCGACGGTGGGGCGAACTACATCGACGCCCCGGTGATCGCCGGCCCGTCGGTGACGGCGAACGTCCCGTTCACGGAGGAGACCAACGTCACGCTCCGCTACCGGGCGGTGGACAGCGCCGGCAACGTGTCGCGCGGCGCGACGACGAACACGACCTTGAACCAGGCCGCGGCGGCGGGCGCGACCGCCGTGCGGCTCGCGAGCACGGCCGGGCGTGGCCCCGGCGACTCGCTCCTGATCGACACCGGCGCGGGCCAGGAGACCGTGACCATCGCGACGATCGTCACGCCCGCGCCGCCTTCACCCGCGCCGAACGTGACGCTGACGACGCCGCTGGCCAACGCGCACGCGGCGAACGCCGCCGTCGCCGGCACGGCGTTCTACAGCACGGTCGCCGTGCAGATCGACACCAAGGCGCCCGGCGCCATCTGGGGCACGCAGCCGACGACGCTCGGGGCCGCCGCGGCGGCGGGGGACACCGGCGTCCGGCTCGCGAGCACCGCCGGCCGTGCCGTCGGTGACACGCTGCAGCTCGACCAAGGGGCGGGCGCCGAGACGGTCAAGATCGCGAGCCTCGTCACGCCCGCGCCCGCGACCGGCCCGAACGTCACGCTGGCGGGTGCGCTGACCAAGCCGCACCTGTCCGGATCGGCGGTCTTCCTGCCCTCGATCGTCGACGGCAAGATCCTCCAGTCGCAGACGCTGACGCCGCTGCGCACCGACCCGCGCCTGCGCGACGCGAGCGACACGGTCGCCAACGGCGCGGGCGGCGCGGCGATCCGCCGGATGGAGCTCGACGGCCAGTTCATCGTTCCCAAGACGGTCGCGCTCAACCGCCTCACGGCCGGCAAGCACACGCACGCCGTGTCCGTGCAGGACGCGGCCGGCAACGTGGCCAAGTACACGAACACCTTCACGGTCACGACCTCGTTCGCCGACCTGGCGACCGTGATCGACCAGCTCGCCGACAACGCGCTGCGGACCACGCTCAACGGCGCGACCGCGGTCGGCGGGACCGGCCTGCGGCTGCAGACGCCGTTCGGCGTCCGGGCCGGCCAGACGCTCGTCGTCGACTCCGGGGACAGCCAGGAGACGGTGACGATCGCCAAGGTCCTCGTGCCGCCGCCGCGGGTCAACACGACCGTCAGCGCGGCGGCCGCCGCGGGTGACACGCGGATCAGCCTCGCGAGCTACACGCAGAACGGCGCGACCGGCACGCAGGCGGCAACCAGCAACGGGCCGGTGATCGGCGAGCCGATCGTCATCGGGACGGGCTCGAGCCAGGAGCTCGTGACCGTCAAGCGGCACCTCGCGCCGCCGCTCGTGGAGCTCAGCGCGCCGCTGAAGAACAGCCACGCGGCCGGCACCGCGACGTCGCTCGTGAACGTCATCCTGTCCGCGCCGCTGACGAAGACGCACGCGACCGGCGTGGCCATCGCGCAGCCGCGGCCGATCGTCGCCGCCGCCAAGGCGACGCAGCTCAAGGGCCTGCTCGCCGACGCCAAGGCCAAGGCCGACGCGAGTGACACGCCGGGTGCGATCGCGGCCCTGCAGTCGTTCGTCACGGCCGCCGGCAGCGAGGCCGTGCTGACGAGCTCCGGCCAGGCGCTCATCGCGCAGGTGAGCGGCACGCCGGTCGACACGACCGGCACCGGGGTGACCGTCGGCGCCGCCGACCCGGGCGCCCAGGCGCTGCGCGTCTTCAACAACCCGATCCCGTTCCGGGCGAACCCGAACGCGACCTACAAGATCCTGATCAGCGGCCGCGCGGGCGGCTTCCGCCACCAGTCGATCGTCGACTACGAGTGGATGATCCAGCAGCTCGGCGAGCAGCACGGCTTCGACGTCGAGATCTGGGACCCGAACATCGCCGCCAGCCCCGGCCGTCAGGCCCCGGCGGGCGTCTCGCTGCCGACGAGCCCGTTCATGGATCTGGACACGCTCAAGCAGTACAAGACGATCGTCATGAACTCGACCGTCGGCATCAACGGGACGGCGACGCTCAACGCGACCGAGTTCGCGAACCTGCAGGCCTACATCCGCCAGGGCGGCGGCATCGTCCCGATCCACGGCGGCACCGACTCGATGCAGAACGTGCCGTGGTACATGGACCTGATCGGCGCCGGCTTCACCAGCCACGGCTCCAACGCCGGCGGCATCCTGATCGACACCGAGGCCGGCGGCCACGTGGAGCTCGTCAACGCCGACCCGGCGCACCAGGCGACGCAGAAGATCCCGAACCGGTTCTTCACGGTCGAGGAGCTCTACAACACCAACCGCGACCCGGTGGACCTCGGCATCGTGCACCCGCTCGTGTACGAGAACGAGGACTCGCTCGTCGGCCAGATCGGGTACAGCACCGGCGCGCTGCACAACACGGACCGGCACGGGATGGTCTGGTGCCGCAACTTCGAGGGCGGCCGCTCCTTCAGCTCCACCCTCGGCCACAACTGGCAGTTCGCGACCGACGAGTGGTTCCGCGACATGATCCTCAACGCGATCCAGTGGACCTCCGGCAAGGAGTACGCGAACTGCGTCACGTTCAACGAGGTCCGTGACCTGCTCGCGGCGGCCTCCTCCGGAGGCAACGTGACGGCCGCGGCGAACATCGCGCTCAGCGCCGCGCTGGAGAGCGCGGACACCGCCTACCGGGCCGGCGACGACGCCGGTGCGGCCGCGCACGCGAAGACGTTCGTGGCTCAGGCCAAGCGTGTCGCCAACGCCGGCGCCGACGGCGGCAAGGCGCTGCTCGAGCTGCAGTCCAAGGGCGTCGAGCTCGTGAACTGGATGAGCGGCGACGGCGCGGCCCCGCCGACCCCGACGCTGCAGTCCGAGCCGGTCCAGGGCGGCGTGGGCGGCACGGTGCCCGCCACGTTGTCGCTGTCCCTGGGCGCGCCGGCCACGTTCGGCGCCTTCACGCCGGGCGTGGACAAGGACTACGCGGCGACCACCACCGCCGACGTGATCAGCACCGCCGGCAACGCGGCGCTCTCGGTCAGTGATCCCGGCCACCTCAGCAACGGCGCGTTCTCGCTGCCCGAGCCGCTGCGCGTGGCGTTCAGCAAGTCGGCCTGGACCGCGCCGACCTCCAACGAGCGCGTGACCGTCACGTTCAACCAGCTCGTCAAGCGCACCGACGCGCTGCGCACCGGCAGCTACAGCAGGACGGTGACGTTCACGTTGTCGACGACGGCGCCGTAGCCGTCGGCTGAGACCCGCGCCGCCGCACCCGTGCGGCGGCGCGACTCAGCACGCGTGTCGATCAGGTCCTCAGGTCGAGGCGCCGGACACGGATGAACTCGAAGCCGCCCTTGGTGGTGCCGTTGAGGGTGGCGTCGACGCCCGTGATGCCCGAGGTGGGCGTGGGCACCGTGAGCTTGCGGGTCGTGCGTCCAGGCGCGACCACCAGGTTCCGGACGCTGCTCTGGAACAGCGACGGCTTGCCCTGCGCGACGAGGTTCAGATCGAGGATCGGCAGCCGGGACAGCGCGACCGAGACATCCTCGCTGTCGGGCTTGAGCCTGGTCTTGAGGGCCTTGAGCGCCGCCGCGTGCTTCTTGAGCAGCGCGTCGACCGAGGTCCGGGGCACCAGTGCCCGGCCGGTGAGGTCGAGGGTCTTCGCGAGCCCGTTCCCGACCAGCCTGGCGTTGAGTGTCTGCTGCTTGCCCGCCGTGATCCGGCGGGGTGGCACGAGCCGCAGGCCGAGCGGGGAGTCGGCGGTCACTCCGAACGTGTAGAGATGCGTGCCGGGCCGATCGGTCTTGTCGGCCGTCACGCGAAGCTCCCAGACCCCGGGCTCGGGCCGCTCGATGCGGATCATGCTGTAGCTCGAGCCCGCGATCGACTGGTGGAGCACGGTGCTGGGCGTGATCACGTTCAGGCTTGGTGAGACCAGACGCATGGCCACGGGGTGCGCGGTGTCGTGCCAGGACACCAGGAACACGACCGAGGTGACCGTGTCGTCGACCGGGATCGGGTGCACGGCTTCGAACGGCGTCTTCGCCGCCAGCATCGCTTCGGCGAGTGCCGGATCGGCCGTCACCAGGTGGGCGAGCTCCGGCGCCGCGTTCCCGTTGGTCCGGGGGAGCACGGCCAGGTTGATCCCCGGCTGTCCGATCGGCCCGATGCCACTCACCGATCCCGAGCCCGCGGCGATGACCTCCTCGCCGCCGACCAGTGCCTGCAGGTGCACGTAGATCTCGTGCAGCTTCCCGATCTCCGCCGCGCTGTGTATCGCCTGGAACACTCCCCCGCGCGCCGCCGCGATCGCCTGCAGCAGCACCTCGTCACTCGCGACGCCGAGCGACACGGTGTAGATCTTGGTCGTCGCCGGAACGCCCGGTAGCGCATCCGTGAAGTCGGGACCCGTGTACCAGGCCGGGGGTGAGTTGGTGAGGCCGCCGCCGACCCACGGCGGCGTGTTCTCGTGGCCGTCGCTCAACAGGACGATCGCCTGTGGGTGGCTCGGGTCCCCGCCCGCGGCGAGGTCCTGGACACCCTGCTGGAGGCCGGCCCCGATCGAGGTCGCCCCCGCTGGGTTGATGGTGTCGATCGCGGTCTTGGTCGCGACCTGGCCGGCGAGGCTGGTGACCGTGGCCACTGGGCTCACGGTCGCCGCCGTGTGGTCGAACTGCACGACCCCCGTTCGGTCATTGATGCGCAGGACGTCGACGAGCTGCTTGGCGCGCTCGCGGGCCGGCACCATGAACGAGTAGAAGCCCATGCTGCCGCTGTGGTCGATGACCTGCGCAACGTCGACCGGCCGTGGGGAGAAGCCGACGCCGTTGATGACGGCGAGCGCGAAGTCCTGGCGGAGGGCGGGCGCGTGCTCGGGAATGCCGAACGCGACGTTCACGCCGTGCACCTGGATCGTGTACACACCAGGGACAGGGGCGGGGACGTGCACTCGCTGGACGTTGTTGCGCGGGTTCGGGAACGCGGTGACGTCGCCGTCGATCGCGGGCGTGCCGCCCGGAGGCAGCACCCGCAGGTACAGGCGGTTCTGCAGGCCCTTGCCTGGGAAGTCCGACCAGGTCAAAGTCACGCGCAGGGGCTGGAGGGGGTCCGCCACCTGGACCGAGAACTCGCGGACGTCTCCCGTGGCCACCGCGAGGTCGACGTCGTCGCTGTAGGCCTGCTGTCCGGTCGGCGCGGGCGTGAGGACCGCCTGCAGGTTCAGCCAGCCGAAGCCGTGTGCGTTGCTCGGCGCCGTCGACATAGCCGGGGGCACCTTGGCAGCGTTGATGATGAACGCCTTCATGAGCGCGGCGGAGGGGTTCTCGATGCCTCGCCGCTCTCGCAGGTACTGCCGCAGCACGGCGACGGCGCCGCTCGTGATCGGTGTGGCCATGCTGGTGCCGGACTCGTACACGTAGTTGTCCGTCGCCAGCGGGCCAGCGCCCGCGGGCGGCCCGGGCGTGTTCTGGTTCCAGGTGCCGAAGAAGCGGCCCCCGGGAAGTCCGCGCCCGACCGCCTCGGTGTGGTCGAAGAGACCGTCGGCGTCGTCGGGGTAGAGGCCGCCGATGGCTTCCGGCGGGAGCCCATCCGGGCCGACGTCGGCAATGCTGACCGTCGACCGGCAAGAGAGGATGAACGTGCCGGGCGCGACGATGTCCGGCTTGATCCGCGAGTCGCCGTTGTCGTTGACCGGGCCGCGGCTCGAGAAGTCGGCGATGTCGTCCGCGTTGTCGGCCTGCAAGCCGAAGCCGGCCCACTGGAGCGGGAAGTTCGTGGGCGGGGTCGCGGGGTTGCCATCCACGTCCTGCAGGTTCGGGTCGATCGTGATGATCGCGGGCAGCGGGCGGACGCTCTCGGATGCACCGACCGTGAGGCAGTTCTTCGCCGTTCCGGGCGGCGTCACAGTCGACGCGCTGTCGCCCGCGTTCCCGGCCGAGATGATGACCAGCAGGTCGCGGTGGTCCCACACGAACTCGTCGACGTCCTGCGACAGCGCGGTGTACCGGCCGAGGTTGATGCTGTCGCCCCAGCTGTCCGAGTGGATCCGCGCGCCGTCCGTGTAGGCGTCGTCGAACACCCCGACGCCGAGGTCGAGCGGCACGACCAGTCCCGGGCCACTGTCCGGGCCCATCGAGAGCACGGTCAGCCGCGCCGCCGGCGCCATTCCGCGGATCGTGCCGTTCGAGTTGGCCCCGTCCCCGGCGATGCTGCCGCAGACGTGCGTGCCGTGGTTGTTGAGGTCGGCGCCATCGGCGACGCCGAACGCGGCGGCCTTGGCCACCGTGGCGCGCACGTTCAGCACACGTCCGTTGAAGTCGGGCATGATCGTCCCGGGCTCGCCGGTGTCGAGTCCACTGTCGGCCACACCGACGATCTCGCCGGTGCCGTCGAGCGCGAGCGTCGTCGCGACCGGCTCGACGCCCGTGAGCGTCCGTGCGACGTTGTTCTGCGTGCGGATGTCGGGCTCGAGCTCGACGTTCAGCACGCCATCGAGCGCAGCGACGTCCGCGATCCTGTCGGCCGTGGTCTGCACAACCATCCGTCGGGCCGAGTGGGCCGTGACCTCACCGATCGAAGCCGCGGCCTCTTGGGTGGCCTCCGGCTGGTAGTTGGCGTCGACGGTGACGAGCAGGCTGACTGGAGGCGAGGTCGCGGCTGCGCTGGTCGCGGTGCGGAGAACCTGCCGCGCGGCTGGGGCCAAGGTCGCGTCCAGCTTCTCGAACGGCTGGACCGCGGCGGCCGAGTCGATGAAGGCCAGGCCCTGCAGGTCACCGAGCGAGGCATCGGTGGTGCCCCGGATTCGGTAGGCGCCGTCGGGAAGTCGGCTCACGACGCGAAGCCCGAGCTCCGTGAGTTGGGTCGAGTGAGTCTCTTCCAGCGGCCCGTTGGTGACGACGCGAGCGTCAAGGAGATCCATCACGGCTCCTTCGGGTTGTGGATTCCGTGACTGTTGCATCGATCATCAGCGGCGACCGGGCGCCACCGTTACTGGCCGGCGAACCGCATATCCAGGCGAATGACCGGTTTTCTAGGGTGTCATGATGGTGACATTAAGTCAGGGTTCCTCTAGCGCCACGGCCGGCAGCGCTCTCAGCACATCCAGCTGATCCGGGCGTAGGCCTTGGGCACGCCCGTGATCCGGCCTTCGATGCACTGGTAGACGCGCCGGTCGCCCTCGAGCTTGCGCGTGCGCACGACGACGCGCACCTTGCCGCGCTCACGGTGGCCCTCGGCGCAGCTCGGCTCGCAGATCAGGACGCTCGCGTTGCCGCGGGCGATCGCGCGCGACTGGCCCCAGTGGATCCAGCGCAGGCCGGTCAGGTCGACGTCGCGGAAGTTGAGCTTCTTCGGCTTCTGCGCGAGCTTGCTGGAGAGCGGGTCGCGGACGTAGGACTTCTCGGCAGCCTGGGCGGCGACGGGAGCGGACAGGGCGGCGACGGCAAGGGCGGCAACGACGGTACGGCGCATCCGGGAAGGGTCGCACGCGCCGACCTTCACCGCGTCGGGTCCGCGCACGGACACCCGGCTCTATACACGACTCCTCCTTTGCTCATAGGCTCCTCATCGCTGGGAGCAGGTATGAGCCGGCGGTCGGTCAGAGGGGACAGACGGCCACCGGAAATGCAGGGATAGGAGGGAACCCTTGCAGTTCATCGTTCGAGGACCGGTACCGGTCCTTGTGGCGGCGCTTGCCCTTGGGGCCGCTGCCGCACCCGCGTTGGCCGCATCGACGGAGGACATCGCTCGCGAGCACGTGAGCAAGCACGCCGGCCGCTTCGGCGTGTCGGCCGCCGACGTGGCGCAGCTCACGCTGCAGAACAGCTACAAGACCTCGGCCACCGGGGTCACCCACGTCAGCCTCGTGCAGCGGCACGCGGGCTATGACGTGTTCGACAGCCAGGTGACGGTCAACGTCGGACGCGACGGACGGGTCGTGTTCGCCGGTGGCAGCCTGGTGAAGGACCTGCAGGCCGGCGCGACGTCGGCCTCGCTCGACGCCGCCGACGCGGTCGAGGCCGCGGCGAGCGCGCTCGGGCTCGAGGACCCGTCGGGGCTGAGGGTCACGCAGGGCAGCAAGGCGCGCGAGGCGACGGTCAGCGGCGGCGGCATCTCGGCCTCGCCGATCCCGGCCAAGCTCGGCTGGCAGCCGTCCGCCGACGGCCGGCTGAAGCTCGCGTGGCGGATGGAGATCGACGCCGCCTCCGAGTCGCAGCGGTGGAACGCCACCGTCGACGCGAACACCGGGTCGCTGCTCGACGCCGAGGACCTCGTCATCCACGACGACGTCCACGACACGGGCGCGGCGCTGGCGCGCGAGACCACGATCAGCAAGAACTTCGCGCCGCCCGTGTTCGTCCTGAAGACGCAGGCGCCGGTCAACGACGGTTCCAGCTACAACGTCTTCCCGTGGCCGTCGGAGAGCCCGAACGACTCCGACCGCGCGCTCGTCACGAACATGGCGGACAGCCTCGCCTCGCCGTTCGGCTGGCACGACGAGAACGGCGCGGCCGGCCCGGAGTACACGATCACGCGCGGCAACAACGCCCACGCGTTCATGGACCAGGACGCCAACAACGTCCCGGACCCGAACAGCAGCCCGGACGGGGGCGCGGCGCTCAAGTTCGACTTCCCGATCGACTTCTCCGAGCACGCGCAGACGTACCGTGACGCGGCGACGACGAACCTGTTCTACGCGAACAACATGATCCACGACCTCGCGTACCGCTACGGGTTCGACGAGGCGTCGGGCAACTTCCAGACCAACAACTACGGTCGCGGCGGCACGGGCACCGACTACGTGCGCGCCGAGGCGGCCGACGGCAACGGCACCAACAACGCCAACTTCAACCCGCCGACCAACGACGGCGGCCAGCCGCGGATGCAGATGTACCTGTGGCCGGGCAACCAGGTCGGCGCGCAGAACCTCGTGTCGGTCGACGGCGGCGCGACGCTCAACGCGACGTGGGCGCGCTTCGGGCCCGCGATCACCAACGCCGGCCTCACCGGCGCGTTCGTGTACGGCGGGACCGGCTGCGAGGCCGCGCTGTACCCGGCGGAGCGTCCGACGGGCAACTGGATCGCGGTCGTCGACGGCGGCATCGTCGCGCCGCTGTGCAGCTACCTGCAGCGCGTGCAGGTCGCCGAGGCGCTCGGCGCCAAGGCGGTCGTGGTCGCGCACAACGCGACGGGCGCCGCGCCGGTCATCAGCGGCACGCTGACCGACCCGGCGACGACGATCCCGTCGGTCGGCCTCACGCAGGCCGACGGCACCGCGCTCAAGGCCGCGATCGCCGCCGGCCCGAAGACGGGTGCGATCAAGAAGAACCCGGCGCACACCGGCATCCGGGACGGTGACCTGGAGAACGGGATCATCATCCACGAGTACGGCCATGGCATCTCGAGCCGGCTCACCGGCGGCGTCGGCAACAGCTGCCTCGGCGGCAACGAGCAGGCGGGCGAGGGCTGGAGCGACTACCTCGCGCTGACCTTCACGATGGACCCGACGGTCGACGACCCGGACAAGGGCCGCGGCATGGGTCCGTACGCGCTGTTCCAGCCCAACCGCGGCGGCGCCGGCATCCGCCCGCGGCCGTACTCGCGCAACATGGAGATCCAGCCGTTCACGTACGACTCGATCAAGACTGGCGGCTGGCTCGCCGGCGCTTCGCTCGCCCTCCCGCACGGCCTCGGCCACGGCTGGGCGGCGGTGCTGTGGGACCTCAACTGGGACCTGATCGACAAGTACGGCTACAACCGCGAGCTCTACCAGGCGTGGAACACGGGCGGCAACAACCGTGCGCTCCAGTACGTGATGGACGGCCTGAAGCTGCAGGGCTGCAACCCGGGTCTGGTCGTCGCGGCCAAGGCGATCGTCGCCGCGTCCGAGGTCCGCAACAACGGCCCGGCCGACACGTGCACGATCTGGGCGGCGTTCGCCCGTCGCGGCCTCGGCTACAGCGCCGTCCAGGGCACCACCGGCCGCAACGACAACAGCGAGGCGTTCGACACCGCCCCGAGCTGCCTGCGCGGCTTCGAGAACGTGCCACCCGGACCCGAGATCACCACGGTCGTGTCGGGCACGGAGGTACCGCTGAAGTTCAAGGTCGACGCGGGGCTCAGTGGCCTCGACATCGCGACCAAGAACAACCCGTACTCGCGGCAGATCGACTGCACGACGCGGGCGACGGTCACGCCCGGCCAGGTCGCGATCACCCCGCGTCCGGTGCCGGTGGCGGCCGTGACGAAGGCCGGCAAGGCGCTCTCGGTGGACGCGAACGGCGTCTACACGTACCCGTGGCAGACGACCACCGCGTGGGGCGACAGCTGCCGCGAGTTCGTGTTCACGACGAAGACGGGCGTGCAGCACCGCGCCTACTTCAAGTTCCTCGCGGCCACGCACGTCGAGGCGCCGGTCGGCGGCTCGGTGCCGGCGACGCTGTCGGTTGTCCTGGGCGCGCCGGCGACGTTCCCGGCGTTCGTCCCGGGCGTCGCGCGGGAGTACACGGCCGCGACGAAGGCGACCGTGATCTCCACGGCCGGTGACGCGACGCTGTCGGTCTCGAACCTCGGGAACCTGGCCAACGGCGCGTTCACCCTGCCGGAGCCGCTGCAGGCCTCGCTGTCGAAGTCGGCGTGGAGCGCCCCGGTGTCCAACGAGGACGTGGACCTCACGTTCAAGCAGCTCATCAAGGCCAACGACGCGCTGCGCACCGGCACCTACAGCAAGACGGTCACGGTGACGTTGTCGACGACGACGCCGTAACGCGATGACACTTCGCGCGGTCCCGGGCAACCGGGACCGCGCGTCAGTCCTCGTACGCGATCCGGCGGGAGTCCGGCGACCACTCGAGGCCGAAGATCCCGCGCTTGCGGAACGGGATCAGCATCCGTGGCTTCTGGCCCGGCGTCATGAGCGCGAGCGCGGTGTCGCTGTCGGCGTTGTAGCTGCGCAGCACGACCGCGAGCTGCGTGCCGTCGGGGGACCAGACGATGCCCTCGACGTTCTCGCCGGCCGCGACCGGCGTGCCGAAGCGCTGGTCCTCACCGCTGACCACCACCTCCTCGCCTGAGGCGACCGCGATCCGCTCACCGGCGGGCGCCCACGCCTCGCGGGAACCGTTGATCCCGAGTCGGTGGCTCTTGCCCGAGGCGATGTCGAGCACGCGCATCCAGCCGGTGGAGCCGCCGGCGTACACCAGGCGGTCGCCGGCCGGGGAGAACGCTTCGAAGGAGACGCCGTAGAGGCCTTTGCCGTCGAGGCGCCGGAGGATGCGGCCGGAGGCGGCGTCCGCGACCCGCAACGTCTCACCCTTGCGCTCCCGCGCGAAGTAGGCGACCCGCGTGCCGTCGCGCGACCAGGTGAGGTTGAGGCTGCTCTCGTAGAGGTCGTCGCCTTCGGCGAACTGCGGCAGCTTCGCGAGCCGGCGACCGGAGGCCACGTCGCGGATCACCACGCCGCCGCGGTCGCCGCGCAGTCCCTGGCCGTGGTCGTAGAGCGCGGCGACGCGCGTCCCGCCCGGGCTGAGCACGGCGTCGAACGCGTCCGGCAGCCGCCGCAGGAGCTTCCCGCGCCCGCCGGCCACCGGGTAGCGGCGGACTTCGACTTCCTCACCGAGCGACTCGTTCGCGACGCCGATCAACGCGGAGCCGTCGGCCGTCCACTCGAGCGACGTCCAGCCCTCCGCGGGGGAGTCCTTCACGAGGGTCGAGCGCTTGCCGCTCTGCACGTCGATGACCTTCAGCGCGGCTGACGCCGGCGCGGCGGCCGCGAGCCACGCGCCCACCACCACGAGCAAACCACACTTTCTTGATCGACAAATATGAGAGTCTCGCCGAGCGCTCATCTTCTCCTGCCACGGTCCCGCCGTTGCTCGCACGTTGCGAGCGGGTCTACGGAGGGATCTATGAAGCTATTGAAAGCGCGTGCCGCCGGCGCCGCACTGCTCGTACTCGGCGTGGCCGCCGGGCCGGCGCTGGCCTCGGCGCCCGGCGTGTCGGTGAGCTCGGTCAGCTCGCTGGCGCCGAACGCGCGCGCCGGCACGGTGCGCGGTGAAGTGGTCAACCGGACCTCGCGCGCGGTCACCGCGCCGGTCAGCGTGCGCGTGCAGCGCACGGGGGCGAAGGCGCAGTTCGTCGGCACGACCACGGTGAGGGTCGCCGCGGGCGCGACGAAGGCGTACACGCTGGACGTCAAGCTGCCCGCGGGGCTGAGCCGCGGCAACTACTACCTGGCGGCGTGCACGCCGTCGCTGACGGAGGCCGACGGCCTCGGGTGCGCGACGAGCGAGCGCGACATCCGCATCCAGGGCGGCACGCCCGTCCGCGGCTCGGCCGTTCGCCTGCCGGCCGCTCGCACCGCCGGTGCCCGTGCGGCAGCCGCCGAGGACTGCACCTCGGGCGCCCACACGCTCGCCAAGCCCGGCGACCGCGTGTACCCGGACATCGGCAACGGCGGCTACGCGAGCCTCCACAGCGACGTCTTCATCAACTACGACGCGCTCACGAACCTGTTCCTGCCGGGCACGCACGTGGACCTGCAGCAGCGCTCGACGCAGTGCCTGAGCGACTTCAGCCTCGACTTCGATCGCAAGAACGGCGTGACGAGCGCGACGGTGCCGGGCCCGGACTTCACGGTCGGCTCGGTCACGGTCAACGGCCAGCCGGCGACGTTCAAGTTCGCGCAGCCGACCTACCCGGGCGACCCGAACGGGCAGGACGATCCGGACCCGCTGGCGCACCGCACCGGCCTCACGATCCCGATCAACGCGGCCAACCCGAACCCGCCGGCGTGCCCGCCGATCAACAGCCAGGCGGCCAACCAGAACCTGCCGTGCGGTGAGACCAAGCTGGTCATCACGCCGAGCGCGCCGATCCCGTCCGGCACCGACTTCACGGTCACGGTCAACTACACGGGCCGCCCGGGCGTGCGTCCGTCGCCGACCGGCACCGAGGGCTGGTTCCGCAACAACACGGCGGGCAGCCAGGGCGCGATGGTCACCTCCGAGCCGACCGGCACCGAGGCCTGGATGCCGCTCAACAACCACCCGTCCGTCAAGCCGACGTACGACATCTACGACACGGTCACCAAGGGCAAGCTCGCCATCGGCCCGGGCCGCCTCGTGACCTCCGGCGACGACGCGCCGAGCACGAACTTCCCCGACGGCTCGACGAGCTACCACTGGAAGTCCAGCGAGCCGATCGCGAACTACCTCGTCGAGAACAGCGTCGGCAACTTCGACTACTCGTTCCGCGACGGCGCGAACGACGTCGTCTACTTCGAGGCGCAGGACTCCGGCATCACGGCCGCGCGCAAGGCGCTCAACCGCGTCGCGATGGACCAGCAGGAAGCGATCACGCACTTCCAGGAGTCGATCACCGGCCCGTTCCCGTTCAACGCGAACGGCATCGTGGTCGCCCTGCCGAGTGCCTCCTTCGAGGAAGAGATGCAGACGAAGATCGTCTTCGTCGGCGGCACGATCGGCGGCGCGCAGGGCACGAACATCAACACGTTCGCGCACGAGAACATGCACCAGTGGTGGGGCGACAACGTCGCCGAGGGCGCGCCCAAGCTGATGTGGTTCAAGGAGGGTCAGGCGACGACGGCCGAGTACTACCAGACGGCTCTCACGGCGGCCAACGCGGCCGGCGGCCAGGGCACGACGGCCGGTGACGCAGCCTTCGAGGCTTCGCTCGTGGCTCGCTTCAACACCAACTACAACAGCACCAGCACGACGTTCTGGAACACCGCGCCGAGCAACCCCACGTCGGTGACGATGAACGGCACGTCCAACGCCTACACGCGTCCGGGCACGTCGTACCTCGCCCTGCGCGCGATCCTCGGCAAGGAGAACTACAACGCCGCGCTCCGGCACATCCAGGTCGCCTACCGCGGCGGCTCGATGGAGGAGGCGCCGCTGAAGGCCGAGTTCCACAAGTACCTCCCGAACCAGTCCCCGGCCTGCCACAACAAGCTCGAGGAGTTCTTCAAGCAGTGGTGGGACACGCCGTACACGGGCTCGCCCGCGGCCGGCAACAAGCCGCAGATCACCGGCCCCGGCCTCGCCGGCGGCGGCTTCTACGACGCGACGGGCGGCTGCGCGCCGTACGGCGTCGACGTCCCGGGTTCGGCCGGCGGCGACGTCGCCGCGACCCTGTCGTTGACGCTGGGCACGCCGGCCACGTTCGGCACGTTCACGCCGGGCCTGGAGAAGGAGTACACGGCCGCGACCACCGCGAACGTGATCTCCACCGCGGGTGACGCGGCGCTGACCGTGAGCGAGCCGGGCCACCTGGTCAACGGCGCGTTCTCGCTGCCGGAGCCGCTGCAGGTCGCGTTCTCCAAGTCGGCCTGGAACGCGCCGGTCTCCAACGACACCGTGGACATCGCGTTCAAACAGCGCGTGGCATCGACGGACGCGCTGCGCACGGGCGCGTACAGCAAGACGCTGACGTTCACGCTGTCGACCACCACGCCGTAGACGGACAGGAGGCCGGGGGCCGCGGCGGCGTCACATGCCGCTGCTGTGGAACTCGGCCTCCGGCGTCCCCTTGTGGGCGGGGGACTGCCACTCCTTGTCGAGGATCGTGAAGTCGGCCGTGATGCCCTTGACCTCGCGCTCTTGAGGGGTGCCCGTGAAGATGTCCTTGAAGACGTCGTCGAGCGCCCGGTTGAAGCGGACGGCCAGGAGGGTGCTGCCGTCGAGCTCGGGCTGGCTCAGCTCGGAGTGCGCTTGGCCCTGGATGTCGCCGACGCCGGCCGGCGTCTTCACGGTGCTCGTGGCCTTGTCGCGCTCGGTGAGCTTGCGGTTCCCGTAGCCCAGTGCGGCTCCCTCTTTGGCGTTGAAGCCGATCCGCGTGGCACCGGGCGCGCTCATCCAGCCGGGCACGGCGATGTCCTCGCCGGTCTGCACCATGGTGTGCGACGTCCGCTCGTCGTCCATCGTCAACGACGTGTGCACGCGCTGGTAGGCGCCCTTGTCGTTGCCGAGGTAGCAGCGCAGCTCCGTCTCGTTGCCCGCCTGGGTGTAGAGGTGCGTGATCAGGCGGTTCGCGCCCCCGACGCTGAGCTGGGGTTTGACCAGCAGCGGGATCTTGGTCATCTTCACCGACCCGTGGCCCTCGCCCTTGCGCTGCTCGGCCCTGGCTTCACCCAACGCCTCGAGGCGGGCGAAGATCGTGGCCTGGTTCTGGTTCGGGGTGTTCGCGACGTTGCCCATGAGGCCTTGGGCGCGCGCCTCGAAGGCCCGGAAGCGCTCCGCGGACTCGAACTGCTTGATCAGGTCGCCCTTCTTGGTCAGGTGCGTGTCGAGCCACGGTCCGACCGGCAGCGGGCCGGTGATGGCCCACGAGCCGGCCTTGGGGGACGTGCCCGCGCCCTCGAAGACCTTCGCGCCGAGCAACGCCTTGAGCTGCTTGACGCTCAGCGTCCGGGTGCCGACGTCGTTGCCGTCGGCGTCCTCGAGCTTCAGGGTCCAGATGCTCTCGCCCTGGATGACGGTGGCCCGCGTGGGCGTGTACGGCTCGGGCGCCTGCGGCGGCTGCTGGCCGGGCACCGCGTTCGGCGTGGCCCCGGCGTCCGCCGACGGCGCCGCCTCGTCGCTGAGGTCGAGCTTCGCCGCGTCGATCTTCTCGATCTTCGTGCTGCCGTCGAAGGTGACCTTGTAGGTCTTCTTGTTCTGGATCCCGACGATCGTCCCGAGCTTGGTGCCCATGCGGACGCGCTGCCGGTTGTCGGCGTATTCGTCGTTGCCGCCGTCGATCGCGCGCTGGAGCGTGGCGTGCTGCGCCCGCGTCTGGACCATGCGGGCGACGGCCTGGTTGCCTGCGGACCGCTGCAGCGCGAGCAGCGCGTGCGGATCAGGTGCCGGCTCCTCCGCGCGCCGGCGCTCGTCGCGCGGTTTCTCCGCCGTGTCAACTGTTCGCAGCATCAACACCGTGACTCTTTCAGGCTGCGTACGCGAAACGCGGCGATATCGCTTGCTAGAGCGAAATCCCACGCCTATCCGTGTCAGGCTTCAGACGATGGTGATCGGCGTGCCGACGGGCGTGAACGTGTAGAGCCTGGTCATGTCGGCGTTGCGGACGCGGACGCAGCCGTGCGACGGCCGGCCCGGGATGAGCTCGGGCTGGTCCGTCCCGTGGATGCCGACGACGCCGCCGCCCGGCCAGTCGGAGACCTTCGCGTAGGCCGAGGTGCCGAGGGCGTAGGCGCCGTACATCGGCGCGTTGGTCAAGCGGAGCTTCTCGCGCACCCAGAAGTGGCCGGCGGGCGTGGGCGTGGACGGCTTGCCGACACCGACGCGGGTCTTGAAGACGGTGCGGCCGGCCTTCGTGAGCGTCAGCGTGGCCGTCTTGCGGTTGACCGTGATGCGCGTGTCGACGGTGTTGAGCGGACCGAGTGCCGTGCGCCGGACCCAGCCCGTGCGACCGTTCGGCCGGCCGGGGACGCGGACCTTGACCCAACCGTCGCGGCGTTGCAGCACGAGGTACACCTCCGCCAGCTTGTCCTCGGTGAGAAGACGCGTGGTCGCGACGCGCTTGGCGGCCGTGTCCGGCTGGGCGCGGATGGCGACGATGTTCACCGGGTGCGCCCACGTGCTCGCGCTCGCCGGGGCGGCGAACGCGAGCGTCGCGGCGACGATCAGCCCGTGAAGTGCGGGGAGACGGCGCCGGTTGCGCACTTGGAGAAGCGGATCGTGAGCGTGCGCGCCTTCGTGCCGTCCGTGAACGTCACGCGCGCGGTGACCTTGTGCGTGCCGCGCTGGAGCTTGGCGACGCTGATCTTGCTGGCCGCGCGGGTGCCGTTGCGCGTCGCCTTGACCGTGCGGACCTTCTTGCCGTCGACGCGGAAGACGACGGTGCGGAGGCTGCGGCCGGAGACCGTGGCGGTGCGCGTGGACTTCACGCAGCCGGCGAGGCCGGTGAGCTTCGCGGTGCCGACGCGACGGGTCTCGGTCGCGGCGAGGATGCCGCCCTCCGCGGCCGGCGTCGGCGACGGCGTGACGGTTGCCGCGGCGGGCGTGGCCGGGACCGGCGTGGCCTCAGGGAGCGGCGTCGTCGTGGGGGACGGCGTCGGCTCGGGCGAGACCGTCGGGGCCGGCGTGGGGGTCGGGCTCGGCGTGGGCTCGGGCGAGGGGGTCGGCGTTGCCGTCGGCGAAGGCGTGGGGCTCGGGGTCGGGCTGGGCGTCGGCTCGGGCGTTGGGCTCGGCGTGGGCTCGGGCGTCGGGCTGGGCGTCGGCGAAGGCGTGGGGCTCGGCGTCGGGGTCGGGCTCGGCGTGGGCTCGGGCGAAGGGGTCGGCGTCGGCGTCGGGCTTGGCGTCGGCGTGGGGCTTGGCGTTGGCGTGGGGGTCGGCGTTGGCGTTGGCGTCACCTCCGGCAGGTCACCCGCGAACGGCGCGTGGTGGATCTCGCCGCCGCCCGTGTGGCTGAAGCTCGCGGCGATCACGCTGCCCTCGACGTTCGAGCGCGTCAGCAGCGACACGGCCGCGCGCGGCGCCAGGATCGTGCCTTCCACGGTCGCGCTGCTCGGGTCCAGCGTCAGGCCCGTCGCGTTCGGGAACGCGAGCAGGATGCGCTTGGCCTGCGTGAGGCCGATGCCGGAGAAGTTCGGCGCGCGCCAGGTGCCGGTGGTCCAGTCCGGGACCGCGATCACGAGGGTCGCGTCACTCGGCATCGAGCGGAACGTGATCGTGCCCAGCCTGCGCAGCTGGTCGGCGGTGAGCCGCCACACGTTGGTTCCCGACGAGAGCCGCAGGTAGGGGTCGACGGTCCCGGCACCGCTCCAGCTCAAGGGGTCGCCGTTGGCGTTGGTCGGCGTGACCGTCGGCGTCAATGCGCCGTACGCGTCCGCCTCGGCGCGCAGCGACGTCAACGCGCCGGCGAAGTCGATCGCGTTCGCGGGCGCGCCGAACATCGTCGACGACGGCTGCCCGGTGTTGAGCGCGATCGCCCCGCTCGCACCCGCGCGGGTGATCGAGGCCGTGCCGCCGCTCGTCGCGCCGGTCAGCCCCGCACCGTCCACGACACGCGCGTACTGGTTGTTGTTGACCGTCAGCCGTCCGCCGTTGAAGCGCACGGTCCCGCCGACGTAGAGCGCGAACGGCTTGCCGTCGATCTTGTACGGGCTCGCGTTGTTGTTGCCGACGCGGTAGTCACCGCCCGCGGGCAGGAGGAGGTCGCCGCCGACGGCCATCGAGCCGTCGTTCTCGTTGCCGGTGACCGTGGCGTTGCCGGCGCTGAACACGGTCATCCCGCCCGCCGCGGACAGGGGCGCGGCCGAAGCGGTGGCAGGCAGGACGAGGAGGGCCGACAACGCGGGCGCAAGCAGGCGCCAACGCCGTCGGGAGACGAAGCGTTCCGGCATCGGAACTCCTAAGGAGCGAGAGGGGAGCGGCCGCGATGGAGGGGGAGTGCGGCCAACGTCCACAGTAGTACGCGCTGCAACTGCTTTATAAGGATTGGCCAAACCTGGCCAGATGTTCGGCCCGCGAAGAGCCTGACTGGCAAATATCTTCCTAAGACGCTAAAGTGTCTTCCATGGAAGCAACTTGGCGATGGACACTGATCACCGCGATCGCGCCCGTCGCGTGGGGCTCCAACTACTACGTCACGCGCGAGTTCCTGCCCGCCGACGCCGCGCTGTGGGGCGCCGCGATCCGGGCGCTGCCCGCCGGGCTGCTCCTGCTGCTCGTCGCCCGGGCCCGTCCGCGCGGTGCCTGGTGGTGGCGCTCGGCGCTGCTCGGCGCGATGAACGTCGGCGCGTTCTTCGCGCTCATCTACCTGGCGGCACAGCGGCTGCCGACCAGCATCGCCTCGACGATCATGGCCGCGTCGCCGATCGCGCTGATGCTGATGGCCTGGGCGATCGTCGCCGAGCGCCCGCGTCTCATCCCGCTCACCGGCGCAGCCATCGGGATCTCCGGCGTCGCGATCATGCTGCTCGGCGGCGGCGGGACGATCGACCCGCTCGGCGTCGCGGCCTCCGTCACGGCGATGCTCATGTCCGCGGCCGGCTACGTGCTCGCCAAGCGCTGGAGCGGCGAGGTCGAGCTGCTCGCGTCCACGTCCTGGCAGCTCGTCGCGGGTGGCCTGCTGCTGCTCGTGCCCGCGCTGCTGCTCGAAGGCGCGCCGCCCGCGCTGGATGCGCAGGCGACGCTCGGCTTCGCGTACGTCACGGTGATCGCCACGGCGGTCGCCTTCGTGGCCTGGTTCGGCGGCCTCAGCCATCTACCGGCGTCGACCGTCGGGCTGATCGGGCTGCTGAACCCGGTGACCGGCGTGCTGCTCGGGACGGTGCTCGCGGGCGAGCTCCTCAGCGCACGTCAGGCGCTCGGGATTGCGCTCGTGCTCGCCGGGATCCTGGTCGGCCGGGCCAAGCGGCGCGTGTCGCGCGTCGTCGCCAGGCCGGTCGCGTCGGCGGCGGCGAGCGCCTGCCAGTCGGCCATGCCCGCGCCCGGGAGCTCGCGCCGGTAGCCACACGCGTAGAGCGTTCCCGCGACCCCGCCTTCGCACAGCGGCGCGGTCGCGTTACGGAGGCCTGCTCGACTCCCGGTGGCGGTTCACCGCCGACGATTCACCGGTTGACCCGTCGATGCGGGGGTCCGGAAAACAGGAGGCTTCCACTCGCAGCAGCAACCTCCCCAAACGAACCGCAAAGGACCTCCTCCCAATGATCATCCGTGGCTTCCTCGCTCTCGCCGTCAGCGCCGTCCTCGGCATCGGCACGCTCGTCGTCGTCAACAACGCCTCCAACGACGCCAATGACACGGCGAAGGAGATCACCCGCCAGTCGCTCGAGTACCAGAAGGAGGCCCTGAAGGACGCCGACGCGCAGACCAAGGCCGCTCAGGAGAGCATCGAGGACGCGGTCGACACGGCCACCGAGCAGTCCGGCGCCGACGCCGACGCCATCCAGGAGGACGTCGCCGAGCAGATCGACGCGGCGACGAAGCAGATCGAGGAGGCGACGAAGTAGTCGCTACGCGACCCGGACGACGACCCCGGTGGTCCCCGTGAGGACGGCCGCGACGCCCGCCCGCAGGGCGTTCGCGGCCCGCTCCGGGGTGAACGTGGCCGGGTCGTAGGAGTCGCGCATGCCGAGGCCTTCGCCGCGGAACGCGGCGCCGGGCCAGTTCGCGGCGGTGACGTTGAACGTCGGCTCCGCGATCTCGGCGCCCAGCACCAGGAACTGCCGATCGAGGTGGTTGGCGCTGACCAGGGCCAGCGGGTCGATGAGGCCGTTGCCGGCGGCGATGATCAGGTCCGGCCCGAGCTTCATGGCGGCGACGATCGGCGCGATGTGGTCGCGGCGATCGGTGGCGTCGACGGTCTTGAGCGACACGTCCTCGTCCTCGGCCCAGCGCGTGACGGCGCTCTCGAGCGTCTTGGTCGACGCGTCCTCGCCCGTGCTGAGCAGCACCACGCGGTAGCCCTTGGGCGGGTGGACCTGCTCCCAGGACCCGGGGCGCGGCGTGATCGTCGCCTCCGGCGCGGGCGGCGCGTCCGGGTCGATGAAGCCGGCGCCGAGCTCGCCGACGGCGGCGGGCTTGCCGTGGGGCTCGGACCAGTCGTCAGCGGCGGCGCAGCCGCACAGCAGCGCGGCCGCCAGGGCCGTCACGAGCAGAGAGCGCAAGGACACGCAGGAGAGCGTGGCGGCTCGTCGGTGTAACTCAGAGGGTCGTTCACACACCCTTCACAGGTCATCGATGTGTGACAGCAGATCATGCGGCACCCGACTCGGTGACCCCATGGTTAGACACTTCTCACATAAAACTCTCACAATTGCGCTGACGCTAGGCATTGTTCTCATATATGCCTCATCTGCGTTCGCACACGGGTTCAGCTCCGTGGTGTACGTGGACGCAAGCTCGGGGGAGCGCGACCACGTGCACACCGAGCTCGGGCTCGAGTACGACCTGCTGGTCGTCTCCGCCGCCGACTTCGAGCACAACGACGCGCTCTTCAACGACGGCACCGCCGCCTTCGAGGGCGGCGAGCCCACGGCGCAGGCGGCCGCGCTCGAGCAGCACGCGGCCACGGTCGTCCAGTACGTCGCCAACCGCTTCAGCGTCACCGGCGACGGCGAGAAGTGCACGCCGACCAAGCGCGGCGCGATCACGATCGAGCAGCGCGACGGCGTGCCCTACGCGTACCTGCCGCTCGACTTCGCCTGCCCGCCGGACGTCAAGGCGCACGAGCTCACGAGCAAGCTGTTCCCCGGCTCGGAGAAGTACGTCCGCAGCACGAACACGATCGTCACCTACGAGGAGCTGGACCTCCAGCACGGCACGGCCAGCCTGAACTCCAGCCACCCGTCGTTCTCCACGCAGCAGAGCCGCTTGGAGGAGTACTGGCAGTTCTTCCGCCTCGGGGCCGAGCACCTCTACACGGGCATCGACCACATCCTGTTCCTGCTGGCGCTGATCGCGGGGTCGCGCCGCCTGCGCGACATCATCGCCGTCGCCACGACGTTCACGATCGCGCACTCGGTGACGTTCATCCTGGCCGCGCTCGGCTTCGTCAGCGCGCCCGCGTCGGTGATCGAGCCGATCATCGCGCTGTCGATCTCGGTCGTCGCCGCCATGACGCTCTACCGGCTCTGGCGGGGCGACGACAGCGACCCGCGCGAGCTCGACTGGCCACGGCTGGCGCTCGTGTTCGTCTTCGGCCTCGTGCACGGCCTCGGGTTCGCGTCGGCGCTCGGCCTGGACCGGGACTTCTCCTGGTCGCTGCTGTCGTCGCTGCTGGTGTTCAACCTCGGCATCGAGACCGTGCAGCTGGCGATCATCCTCGCCGTCTTCCCGGTGCTGATGTTCCTCCGTCGTCGCCTCCCGCTCGCCGGGTTGTCGGCCACCGGTGCGATCGCCACGGGTGTGTGTGCCATGGGCCTGCTGTGGTTCGTGCAGCGCGTTGCCGGCGTGTGAACGTCTCACTCATATTCGACTCATTCACAGGAACCGGGTTGTTCACACCGATGTACTCGCGTCTGAAGGAAGCTGCGGCCGGTCTATGTCGCAGCACTCAAACTGACGAAGGAGAAACGTCGGTGAAGTTTTCACACACACCGCGGGCGATGGCTGTGGGTCTTGCCGCCATCACCGCAACGGCAGCGCTGGGTATCGGAGGGATCACGATCGCCGGCGCTCAGGCTCCGGCGACGTCGTCCGCGATCTCGCTCGGCGTCGGTGCCAACGCGTCGCAGCGGGTCGTGTCCTGGTACACGTCCGCCAACACCGCGCAGTCGGTGCAGGTCGCCCCGACCGCCTCGCTGACGGACGGCGCGTTCCCGGCTTCCGCCACGACGTTCGCGGCGACGGTCGCCGCGAACACGGTCAACGGCGGCTTCAACGGCCACGCCATCCTGAGCGGCCTGCAGGAGGACACCGCGTACTCGTACCGCGTGGGCTCCGAGGGCTCCTGGTCCGCCACGTACACGTTCAAGACGCAGAAGTTCAAGGGCGAGTTCGACTTCCTGTTCTACGGCGACCCGCAGATCGGCTCGTCGGGCAACGTCCCCAAGGACGGCGCCGGCTGGGAGGACACCCTCAACGTGTCCCTCGCCGCCAACCCGAACGCGGAGCTGCTCGTCTCGGGCGGCGACCAGGTCGAGACGGCCAACACCGAGTCCCAGTGGGACGCGTTCCTGAAGTCCGACAAGCTGCGCCAGTACCCGTGGGCGGCCACGATCGGCAACCACGACGTCGGTGGCAAGGCGTACGACCAGCACTTCTGGACGCCGAACACCGACCGCTCCGCCGACTACTACTCGGGCAGCACGAGCACGCAGTCCGGCGGTGACTACTACTACGTCTACAAGGACGTTCTGTTCATCCACCTGAACTCGAACGCCTACGCGGGCACCAAGGACGCGGCGCACGTCAAGTACGTCACGGACACCGTCAACGCCCACGGCTCCGAGGCCAAGTACACGGTCCTCGTGTTCCACCACGCGATCTACTCGCCGGCGTCGCACGCCAACGACGGCGACAACAAGCAGCGTCGTCAGGACTTCCCGACGGCGTTCTCGAACCTCGGCGTGGATCTGGTCCTCGCCGGCCACGACCACAGCTACTCGCGTTCGTACGCGCTCAAGAACGGCCAGAAGGCCAACGCGTCCGAGCAGCCGGGTGCCGCGCAGGTGGTCACGGGTCCCGGTGGCGTGATCTACGTCACGGGCAACTCCGCCTCGGGCTCGAAGTACTACGACATCACCAAGCCGGTCGCGGGCGAGTTCGGCCCGGACCCGCTGAACCCGAACTCGCACTACGCGAACTCGGTCGAGAACCAGGAGCACGTCCGCACCTACGTGCGCGTCCAGGTCCGCAACGACAAGCTCGTCGTCGAGAACGTCCGGTCCGGCACGTGCGCCGCTCCGAACTCGGCGGTCGAGAACGGCTCCTGGTGCGGCCCGAACGGCGGCGCGTCCCCGGCCCAGCCGGTCGGCTCGATCGTCGACAAGGTCACCATCCACGCGGCTGAGGCCAACACCGACGCGCCCGTCGGTGGCACCGTCCCGGCCACGCTGTCCCTGACGCTCGGCACGCCGGCGACGTTCGGCGCGTTCACGCCGGGCCTCGAGAAGGAGTACTCGGCCGCGACCGACGCCACCGTGATCTCCACGGCCGGCGACGCCGCGCTGACCGTCTCCGACCCCGGTCACCTGACCAACGGCGCGTTCTCCCTCCCGGAGCCGCTCCAGGTCGCGTTCTCCAAGTCCGCGTGGGCCGCTCCGGTCTCCAACGACAAGGTCGACGTCTCGTTCAAGCAGCTCGTGAAGTCCACCGACGCCCTGCGCACCGGTGCCTACACGAAGTCGCTCACGTTCACGCTCTCCACGACGAACCCGTAGGAGCATGACGTTGCGCCCGATCAGCCCCCGCGTCGTCGTCGTGTTGTTGCTCACGCTGGGGCTGGTCGGGTCGCTCACCCGGCCGGCCGCGGCCGCGGACTGGACGCTCGCCCCGGCCGACACCACCTTCGGCTCCGGCCGACAAGCCTTTCGCTACACGCTCAACCCCGGCGGCACCCTCGAGGACGCCGTCGCCGTGTTCAACACCGGCGCCGCGCCGCTCGACGTCACGCTCCGGGCCGCCGACGGCGTCCCGGGCCTCGAGCTCGCGCAGGCGGCCGTGACCGTCCCGGCCGGCGAGACGGCCGAAGTGCCCTTCACCCTGACCCTGCCGCAGGACGCCGAGGCCGGCGACCGGGTCGGCGGCATCGTCGCGGCCGGTGGCGGCAGCGAGGCCACGGCCGCGATCAACCTGCGCGTCGGCGGTCCGCTCACGCCTTCGCTCGTGGTCGAGGACGTGCGCATGGAGTACTCCGGCGGCGACGCCACCGTCGAGTACACGCTCCGCAACACGGGCAACGCGATCCTCTCCGCGCAGCCCACGGTGTCCGTCAGCGGCCCGTTCGGTCGCTGGAAGGCCGCGGCCGGCAAGCTCCCGGACAGCCCCGCGGTGCTGCCCGGCAAGACCTGGAAGGGGTCCGCGCGCGTGCCGGACGTCACGCCCGCGGTCCGGCTGAGCGCCACCGTCGAGCTCCTGCCCCTGATCACGGACGAGGCCGGTTCGGTCTCCCCGCTCAAGCCGGTGCAGGCGACCGGTCACGCGTTCGCGATCCCGTGGCTGCTGGTGCTCGCGCTGCTCGTCGTGGTCGGCGTCGTCGTCGCCGTCGCGCGCCGGCGTCCCGCCCGGGCGAGGGTGTCGTCGGTTCAACACCTCGGGTAGGTGGTGCGCGCCGCCCGGCGCGCATACAACCCGGGGCGTGTTACAGCTCGCGCTCGGTCACGACCCCTGTCAAGAACGCCCGCTCGGCCAGCCGCACGCGCTTCTGCATCTGCGGCAGGCCGTCCACGCCGAACTTCGCGAACAGCGTGCGCAGATGGCCCTTCACCGCGTCGACCGAGAGGAAGAGCTCGGCGGCGATCTGCTGATTGGTGGCCGGCGTGGCGAACGCGTCCCCGGTCTTGAAGGGGCGGCAGAGCGCGACCAGCACGCGCTTCTGCGCCTCGGTCAGGTCGGCCGCGGTGGCGAGATCCGCGCCGGCCGCCGTAGCCTGCGAAGCGCCCTGCAGCGGCGCGCGGAACTGCACGAGCGTCTCGCCGAAGCGCAGCGCGTCGCCGTCGCGCAGCCGCCGGCGGCCCGCGAGCCGCTCGCCGTTGACGTACGAGCCGTTGCGGGAGAGGCCGTCGTCGATGAGCATCCACTGGCCGCCGGAGACCTCGAGCTCGGCGTGCAGGCGGCTGACGTCCGGGTCCCACGCGAGCGTGAGCGTGGTCTCGGGCGCGCGGCCGATGCTGATCGGCGCCTCGGCCGGGTCCAGCGCGCGGATGTGCTGGGTGCTCTCACCGTCGCGGTAGAGCAGGAACGGCGTGCCGAGGCGCTCGGCGTGCAGGCGCGCCTGGATGTCGACGGGGGAGGGAAGGGCCATGGCCACGGGCGATTCTAGGTCCGGCGGGGTGCGGCTGGTCGTGCTCGACGGGCCGGACAGCGGGCGCGAGTTCCCGCTGGCGGGCGCGTTCGCGATCGCGATCGGGCGGGCGGAGGAGGCGGGGATCGTGATCGACGACGACCAGGTGTCGCGCCGGCACGCGCTCGTGACGGTGTTCGAGGACGGGGCGCGGATCGACGACCTCGACTCGACCAACGGCACGTGGGTGAACGGCGCGCGGATCGCGGTCCCGCATCCGTTGCTCGAGGGCGACGAGCTGCGCGTCGGGGGCACCCGTCTCCGGCTGCTGATTGCGTGAAGTCGGCGTGATCGGACTCACGTTGTCAACACCGCGTCGACAAGCGTCATGTAGTTTGTGGCCGGCACGGATGGGTAGGGCGCGGGCGAAATTCGGCGGGATCGTGGCAGCGGCGCTGTTGTGCGTCCTGCTCGCTCCGGGCGCGGCCTCCGCGCAGCTCACGTGCACGCAGGAGGGCTACACCCGCGAGGCGCCGTACTGCTTCAACGCGCCGGGCACGCGCGCGCCGGGGCCGACGGAGACGCAGCCGATGGCGTCGAGCAATGCCGACGCGCGGGTCACGCCGCTGCAGTCGTGCCCCGACGGCCAGACGTTCGGCCGGACGCTGTGGATGGCCGTGCATCCGCACGCGGCCGGCTCGCTGGCGATCGTCGCGATCGGGATCGACGCGCGGATGGTGATCGAGGACGTCGCGACGGGCGAGAAGGTCTGCTCTGACGATTCCTTCGACGAGGGCTCACCGACGATGCGTGAGAGCCTCGCCGTGCGTGGGCTCGAGGCCGGCAAGACGTACCTCGTGCAGATCGGCGGCCGGACGCGCGGCAGCGGCTCGCCCGCCACGGGCGACTTCGCTTGGCAGGGAGGCTTCGTCCCGGACCCCGCCGGCGGAGGAAGCGGCGGTGGAGGAGGTGGCTCCGGCGGCGGTGGCGGTGGCGGCGGGACCACGACGCCGGGCGGGCTCGCTCCGGACGACCCCGATCCCGACATGGACGGCATCCGCGGCGCGAAGGACAAGTGCCCGGGCAAGGGCACGCGTGGGCGCGACCTCAACCAGGACGGCTGCGAGGACCGCAAGCGCCAGGAGATCGACGTCAAGTGGCGGATCGTCCCGACGAGCGGGCGCGGCGTGATCATGCGCGAGCTGCGGCTGAGCGGTGCGCCCAAGGGCGGGAAGGTCACCGTCAAGTGCTCGCGCGGGTGCAAGAAGCAGACGCTCAAGCTGACCAAGTCGCGGCTGAACGTGAGCGCGAGCAAGCTGCGCGCCGGGCGCCTGAAGCCGGGGACGACGATCGAGGTCAGCGTCGCGCGGCCGGGCTACAACGGCACGACCTACCGCTACACGGTGAAGAAGACGACGATGACGCAGACGTGGAAGCGCTGCCTGCCCGAGGGCAAGTCCACGCCGGTGAAGGGAGCGTGCTACTGACATGCGGACCGTCTTGATCGTGTTGGTGGGCGCAGGCTTGGTGGCGGCGGCGTTCGGGTTGGGGCGCGTGACGCGCGCGGACGCGGAAGCGCCGGTCGTGCCCGCGCGCGCGACGCCGGCGCCGCTGGAGGCGGGAGCGCCGGTGTCGGCCTCGGGCGTGGGCGCGGCGCGGACGATCCCGGCGCTGCGGCCCGTGCGGACGCCGAAGCCGAAGCGGAAGACGACCACGCCGTCGTCGGGCTCGTCGGTGTCGCCCGCGGCCACCGCCCCGCCCGCGGCCACGACGGCTCCGTCGACGCCCCGGCCCTCGACGACCACTGCGCCGCCGCCGGCGAAGCAGCAGCCGTCGAAGCCGGTCGAAGAGATCGGCTGAGCCGTGCTGGCTCCTGGCGACGCCGTCGCCGGCTACCGGATCGACAGCGTCCTCGGGCGCGGTGGGATGGGCATCGTCTACACGGCGACGCAGCTGTCCCTGAACCGCACCGTGGCGCTGAAGTTCCTGGCCGACGTGCTGGGCTCCGATGCCGATTTCCGCGAGCGCTTCCGGCGCGAGGGCCTCATCCAGGCCGCGCTCGACCATCCGAACATCGTCCCGGTGTACGAGGCGGGCGAGGTCGACGAGGGCCTGTTCCTCGCGATGCGGCTCGTCCGCGGATCGAACCTGAAGGAGCTGATCGTCGGCGGCCGCCTCGGCGTGGCGCGGACCTTGCGCGTGCTCGGCCCGATCGCCGACGCGCTCGACGCCGCCCATGAGGCCGGCCTGACCCATCGCGACATCAAGCCGCAGAACATCCTCGTCGGCGCCCGCGACCACGCCTACCTCGCCGACTTCGGCCTGACGAAGGAGGCGGGCGCGACCGGCGTCACCAAGACCGGCCAGTTCGTCGGCACGTTCGACTACGTCGCCCCGGAGCTCATCTCGGGCGAGATCGGCGGCCGCGAGAGCGACCAGTACGCGCTCGCCGCCGTGCTCTACGAGTGCCTGACGGGCGAGGTCCCGTACGTGCGCCTGACCGACGCGGCCTTGCTCTTCGCGCACGTCGGCGACCCGATCCCGTCGGTCACCGAGCGCCGCGACGACCTCCCGCAGGCCATCGACGCCGTCATCGCCCGCGGCCTGGCCAAGACGCCGGGCGAGCGCTTCGAGACGGCCTCGGAGATGATCGCGGCGGCCGCGACGGCGCTGGAGGGCATCGCCGACGACACCCGCGGCCCGTTCGGCGCGCCGATGCCCACCGACGCGCGCCGCTCGCCGACGACCGTGCGCGGCACGACCCGCGCGACTCAGGCCACCCCTGCCTCGCCACTGCGCGCGGTCGCGTCGGCGGTGGCGACCCCGCCGCCGGCCGACGTCGCACCGGAGACGCAGGTCGCCGCGCGCGCACTCGCGCCGGCCACGCCGGCCGTGCCGCGCGAGTCCGTGCCGGAGACGCGCGTGTCGCGGCGCGAGGACGCCGCGGAGACGCCGGTCCGAGACGCGGCCGGCGAGACGCGCGTCGGCGCGCGCGCCGCGGCGGCGGCCGTGCCTGAGACGCGCGTGGGCGAGCGCGAGGTCGTGCCGGAGACGCGCGTGTCGCGCCGCGACGCCGCGGCCGCGCCTGCGTCGCCCGACCGCGCGGTGGCGACCACGGCCTCATCGCGCGACTCGTCGCGCCCCGCCACGCGGCGTCGGCCCTTGGCGGTGGTCGTGGCGCTCGTGGTCGTCGGGGCGGCCGTCGGCGCATTCCTTGCCGGGCGGTCCGGCTCGGGCGAGCCGGTCGCCGCGGCCGCGCCTGTGACGGTCGCGGGCGGCGGTGTGCAGCTCACCGCGCCGACCGGGTGGGCGCGGACGAGCGCGCCGGTGATCCCCGGGCTCGACTTCCAGGCGCCGGTGGCGGTCGGAGCGAAGGAGGCCTGGGCCGTCGCGGGCACGCTGTCCGAGGTGTCCGGGCCGCAGCTGCTGCCGGCGGCGTTCCTGGACGGGCTCGGGACGGCGCCTGCCGCCGACGATCGGGTCAAGCTCGGCGAGCTGCAGGCGGTGCGCTATCGCGACCTGCGGCCGAACGGGTTCGACAAGCCGCTCACGGTGTACGTGGTGCCGCTCGAGACCGGCGCCGCCGCGGTCGCGTGCTTCGCGACCCGGGCGGCCTGCGACCAAACCGCGGCTTCGCTGCAGCTCGACGGCCTGAATGCGCTGCCGGTCGGGCCGAGCAGCGCGTTCGCGCAGGACGTCGACGCGCTGGCTTCCGACCTCGAGGCTGCTCGGTTCAACTCCGCCAAGGCTCTGAACCGGGCCCGCACGCGCACCGCGCAGGCCGACGCGCTCTCGTCGCTGGCCGAGGACTATCGCGAGGCGGCGGCCACCGAGCTCGCCGCCGGCCCGGCCGACACGGCACTCGCGTCCGCGCTGAGCGCGAAGATCTCCGCGGCCGCCGACGCATACGGCGACGCCGCCCAGGCCGCCCGCTCCGGCCGGGAGCGCGCCTACGCGCAGGCTCGCGGCGCCGCTCGCAAGGCCGAGTCCGCCGTCGCCGGGGCGTTCTCGCGCCTCGAGGACGCGGGCTATCGCGTGGGGTGAGTCCGCCGCGTCGGCGAGCGGGTCTCGCGCCCGCGGGGATGGGGTGACCCCCGACGACACCATGGGGTCCTAGAGCGCCGCTCGCCGCGCTCATAGAACTCCGTCCATGACCCCGACGGACACGCACACGCTCCTGGTCACGGACGGCAACGCCAAGGGCCGGGAGATCGTGCTCGGCACCGGCGACTTCCTGATCGGGCGGCTCGCCGACGACGACAACGGCCGCCTGGCCGACGACCCCGAGCTGTCGCGCCGCCACGCGCGCATCCAGGCCACGCCCGACGGGGGCATCGAGATCGAGGACCTCGGCTCGACCAACGGCACGTACGTCAACAACGAGCGCGTGACGACGCGGCGGCGCCTGCAGGCGGGCGACGTCGTCGAGCTCGGCCAGACCAAGCTCAACGTGCTCGACCCCGCCGGTCGGGCCGCGCAGCCGACGCAGTTCGGCCGCGTCCGTCCCGGCGGCCAGGACACGCCGCGCACGCCGCTCCCCGCCGTCCCCGCAGCGGCCGCCAAGCAGCCGACCGTTGCGTCCCGCGCCGTCCCGCGCGCCGCGCTGATCGGCGGCGGCGTGCTCGGCACGCTCGCGGTCGTCGGCGTGGCGGTCGCGCTCGCCTCGTCCGGCGGGGAGGACGACGGGAAGGCGATCAAGAGCCCGATCGAGCCGACCACGCTGACAGTCGCGCAGCAGATCAAGCGCGGCTCGCCGTCCACCGTCGAGCTCTCCACGCGCGGCCCGGGCTTCTCGCGCGGCCGCAAGACGACCTTGAGCGGCGGCGGCTCGGGCATCGTCGTCGACGCCGAGAAGGGCCTCGTGCTCACCAACGCGCACGTCGTCGCGGGCCAGACGTCGATCAAGGCGAAGGTCGCCGACGGCACCGAGATCAGCGCCCGCGTCGTCTCCCAGGCGCCGTGCGAGGACCTCGCGCTCGTGTCGCTCCGGCCGACGCCGAAGTCGCTGGTCGAGGCCAAGCTCGGCAGCTCGGGCAAGGTCGCCGCCGGTGACCGCGTCGTCGCCCTCGGCTACCCGTCCGCGTTCGAGGAGCGGCTGAGCGGCCGCACGCTGCAGGCCTCGGAGGGCATCGTGTCCGCGCCGACCGGCAAGACGTCGCTCGGCGCGGCCTCACCGGCGCTGCCCGAGGTCATCCAGCACCAGGCCCCGCTGAACGGCGGCAACTCCGGCGGCCCGCTGTTCAACGAGCGCGGCGAGGTGGTCGGCATCAACACGTTCAGCAGCGGCCGCAGCTCGAGCCAGAACCAGAACGCCGCGATCGCCGTCGACCGCGTCAAGCAGATGCTTGCCGACCTCGAGGCCGGCAAGAACAGCGGCTACCTCGGCTGGCAGGTGCTCCCGCTCACCGGCGGTCAGCTCCCGCTGCGCCCGCGCACCACCGGCCGCACCGGCAGCGCGCTCGTCGTCCTCAGCGTCGACGCCGGCTCACCCGCCGACAAGAAGAAGTTCGAGTTCGGCGACACGATCTACGAGATTGACGGCACGCCCGTCCGCAAGTTCCAGGACGTCTGCGACATCGTCAACTCCAAGGCCTCCGGCGACACGATCCGCGTCGAGGGCTACCGCTTCCCGCCGCTGTCGCTGTTCGGCGCCCGCCTGAACGCCTTCCAGTCCTCGATCCTGCGCGCCGGCCTGCATTTCAAGCGCACGATCAAGCTTCGCTAAGGCTCAACCTGAGCCTGAGAAGATGACGCGTAGAACGCGAACGCGACGCCGCCGTACCGGCGGACGTCGCCGCGCGTGAGGCGCTGCAGCTCGAGGTCGTGGATCTCCTTCGGGTCGGTCTGCACGACCACGACCCCGTCCTCGGCGAGCCACGCCGGCTCGGCGTCGAGCAGCTGCACCGTCGGCTCCCACAGCTCCTTCCACTGCGGCGGGGCGATGAAGACGACGTCGTAGGGCTCCAGGGGCGGTCGCCGGAGGAACTGGAAGACGTCCCCGGCGACCACCTTCGCGCGGTCGTCGACGCGGGTGTGCTCGAGGTTCCAGCGCAGGTCGCGCAGCGCGACGTCGCCGAGCTCGACGAAGGTCGCGGCCGCGGCGCCGCGGCTCAGCGCCTCGATCCCGACGCCGCCCGTGCCCGCGAACAGGTCCAGGAAGCGGCAGTCGGGGATCCGCGACGTGAGGATGCTGAAGAGCGCTTCCTTCCCGCGGTCGCTGATGGGGCGGGTCCCGTCCGAGGACGGCGGGCGGAGCTTGGTGCCCCTGGCAGTTCCGGTGATCACGCGCATGCCCCACTCACGCTACTTATCTCGCCGCGACGATCCACGCGACAGGCTGTGCGGCGTGAAGCTCCTGCTCGCTCTCGCCGCGGCGCTCGTCACCTTCGTCGCCGCGCTCCTGCTGACGACGCGCGGGGAGGAGACACCGGCGCCGCCGACGGCACCGGCGGCACTCGCGGGCGTCGAGCGGCGGATCGCGCCGGCCGGGCTCGGCGAGCACCTCGACGCGCTGCAGCGGATCGCCGACGCCAACGGCGGCAACCGCGCCGCGGGGACGGCCGGGGAGCGCGCGACCGCGGACTACCTCGCGGGCCGGCTGCGGGCGGCGGGGTACCGGGTGAGCACGCAGGAGGTCGCGGTGCCGTCCTTCCGCGAGCGCCGGGCGCCGCGCCTGACCGCCGGCTCGCGCACGTACACGGCGCGCACCCTGCAGTACTCGGGCAGCGGCACCGCGACCGGACGGGTCCGCTCGACCGCGATCGGCTGCACCGCGGCGGCGTTCACGGCGCTGCGCGACGGCGAGATCGCGCTGATCCAGCGCGGGACGTGTCCGTTCCGGCAGAAGGTGCTCGCGGCGCAGCGGGCCGGCGCCGCCGCGGTGCTGATCGCCGACGAGGCCCCGGTCCGCGGCTCGCTCCAGCGCCCAGGAGCGCGGATTCCGGTGGTGGCCGTGGGGACGGACGGCGCCGGTCTGGCGGGCGAAGAGGCGCGCGTGGTGGTCGACGCGGAGTCGTCGGAGCGGCGCTCGCCGAGCGTGATCGCCGAGGCGGGCGCGGCCGGCGCGGCCCGGGTCGTGATGGCCGGCGCGCACCTGGACTCCGTCGACGAGGGGCCCGGGCTCAACGACAACGGCAGCGGCGTCGCGGCCGTCCTGGAGATCGCGGAGGAGCTCGGCGGGCGCCGCCTCCCGGACGGCTCCGCGCTGCGGTTCGGGTTCTGGGGCGCCGAGGAGATCGGCCTGGTCGGCTCCACCCGCTACGTCCAGGACCTCAGCCGCGCCGAGCGCGCCCGGATCGCCGCCTACGTCAACCTCGACATGGTCGGCTCACCGGGCGCCGAGCCCGCGATCTACGACGGCGACCCGGCGATCGCGGCGGCGTTGCGCCGGCAGCTGGGTGAGGACGCGCCCCGCGACGACCTCGGCGACAGCTCCGACCACGCGCCCTTCGCCGCCGCGAACATCCCGGTCGGGGGCCTCTTCACGGGGCTCGACAAGTGCTACCACCGGGGCTGCGACACGATCGACAACGTCGACCGCGGCGTGCTCACGACGTCGGCGCGGGCAGCCGGCGGCGCACTCGTCGAGCTCATGTGATCAGCGCCGCGCGGTCAGCGTCACCGGCTTGGAGCGGTTGCCGGCGGCGTCGGTGGCGACGAGCGTGATCCGGTAGCGGCCGGGCGTCAGTCGCTTGCGGAGCGTGAGCGCCGACTTCGTGCCCCGCGCGCGCGTGATCACGCGCCCACCGCGCTTGACGGTGGCGGTGGTCGTGGCCGCTTCGGAGAGGGTGAAGCGCACGGTCCGGTCGATGAGCCGCGCGCGGGTGATCTTCGGTGCGCTCGTATCCCGCTCTGGCTCGGTGGCGGCCACGGCCGGGAAGAACGACTCGAAGCGGGCGTGGATCGAGAGCGGCCGGTCGATGGCGTAGGAGCAGGGCAGGCCGCACGGCGCGCCGAGCACGACGGCGAGGTACGAGCCGCCGAACGGGACCGCGCGCAGCTCGACGTTCGTGCCGGGGTCGAGTAGGTGCGTGCACGAGAAGGTGCACGCGCTGCCATTGACCAGCAGCGCGCCGTTGCCGGTCGTCGACGCGGTCACCCGGAACGGGTCGCCGAAGAGGCGGTAGAGCACGCCGTCGGCGCCGGACGTGCCCGCCACGACGACGTTCCCGTTGTCCTGCAGCGCGCCGGTCGTCAGTGCCGCGGCGTTGATGGTCGCGGTGCCGTCGGCGTCGAAGGTGGGGTCGCGGCGGCCACTGCCGGTCAGCCGGTGGACCGCGCCGCTGGTCCCGGTGGAGCCCGGCAGCACGAGCTTGCCGTCGGGCTGGAGCAGCGGCGCGCCGAGCGTCTCGCTGGAATCGAGCTCGAGGAACTGCACGCCGGCGTCGTTGAACGTGTCGTCGGGCAGGCCGTCGGCCTGGAAGCGCCAGACGACGCCGTTCGCGCCGACCGACGTGCGGCCCGTGACGACGAGCTTGCCGTCGGGCTGCAGCAGCAGGCCGGCGGCGGTCTCGGTGCCGCCCAGGTTGAGCCGCTGCTTGCCGGCGCCCGGGTAGGCCGGGTCGAGGCCGGCGACCGGGTGCAGGCGGGCGATGAACGCATCGGTCGCGGTGCTGCCGGCGAGCAGGATCCGGCCGTTGGGCTGGACCGCGAGGGCGGTGGCGGTCTCGGTCGAGTCGGCGGCGAACGTGATCGCGAGGCGGCCGCCGGCGTTGAAGTTGGCGTCGGGCGCGCCGTCCCGGCCGCGGCGGCGCCACACGAGCGAGTCGCCCGCGCCCTCGCCGGCCACGACGAGCTTGTCCTCCGCGGCGAGCGCGAGCGCGGTGACCTGCTCGGTCGCGGTGGTGGTCGTGAGCGTCGCGCGACCGGACGTGCCGAACGCGGCGTCCGGCTGGCCGGCGGCGTCGAAGCGCCACAGCGTCGCGCGGGTGCCGGCGCTGCCGCCGACGACGATCCTGCCGTCGGGCTGGAGCACGAGCGCGCGGAGGCGGTCGGCACCCGCGGGCGTCACGAACCCGCTCGTGCCGAAGGTCAGGTCGAGGTTGCCGTTGGCGGTCAGGCGGTAGACGCGGCGTTCGCCGGCGAGCACGAGCCGGCCGTCGGCCTGCCGGGCGACGGCGCGGACCGGCTCGCCCGCGAGGCGGAACTCACCGCCGGAGCCGAACGAGGGGTCGCGCTGGCCGGTCGCGGCGGACGCGACCCCGGGCACGAGCAGCGAGAGCACGACGAGGATGGGGAGGAGTCGGAGCATCCGGGCACTCAACCCGGACCGCACCTCCGTCGGCAATCGGTGCCGCGCCCTTAACTTTCCCCGCGACCCTGAAGCAGCGCGTCGGCCGTGCGCGGGTCGAGCTGGCCGTCGACGGGCAGCAGATGCGCGGCCTGGAAGCGCGCGAGCGCGTCCAGCGTGCGGCGGTCGTAGCGGCCGGTGACGGCGTCGACGGGGAGGAAGCCGTGCGCGGCGAGGCGCTCCTGGGCGGTGCGGGCGTGCAGGGCGGGCGCGCCGCCGGCGACCGACCCGGGGACGGCCACGGCGCGCAGCGCGGCGGCGGCGCCGTCCAGGCGCGGGAGCCGCAGCGGGCGGGGGCGGGCGATGAGGGGGCGAGTCAGGTGCATCGTTCTGCACTCCACTGTCGCCCGTGAACGGTCGCGTGACCATTGGGACTTGCCCCGAGGCGCCTCAGGGATTCCCCGGACCCCTTAACGCGGAAAGCCCACCCGGGGGTGGACTCTCGGCCATCAGAAGATCAGGCGGCTTTCGCTGGAAAGGGGACGTCTAAAAGAGGTCTCGCCCTCGGGTTGCCTTCGCTGTCTGACTCCTTCAGGGTAGCGCGCGAGTCGGCGCGTGCGGCGTTCGTAGGATGCTCGGCGTGGGAGATCACCTGATCGTCATGCATTCGGCCGTTCGCGCCTGCCCGGGCTACGACCGCCACGAGACGCCCTCGATGTACCTGGACGGCGCCTCGATCGCCACCGAGACCGAGCACGGTCGGGTCGTGACGGCGCAGATGGCTCGTCGTCAGAACACGCTGGACGAGGCGATCGAGGCGGGCATCCTCGCGCTCGGCGCCGCCGGCATCTCCAAGGGCATCCGGCGCCAGGCCCGCGGCGCGTGCGAGGACTACTTCTACAACCGGCTCGAGCTCACGCCCGACTACGTGCTGCAGCCGCTGGAGTCGGTGCAGCCCGGGCTCGAGCCGCTGCCCGAGGGCATGCAGAAGGTGCTCGAGGACCTGATCGAGCTCGTGGTCGACGGCGACTACGAGGAGCTGCGCGAGCTCTCGCACGAGCGGCTCGAGGTCGAGGACATGCGCCGCCGGCTCGAGGACGACCTGCCGGAGGCGCTCGTGTTCCCGCCGAAGGAGATCTACCGCGTCGAGGCGATCACCAAGTCCGACGAGGCCGAGCAGCCCGGCTGGGCGTACTTCCTGGAGCTGTGGACGGACAAGGGCCCGGCCAAGCTGCACATCGAGGGCGAGATCGAAGAGGCCAACGGCCGCTACGCCGCCTCGCTCGCCGACATCCTGCCGTAAAAAAAGCTGGTCACAAATGGTCGGCGTGGCTGCACATAGAGGTGCATGCCACAGCGCGTCGAGGATCGCGTGCGCCCGATCACGCCCCAGCTGGCGTGGCGCGTCGCCGTGCTCGGCGGGATCGCGTTCGTGCTGTTCGCGGTCGTCTTCTTCCGGCTCTGGTACCTGCAGATCCTCACGGGCGACGTCGCGCGCGGCGCCGCGGCCCGCAACGGGCACCGGTCGGAGAAGATCGAGGCGCCGCGCGGCGACATCGTCGATCGTCACCGCCGGCCGCTCGTCAGCACCCGCAAGGCGGCGGTGGTGCAGCTCGTGCCGTCCGCGCTGCCGAAGGCGGTCCACGACCAGGCCGACGAGTACCGCGCGAAGCTGGGCGTCGCGGAGACCGAGCGGCTCGCGAGCAAGTGGCGCTACGAGGCGCTCGCGCGCCAGCTGCGTGACGACGGGCGCGCCTCCACCCCCGAGGAGGTTCGCGAGCGCACCCGCCTGAAGCACCTCGGCGAAGCCGCGCGCGAGGTGCCGCTGCCGCCGCTGCCCGCCGGCGAGCCGGAGCTGACGGCGCTCTACCGCCGCATCGGCCGGGCGATCAAGATCACGCCGGAGACGATCCACGAGCGTGTGATCCGCAGCATCGCGGACACGCCGTTCGCGAACGTCACGGTCCGCACGGACGTCCCGCTCGAGCGCTTCAACTTCATGCGCGAGCGCCCGGAGTCCTTCGCCGGCGTTGTCGTGACCGACCGCTACGTGCGCGAGTACCCGCGCGGCACGCTCGCCGCGCAGCTGTTCGGGACCGTCTCCGAGATCACCGACACCCAGCTCGGCACGCCGAAGTTCAAGGGCGTCAAGCAGGGCACGCGGATCGGGCAGAGCGGGCTGGAGGCGCAGTACGACAAGTTCCTGCGCGGCGTGGACGGCGCGACGCGGTTCAAGGTCGACGCGATGGGCGCGCGCGACGACGAGCGGCGCGTGCTCGTCACCCAGCCCCAGCAGGGCCAGCGGCTGCGGCTGACGCTCGACCTGGACCTGCAGGAGACCGGCGAGCGGGCGCTCGCGCAGGCCATGGCGCACTCCGAGCACGGGGCGCGCGCGGGCGCGTTCGTGGCCATGGACCCGTTCACCGGCGAGGTGTTCGCGATGGGCTCGGCGCCGAGCTTCGAGGCGAGCGTCTTCGCGCGGCCGTTCACGGAGAGCAAATGGCGCTTCCTGACCTCCGACGCGACCCACGCGCCCCTGCTCAACCGCGTGACCGAGTCCGTCTATCCGTCCGCGTCGACGTTCAAGCCCGTGACCGCGTTCGCCGCGCTCGAGTCGGGTCTGATCACGCCGTCGCGCGAGCTCGAGGACGACGGGCACTGGGAGTACGGCGGTCGCGACTACCAGAACGCGCGCGAGGCGCGGTTCGGCTCGCTGAACGTGTCGGACGCGCTGAAGGTCTCCTCGGACATCTTCTTCTTCAAGCTCGGCGCGCAGGCCGACGACCGCGTGATCCAGCGCTGGGCGGAGCGCTTCGGCTACGGCCACCGGACTGGCATCGACCTCCCCGGCGAACGTGCGGGGCTCGTGCCGGACCGCAAGTGGCGACAGGTCGAGTTCGCGAAGTACCGCGCCTGCACGGAGCGCGAGAACGTCCCGCGCGGGACGATGGAGGCGCTGATCGCGTGCGGCGGGGTCGAGAAGGAGTGGACGGGCGGTGACAACCTCAACCTCGCGGTCGGGCAGGGCGACCTGCAGGCCACGCCGATGCAGGTCGCGGTCGCCTACGCGGCGATCGCGAACGGCGGCAAGCTCGTCAAGCCGCACCTCGGCCAGTCGATCGACGACGCCAACGGCGTCCCGATCCAGGAGTTCCGCCCCAACCCGCGCCGCACGATCGAGCTCGACCCGCGCGACCGGCAGGCCGTGCTCGACGGGCTGCGCCGCGCCGCGCGGGAGGAGCAGGGCACGTCCGCCGACGTGTTCAAGGGCTGGCCGATGAAGCGCCACCCCGTGTACGGGAAGACCGGCACCGCGGAGCGCGGCGTCAACCCCGACCAGGCGTGGTACGCGTGCTTCGTCAAGGACGGCGGCCGGCCGATCGTCGTCGTGGTGACGGTCGAGCGGGGCGGTTTCGGCGCCGCGACCGCCGCCCCGGCGGCCCGGATGATCCTCGCGCAGTGGTTCGGCGTACGCGACCGCGGCTTCCACACGGGCACCAGCGTCACGCGCTGACATTGCGCCGCGGCGCTCGAGCCGGTATTACTCCGCCCGTTCTCATGCAGCGCGCTCTGGTCATGCCGCGCGGCACCGTCATGGCGTTCGCCGTGCTCGTGCTGCTCCTCGCCCTCGCCGGGCTGGCTGACCCTGGGCTGACGCTGGCGTTCGCGCCGGCCGTCGTCCTGCTCGCGCTGCTGTGCCTGGGCATGCGCCCGGGTGAGGCGCTCATCTCGCGGCTGCGTGCGCGGTTCGAGACGCGTGCGGTCGCGCGGGCGAGCTCGATGCGGCGCCCGCGGTTGGCGCTGGTCGTGCGGCCGGTCGGCTGCAGCCTCGCGGCGGCGCTGGCGATGCGCCCGCCACCCGTTCGGCTGTAGATCCGGGCGATTTGGCGAGCTGCGCGGGTGGCTGGTCGCGGCGTGCCGTTTTGCCTGCAAATCGGCGAAATTCGCACTTGACGCCGGTGCTCGGAGTGCGCTAAGGCTGAAGAAGGTCATGCGGTCCCGCCGTGCGCACATCGCCCTTTTCGTCCTGCTCGTCGCCCTGTTGGCGGTGAGCGCGACCGCTGCGCTGTTCGCGCTGCCGGTGCTGGCGATCCTCGCGCTGCTCACCGCCGGCCGCTACGTGGGGGAGGAGCGCATCCTCGCCCGCCACCTGGTCGTGCCGCGGGCCCGCCGCGCTCCGGTCCGTCGCTGGCGCCCTGTGCGTCCCGACGGCGTCCGGTCGCTGCTCGCCCGCCGTCCGCGGACGTTCCGCGGACCCCCGATCTTCGCCGCGTGATCTGACGAGCGCCGCCGCGTCGGCGCGCTCGCTCGATCCGCGAGAGCCGTACCGCCGTCCCTGGGCCCTCATCCCTCTCAACCGGCGGTACCCCGACGGGCGCGTGTCCCGCGACGACCCTCCTCTCCGTCGTCGCGGGGCACGTCGGCCCGTCTCCTCCTTCGTACGCACACCCACTCACTCTCTCGAGGAGACGACTTGAAGCATCTCGTTCGGTCGGGCGCGCTCGCGCTCGGCATCGCCCTTGTCGCGGCCGCGCCCGCGGTGGCCAAGGATCAGAAGGTCGACATCCGCTTCGCCGGCGTGGCGGGTGACGAGCCGGTCGCCTGCGGCACGCCGATCGAAGGGCTCGGGACGACCGCGCAGGCGGCGCAGCTGCAGGACCTGCGCTTCTTCGTCTCCGAGGTGGCGCTGATCACGCGTGGCGGCAAGGCCGTGCCGCTCAAGCTGGCGAAGAACTCGGCGTACCGGGTGACGCGCGACGGGATCGGCGTGACGCTGATCGACCTCGAGAACGGCACCGGCTCGTGTGCCGTCGACGGCACGCCGGGCACGAACGCGATCGTTCGCGGCACGGTGCCGGCGGGCAAGTACGTCGGCGCGCGCTGGACGGTCGGCGTGCCGTTCGCGCTCAACCACACCGACGCTCCCGCGATGCCCGCGCCGCTCAACAGCGCGGCGATGGCGTGGTCCTGGCAGGGCGGGCGCAAGTTCACCAAGATCGAGCTGTCCGACCCGGGCGGAGCCACCGGCAGCTGGGTGGCCAAGACGTTCTTCGTGCACCTCGGCAGCGCGGGCTGCACGGGCAACCCGGCGACGGGCCAGACGGTGAGCTGCGCCAACGCGAACCGCGGTTCGGTGCGGCTGAAGAAGTTCAACCCGGCCAAGCAGCAGGTCGCCGTGGACGTCAAGACGCTCGTCGCCGGCAGCGACATCACGGTCAACGGCGGCAACGCGCCGGGCTGCATGTCCGCGCCCACCGACCCCGAGTGCGCGGGCGTGTTCAAGGCCTTCGGCGTCAGCGGCACCCAGACCGTCTTCAAGGCGATCGCCAAGTGAGCCGCGCGCGGCGCCGACTGCTGGTGTTGGCCACCATCGTCTTCGCGGCCGTGGTCGTGCAGACGATGGCGTCGGCGTCGGCGCCGCGCGAGTACAAGTGGGAGCTCCCGAAGGGCTTCCCGAAGCCGAACGTCCCGTCCAACAACCCGATGAGCGATGCGAAGGTCGCAGTCGGCCGGCGCCTGTTCTACGACGTGCGGCTGTCGGGCAACGGCACGCAGTCGTGCGGCTCGTGCCACCGCCAGGAGCTGGCGTTCACCGACGGCAAGGGCCAGGCGCTCGGCTCCACCGGCCAGGTCCATCCCCGCGGCGCGCAGTCGCTGATCAACGTGGTCTACAACTCCACGCTGACCTGGGCGAACCCGGCGCTCGTCTCGCTCGAGCGCCAGATGGAGGTGCCGCTGTTCGGGACGACGCCGGTCGAGATGGGCGTCACCGACGCCAACCGCGACGCGGTGCTGCGCCGGATCCTGAAGGACCCCTGGTACAAGGCCCGCTTCGCCAAGGCCTATCCGGGCTCCAAGAAGCCGATCTCGTGGACGACGGTCATCCGCTCGATCGCCTCCTTCCAGCGCAGCCTGGTCTCCGCCGACTCGCGCTACGACCGCTACCTGCAGGGCAAGGTCAAGCTCACCCCCGCGGAAAAACGCGGCATGGAGCTGTTCATGGGCGAGCGCGCCGAGTGCCACCACTGCCACGGCTCGTTCATCTTCAACGACCAGGTCACCTACAAGGGCTCACCCGCCGAGAAGCCGCTCTTCCACAACACCGGCCTCTACAACCTCGGCGGCACCGGCGCGTTCCCCGAGCCCAACCGCGGCGCCTTCGAGCTCACCTCCGACCCGAAGGACATGGGCGCGTTCAAGGCGCCCTCGCTGCGCAACGTCGGCGTGACCGGTCCGTACATGCACGACGGCTCCGTCCCCACCTTGGAGGCCGCCGTCGACCACTACGCCGGCGGCGGCCGCGTGATCACCGACGGCCCGAACGCCGGCGACGGCCGCGCGAACCCCTACAAGGACCCACTCATCTCCGAGATCAAGCTCGCGCCGGGGGACAAGGCCGACCTCGTGGCGTTCCTGAAGGCGCTGACGGACAAGCGCGTCCTGACCGACAAGCGGTTCTCGGACCCGTTCGCTAGGTCCGCGTCGCGCGGCGCGCGCTGAGCACCCCGAACGTGCCGACGATGAGCCCCAGAGCGCCCACGATCAGCGCGATGATCGCCAGCGTGTCGCTCGACCCGCCGTCGTCGCTCGTGGTCGCCGCAGTGCGCTCGGCGTCGGTCGCTTCGGCCGTGGCGGTCGGCGCCGCGTGGTCCGCGCCGTGCTCGTCACCCGCCGCCTCGGTCACGGAGACGGTCGGTGCCGGGTTGTCGGAGTCCTCGGCGCCGATCCAGCGCACGACCTCGCCGCCCGTGTAGGTCTGCAGCGCCTTGAAGGTCAGGGTGTCGCCGGCCTCGCCGGGGATGCGGACCGAGAGGCCGAAGTCGCGGAAGGCGCCGGGCGGGATCGCGTCGTCGGCGTCGTCGGCGGTCCAGGTGATGGTGTCGACGGCCTCGGTGATCTCGCCGTCGTCGGTCTTGATCGGCGTCTCCAGCTGCTTCTTGGTGACCTTGACGTCCCAGCCGGGGATCGGCTCGAAGGACGCGGAGGCGAACCCGTCCGGGAACTGGAGCTCGACCTTCTGGGTCGAGGCGTCGTCGCGCTCGTTCGGGACGCGGACGTTGAGGCGGGTGTAGCCGCCCGCGGCGGCGGTGCTGGGCTGCAGCGTGACGTGCGCCTGGGCGACGGCGGGGGCGGCAAGCGTCAGGACCGCGACAGCAAGGACTAGGGGGGTGCGCATGGCTACTTCCTTCAGACCCGAGGGTTTGGAGTCGGCTACCCGAGAGTTTCAGCGGACCAACACGTCGCGTGATAGGAAAGCGCTCGGACATGAGCAGAGGACTTTCAAAAATGAGCAGCTGGAGCGCAACCGTCGCGACGTTGGCGGCCGCGGCCGTGTGTGGACTCGGGGCCGCAACGGCGCAGGCGGCGATCGTCATCAACGAGGTCGAGTCCGAGGGCACGGCCGACTTCATCGAGCTCAAGAACACCGGGGCCGCCACGGACATCGGCGGCTGGGTCCTGAAGGACTCCAACAACGGCAACACGTTCACGGTCCCGGCGGGCACGACGCTGCCCGCGGGTGGCTACTTCGTCGCGTTCCCGGGCTTCGGGCTCGGCTCGAGCGATCAGGCGCGGCTGTTCACGCCCGCCGACCTCGTCACCCCGATCGACAGCTACACGTGGACCGAGCACGCGATCACGACCTACGGCCGCTGCCCGGACGGCACCGGCGCGTTCAGCTGGACCAACCGGCCGACGCAGGGCGCCGCGAACGACTGCCCGGCCCCGGCGGCGACCTGGCCCGGCGGCGTCTCGATCGCCGACGCGGACGACCTCGCCGTCTTCAGCTCCAACCTCAGCGGCATCGCCTACCAGCCGGGCGCCAACGGCGCGCGCGGCGTGCTGTGGGCGGTGCAGAACGGGCCGTCCACGCTCTACCGGCTCGTCCATGACGGCAGCAAGTGGGTGCGGGACACGGCCGGCGGCTGGGGCTTCGGCAAGCAGCTCGTGTACCCGAGCGGCCTCGGCGTGCCGGACGCGGAGGGCATCACGCTCGTCGCCTCCGACCCCAACGCGGTCTACGTGTCGACCGAGCGCAACGACAGCGGCGGCGACAGCACGATCAGCCGCCCCGCCGTCCTGCGCTACGACACGACCGGCGCCGGCACCACGCTGACCGCGACCAACGACTGGAACCTCACCGCCGACCTGCCGGGCCTGGACGCCAACTCCGGCCTGGAGGCGATCGCCTGGGTGCCGGACACGCTGCTCGTGAGCAAGGGCTTCGTCGACGAGTCCACCGGCGGCAAGTACGACCCCGCGGCCTACCCGGGCCACGGCTCCGGGCTGTTCTTCGTCGGCGTCGAGCAGGACGGCAAGGTCATCGCCTACGCGCTCACGACGGCCGGCGCCTACCGGCGGATCGCGACGATCGCGAGCGGCTTCCCCGCCGTGATGGCGCTCGAGTACGAGCCCGAGACGACGCACCTGTGGGCGGCGTGCGACAACAGCTGCGACGGGCGCACGGCCACGCTCGACATCGACGGCACCGGTCGCTTCGTCGTGACCAACACGTTCGCGCGTCCCGCCGGCATGTCCAACCTCAACAACGAGGGCTTCGCGATCGCCCCGCAGTCCGAGTGCGTCGCCGGCTTCAAGCCCGTCTTCTACACCGACGACAGCGGCAGCGGCGGCCACGCGATCCGCACCGGCACCCTCACCTGCACGGTCCCGAGCCCGGACCCGGACCCGACGCCGACCCCGACGCCGCAGCCCACCACCCCGACGCCGACGCCGACCCCCACGCCGCCCGCGCCGGTGGTCGACCGCACGGCGCCGAGCCTCAAGCTCGCACTGCGCGTCACCAAGACCGGGTCGTTCGCGGTGCGCCGGACCGGCAAGCTGCAGGTGACGCTCACGCTCGGGGAGCGCGCCGACCTCACGTTCACGGCCACGGCGCGCAAGAACAGCAAGGCGCGCGCCCGGTCGATCTACAAGAGCACGCGCAAGGGCGTGAAGGCGGGCACGACCAAGCTCACGGTCACGCTGACCAAGCGCGTGCGCACGGCGCTGCGCAAGGGCGAGACGGTGACGCTGACCCTCCAGGCGCGTGACGCGGCCGGCAACGCGGTGACCAAGCGGGCGAGCGTGAAGGTGCCGTAGCGCCGGGGGGTGACGTGGCACGTTGGCGCTGGTAGCGTCGCGTGCGTGGAGGAAGCGGTGGTGCTCGTCAAGCGGGGCGCACGCCACGCCGGAGTTCCGTGTCCGGCCAACGCGACGATCGGGCGGGAGGCCGAGCTCGTCGAGATCGGCGCGTTGCTGGCCCGGCCGGATGTGCGTCTGCTGACGCTCGCGGGGCCGGGCGGCGCGGGGAAGACCCGCCTCGCCCACGAGGCCGCGCGCGCCGCCGCGGACCACTTCCCCGGCGGCGCCGTGCACGTCACGCTCGACGGCACCGAGGACGCGGGCGTGCTCGTGGCCGAGGCCGCGGCCGCGCTCGACGTCGTCGCCGCGACCGCCGACCAGCTCGCCGAGCAGCTGCGGCTGGCGACGAACGGCGCGCCCGCGCTGCTCGTCCTCGACGGGTTCGAGCGGTTCATCGACGACGCCTGGCAGGTCGGTCGCCTGCTCGCCGCGGCGGAGAACCTGAAGCTCCTGATCTCCAGCCGCGCGCCACTCCGGATCACCGCCGAGCACGTCTACCCGGTGCGCCCGCTCGCGGCGGGCCACGCCGCGCAGCTGTTCGTCGCGCGCGTGACCGCCGCGCGGCCGGACCGCGAGATCGACGACGCCTGCGTGGAGGCGATCTGCGCGCGGCTCGACGGCCTGCCGCTCGCGATCGAGCTCGCCGCCGACCGCGCGCGGCTGCTTCCGCTGCCGGCGCTGCTGGCCGGGCTCGAGGACCGGCTCGCGCTGCTCACCCACGGGCCGCGCGACCTGCCGGCCCGCCAGCGCTCGCTGCGCGCCACGCTCGACTGGTCCTGGGACGCCCTCGACGACGCCGAGCGCACGCTCCTCGGCCGCATGACCGTGTTCGAGGGCGGCGCTTCGCTCGAGGCGCTCGAGGCCGTCTGCGACCCCGGCGTCGAGCCGCTGCTGAGCGCGATCCTCGACAAGGCCTCGCTCCTGCAGTCGGACGTGAACACGGACGGCCAGCCGCGCTTCGGGATGCTCGACACGATCCGCGAGTTCGCGGCCGAGCGCGCGACCGTCACGGACGCCGCCCGCCGTCATGCGCACTGGTTCCTCGACTACTGCGAGCGCGCCGCCGAGGCCGCCGCGCGCGAGCACCGCCGCGACCAGCTGCAGCGTCTCGCGCTCGAGCGCGGCAACCTCCGCCTCGCCTTCGAATGGCACCTGCGCCACGGCACGCCCGACGACGCGCTGCGGATCGCGATCGCCTTCGCCCGCGCGTTGCCCTGGGATGCGCATGTCCACGAGGTGCGGAGCTGGCTTGCTGGTGCGTTGGCCGCAAAGCCGAGCGAGAACGTGCCGGCGGCGCTCTACTGGGACGGGCGGCTCGCGCTCTCGCAGGCCGCGTTCGCCGAGGCCGCCAAGCGGCTCGGCGCCGCCACGCGGGCCGCGCAGGAAGCCGGCGACGCGGCGCTGGAGGCCGCCGCGCTCGTCGCCCATGGGCGCTGCGCCGCGCTCGTGCGCCGCGCGGACGCCGCGCCGCTGTGCGAGCGCGCCCTCCTTGCCGCGCGTGCGGTCGGGGACCCGGGCCTGATCGGCGACGCGCTGTTCGCCCTCGCCAGCGCGTACGAGCGTGTGCGCGACTGGGACCGGGTCGAGCGGCTGTCCGCCGAGGCGCTGATCCCGTATCGCGCCGCGGGCGATCCGTACGGCGCCGCGGCCGCGCTCGCCGAGCTCGGGTGGTTCGACCTCGTGCACGGGCGGATCGAGCTCGCCGAGGAGCGCTTCGCGGAGGCCGTCGCGTTGCGTGAGCGGCACGGCGACGACCGGCGGCTCGTCGAGCCGCTGATCAACTACGCGTGGCTTGCGTTCGCGCGGCGCACCGCCGAGGAGGCGCGCGTCCAGTTCCTCGAGTGCCTGTCGCGCGCGCAGCACATGGACGACCGCTTCACGATCGCGGAGGCGCTCGGCGGGCTGTCGGCGGTCGCGGCGCTCGAGGCGCGTTGGAGCGAAGCCGCGCGGCTGGCGGGCGCGTCGGCGGCCGTGCAGGAGCGCACCGGCGCGCCCGCGTGGGAGTCGGTCGTGGACGAGGTCGAGCGCGGGCTCGCCGAGGCCCGCGAGGCGCTCGGGCCGCACGCCTTCACCAGCGAGTTCGAAGCGGGCCACGCGCGCGGTGAAGACGAAGCGCACCAGTGACGAGGACTTCGTCGCGATCCGGACCAAGCTGCTGGTCCCCGAGCTGCGTGGTGAGCAAGCCGGTCGCCTGGGGCTCGTCCGCGTCCTGGAAGCCGGCCGTGCGCGGCGCCTGACGCTCGTCGCCGCCCCGACCGGGTTCGGCAAGACGACCATGCTCGCGGCGTGGGCGGCAGTCAGCCCGGCTCGCTTCGCCTGGGTCTCGCTCGACGAGGCCGACGACGAGCCGACGCGCTTCTGGAGCTACGTCGTCGCCGCGCTCGAAGGCGCCGCGCCCGAGTTCTCCGGCACGCCCGCGCGGCGTCTGCGCGCCCCCGGCGTGCAGGTCGCGGACGAGGTGCTGCCCGCGCTGGTCAACGCGCTCGGCCCGGCGACCACGCCGCTGGTGCTCGTCCTCGACGACTACCACCTGATCGCCGACGCGACGATCCACGAGGACGTCGGCTACCTGCTCGAGCGGCTCGGCCCGGGGGTCCACGTCGTGCTCGCGGGCCAGGCCGACCCGCCGCTCAAGCTCGGCCGGCTGCGGGCGCGGGGCGAGCTCAACGAGCTGCGCGTGCAGCAGCTGCGCTTCAGCGACGAGGAGGCGACCGCGCTGCTCAATGGCCAGCACGGCCTCAAGCTCGCGCCGGAGCAGATCGCGGCCGTCCAGCACCGCACGGAGGGCTGGGTCGCGGGCCTGAACCTCGTCGCGTTGTCGTTGCGTGACGCCGCCGATCGCGAAGGGCTGATGGCGCGGATGCCGGTCGGCGACCGCTTCCTCGCCGACTACCTGTGGGAGGAGGTCGCCGCGCACCAGACGCCGGACACGCGCGCGTTCCTGATGCGCACGTCCGTGCTCGAGCGGCTCTCCGGCCCGCTCTGCGACGCCGTCGCCAACGGGACGGACAGCGCCCAGCGGCTCCTCGCGCTCGAGCGCGGCAACCTGTTCGTCGTCCCGCTCGACGCCGAGCGGCGCTGGTACCGCTACCACCACATGTTCCGCGCGATGCTGCGGCGCCAGCTCGAGCGCCAGGAGCCGGACGCCGTCGCCGACCTGCACCGCCGCGCGAGCGCGTGGTTCGCCGACCAGGGCGACCTCGCGGGCGTGATCGACCACGCGCTGCTCGCGGGCGACGCGCACGTGGCCGCCGACGCGCTCCAGCGCCACTGGCTGGACCTCTACAGCGACGGCTGGGCGAACAGCGCGCTGGGCTGGATCGACCGGCTCCCGCGCACGACGCTCAACGAGTACCCGCGGCTGTCGCTCGCACGGGCCGGCATCGCGCGCGCCATGGGCCGCCTCGACGAGGTCGAGCCGTGGCTCACGCGCGTCGAACACGCCGCCGCCGAGGAGGGCGACGAGACGGCACGGCGTGACCTGCGCGCGGGTCTCGCCCGGCAGCGGTCGATGCTCGCGCTCGTGCAGGCCGACGTCGGCGGCGCCGTCCGCCTCGGCCGGCTCGCGATCGCCGAGCGGCCGCCCGACTCGCCCGAGGCGCCCGCAGACTCCTACTTCCTCGGCATCTGCCTGTTCTGGACCGGGGCGACCGCCGAGGCCGAGCAGCGCCTGCGCGCGTACCTCGACGTCACCGCGCCGGGCGAGCAGGACGTGCGGCGCGTGTTCGCGATGGCGCTCCTGGCCACCGCGCACGCGCGCCGCGGCGAGCTCGACGCCGCCCAGCGGCTCGTCGAGGCGTCGCTGGCGACCACCGACCGGCGCGGCCTGGGCGAGCACCCGCCGACCGAGCAGACGCACGTCGCCGCCGGGATCGTCGCCTTCCAACGCGACGCCTACGAACGCGCGGAGGAGCACCTCGAGCACGCGGCGACGCTCGCCCGCCGCGGCGGCGACCGCCTGGAGATCGCGCACGCCCTGCTGTGGCTCGGCCGCGCCCGGGCCCGGTCCGGCGACGGCCCGGGCGCCGGGGACGCGCTCACGGCCGCGCGGATCCAGCTCCGTGGCGCGCGCGTCCCGAGCCTCGTCGAGCTCGAACGGGTCCTCGAGCACGAGATCCGGTCGGCGCCCGCCGCCCCCGAGTCGGAAGCCGTCGACGACGAGCTGCTCAGCGCCGCGGAGCTGCGCGTGCTCGAGCTGCTCCCGAGCGACCTCACCTACCGCGAGATCGCGGACCGCCTGTACCTGTCGCTGAACACCGTCCGCACGCACGGCCAGCGCATCCGCCGCAAGCTGGGCACCTCCACGCGCGACGAGGCGGTCAGCGCCGCGCGGCGCCTCGGGTTGCTGTGAGCGGCAACGGCAACGGCTGATCACACCCGCGGGCGCCGCGTCCAGCGCGCGGCTTGTCGGCCGCGGCGGTGACGAGGAATTGCTTGACCCGTCGCGGCGGGCGTGATGTGGGCAGGTGAGGAGGGTTCCCCTCACTGAGTGAACGCTCAGGCGTTCACCTCAGATCGATCACGAACGACCAGCCGCGCACGTGCCGTCGAGGTGATCCGTCAGTTGACCCCCCTGAGGGGCGTCAAGTGACGGATGACCCCCACGAGGCGGTGTTCGGCCCTCGCCATACCAACGGGGAACGCAACGCGTTCCACAGTCCGGGGAACCCGGCTCACTGGCACATGAGCGCGCCCACCCTGACGCGGCGGCCGCGGGTGTGCTCGCCGTTGACGTTTGTCGGGCAAGTCCGCAAGGCGGTCGTATCAGGCACGGGTGAGGGTGGGTCTTTGCGGTGTGTCAGCGCTCAAACAACCCGTCCCGGACGACCCGGGCGACGTGCCACTGCCACGCGCGATCCCGATGACGGTGTTCTCGCAGCTGCGCCCGTGGCGGACCTGGCTGCAGGAGTGGTTCCTGCGCTTCAGCCGGCTGTCCGCGAGCGCGGGGATCCGCGAGCTGTCGTTCATCCACTTCGTGCGCTTCGCGATCGTGCGCAGGCTGCCGGACGGGCGCCGCCTGCGCCACCCGATCCTGCTCTTCGAGAGCAACTACAACGGCTCGTTCGAGAACTACATCGACACGTTCTCGGAGTCGGTGCCCAAGCACATGAAGCTGTTCTGGGGAACGTCGTACGGCTTCCCCGGGCCGCTGCCGTGCACGCCGTTCAAGCGGTACATCGACGCGAACGAGTTCAAGATCGACCACTACTACCGCGCGTATCCGGACGCGTCGGTGACGATGATCGTGTCGGCGCTCGCGCTCGACGAGCCGCACGAGCGCTTCTATCGGCACGCCGAGCAGCTCACCCCGGACGAGTTCCGGCGCGCGTACGACGCGTTCCTCACCGACCACCAGGGGCAGCTATGAAGCTCCTCGACACGCTGCGCCAGCTCACCCGCGGCGCCGGCAACCAGCGCTGGGGCGCGCACTCGCTGCTGATCCTCGCGCCGATCGGCGACGGCGCGCGCGAGGACCTGCTGGGAGAGCTCGCCCGCTGCGAACACGACTCCCCGCTCGCCGGCCTCGCCGAGGTGCACTTCGCGCGCTGGGTCGTGATCGACCAGCTCAAGACCGGCTTCGCCGACGCGCCCAAGCGCCCGTCCCGGCTGGACCGGCCGTACCTGCTGTTCAGCGCCGACTACACGCCGGCGCCCGGCGACGGGACGCTCCTCGAGCGCCTCGCGGAGGTCGGCGCGGCGGTGTGGAACCACTGCGACGGCTTCCCGCCGGACGGGCCGGCGCGCGTGGACTACCTCGCCGCGCACCGCTGCGACACGACGCTCTACTACGCCGGCTATCCCGACGCGACCCCCGCGCGCGTCAAGACCGCGGTCGCGCGCCGTGACGCGCTGACGCGGTTCGTGCTCGACCACCGCGACGAGCGGGACGCGGCCACCCTCCAGCGCGCCTACCTGAAGGAGGCGGCACGATGGTTCTAGAGCTCGCGGACATCCAGGGCAACATCCTGCGCGGGTACTCCTTCCCGCGCGCGATCCACCTGTTCGTCGCCTTCCCGGACGCGGACGCCGGGCGTCGCTTGCTGCGCGCGCTCGTGCCGCAGGTCCAGACCGCCGCGCGGTGGGACGAGCGGCCGGAGACCGCGCTCAACGTGGCGCTCACCTACGCCGGGCTGCGGCTGCTGGGCGCGGACGACGAGTGCCTGCCGGGCGCGCTGCGCGAGCCGATCGCGCAGCGCGCCCCGACCCGCCTCGGGGACGACCTGCGCACGTGGCGGGGCGAGCTCGGGCGCGGGAAAGCGCACGCGCTCGTGCTCCTCGCCGGCGACGGCTGGGCGTTCGCTCAGCGCCTGCGGACGCTGCGCACGCTCCTGGACGAGCACGGCGTCGAGGTCGGGTTCGAGCAGCGGACGGAGGCGCTCGCCGACCAGCGCGAGCACTTCGGCTTCGCGGACGGCTTCGGCCAGCCCGCGGTCGAGGGCACCGACCACCGGCGCGCGGGCCAGGGCGAGCCGGAGGAGTACGGCAGCTGGCGCGACATCAAGGCCGGCGAGTTCGTGCACGGCTACGAGGACGAGGACGCGCAGACCGAGACCGCGCCGCTGCTGCGCAACGGCTCGTTCATGGTCTACCGCAAGCTCGAGCAGGACGTGGAGCGCTTCCGCAGCTACCTCGACCGCGAGGCCGACCACTACTGCGCGACCGTCGGCGTCAACCACGGCACGGACCCCGACACGGCGCACGCCTACGCGCGGGAGCTGGTCGCGGCCAAGCTCATCGGGCGCTGGCGGGACGGCGTCGCCGTGGAGCTCGCGCCCGAGCGTGACCCGGCCGAGGCGCACGCGCTGCGCCACGAGTCCGTCGGCGAGCCCGACAACGACTTCCGCTACGCCGACGACCGCGACGGGCGCCGCTGCCCGGTCGGGGCGCACGTCCGGCGCGCGAACCCGCGTGACTCGGCCCGCGCGACGGCGCAGACCCGCCGGCACCGGATCATCCGGCGCGGCATGCCCTACGAGGAGGGCGACGCGCGCGGGCTCGTGTTCATCTGCTTCAACGCGAGCTTCGAGCGCCAGTTCGAGACCGTCCAGCGCCTGTGGTGCGACGACGGGAACGCGTTCGGGCTCGGCCGCGACCAGGACGTGCTGTTCGCGAGCGGCGCGGGCTCGGGCAAGCTCACGATCCCCGGCGAGCCGCCGCACTTCGCGCGCGCCGAGCGCGGCCTCGTGACCACCCGCGGCTGCGAGTACCTGCTGATGCCTGGCCTCCGCGCGTTGCGCGCGCTGGCCGAAGGAGGAGAGCGCTGATGCCCGGCTACCGGGAGTCGCCGCTGCGCGACGAGCACGAGGCGATCAAGCACGTGGTGGAGGCGGTCGGCGGGCTGATGCGCGACCGCTACGCGACGCGCCGGCCGATGCTGCGCGGCCAGCACGCCAAGGCCCACGGCACCGTGCACGCGAAGGTGACCATCGCGGGGGACCTCCCGCTCGAGCTCCGCCACGGCGTGTTCAAGACGCCGCGCACGTTCGACGCCTGGGTGCGGTTCTCGGCGAGCAGCATGATCCCGATGTCCGACGCCACGCGGGACCCGCGCGGGTTCGCGCTCAAGCTGCTCGGCGTCGAGGGCGAGAAGGTCCTCGACGACCCGGGCGACAACGACAGCCAGGACTTCGTGTTCGTCAACGGCCAGCAGTTCTTCGTGCGCGACGCGGTCGACTACGCCGAGTTCGCGGACTGCGTCGTGCGCGCCGCGACCGCGAAGGGCAAGCTGCGCCGGCTCCTGGCGACGCGGCCGTTCTTCTTCCCGTCGCTGTGGCCAGGCGCGTGGCGGTGGCGCGAGTTCTGGGTGCTGTGGCGGCTCACGCACGCGCGTGACCGTGGCCCGCTCGCGCTGCGCTACTGGTCGCAGACGCCGTACAAGCTCGGGCCGCACGCGATCGTCAAGTACTCCGTGACGCCGCGGGTCGCCCCGGTCGCGGCGCCGGAGGACGAGCTCGGCGTGGCGGCGGCGGTCGCGGCCGGCGAGACGGTGTTCGACCTGTCCGTGCAGGTGCAGACGGACGCGCACCGGATGCCAGAGGACGACCCGACGGTGCGCTGGTCCGAGCGCCGCTCGCCGCCGGTGAAGGTGGCGACGATCGTGATCCCGCGGCAGACGAGCGGAGACCAGGCGCGCCGCAACTTCGGCGAGCGCCTGCGCTTCACGCCGTGGCACGCGCTGGCCGACCACGAGCCGCTCGGGTCGATCAACCGCGTGCGCCGCGCCGTCTACCTGGAGAGCGCGCGGATGCGCGACGAGGCGAACGGCATCCGGCCGCGCACGACCGAGGTGCAACCGGGCGACCGTTAGGCCACGGCGCTCGGTGCTTCGAGCCGCGCCGCGAGCACGCGCTCGAGCACGGGCGCCGGCATCGCCCGCACGCGGGTGAGCGCCGCGCGCGTGTGCTCGGCGGCCCGCGGCGCGTCACCCATCGCGCCCGCGAGTAACCCGAGGTAGCCCTCGACCGGGCCGAGCAGGCTGCAGTAGGCGACGACGACGTTGTACGCGCGGAACGGCAGCAGCTCGGCGTACAGCGCCCGCGCCACGTCGGCCTCGCCGAGCCCCGCGCACAGCTCGCCCAGCAGCGTGGTGCGCGTGAGCCAGAACATGCCGCGCGGGATCGCGTGCACGCCTTCGCCGACCTCCTCCTCGAAGCACCGGCGAGCGCCCGCGAGGTTCCCGGTGTCGAGGTACAGGACGCCGAGCGCGCTGCGCCAGCCGAGCTGGTAGCCGCCCTTGGCGACGAGGCGCTCGACGACGTGGGTGAGCTCGCCGACCCGGCCTTGGACGCGCCGCATCGCGAACAGCTGCGACGCCCATGAGCTGACGGCGTCGCCGGTGTGCGCCTCACGCGCTGCGAGCAGCGACGCCTCGGCGTGGCGGTCGGCCTGCTCGAGGTCGCCCGCCAGCTCGGCCCACAGGCCGCGCGCGCCCTCGGCCAAGGACCGGAACAGCGGCTGCCCGAGCTCGCCGCTCAACCGCAGGAGCCCTGCGTGCTCGGCCCGCGCGGCGTCGATCGCGCCGACGTGCAGCAGGTCGTACATGTGCCACTGATGGCGCTCGGCGAGCAGCTCGCGGTGCTCGAGCGCGAGCGCCTGCAGCGTGCGCTCGATCTCCAGTCGGCGCGGGATGTGGCGCACGTCGAGCAGGGTCACGTGCGCGGCCATCAGCACCGCGGCGAGCAGCCGCTCGTCACCGAGCTCGCGCGCCATCGCCACCGCCTGGTCGGCGAGCGCGATCGAGCGCGGCGTCTCGCTCGGGAAGCCCAGCGTCGTCGCCAGCCGGGAGAGCAGGAGCGCGCGCTCCGGGCGGGGCTCGGGGCCGATCATCACCAGCGCGGTCTCCAGCAGCTCGCGGTAGCGGGTGCCGAGGTAGGTGACCTCGAAGTAGCGCTCGCCGAGCCCGAGCGCCGCCCGCGCGAGCTGGGTCGCGGCGCCGCGTTCGAGCGCGCTCTCCGCCGCCTCCCGGAACGTCGCGCGCGCACCGTCGTCGCCCGCGTGCCACTGGACGCGGCCGAGCGCGAGCTGGACGTCGCAGCGGCCGGACGCGTCGAGCGGGTCCGCGAGCCGCAACGCGACCCGGAAGTGGCTCGCGGCCTCGTCGTACGCGAACGCTTCGGCGGCGCGGTGGCCGGCCGCGATCGAGTAGCGGCAGCCGGGCTCGGGCCCGGCGAGCGGCGCGGCGAGCGCGAAGTGGTGCGCGAGCTCGGCCGGGTTGGCGTCCGCGGAGCGCTCCAGCTCGCGCGCGAGCCGCAGGTGCACGCGCACGCGGCGTGCGTCCGAGAGCTGGCCGTAGAGCACTTCGCGCACGAGCGCGTGGGCGAACGTGAAGACGTCGAACTGGCCGTGCACCTCGACGACCAGGCGCGCGGCCAGGCACTCGTCGATCGCCGTCACCAGCGCGTCCGGCCCGACGTCGAGCAGCGGCTCGAGCGCGGCGAGCGGGAACGTGGGGCCGACGACCGACGCCGCGCGCAGCAGCTCCTCGGCCACGGGGGAGAGCTGGCGGACGCGGCGCAGGATCACCTCCGCGACGCCCTCGGGCACGCCGAGGTTGGCGATCGCGTCCTCGTCGACCACGGGCGCGTCCTGCCAGCGCGACTCGCTGAGCGCGCGCAGCGTCTCCTCGATGAAGAACGCGTTGCCGTCGGTCTGCTCGCGCAGGCGCTGCACGAACGCGGTGGTCACGGGACGCTCGAGCCGGTCCGCGACCAGCGCGCCGGTGGTCGCGTCGTCGAAGCCCGCGAGCGCGATCCGCTCGAAGCGTCGCTCGCGCCGCAGGTCCGACAGCACGCCGGTGAGCGGGTGCCGCTTGCCGACCTCGGCGTCGCGGAACGTGCCGAGCACGAGCAGCCGGCTGCCGTCGGCGTGCCGGAGCAGGTGGCGGATCAGGTGCAGCGTCGGCGTGTCCGCCCAGTGCAGGTCATCGAGCACGAGCACGACCGGCCAGCGGCGCGCCGCGCGCTTGAGGATCGAGACGACCGCGTCGAACACCTGGTAGCGCTCGGTTGCGTGGTCGGCGTCGCGGGTGTCGGCGGGCGCCTCGGGCAGGATCCGGCCGAGCCGTGAGAGCTCACCGGGGATCTCGCCCACGAAGTCGCCGCCGGCGTGCGCGAGCAGGTGGTTGAGCGCCTCGACGAACACCTGGTACGGCAGCAGCGCCTCGGCGTCGGCGCGCCCGTAGAGCACGGCGGCGCCCTCACGGCGCGCGTCGTCGGCGAAGCGGGCGGCGAGCCGCGTCTTGCCGACGCCGGCCTCGCCGACGAGCAGCACGAGCTCGGTCTGCCCGCGCGTGCTGTCCAGCCAGCGGGCGCGCAGCTGGGCGAGGTGGGCCTCGCGGCCGACGAAGGCACCCTCGCTCGCTCGCGGACCGGTGGTCGGCGGCGGGATCACGACCGCGGGCGCGAGGTCGAGCGCGGGGTCCTGGCGCAGCACGGCGGCCTGCAGCCGCTGCAGCTCCGGGCCGGGGACGAGCCCGTGCTCCTCGTCGAGCAGCCGGCGCAGCGCGGTGTAGGCCGCGAGCGCCTCCGACTGGCGTCCGCCGCGGTAGAGCGCGAGCATCAGGTGCTGGGTCAGCCGCTCGCGCGTGGGGTGCTCGGCGACGAGCCGGCGCAGTTCGCCGATCAGCGCGTCGTGGTGGCCGGCGGCGAGGTCGGCCGCGATCCGCGCCTCCAGCGCGGACCGTCGTTCCTCCTCGAGCTGCCGGATCTGGACGGCCGCGAACGGCGCCTTCTCCAGGTCGGCGAGCGGCGGGCCGCGCCAGCGGGCGAGCGCCGCGCGGAGCAGTGCCGAAGCCGCCGCCCAGTCCTCCTGGTCGGTGAGCGCCCGCGCCGCCTGCACGTCGCGCTGGAACGCGAGCAGGTCCAGCTCGTCGGGGCCGACCGACAACCGGTAGCCCGCGCGTGTGGTCTCGATCCGGTCGGCGTCGCCGAGCGCCTTGCGCAGCCGCGAGACGTGCACGTGGATGGTCTTGAGCGCGGTCGGCGGGACGTCGTCGCCCCACAGGCCGATTGCAAGGTGCTCGGGCGCGACGGGCGCGTTGGGCTGCAGGAGCAGCATCGCGAGCACCGCGCGCGGCTTGGTCCCGCCCAGCTCGAGCGGGCCGCGACCGTCCCGTGCTTCCAGCGGACCCAGGACCCGGAACTCCATTGGTCAAGCGACCCTACAGCTGCGATGACCCGTTCGCCAAGGACAGCCGCATCGCCGGGTGCCCGAAGAACTGGTACGCGAAGCAGGTGCCCGAAGCGCGGCTCGGCTCCGGGCCGTCCGCCGCACGGGCGCGGCGCAGGACGTCGGCCGGTTGCGCGCCGGCCTGGATCTCCGCGTAGAACTCGAGCGCGACCCGCGCGGCGTGCTGGTCGTCGATCGACCACAGCGGCGCGACCACCGCGCTCGCCCCGGCCTTCACGAGCGCCATCGCCATCCCGCCGTAGTCGCCGAGCACCTCGCGCCCCATGCCCACCTGGCACGCGTTCAGGAACACGAACGGCCGGTGCGGGAGGTCCATCCCGCGCACGACGGTCGGGTCCAGCGTGCGCTGGTCGGTCAGCACCAGGCCGTCCATCCCGCCGCCCGGGTCGTAGTGGCCGTGGACGGCGAAGTGCAGGACGTCGGCCTGCGGCGCGCCCTCCAGGCAGCGGGTGACGTCGTCGAGCGTCGCAGGCACGTGGGCGGCGCCGAACCGCGCCTGCAGCGCGCGGCCCTCGTCCTCGGCCGCGAGCAGCCGCTGCCAGCCCGGCGCGGCGTACTCACCCCAGATCGCGGCCATCCGCTCGCCGTCCACGGCCGGCGGCGCGGGCCACGGCGGGTTGCGCTCGGACAGCAGCCAGCGCCCGACGCACGCCTGCGCGGCGAGGAACCCGGGCGCCTCGGGGTCGATCCGCTCGTCCAGCCACGCGAGCTCCCACGGGATGTGCGGCTCCTCGGACAGGATCTGCACGAGCGGCGGACGACCGACCCGGTCGGCGACCGCGGCCAGCAGCGCCGTCCACTCGGGCGGCATCGCCTCGGCGATCTCCTTGCCGATGCCGCGCAGGAACGCGAACAGGTCCGACTGCCCCTCGCGCGCGTTGGCGCGCAGGATCAGCGAGCGGGCGTACTCGCGGGGCGCGTCGCCGACGCTGGTGATCGGCGCCTCGTCCGGCACGGGCAGGTCATGGCTCGTGTCGAACACCCACATCAGCTCGCCGGGGAAGCGCCCCCGGCGGATGTCGATCGTCAGGTCCGGCGCCGGGAGGCCGCGCGGGAGCGCGAGCACGCCCTCGGCCTCGGGCGTGGTCGGCACGAGCTCGGGCTGGACGTCGGCCCCGCGGGTGACGATCAGGCTGCGCGAGCCGAACCCGATGGTGTGGCCGTGGTGCAGGTACAGGGCCTGGATCCGCGCCTCGCGCTCCTCCGCCAGCTGCGGCTCAGCCTTGAGCCGCAGCGTGACGGAGGGCAGCGGCTCGTCGTCCTTGACGTGCAGCTCGTGACGCCAGACCTGCCCGGGCTCGAGAGAGATCCCGTCGGCGGTCACGTGCACGGTGATGCGCTGGTCGCCGGGTGGCAGGTCCATCACGGTGGAGAACAGCTCAGGGTCGAGCACCGTGGTGAGGCCGACGGTGACCTCGAACGGATGCTCGGCGACGACGGTGTCCAGCGTGTCGATGCGCGCGTAGACGGGCTGCCCGGGCTCGCGCTCGGCCATGTGCTGCTCGGTCGTGATCAGGGGGTCGCCAGAGAAATCCGCCTCGAGGAGCTCCTCGAAGCGGAAGCGGTCGGGCTGTGGCGGGCCCGACAGCTCGGCGAGCAGCTCCAGCAGCTGCGCGCGGACCCGCTCCTCCTCGGCGGGGTCTTCCAGCTCGTCCAGTCGGCTCAGCAGATCGATGACGGCCGCACGCATCGAAGCAGGGTCCATACGAGGGAGATCATCGAGCGGGGGTCCGAGATACCACCTCGCTGTATCTGGACCGCCACAGCCCGGGTCTCCTCCAGCGTGAGCGCCCCGCGAACGCCCTGCCCCATGCCGCTTCCACACCGACCACGAACGCCGAACGGCCGGCCCCAGCTGCGGCTCACGCCGCGCACCGCGCTGATCCGGATCACCGGCACCGCCGAGCGCGGCTGGGTCGTCGGCTTCCACGACGACGACGGCCGCGGCGACTGGACGACGAGCCCGATTGCCGAGGCCCGGCTCGACGCACCGCTCCCACCCTTCCTCACCAGCCTCGACGCGCACGCCGCGATCCGGCGCTGCCTGCTCGACGAGCACGGCCACGAGGTCGGGCTCGAGGCGGTCGGCGAGTACCTGCACGGGCTGCTGCACCAGGGCGCGATCGGCGAGGCGTGGGACGCGGCCGCGATGTCCGCGCGGCCGAGCGGGCTGCGGCTGCTGCTCGACCTGCCGGACTCGCTCGCGTCGCTGCCGTGGGAGCTGCTCATCCGCGGGCTCAAGCGGCCCGCGACCGACGTCGCCGCGCCGCTCGTGCGCGTCGGCCGGAGCTTCTGCGGCGCGTCCACGCCGGAGGCCGTGCGCTGGCCGCTGAAGGTGCTGATGGTCGTCGGCTCGGCGGCGGACGACGAGCGCGTCGCCGCGTTCGACGAGGTACGCAACGTCCAGCACGCGCTGCGCCGGCACTGCGGGCAGACCGACGTCGAGGTGCTGTGGCGGCCGACCCGCGCCGAGCTACGCGAGCGCTACGACGAGCTGCGCCCGCACATCTTCCACTTCATCGGCCACGGCGACGTCGAGGACGGCCGTGGGCGGCTGCTGCTGCACGACCCGCGGACGGGCGACCAGCACCCGTGGACGGCGCCGGAGATCCACGCGGACCTCGCCGCGCACCCGCCGCGCCTGGCGATCCTCAACGCCTGCCGCTCCGCCGACCGCGACGAGGACCGGGCGGGCGCCTGGCGCGTCGCCGACGCGTTCGTCGAGCTCGAGGTCGCGGCCGTGATCGCGATGCAGGCCGACATCCGCGGGGACGTCGCCGCGGCGTTCACCGCCGAGCTCTACACCGCGCTCGTCCAGCACGAGCCGCTCGACGTCGCCGTCAGCCGCGCACGCCGCGCGATCACCGACACGACCGGGTTCGAACGGCGTGACTTCGCGGTGCCGAGCCTCACGGTCAACGCGCCGCCGGAGTCCGTGCTGCGGCTGCGCTACGGCACCGGCGACGAGGACCTGGACCCGGGCGAGCCGCTGCAACGCCAGTACGCGGGCTTCGTCGACCGCACGCGCGAGCGCCGCCGGCTGTGGCGCGTGCTCGACCCGGAGCCCGAGCTCGAGATCGCCCCGGGCGTGATCGAGATCACCGGGCCGGCCGCGGTCGGCAAGTCCGAGCTCGCACGCTGGTGCGTGACCGCGTGCGAGGTCCACGGTGGCAACGCGGCCTACGTCGACCTCAAGCGCGGCGGCCGCGTCGACTGCCTGGCCACGCTCGGGCTGATCGCCGCCGAGCTCGCCGCCAAGCCGCAGCACCAGGACGCGAACGCGGCCGCGTTCGCCGCCTGGCGGGAAGCCGTCGAGACGCTCACGCGCACGCCCGCCGCGCCGCCGAACGCGCTCGAGACGACGTTCGCCCTGTTCACCGACGCGCTGCGCGAGGCGGCCGGCGACCGGCCGCTGCTGGTGACGCTCGACCACGTCGCCGCGCTCGCGACCGAGGAGCTCGAGCTGCTGTGCGACTACCTGCTCGAGCCGGCCGCGCACGGGCAGCTGGAGCCGGTGCGGTTCATCGTCGCGGTGAGCGAGGAGCAGGCGGGCGCGCTGACCGAGCGCCTGCGCCGGGCGATCGGCGCGTCGATCTCGCTGCGCACGTTCCGCCCGGACGAGTTCGGCGAGATCGCCCTGCAGTACTTCTTCCACCACTTCGACGTCCCGCGCACGGACGTCGAGGCGACGCTCGCCGCGCTCCCCAGCCTCAACGAGGACTTCAGCTGGGGCGCGGTCGTCGGGCTGGCCAGCTACATCGAAGGAATCGGATGGGAGCGCTACAAGTGACCGTGCCTGACCTGCGGGCGATCGCCGCCCAGCTCGCGAGCGGCCAGTCGCTCGAGGCCGCCGTGCGCGCGGTCGCCCCGACCGGGAGGACCGAGCTGCTCAAGCGCTGCGCGGCGGTGCATCACTTCGACGCGGCGCTGCTGGACGTCCTGCGCGCGGTCCCGCCGCGGATCGAGGGCGTCCACCTGCCGGACCTGATCGCGCTCGGCGCGGTCGAGCCGGTGCCCGGCCGGCCGGATCGCTTCCGCGTGCCCGACCTGGAGCGGCGTGAGCTCTACGCCGGCTGGTGGGAGGGAGCGGACGCCGGCGAGGTGATCCCGGAGCCGCTGCGCGAGCTCTCCGCGCGCGTGCTCGCGCACCTCGCCGACGGGAGCGTGGTCGAGGCGCTCTACCACGAGCTGGTCGTCGCGCCCGAAGCCGCGCTCGAGCGCTTCGCCGCCGAGTTCCGCGCCGCGGACGCCGCGTTCGACCTCGCGCGCTGCCAGGACCTGCTCGACGTCGTGATCGAACGGCTGGCGCTGCTCGGCCCGGAGGGCGCGGCGGTCTGCAACGCGCATCAGCGGCGGCTGCGCTCGCGGGCGATGTGGATGCGCGACTGGCGGCGTTCCTCACGCTTCCAGTTGCCCGCGCCGAGCGCGCGGGCGACCGAGGCGCTGCTGGCCGGCGAGGTCCGCGCGCTCGAGCTGTGGGCGGACGGCGGCATGGGCAAGTCGACCTACCTGCGCTGGCTGATCGCGCGCCGCTGCGTGCCGGAGGGGATCGCGTGCGCTCGCGTGGACCTGGAGGCGGTCGATCCGCTGCGCGCGTGCCGCGAGCCGTGGCTGCTGCTGCTCGAGCTGGCCGAGCAGCTCGACCGCCAGCTCCCGGACGCGCCGTTCTACGAGCTGCTCTCCCAGCACCCCGGGCAGCGCGAGCGGCTGCTGCGGCGGCCGACCACCGCGCCGTCCCTCGGCGCCGCCGCCGCGGACATCCAGGCGCGCTTCGCCGCGACGCTGCGAGAGGTCAACGACGGGCGGCCGATCGTGATCGCGCTCGACACTTTGGAGGCCGCGCTGCCGATCGCCGGCACCGGCACCGAGCTCGGGCCGCTCTTCACCTTGCTGGAGTCGCTGCTCGAGACCGTGCCGGCGCTGCGGCTCGTGCTCACCAGCCGCGCCCGTCCGGGGTTCCCGGGCGCCTCGGCCGTGCGCCTGGAGGCGTTCACCGACGCGGAGGCGCGCACGTACCTGGCGACCAAGCGCGGGCTCGAGCGGCCGGCGCTGGTGGACCGGATCGTCGCGAGCGCTGGCGGCGTGCCGTTCAAGCTCGAGCTGCTGGCCGACGTCGCCGAGGAGCGGCCCGGGATCGACCCGGGCGAGCTGGTGACGAGCGCGGGCGCGGACATGGTCTACCTGATGGAGCGGATCCTGCGGCCGCTCGACCCGGACCTCGGCGCGTTGCTGCTGTACGGCGTCGCGCCGCGCACGCTCGAGCACGAGTTCGCGGTCTCGGTGCTCGGGCCGCTGCTGCCGGGGCGCGACATCGACGCGCTGTGGCGCGCGCTGCGCCGGTACGCGAGCCGCGCGTCGTGGGTGCAACTGGACCCGGTGGACGTGCACACCGTGCGCTTCCACCCGTCGATCCTGGTGCCGATGCGCAAGCTGCTCGCGGCGGCGGACGCGCACGCGCCGCTGCACGAGCGCGCGGCCGCGTGGTTCGACGCGCGCGCCGGGCGGGATCCGGAGAACGCCACGCGCTGGCTCTGCGAGGCGGTCTTCCACCGCTTCCAGCTCGACCCGGACCAGGCGCGCGGGGACTGGCAGGCGTGCGTGGACGCAGCGTGCGCGGACCGCCGCCCGGACCGCCGCCGCGCGCTCGCGGCCGAGGTGCTGGGGGAGGACTACGCGCTGCAGCGCTCCGTCCGGACCGACCTGCGGGCGCGCTGGGAGCTCGCGGTCGCGGCCGTCCAGCTCGCCTGCCGGGAAGCGCCCGAGCGGCGTGCCGGGCACGGGTTCGAGGCCGAGCGCGCGCTCCGTGACCTGCGCCACCTGCAGGCCCGTCCGGGCACGCCGACGCTGCGCAAGAGCGAGCTGGCATTGGTCGAGGCCGGGGTCGCGCTGGTGCGTGGTGACGCGGACGCGGCTCGCCCGCACGTCGAGACGGCGCTGCGCGGACGGCTCGCGCGCGAGGACCAGCTGTGGCTGCGGCTCGCCTACGCGGGGGCGCTGTCCCTCCACGACAGCCGCCACGCGGCGGCGCACTTCCGCTCGTCCCTGTCGTTCGCGCGGCGGGGCGCGCCGTGCGACGTCGCGGCAGTGCACCAGCAGCTCGCCGTGTTCCACGACGCGCGCGACCAGCTCGACCGGGCGCTGGCGGCGTGCGCGGACGGGGCGCGGCTGGCGAGCGGGCGTCAGGCGGTGGAGCTCGCGCTGACGCGTGCGCGGCTGGAGCTGCGCCGAGGCGCGCCGACGCTGGCTTTGTCGGTGCTGGCCGAGGTCGAGGGCGACGAGCCGGACGTGGCCGCGCGGTGCGCGATCCTGCGCGTGCAGGCGCTGCTCGCGGCCGGGCATCCGCTGCAGGCCCGTGCGCTCGCCGACGACGCGGCGGAGCGGTTCAGCGGCACGCTGCGCGGCGCGGGCGACCGCTCGTGGACGATCGCCGCCGAGGGGCGCGAGCTGCGCGGGAAGGTGCACGCGGAGCTGCTCGACGCCCAGCACGCGCTGGCCGACTTCGAGGAGGCTGCGGACCGCTGGAGCCGGATCGGCGCGACCGCCGCGGTCTGCCGCTGCCGGGTGCGCGGCGCGGCGCTGCAGCTGCGCGGGCTCGGCGATCTCGCCGAGGCGGCGGCGCGGCTGGAGTCGGCGCGGCGCACGCGGCTCGAGCGCGGCAGCGACGTCTGGACGCGGCGGCTGCTGCTGGGCGCCGAGCTGGTCGCCCGGCGCGGCGATCGCGAGCGGGCGGCGCGGCTGGTGATGGAGGCGCTGCACGGCCTGCGCGCGGCGGGGCGGCCGCCGCGGAGCTTCGTCGCCGCGACGCTCGCCGGGCTTTCGGTGAGTGAAGGGAAGGCGCAGGACGCGCTGCTCGACTGCCTGTGCGCGCAGCTCTCGCACGTCACGCCGGCGACCGCACGGCTGGCGCTGCTCGACGGGCTCGAGCGCGTGCCGGAGCTGTCCGGTCGGCCGGAGCTGCGGACCCGCCTGCGCCGGCTCGTGCCGTCGCCCGTGCGGGCGTCGGCGCGCTACGCGGACATCCCGGAGCGCGACCGCGTGCTCCTCGCCGTGCGCGACGCCGAGCTCGACCGGCTCGTCGGGCATCCGGAGCGCTCGGTGGCCACCTTGGAGCACGCGTGGAGCGCGCTCGGCGAGGACCCGTCGCGCGCGACGTTGCACGCGCTCGTCGCGACCGCGGCGCGCGTCGACGCGCGCGGACTGCTGAACGAGCTCGTCCAGCAGGAGCTGGCCAAGGTCGCGTCGACCAAGCAGGCGACCCCGGTCCGCGACGGCGCCGCGCTCGTCCAGGCCGCGGAGGCGCTGCCGGACGCGGCCCTGCGCGACCGCGTGCTGGAGGTCGCCCGCGCCGCCCTCGAGGACCGCTGCGAGCAGGCCGGCGCCTGGCCCGCGCGGCTGCTCGAGCTGCGCGCGGACAGTGCGACCGACGGTGACGACGCCTCCGGTCTGTTGCGGCGCGCGGACGGCCTCAACGAGTCGCTGGGCCGCAAGCGCACCGCGAGCGTCTCCGAGCACGAGCTGCGCGTGACCATCGAGCCGGCCGAGGACGGCGACGGCCTCGTGGCGACGGCGCTGACGCACGACGGCGACGAGCACGAGCTGCGCGCGCCGCGCGTCCCGCCGCTGTCCCACGCGGCGAGCGACCCGTCAGGCCTGGCCGAGGAGATCGCCGCGTTCCTGCGCCCGCTCGCGCCGGCGCGCGGCGACGATGCGCCCGACCGTGACCGGCGCGCGGTTGGCGCGGAGCCGGGCGGCGACGATGCGCCCGATCGTGAGAGGCGCGCGGTTGATGCGGCGCCGGCTATCG
>NZ_JAPDDP010000031.1 GCF_027587195.1 Solirubrobacter phytolaccae | reverse complement strand
CGCCCGGCGTGCCGCCGACCGAGTCTCCGAGCGGCCCGCCCGCGCCCACGGAGGGCTCCGCGCCGCCGCCGCAGGCGCCCGGCGTGCCGTCCGGCCCGCCGCAGCCGCCGACCGAGGGCGAGACCAAGCCGCCGGCGATGCCCGGGGCGCCGTCGTCGGAGGAGGACGCGAACAAGCCGTCATACGCACCGCCGAAGCTCAGCTCAGGAGATCCACTCGCGGGCTGACCGGCCCGCGTGCCATCCTCTACGCCATGCGTCCCTACGAAGGCCTGCTCACGGCCATGATCACCCCGTTCCGTGCTGACGGCGCCGTCGACGAGGAGGGAGCGGTCGCGATCGGCCGCCACTTGCTCGCGAACGGCTCGCACGGGCTGGTCGTGGCCGGGACCACGGGCGAAGCGGCGACGATGAGCGACGAGGAACACCTCGGGCTCATCGCGTTGATCGCGCGTGAGCTCGGGGACGAAGCCACGATTGTCGGCGGCACCGGATCCAACGACACGCGCCACGCCGTCCACCTGACCGAGAAGGCAGTGGAAGCGGGCGTGGACGCGGTCCTTTCCGTGACGCCCTACTACAACAAGCCGAACCGCCGCGGGATCATCGCCCACTTCAAGGAAGTGGCGAAGGCCGCGGGGGACACGCCGGTCATCCTTTACAACATCCCGGGCCGCACGGCCGTCAACATGCCGCCCGATCTGCTCGCCGAGCTGGCGCAGATCGACGGCATCGACGCCGTCAAGCAGGCCAACAGCGACGAGCTGCAGAAGATCGACGGCCTGGCGCTGCTCGCCGGCAACGACGACATCTATGGCAAGGTCCTCGAGCTGGGCGAAGCGGGCGGCATCTGCGTCGCCAGCCACGTCGTCGGCCCGGAGATGCGGCGCATGTATGACGAGCCCGACGCGCGCGCCGAGATCGACGCGTCACTCCAGGAGATCTACGAAGCGATGTTCATCACCGCCAGCCCCGCACCGGTCAAGGCCGCGCTGCAGATGCTCGGCCACGATCCAGGCAGGTTGCGCCTGCCGCTCGTCGAGTGCGACGAGCAGGAACGCAACTACGTGCACAACGCGCTCGCCCAGCACGGACTGCTGCGCGAGGTCACCGCACGTTGAGCGGCACGGTTCGCGTCCTCCCGCTGGGAGGCGTCGGCGAGATCGGCAAGAACATGACGGTCGTCGAGTACGACGGCCGGATCGTGGTCGTCGACTGCGGCCTGCGCTTCCCGACGGCCGAGATGATGGGCATCGACCTCGTCCTGCCCGACTTCACGTACCTGCGCGAGAACGTCGACAAGATCGACGCGATCGTGATCACGCACGGCCATGAGGACCACATCGGCTCGCTGCCGTGGGTGATCCGCGACCTCGGCCAGGAGAAGATCCCGGTCGTCTACGGCGGTCAGCTCACGATCGCCATGGCCCGCTCCAAGCTCGACGAGCACAAGCTGCGCGACGTCAACCTCGAGGTGCTGCCGATCGGCGACGTCGTCGAGGCCGGCCCGTTCACGCTCGAGCGCGTGCACCTGACGCACTCGATCCCCGACGCCAGCGGCGTCGCGATCGGGACGCCGCTGGGCACCGTCTTCTTCACCGGCGACTACAAGTTCGACCAGACGCCCGTCATTGGCCCGCCGGCCGACATGAGCCGCCTGGCCGAGCTCGGCCGCGAAGGGCTGCTGCTGCTCTGCGGCGACAGCACGAACGCCGACCGCCCGGGCATCAGCGACTCCGAGTCGATCGTCGGCCCGCACCTGAACCGCGTGTTCGGCCGCTGCGAAGGCCGCATCGTCGTCACCTGCTTCGCGTCGAACATCCACCGCGTGCAGCAGGTCGTGCACGCCGCCGAGAAGAACGGCCGCAAGGTCGCGCTCGTCGGCCGGTCGATGCGCAAGAACGTCAACATCGGCCGCAGCCTCGGGCACATCGACATCCCCGAGGGGATGCTGCTGCCGCCGCGCGAGATCGACCAGTGGCCCGACGAGAAGATCGTCGTCATCTCCACCGGCTCACAGGGCGAGCCGCTGTCCGCGCTGCGCCGCATGGCCTACCGCGACCACCCGCAGGTGGAGCTCAAGTCGGGTGACACCGTGGTCTTCAGCGCCACGCCGATCCCCGGCAACGAGCGCGCGGTCAACGAGACGATCGACCGGCTCTACCACATCGGGTGCACGGTGGTGACGGCGCGCGACGCGCCGATCCACGCCTCCGGCCACGGCTACGCGGAGGAGGTCAAGATGATGATCAACCTCACCCGCCCGAAGTACGTGATGCCGGTCCACGGCGACTTCAAGCGCATGCTGCTGCACGGCGAGCTGGCCCAGGCCGTCGGCGTGCCGGAGGAGAACATCTTCCGCACCGAGAACGGCACGCCGCTGGAGATCTCCGCCGAGGGCGCGAAGTTCGGCAAGCCGGAGCACTCCGGCATGATCTTCGTGGACGGCGTGGACATCGGTGACGTCAGCGACGTCGCCCTGCGCGACCGGCGGATGCTGTCCGCGGACGGCATCTTCATCGTCGTGGCGACGATCTCCGAGGAGGACGGCTCGTCCGTCGTTCCGCCCGAGGTGATCGCCCGCGGTGTGCCGTTCCTGGAGGGCAACGACAAGTTCACGGACGACCTGCGCGAAGCGGTGGAAGACTCGCTGGACGCGGCCGCCGAGCAGCAGATCACCGAGGTCGACGTCCTGCAGAGCCATCTGCACGACGACCTCGCGCAGTTCATCTACGACCGGCTCAAGCGCCGCCCGATGGTGCTGCCGGTGGTCGTCGAGGTCTGAGCCACCCGTCGCTGGTGCGCCGGGCGTAGCGCCACGGCGACGATCGCCAGCACCAGGATCCCCGCGCCCGCGAACGCGAAGGCGGTGCGCGGGGACCCGAGCACGGTGAGCAGGCCGCCGAGCAGGAAGCCGATGCCCGGCATCGCCGCGCCGATCGACTCGAGCAGCCCGGACATGCGCGCCTGGTACTCGGGCGGCGTCGCCTCCTGCATGGCGGTCATCACCGCGACCCACTGGATGCCGTTGCCGGCGCCGCCGATCACCGACATCGCGCACGCGAGCCAGAGCACGTTCGCCTGCGACATGCCCAGGTAGGCGAAGCCGACCGCGGCGCTGGAGACGATGATCAGCCCGAACCCGGACCGGTGCTTGAAGCCGAGGTAGAGCAGGCTGCCGAGCACGATGCCGACGCCCCAGGCGCTCAGCAGCAGCCCGAACCCGGCGCTGGTGGTGCCGAGCGACTCCTTGGCGTAGATGACCTCGATCGGGACGACCACGGTGAAGCAGATCAGCGCGAGCGACTGCCCGACCAGCAGCGTCCGGATCAGCGGGTGCGAGCGCGCGAACGACAGCCCGTCGCGGAACCGCGCCCGCCACGGCTCGTACGCGTGGTGCTCGACCGACGGCATGCCGCGCGTCGTGGCCAGCAGCCCGGCGATGACCAGGAACGAGGCGGCGTCCACGAACAGCGCCGCGGACACGCCGAAGGCCGCGATCAGGCCACCGGCGATCGCCGCGCCGAACACGGAGGAGGCCGCGAACCCGAGGTTCATCAGCGCGTTGCCCTCCGCGATCAACCCGTGCGGTTGCAGCGTGGCCGCGACCGCCCCGCGCGTGAGCCCGCGACCGGTGATCGCCAGCGTCCCGTCCACGAGGCCGAGCGCCAGCACGAGCGGCAGGAAGAACCGGTCCCCGATCGCCAGGAAGCCCAGCGCGGCGAACACGAGCGCCTCGATCACGTAGATCACCGGCAGCACCCGCCGCAGCGCCATCCGGTCCAGGTGCGCGGTCAGCCCGGTCGAGAACAGCGCAGGCAGAAACTTGGCCACCAGGAAGAAGCCAGCGGTCGGCGCGACATCACCCGTTCGGTCAAAGACGAGCACTGACAGGGCCACGACCCCGATCGAGTCCCCCAAGTCGTTGACCGTGTACGACCCCAGCAACTGGCCGAACGGCCGCACGCGCAGCGGTTCAAGACGCCTCCGCACTCCGGGGCCACTGTACCCCGGAATGGCAGGAGAGCAGTCCTTGCCATAGAAATGCCTTCGGATTTTCCGAGTGGTGCCGATGAGGGTGAGTGGATGCCTAGGCGCCAAGTCATCTTGTCGGTCGCCGCCGCCGCCCTACTCGCGCTTGCGGTCGCGGGCGCGTGCGTCACGAGCGAGGCCGCCGACTGGCGACCGCTGCCGCTCGTCGCGATGCTGCTGGCGTTGGCCGTGGTCAGCGACGCGATCGCCTTCGAGATCCGCGGGCTCCGGCTCTCGGGGTCGTTCCTGGCGCTCGTGCTGGCCATGGCGCTGCTCGGACCCGCACCCGCCGCGGCGATGGGCGCGGCCTCGGCGCTCGTGGACGCGTTCGCGTCGCGCCGCTCGCTGGACCGCGCCCTGGTCAACATCGCGACCTACGCGCTGTTCCCGCTGCTCGGCGGGCTGGGGATCGAGTTCCTCGTCGGGCCCGACGTCCTCGGCATCGACCGCTTCAGCTTCGCGGCCGTCGTGCTGCTGGTCTTCATGGTCACCAACGCGATCAACTTCGCGCTGATCGCGACGGCGACCGCGTTCGGCTACCTGGTGCCGATGCGCGAGATGCTGCGCTCGTTCGTGACGGCGCTGCCGTCCGAGTTCGCGACCGGCCTGCTGACGGCCGGCATCGCCTTCACGTACTCGGAGACCGGTGTCGGCGCGGTCGGGCTGGCCGCGGTCGTGATCTTCGTCTTCCAGTACCTGCTGCGCACGAGCATCGCCGCCGACGAGCGTGGCGAGGAGCTCGAGCAGCGCACGCGTGAGCTGGCCTCCCTGCAGGTCGGCCTGCTCTCGACCGTGCTCCAGACGCTGTCGATGCGCGACGCCATGACCGCTCGCCACTCCGCGGCCGTCGCGCGCTACTCCCGCGAGGTCGCCGTCATGCTCGGCCTCGACGAACGCGAACAGGACCTGATCCACACCGCCGCGCTGCTGCACGACATCGGCAAGTTCATCCTGCCGGACTCCGTCCTGTTCGCCGACCGCAAGCTCACGAACGAGGAGTGGGAGCAGATCAAGCTGCACCCGGAGCAGGGCGCGAAGCTCGTCGAGCGCATCGAGGGCTACGGGCCGGTCGCCGAGATCGTGCTCCACCACCACGAGCGGTTCTCGGGCGGCGGGTACCCCGCGGGGATCGCGGGGGAGGAGATCCCGCTCGGTGCCCGGATCCTGTCCGTCGCCGACACCTACGACGTGATGACCTCGCGCGACTCCTACCGGCGCCCGGTGAGCTCCGAGGAGGCACTCGCGGAGCTGCGCCGCGTGGCCGGCACGCAGCTCGACCCGCAGGTGGTCGAGGTCTTCGAGCGGATGATCCTGGAGAAGGGCGTGGCCTTCAGCCACACCGACGAGGCCGACTTCGAGGCCGAGTTGGCCTTCGAGAAGCGGGTCGCGGAGTACGCTCGCCCGCGGCTGGCGGCGGCGTAGACGGGCTTGGACGTTTGTCCGATTCAGGGATCTCGCGGCCCGGCCGTTAACGAGAACGAGCGCCCATGAGGCGCTCGCTCGCAAGACCATGCGTTGGATTACATCTTCCAGCCCATGTCAGCTCCTTTCCCGCTCACATCCCGCGCTGCAACGCGGACTGTGGGCTCCTGACGTGTGTTCCCTATGACCAGGACACATGGTGCGGGCTGGACTGATTAATCCAAATCGGATGAATGTCCAGAATCGCTCAAGTGTCAGGGCTCGCACATTTGGCGCGTCGGCAGCCTGAGTCATAGACTCTGGCTGCTTGAGCGTCCTCGAACGCAACCACGTTCACGTCAGTGGCCAACCCGACGCGCGCCCGATGCTGTTCGCGCACGGCTTCGGCTGCGACCAGAACATGTGGCGCTTCGTGGCGCCGGCGTTCGAGGCCGACCACCGGGTCGTGCTGTTCGACCACGTGGGGGCGGGGAACTCCGACCTCTCGGCTTACGATCCGGAGCGCTACGGCACGCTCGGTGGGTACGCCGACGACGTGGTCGAGATCTGCGCCGAGCTGGACCTCACCGACGCGGTCTTCGTCGGGCATTCGGTGAGCGCGATGATCGGCGTGCTCGCCGCCGCGCGCGCCCCGGAGGCCTTCGGCACGCTCGTGCTGGTCGGCCCGTCGCCGCGCTATCTCGACGACGACGGGTACGTCGGTGGGTTTGAGCAGGAGGACATTGCGGAATTGCTCGACTCAATGGATTCGAACTTCCTCGGATGGTCGAGCACGATGGCCCCGGCGATCATGGGCAACCCGGACCGGCCTGATCTGGGGGAGGAGCTGACGGCGAGCTTCTGCCGGACGGACCCCGACATCGCGGCCAGCTTCGCGCGGGTCACCTTCCTGTCCGACAACCGCGCCGATCTCGCGACCGTCCGCGTCCCGACCTTGGTGCTGCAGTGCAGCGACGACGTGATCGCGCCGTCCGTGGTCGGCGACTACGTGCACGCGCAGATCCCCAGCTCGGTGCTCGTGCGGATGGCCGCCACCGGCCATTGCCCCAACCTGAGCGCGCCGCAGGAGACCATCGACGCGATCCGCGCGTTCCTCTAGCGCGACCGCGATGAACTTCGCGGATCCCAGCGCCGAGGACCTCTACGAGCGCGCACCCTGTGGCTATCTGTCCACGTCGCCGGACGGGACGATCGTACGCGTGAACGCGACGTTCCTGCGCTGGACGGGCTACAACCGCGAGAACCTGGTCAACGAGCGGCGCTTCCAGGATCTGCTGAGCCCGGGCGGCCGGATCTACTACGAGACGCACTTCTCCCCGCTGCTGCGGATGCAGGGCAGCGTCCGCGAGATCGCCGTCGACATCATCACGGCCGACCGTCAGCGGCTCCCGGTGCTGGTGAACTCGGTGCTCGTCACCGACGAGGCGGGAGCGCCCCAGCTCGTGCGCACGACCGTCCTGGACGTACGTGAGCGCCGGGCGTACGAGCGCGAGCTGCGCCTGGCGCGCGACCGCGAGCGCGCCGCCCGCCGCGCGCTCGAGCGCCAGCACGAGCAGGCCAGCGCGATCTCGCACACGCTCCAGCAGAGCCTGCTGGCCGACGAGCCGCCGCGGGACCCCCGCTTCGCCATCGCCGCGCTCTACCACCCCGCGGTCGCCCAGCTCGAGGTCGGGGGCGACTGGCACGACGCCTTCGAGCTGCCGAACGGGCGCATCGCCGTCACGGTCGGGGACGTGGTCGGCCGCGGGCTGATGGCCGCCACCGCGATGGGCCAGCTCCGCAGCGCGGTCCGCGCCCTGGCGGTCACGGGCGCTGGACCGCGCGAGGTGGTCAGGTTCCTGGACACGTACGTGGAGCAGGTCGTGCCCGCGCGCTTCGCCACGTTCGTCTACGCGGAGATCGACCCGGACTCCGGCGCCACCACGTTGGCCGTGGCCGGCCATCTCCCACCCGTGATCGTCACCGTGGGCGGCGACACGCGCCTGTTCATGGAGGGACGCTCGACGCCGCTGGGGATCGAGATCGAAGCGTTGCCGCGCGTGGAGGCCACGCTCGTGCTCGCTCCTGGCGACCAGCTGGTGCTCTATACGGACGGGCTCGTGGAGCGCCGCGGTGAGAGCATCGACGTCGGGCTGGAGCGCCTCCTGACCGCGGCCGGGCAGGATGCCACCCCGGCGTCGCTGGCCGTCGCGCTCGACGAGGGCGCGGGCGGCGACGACGACGTCTGCGTGCTCGTGTTCAGCCGCAGCCGTTCGCGATGATGCGGGAATGCCCGCGCTCCCCGCAGACCTCCGCACCCTGATCGAGTCCGGCCCGCTCACGCACCTGAGCACGATCAACGCCGACGGCGGCCCACAGGTGTCCGTCGTCTGGCTCGGCCTGGACGGCGACGACCTCGTCACCGCCCACATGCGCCGCGATCAGCTCAAGCTCCGCAACCTGGACCGTGACCCGCGCGCGGTGCTCTCGTTCCTGGCGCCCCGCGAGCCGGGTGTCTTCCTCTCCCACTACGCCGTGCTGAAGGCCCGCGCGACGATCGAGGGCCCGACCGAGGACGCGTGGGAGCTCCTGGACCGGCTCGCGAAGCTCTACATGACGCCCGAGACGACGTTCCCGGCGCCGCGCGGCCCGGGCTACATCGTCCGCTACGCGCTCGAGCGTGTCGGCGGCGTCGGGCCGTGGGTTCAAGCGTCCGCCGGCTAGGCCGATCACCAGGGGGTGAGGTCCAAGCTGCGTGTCATCGCCACCGGGTTCGCCGCCGTCGTCTTCGCGGTCGGCCTGTCCGTCGGCGCGGCGCTGGCCGAGGACATGACCTCGCACGGCGCGCCGAAGGCCGCCGACGGCACCCACTGGGCGCCGAGCGGCGTCTGCCTGCTCGACGGCAAGACCGTCAAGCAGCCGTAGCGCGCAGCCGCGCCGCGTCCCGGCCGGGCGGGAGCCCGAACTGGCGCCGGTACTCGCGGCTGAACTGCGACGCGCTGTCGTAGCCGACGCGGAACGCGACCGTGGCGACGTCGTCGGCGCCCGTGAGCAGCAGCAGCCGCGCCTGCTGGAGACGCACCTGCTTCTGGAACTGGATCGGGCTGAGCGCGGTAACGGCATGGAACGCGCGGTGGAACGCGGAGGCGCTCATGCCGCACGTGCGCGCGAGGTCCTCGACGCGAAACGGGCGCGCCGGGTCCTCGGTGATCGCGCGAACCGCCCGGCCGATCAGCGTCAGGCTCGAGTCGGTCATGCCGATCTGGCGCACGCTCGCGCCGAGTGGCCCGTTGATCAGCCGCCAGAGGATCTCGCGTTCGAGCATCGGGGCGAGCACCGCGTGGTCGGACGGGTGGTCGAGCAGCCGCACCATGCGCGTGACGGCGTCCAGGAGCTCCGGCGAGGCGTCGGCGACCCCGAGGCCCGACGGCGCGGGCCCGGGCGGCACGTCGAGCAGCAGCTCGGCGATCACGGCGGGCCGCAGCACGAGCCCGAACCCGAGCGCCGGCGTCGCGGTGTAGTGGCCCGTGATCGGCAGGTCCACGGACGCGACGAGATACTGGCCGGGGCCGTAGTCGAAGGTGCGCTCGCCGATCGCGAGCCGCTTCGCGCCCTGGGCGATGAGCGCGAACACCGTGCCGGTCGTCGACGCGCGCGGCTCACCCGCGCGGTCGGCGGCCGACAGCAGCACGCCGTCGATCGCGGTCGTCTCGTCGGGCCGGGCGTGGCGTGCGATGAGTTCGCGCAGGATTGTGCATTGATCCGCGCGTTCTGGGCTCACACTTTCCAGCTTCATAAGCGAAAACTACCACCATGACCAAGATCGCACTTGTGACCGGAGCAGGATCGGGCATCGGACGCGCCGCGGCGCAGCAGCTCCACGACCGCGGGATCGGCGTGATCACCACGCACCACCGCAACCCGGCCGACTTCGTCTCGCTCCCGCTGGACATCGCCGACACCGCGAGCCTGCCCGCGTTCGCCGAGGCCGTCCGCGGCGCGCTGCGGGAGCACTGGGGTCGCACCAGCTTCGACTACCTCGTCAACAACGCCGGCATCGGCGGGCCGTCGGCGTTCGCGGACACCACGGACGAGATCTACGAGCGCTACCACCGCGTCCTGCTCAAGGGCCCGTTCTTCCTCACGCAGGCGCTCCTGCCGCTGCTCGCCGACGGCGGCGCGATCGTCAACACCGGCAGCAGCTCGACGCGGCCGGGCGTGACCACGGTCGGCTACGCCACCTACGCGGCGATGAAGGGCGGCGTGGACATGCTCACGCGCTATCTGGCGGCCGAGCTCGCGCCGCGTGGGATCCGCGTCAACGCGGTCGCGCCGGGGCCGACGCGGACCAACCTGGGTGACGGCGGGATCGACGCCTACCCGGAGTTCATCCCACCGATCGTGGCGGAGACGACCCTGCAGCGCCTGGGGGAGAGCGACGACATCGGCAAGGCCATCGCCGCCCTCCTCTCGGACGACCTCGGGTGGATCACCGGTGAGGTGATCGAGGTGTCCGGTGGTTACAAGCTTTAGGCCAGGGCCTTCCCAACCGCCTCGAGCACGCGCTCGGGCTTGAACGGCTTCACGACGAAGTCGCGGGCACCGAGCTTGATCGACTCGAGCACCTTCGACTCCTGACCCAGCGCCGAGCACATGATCACGCGGGCGCTGGGGTCCAGCTCGATGATCTCCTTCAACGCGGCGAGGCCGTCCTTCTCGGGCATCGTGATGTCGAGCGTCGTGAGCTCAGGCTTGAGCTCCTGAAACCGCTCGAGCGCCTCGACGCCGTTGCCGGCCTCACCGACGACCTCATGACCGCCCTTGGTGAGCGCGTCAGAGACCATCTTCCGCATGAAGGCAGCATCGTCGACTACCAGGATTCGGGCCATCCGGCCACCTCCATTCCAGAATCACTGTCGTTTGCATTCTCCAGGACGTGCTCGATGCGCACGGCCCAGTCTGTCCCATCCACCACTACCAGACGGCCAGTGGCGAAGCGTGTTCCGTTCACGTAAAGATCGATCGCGTCATCGGCCAGCCGGTCGAGCTCGACGACCGCCCCGGGGGGCAGGCCGACGATCTGCGCCGACGGCATCCGCGCCCGGCCGAGTTCTGCCCACACTCTGACCGGGATGCCGGACAGAGAGGGCTTGGCCCCCGTGGTGCCGCGCGGCGTGGCGCCGGCGGCGGGCGTCTCCGGGACGCCGCCCTGGATCTCCGAGCCGATCTCGTCCAGCGCGCTGGACATGCGCACGACGAACGCGTTCGGGACGAGCTGGACGATCCGCGCCGGCTCGCCGCAGACCGACATCGCGATCCGCACCGCGTACGGGGTCTTGGCGTAGGCGGCGGCGATGTCGTCGCCGGCGGTGAAGGTCTTGGTGTCCGGCGTGCCGATCTCGACCTCGTTGCCGAGCACGACGGACGTCGCGGCGGCGGCGGAGGCCATCATCTGGTTCATCGCCTCCGACACCGCGGAGAGCTCGAGCTCGGACAGCTCCTCGGCGTCCGGGTCCTCCGGCTCGTCCATCCCCATCATCGAGGCGGCGAGGTTGCGCGCCCCGTCGAGCGTGATCAGGAAGACGTTGCCGCCGGTGACGCCGTCCACGTAGGACACCGACATCGCCACGCACGGCACCGGCGCGCCCGCGAAGGCACCCTTGGGGTCGTCGAAGGTCGTGACCTCGCCGACGGAGACCTTGTCGGCGGCGAACATCTCCAGCACGGAGAGGCACGCCTCGCCGGTGGACTCGCCGAGCTTCGTCAGCGCCTCGGTGGAGCTCATCGGAAGCTCTTCCCCTTGGCCAGGTTGTTGGTGACCTGCACGGCGCGCCGGCTGCCGCTGCGGCCCGGGCGGCCCGTGTGGACGGGCACCTGGTCGGCGTACAGCGTGATCCCGCCCGAGGCGGGCGAGTTCAGGCGCAGCAGATCGCCCTCCTTGAGGGCCAGCACGGACTCGATCGGCAGCATCACCGAGGCGACCTCGGCACGGACCATCATCTCGACCGAGCCGACCGCCTGGCGGACCGAGGAGGCCTCGTCCTCGCTGCGCGGGCCGTTGTGGTCCTCACGCGAGCCGAAGCGCTCCGCCACCGGGGCGATCGCCGACCACGGGATCAGCAGCGCCATCGTGGCCGAGATGCCGCCGAGGCGGGCCTCGATCATCATCGACAGCGTCGGCTCGGACACCGAGACCATCTGCGCCGTCTCCAGGTGCTGGTCGACCGTCTCCAGCTCGAGCGTGAGCCCGGCGACGTCGGTCCAGATCAGCGTCAGCTGCGCGAGCAGGCGCTCGAAGAAGTGCCGGCCGAGCGCCTGGTCGATGTCCGTCATGCGGCGTTCCTTGACGCCGCCGTCGATCGACCCGCCGAGCAGCAGCTCGATCGCGCCCAACAGCAGCGAGCTCTCCGTGGAGAGCAGCATCCGCGTGCCGATCGGCTCCACGTGGAAGATCGCGGCCGTCGAGGACGACGGCACCGCCGCGTGGGCGTTGGCCCACGTCAGCTGGGAGGAGGTCAGCAGCTCGAACTCGAGCGGCACGCGCAGTTCGGCGGACAGTCGCGTCGACGCCGTGCGGCAGAAGGCCTCGAGCGTGCGGCCGAGCCGGCGCTCCTGCTCGGCGGTGAACTTGGTCGGACGCGTGAAGTCGACCGCGCGCATGCGGCGGCGCCGCTGTGGGGTGGGCTTGTCGTCGGGCAGGCGCCCGTCGCGCGCCGCATCGACCAGCGCGGCGATCGCGTCTTCGCTGAGTACGGGTCCGCCGGTGCCGCTCATGCGTTCACTCCAGCGGTCGCACCGGCGAGCAGGGGCTTCTCGGTGCCGCCCGCTTCCTTGACGGTGACCTTGTTCGGGCCGACGTAGACGCGGATGGTGCGCCCGCGCGAGCCACCGGTCTCCTTGGCGATCACGTTGATGCGCTGCTCGCGCAGCAGCTCACGTACAGCGGCTTCATTGCGCTGCCCAACCTCGAGTGAGGACTTTGACACGGCGAACATGCTGGCACCACCGACAAGCACTGCCTCAAGCATCGGCCGGCGAGCGCCAAGCTTTACCACCCGATCGACCAATTCAGGAACGGCGAAGTCCGCGAACTTCCAGGATCCCTTGGGCGCATTGCCGCCGGAGGCGGGCAGCACGACGTGCGCGAGGCCGGCGATGCCCGTCCGCCGGTCGAGCAACGCAAGGCCGATGCAGGAGCCCAGCCCAAGGGACACGAGGACATCACCGGCGACGGCCGAGGCGGCGAGCTCGCCCATCCTGACCATCGTCTCCGCCATGAACTAGACGCCCAGGCGCTCGAGCATCTGCTCGACGCCGCCCTGATCGGGCACCAGCAGGAACGACACGGAGCAGTCCTCGCCTTCGACGACGAGGTCGGAGTCCAGGAGCAGCGCCACGTCGCCGGCGCCCGCGCGCTCGGCGAGGACGGTCTGCACGATCGCGCCCAGCATGTCGGTCGCCGCGGCCGGCGGGGTCGGCTCGAGGTCCATGCCGATCATCTGGCCGAGCGCGTTGATGTAGCTGGCGCCGACGATGTTGCCGATCTCCATCAGCGCGGAGATCCCGTACTCGCTGCCGGCCTCGACGCCGAGCAGGCCGCACATGAGCTCGGCGTCCTTGGGCGTGAACAGCAGCAGCACGGAGCCGGGCATGTCGCCGACGATGCCGAGGACGACGCCGGTGGCCTCGGACTCCGCGTCGCCGATCGAGCCGACGGCCTCGGCCATCGGCAGGACGAAGGCGTTGGGCACCGAGATGTCCACGCTCTTGCCGAGCATGCCGGAGAGCGCGGTCGAAGCCGTGCCCGAGCCGATGTTGGCCAGCTCACGCAGTGCGTCGAGCTGAGTATCCGTATATCGGGTCAACGTACGTCCTTTCTGGTGCTCACGCGGAGACGGGGACGTCGACGACCGCGTCGCAGTCGACGATGAGGGCGATCTGACCGTCCGAGAGGACCGCGGCGCCCGAAAGGGCGGCACCGTCGGAGACCTCGGGCGGCAGCGGGCGGGTGACGAGCTCGTGCTGGCCGATCATGCGGCTGACGGTGAGCGCGAACCGGTCGCCGTTGCCACGCACGACGACGGCGTACTCGGCGCCCGGGCTGGTCGGCCCGCCGTAGTGCTCGGACGCGTCGACGACGGGCAGCACGCCGTCCGACAGGACGAGCATCTTGGTCCCGGCCACGGAGCGGACCGCGTGGTCGGCGACGCGCACCGTGCGCTCGATGCGGTCCAGCGGGATCGCGAACGGGCGGTTGTCGGCCTCGACGATGAGCGCGGCCATGATCGCCAGCGTCAGCGGGAGGCGGATCTGCGAGCTCGTGCCCTTGCCCGGCTCGGAGGTCATGATGACCTCGCCGCCGAGCCCACGGATCGCGGCGCGGACCGCGTCCATGCCGACACCGCGGCCGGAGATGTCACTCGTGACCTCGGCCGTGGAGAACCCGGGGGTGAACAGCAGCTCGACCGCGCGCGGCATGTCGATCGAGTCGACCGCCATCGGGTCGATCAGCCCGCGCTCCGCGGCCTTCTCGGCCACCTTGCGCGCGTTGATGCCGCGACCGTCGTCGGCGACCGTGATGATCACGTTGCCGCCGGCGTGGCGGGCCGAGATCTCGAGGATGCCCTGGGCGGGCTTGCCGGCCGCGACGCGCTCCTCCGGTCCCTCGAGACCGTGGTCGAGCGAGTTGCGGACGAGGTGCACGAGCGGGTCGCCGAGCGCGTCGACCACGGTGCGGTCGAGCTCGGTGTCCTTGCCCACGAGCTGCAGGTCGACCTGCTTGCCGAGCTTGGTCTGGAGGTCGCGCACGAGCCGCGGGAAGCGCAGGAACACGGCTTCCACGGGGATCATCCGGACCTGCATGACCATCGACTGCAGGGCGTGCGACGTGCGCGTCAGGTTCTGCATGGCCTGCGAGAGGCCCGGCACGTCGGCCTGCTGGATGAGCGCCTCGACCTGCGTGCGGTGCAGGACGAGCTCGCCCATGAAGTGCATGAGCTGGTCCAGGCGCTCCGCGTCCACGCGGACGGTGGAGGAGCCGCCGTGGGCCTTCTTCTCCTGCGGCTTCTCGGCCTTGGCCGGCGGCGCGGGCGCGGCCGGGGCGGCGGGCTTCGTCGGCGCGACCGGAGCCGCGGCCTCGGGGGCCTCGCCCGCGGGCACGTCGACGTCGAGCGCCGCGACCGGCGCGGCCGGCGGGGCGGTGACTTCCTCGGCGACCTCGTCCGGCGCGTCGAGCGCGGCGTCCGAAGCGGCCTCGAAGACGTGCACCTCGGCGACCTCGGGCACGGACGCGACCGCGTCCTGGATCTCGGTGTCGGTGCGCTCGGAGACGACCCACGCGTCGATGTTGCGGCCGTCGAAGGTGTCGACGTCCTCGGGCGACGGGATGCACTTGAGCGTCTCGCCGTAGCCCGCGATCACCGACAGGACCATGTAGCCGCGCACGGCGGGCATGGAGACGTCGTCGTCGAGGCGCGCGGAGATCTGGATCACGCGCCGGCCGTCGGCCAGCTCGCTGAGATCCGACGGCGGCGGCGTGACGCCGATCCGCTCGGCCTCCTGCTCGGCCGTGCGCTCGCGCACGAGGCCCTGGAGGCTCTCGATCAGCACCTGCGGCTGGATGTTCTCCTGGCCGGTCTCGTCGATCGACTCGACCGCCGCGGAGAGCGCGTCCAGGCACTGGAACAGCACGTCGATGGCGACGCGCTCGAGGCCGCCCGCGCGCTGGCGCAGGAGCTCGAACACGTCTTCCATCTCGTGCGTCAGGGCCGCCATGCCGGCGAAGCCCATCGTCGCGCTCATCCCCTTCATGGAATGCGCGATGCGGAAGATCTCGTCGACCGTTGCTTGGTCGTCGGGGGTCTCCTCGATCTGAACGACCGCGAGGTTGAGCTCCTGCAGGTGCTCACGCCCCTCGGCGAGGAACATCGGGAGATACTCGTCCATTAGCTCTTCTGGTAGATGAAGTGGTAGGGCGAGGTCAGGCCGAGGCCCTTCGGGTCGGACACGCGCTCAGACGTTCCGACGACGAGGTAGCCGCCAGGCGAGAGCGCCTGGACGAGCCGCTGGTGCAGCGCGTCCCGGACCTCTTCCGTGAAGTAGATCACGGTGTTGCGGCAGAAGACCACGTCGTAGCGTGCGGTGGGAACCGCCATACGCAGAAGGTCCCCATTTTCGAAGCGCAACATGCGCTTGAGTTCGGGCTTCGCGGTCCAGCCGCCGTCCTCACGCGGGTCGAAGTGCTTCTGCAACATTCCCTTCGGCGACGTGCGCGCGTCCTCCGGGGTGAAGTAGCCCTCACGGGCGCGGGCCACCATGCGCTTGTCGAGGTCGGTGCCGACGATCTCCACGGGGATCTTGGGCAGCGTCTCGCGGCAGACCGCGGCGATCGTGTACGCCTCGGCGCCGTAGGAGGAGCCGGCGCTCCAGATCTTCAGGCGCTTGCGCTCGGCCAGCTCCGGGAGGATCTTGTTGCGCAGGACCTCGAACTGGTCCTCGTGGCGCCACAGGTGCGAGACGTTGATCGTCACGCGGTCCAGGAACGCGTCGAGCTCCTGCGGGTCCTTGCGCAGGATCTTGCCGTACTCGGTCAGGTCCGGCGTGCCGCGGCGCTCGGTCCACGTGCGGACGCGGCGCTCCATCTGGTTGCGCTTGTACTGGAGCAGATCCACGGCGCACAGCGTGCGAACGAGCTCGCACAGGGCGGTGAAATCGTCGTTCTTCAGGCTCGCGGTGCCGACGGCGGGGCGCGCGGCGGCGGGACGCGCCGGCGCGGCCGACGTGGCCGGGCGCGGCGCCAGCGGCGTGCGGGCCGGACGATCGACGCCCTTGGGCGTGATCAGCGGCTTGCGCGGCGTGAGGGGGGTACGAGGGGGAAGGGTCATGCGCCGGCCTCCCGGGCAATTGCGGCGGGCAGGTCGTTGAGTGGAAGGATCTCGTCGGCGAGGCCGGCCTCGGCCACCGCGCGCGGCATGCCGTAGACGACGCAGGTCGACTCGGCTTCGACGAGGATGCGTCCGCCGGCCTTCTTGACCGCCTTCGCGCCTTCCAGGCCGTCCTTGCCCATGCCGGTCAACACGACCAGCACGAGGTTGGAGCCGTAGATCTTCGCGACGTCCTCGATCGTGAGGTCCGCGCGCGGGCGCAGGCCACCCATCGGGGCGTCGTCGGACAGGCGCACGCGCCCGTCCTTCTCCATGCGGAGATGCGCGCCACCAGGGGCGAGCAGGAGGCGCTTGGGGTCGACGGCGTCGCCGGCCTTGGCCTCGATCACGTTCAGGCGCGAGGTGCCGTCCAGGCGCGTCGCCAGCGAGGCGGTGAAGCCGGGCGGCATGTGCTGGACGATCACCGAGCCGGAGCCGAGCGGCGACGGCAGCTTCGGGATCAGCTCCCCGAGGGCCTTCGGGCCGCCGGTCGAGGAAGCGATCATCACGAACTTCTTGCCACCCGTGCGGACCGGGCGGGCCGGAGCGACGCGCGCCACGGCAGGCTTGTTGACGAGCGGGGTGACGGAAGCGGCGGACGTGGCCGGCGCCAGACGGCGGCGCGCACGCGCCTTGCCGCTGTCGGCCGCGTCGTTGACCTTGCGGGCGAGGTCCTTGGTGAACTCGTCCATCGACTCACCCATCGCCGGCTTGGCGACGAGGTCGAACGCGCCCTCGGCCAGCGCGTCGACCGCGCGGGCGCCGTGGGCGGGGGAGAACGCGGAGACCACGATGACCGGGACGCTCGTGGCCTTGCCGGCCTTGAGCGCGCGCAGCACGCCGAGGCCGTCGAGGCCGGGCATGTGCAGGTCGAGGGTCATCGCGTCGGGCCGGTGCTCGTTGCAGGCGGCCAGTGCCTCATCGCCATTGGCCGCACCCGCGACCACGTCGAAACCCTGGCGAGAAAGGGCGTCGGAGAGAATGCGGCGCATCAGGCGCGAGTCGTCAGCGACGACGACTCGCACCCGCGCGCTCGTGTTGGGGAGGCTGGCCACCGGACCGGGGACTACGCGGCGGCGAGCTCGTCAACGCCGGTGCCGGCGAACAGGCCCTCCGGGTTGAGCAGGATGACCAGACGGTCGCCGATCTTCGCGATCGACTCGATCGTCTGCAGGTCGGCGGACGGGACGGCCTCGAGCTGCTCGGCCGTGACGGTGAGGACCTCCTCGACGTCGCCGACGACGACGCCGGCCTGGCCGGTGCCCGTCTCGACGATGACGATCTTGCCGAACTCGGCGTCGCCGGCGTCGATGCCGATGCGCGAAGCGAGGTCGTAGATCGGGATGATCTTGCCGCGCAGGCCGATGACGCCGCGGATCCACGGCACGTCAGAAGCCACCGAACGGGGCTCCGAGAAGCGGATGATCTCGTGGACCGAGCCGATCGGGAGGGCGTACTCCTCCGACCCGAGGCTGAAGACGACGAGCTGCTGGGAAGTGGTGTCAGACATGTCCCTCTGTGCATCGGCCGAACGGGCCGCGGCTTGAGAGGGCGTCCGACCGTTCAGGGGAGGGCGGGGAACCGCACTACGAAGCGGGCGCCGCGGCCGTCGAGCGGCGGCTCGAGCGTGACGGTCCCGTGATGGCTCTCCGCGACCGCCCGCACGATCGCCAGGCCGAGGCCCGATGACCCGCTGCGATCCCCGTGGGCGCGGAAAAAGCGCTCGAACACCTTCTCGCGCAGCTCGGGCGCGATGCCCGGCCCGTCGTCCTCCACCGCGAGCACGACATGGCCGTTCTGCCGCTCCACCGACGCCTCGACCGCGGTGCCCGGGTCGGTGTGCCGGAGGGCGTTCTCCATGAGGTTCAGGACCAGACGGTGAAGTTCGTCCTGCACGCCCTCGATCTCGGTGCCCGGCGCGGCCGTGATCGAGATGTCGTGGTCCCCGGCGACCGGCTCGAGCTCGGACGCGGCCGCGACGATGACCTCGGAGAGGTCCACGGGGTGGTGCTGGATCGGCACTCGGCCCGCGTCCTGGCGCGCCAGCAGCAACAGGTCGGCGACGAGCCGGCGCATCCGCTTGCTCGAGCGCAGCGCGGACGCCGCCGCCTCCCGGTGCTCGCCGTGCAGCGTCTCCTCGAGCAGCTCGAGGTTGGCCAGCACCGACGTGAGCGGCGTGCGCAGCTCATGCGAGGCGTCGGCGATGAACTCGCGCTGGCGCGCGAGCGTCCCCTCGGTCTCGGTGCGGGCCTCGTCGAGCGCGTGCAGCATGCCCTCCAGCGTCGTGGCCAGCTCGGCGATCTCGTCGTCGGCCTCGGGGCGCGGGAGCTTCAGCGACGCGTCGCGGGTGCGTTCGACCTCGCGGGCGGCGGCGGTCAGCTCCGCGATCGGCTCCATCGCGCGCCGGGCCGTGGCGAGGCCGGCGAGCAGGGCGAGGCCGGTGCCGCCGAGCACGCCGAGGCCGAGGAAGACCTTCACGCGGTTGGCGGTGGCGGACACGTCCGAGACACGGCGCGCGTACTGCAGGTAGATCAGCAGGTAGACGGCCGTGTCGCCCGGATACAGGCGCAGCTCGCGCGTCTCCACCCGCCAGCCGTCGATCTCGCGCCCGCCGACTTCGGGCTCACCGAAGCTCGGCGCGTTCGCCGAGCCGTCGAAGCGGGCGCCGTTGGTGTACACGACGCGGACGACCGCGTTGCTGCCCGACGTGTACGCGTCGAGGTCCGTGTTGCTGTTGAAGAGCGGGTTGCCCTTGGTGTCCCGCCCGGCCGACTTGTAGTCCAGCCGCTGCTGCAGCTTGTCCGCGGCGGACGACACCTGGCGGTTGAAGTCGGCGTAGATCGCCCGCGTCGTCAGCGTGCCGACGATCACGGCGAAGCTCAGCAGGATGATCAGCGTCAGCGCGGCCGCACCGCCGGCGAGGCGCCAGCGGATCGGCTGCCGCTTATACGCGGAGTACGTAGCCCGCGCCGCGGACCGTGTGGAGGAGACGGGGCTCGCCACCGGCTTCGAGCTTCCTTCTGAGGTTGGACACGAACACCTCGATGGTGTTCGTGATGGAGAACGGGTCGTAGCCCCAGACCTCGTCGAGCAGCTTCTGGCGGCTGATCACGAGGCGCTCGTTGCGCATCAGGTACTCGAGCAGCTCGAACTCGCGCTGCGTCAGGTCGATCGACCGGTCCGCACGCGCGACCTCGTGCGTGTCCGGGTTGAGCGTGAGGTCGCCGACGCGCAGCGGGGCCATGCCGCGCGGCGGGCGCCGGCGCAGCAGCGCGCGCAGACGCGCGAGCAGCTCCTGACGCTCGAACGGCTTCACGAGGTAGTCGTCGGCGCCGACGTCCAGGCCCTCCACGCGTGACTCCAAGGCGTCACGCGCGGTCAGCATCAGGATCGGCGTGTCGTCCCCGTCCTCACGCAGCCGCTTCGCGACGTCGATGCCGTCGAGACGGGGCAGACCGAGGTCCAGGACGATGATGTCCGGCAGGAACGCGTGCGCTTCATCGAGGCCGCGCACGCCGTCGGCGGCGAGCTTGACCTCATAGCCCTCCAGGCGCAGCGAGCGCTGGAGGACCTGGGCGATCTCCTCGTCATCTTCGACGACGAGCACGCGCACGGGACGGCTTGCGGCATCCATTCTTAAAGATGGTACGCCGACGGCGGCGGAATGCGCCCGACCTTTTAGCTGGCCCTGAGGGTGCAGGGGTCGGCGACGTTATGTCGAAGGGGCGGGGGCCAGATGCCTGCCGCCAAGAAGAAGCCCAAGAAGAAGCCCGCTGCCCGTGCGCGCCGCTCGGCGCCGGGGCTCGGCCTGCCCGCCCTCGAGCAGCGCCAGCTCGACCTGATCGGCCTCGGAACGGTCGGCCTCGGCCTGTTCTTCGGGTTCCTCGTCTACGCCGGCTGGGAGGGCGGACGCGTGGGCTCGCAGGCGGTCGAGGCCCTGATGTGGCTGCTCGGCGCCGGGCACTACCTCGTGCCGGTGGCGCTCGTGGCCGCGGGCGCGATCGTGATGCTGCGCCCCGTGCTGCCCGCCGTGCGGCCGTTCCGCTCCGGCGCGATCTGCCTCTTCCTCGCGGTGACGCTCGCCCTGTCGGCCGGGACGCTCGGCGTCGGCCCCGACGGCGCGCGGCCGGACTGGTGGGACGCCGAGTGGGTCAAGACGCGCGGCGGCATGGTGGGGGAGACCCTCGACTGGGGGCTCGAGACCCTGTTCGGCGCGGTCGGCGCGCACATCGTCGCGGTCTTCCTGTTCATCGCGGGCGTGCTGCTGCTCACGGGCGCGTCCGTGGCGAGCGTGATCAAGTTCACGACCGACTCCGTGTCCTCGACGACGCGTGAGCTGCGCACCGCCGCCAAGAACGCGCCGCGCCCGCGGCCCCGCCCGCGGGTCCGGGACGACCTGGCGACGCTGGAGCGCTCCACCCGCGTGAAGGTGTCCACGAAGGCGCCGCCGGCGACGGAGATCAACGAGCCGCCCGAGTTCTCGTCTCTGTGGGATGCGACACCCGAAGCGGATGAGCCCGACGAGGAGCCGATCGTCGTCGAAGCCTTCGCGCCGGAACCGGAGCCCGACCTCGAGCCCGAGCCGATCCTCGAGCCGGAGATCGAGGACGAGCCGGAGGTCGAAGAGGTCCCCGAGCTCGAGCGCCTCGCCGAGGACCAGGACGAAGAGGGCGTCATGCGTGGCCCCGCCAAGCCCGTCGATCCCGAGCAGCTCACGCCGCAGGGCCGCTACCGCGCCGAGGTCACCGACTCGCCCGACTTCGTCTGGCAGGTCCCGGACGCGAGCGCGCTGACGCGCTCGACCGAGGACCAGTCGCGCCCGGACACGGCCGGCCAGGAGAAGGTCGCCGCGCAGCTGATCGAGGCGCTCGCGCACTTCAAGATCGAGGCCAAGGTCATCGGCATGGTCGCCGGCCCGCACATCACGCGCTACGAGCTGCGGCTCGCGCCGGGCATCAAGGTCGGCAAGGTCGCCCAGCTCAAGGACGACCTCGCGTACGCGCTCGCCGCGGCGGACATCCGCATCCTCGCGCCGATCCCGGGCAAGCAGGCGGTCGGCATCGAGGTGCCCAACGCGCGCCGCCGGATCGTGCACCTCGGCGACATCTACGGGCAGCCGCCCGAGGACTGGTCGCCGCTCACGGTCTGGCTGGGCAAGGACGTCGCGGGTCGCGCGATCGGCGCCGACCTGGCGAAGATGCCGCACCTGCTCGTCGCCGGCACCACCGGCGCGGGCAAGTCCGCGTGCGTGAACGCGATGCTCTCGTCGATCCTGCTGCGCGCAACCCCGCACGAGGTGCGGATGGTGCTCGTGGACCCCAAGCAGGTCGAGCTCACGCACTACGACTCGATCCCGCACCTGCTGACGCCGGTGATCACCTCGCCACGCCAGGCCGCGACCGCGCTGCAGAACCTCGTGCGCGAGATGGAGCAGCGCTACGGCGCGATGGCGCTGGCCCGGACGCGCACGCTGAAGGACCTCAACAAGGTCCGCGCGACCCGCGACCAGCCGCCGCTCCCGTACATCCTGTGCGTGATCGACGAGCTCGCGGACCTGATGATGGTCGCGCCCGCCGACGTCGAGGACTCGATCATCCGCATCGCCCAGAAGGCGCGCGCGGTCGGCATCCACCTCGTGCTGGCCACTCAGTCGCCGCGCGTGGACGTCATCACGGGCATGATCAAGGCCAACGTGCCGTCGCGGATCGCGTTCGCGGTCTCCTCGCAGACGGACTCGCGCGTGATCCTCGACCAGAACGGCGCCGAGGCGCTGCTCGGCATGGGCGACATGCTCTTCTCGCCGGTCGGTTCCTCGCGCCTGCAGCGCATCCAGGGCGCGTTCATCGACGAGCCCCAGATCGAGGCCATCACGGACGCCTGGCGCGACCAGGGCGAGCCGGAGCTGCGCGACGACCTGCTCGAGGAGGTCGCGGAGGAACCGGTCGAGGCCGAGAGCGCTCCGGACGAGTTCGACCCGGACGAGGACCCGCTGCTGGAGGACGCGATCCGACTCGTCGCCGAGATGCAGACCGCCTCGACGTCGATGTTGCAACGTCGCTTGCGTCTCGGGTACACCCGAGCCGGGAGACTGATCGACATGCTCGAGCGGCGTGGTGTGATCTCCGGATATGAAGGTTCTAAGCCACGCCAGGTGCTTGTGACCGAAGCTGACGTGCCCCGCGTGCTCGAGGCGCTCGCCGGAACGCCGGCGAAAGTGCCCGATGACGACGGCTCGCCCGAGTAGGGCGCTTGTAGCCTCGTAGAAGCTGATGCCGGAGATCGGTGAGACGCTTCGCGAGACACGGATGCGCCGCCGCATCGACATGACCGAGGTCGAGGCGGCGACGAAGATCCGTGCCAAATACCTGCGCGCCCTCGAGAACGAGGAGTGGGACCTGCTGCCCGGGCCCACCTTCGTCAAGACGTTCCTGCGCACGTACGCGGAGTACCTGGAACTCGACCCACGCTTGCTCGTGGAGGAATACCGGCAGCGTTTCGAGCGCCCGACGACGCAGGACCTGACGCCGTTCCGGCCCAACCGGGGCGGCGGTCGCCAGCGTCAGCGCCCGCGGCGGCCGATCGGGCCGTTCATCGTCGTCGGGCTGGGGATCCTGATCGTCTGCGCGGCGCTCTACCTGCTCGGGCGTACCGGCGACGACCCCGAGACCGACCTCACCGGGAACGGCACGCCGACGCCCACCGCGACGGCCACGAGCGAGCCGCCCAAGGCCACGGCGACGCCGGCCAAGCGCAAGAAGAAGGCCGCGCCCACCCGCGTGTCCCTGAAGCTGACCGCGACCGACCGCGTGTACGTGTGCCTGGTCGACGCGACGGGCAAGGCGGTCGTCAATGGCGAGTACCTCGAGAAGGGCGCGAGCACCAAGACGTTCCGGTCGAAGTCCTTCCGCGTCAACCTGGGCAACAGCTCGGTGCGCATGACCTACGGCGGCAAGCGCTACCCCGCGGCCAACATCGGCCAGCCGATCGGGTACGAGCTGCGGCCGGGCAAGAAGCCCAAGCGGCTCAAGGAGTCGGTGCGGACGGGGCTCTGCGCCACTTGAGCGTCCGCGCGGGGATCATCGTGACCGGCACCGAGGTGCTCTCGGGCCTCATCCGGGACGCCAATGGGCCGTGGCTGTCCGAGCAGCTGCGCGCGCACGGCGTCTCCTTGCGGGAGATCGTCGTGGTCGGCGACCGTCCCGAGGACCTGCGGCGGGCGCTGGACTTCTTCTCCGACGTCGACCTGGTGCTGACGAGCGGCGGCCTCGGCCCGACCGCCGACGATCTCACGGCCGAGGTGGTCGCCGGGTGGGCGGGGACGCGGATGGAGCTCGACCCGGCGCTCGAGGAGCGGATCTGGGCGATCGTCAACACGCTGCGGCGCCGGATCGGGGGCGAAGAGGCGCCGATGCGGGCGGGGGCGCGCAAGCAGGCGCACGTGCCCGTCGGCGCGGTGGTGCTCGAGCCGCGCGGGACCGCACCCGGCTTCCTGATCGGCTCCGCGCCGCTCGTGGCCGTGCTCCCGGGGCCGCCGCGCGAGCTGCAGGCGATGTGGGGCGACGCGGTGTCGACGGAGCCGCTGCGCTCGTTGCTCGCCTCCGCCGGGTCCTTGGAGCAGCGGATCCTGCGCTTCTTCCCGCTGTCGGAGCCGCAGATCGCCGCGACGCTGCGCGAGCTCGACGCCGACTCGCGCCCGCTGGAGATCACCACTTGCCTGCGGCGCGGCGAGCTCGAGCTGGCGACGGTCTACGAGGAGCCGGCTGCGGCCGCGTACGCGGACTTCGAGGCCGAGATCCGGGCGCGGCACGGCGACGCGCTCTTCTCGGACAGCGGCGCGACCATCGACGAGGTGATCGCGCAGCTGCTCTCGGGTTTGACGATCGCGACGGCGGAGTCGTGCACGGGCGGGCTGATGGCGGGGCGGCTGACCGACCTCGCCGGCTCCTCCGCCTACGTCCTCGGTGGCGTCGTCGTGTACTCGAACGAGGCCAAGACGGCGTTGGCGGGCGTCGACGCGGGCCTGATCGCCGCCCACGGAGCCGTCTCCCCGGAGGTGGCGTCCGCGTTGTCGGCGGGCGCGCGGGAGCGCTTCGGCGCGGACCTGGGCATCGGCATCACGGGCATCGCCGGCCCGGGCGGCGGCACGCCTGAGAAGCCCGTCGGCACGGTCTGCCTGAGCATCGCCGCACCGTGGGGCGTGGAGGAGCGCACCGTGCGCCTCCCGGGCTCCCGCACCGACGTGCGCGACCGCACGACCACCGTCGCGCTGCACATGCTCCGCGCGCTGATCCTGCGGCGATGAGGCTCTTCGTCGCGCTCGACCTCCCGGAGGACGTGCGCGACGCCCTCACCGCGGCGGGCCAGGCGGCGGATCCCGAGGTCTGGCGGCCGGTGAAGCCGGAGTCCCTCCACATCACGCTGGCCTTCCTCGGCGAGCGCCCGGAGGAGGACGTGGAAGCGATCGCGCCGGTCGTGCTGGCGGAGTCGGTCGCCCCGCGGCTGGAGCTCGGCGACGTGCTCCTGCTCCCGCCGCGCCGCGCGCGGGTGCTCACGGTCGAGATCCACGGGCCGCTCGGCGACCTGCAGGCGCGCGTCTCCGCCGGACTGGAGGCCGCCGGCGTCTACACGCCCGAGACGCGTCCGTTCCGCGCCCACGTGACGATCGCCCGGCTGCGACCGCGGGTGCGCCCGCCGCGTGAGGCGCCGCTGGCGCTCGCCCCGATCGCCTTCGCGGGGCCGTCCGTGACGCTCTACGTCTCCCGCCTGCATCAACACGGCGCCACCTATCAACCACTTGTGAAAGCGCCTCTAGCGCAGCGGGTAGCCTGAGGCCTCATATGCGGAGGTTCATGATCGGGGCGCTGCTCGCCCTTGCGGCGCTCGCGGTCCTTCCGAGCGCGTCTCACGCCGCCCTGCAGTGGCGGTCCTGCGTCGACTTCGCCGGCATCCGCTGCGCGACGCTCGACGTGCCCCTCGACCGGGCGAACACGATGCCGGGGACGATCCCGCTGCGGATCGCCCGGATCGGAAAGACCTCCGGCAAGACGATGATGTACCTGTCCGGCGGCCCGGGCGGTGCGGGCGTGAGCGAGATGCTCAGCGTGGTCGGCAGCGCGCTTCCCGAGCTCGCCGAGGACTTCCAGCTGATCGGCTACGACCAGCGCGGCACCGGGCGTTCCGGCCTGCTGCGCTGCCCGCGCCTGGAGAAGGATCCGCACCTGCGCGACACCGGCGCGGCCGAGGAGTGCGCGAACCGGATCGGCCCGGCGCGGCGCTTCTACACCACCCCGGACTCCGTGCAGGACATGGAGGCGATCCGCCAGCAGCTCGGCGTCGAGAAGCTGACGCTGTTCGGCATCTCCTACGGCACCGAGCTCGCCGTCGCCTACGCGCGGGCGTTCCCGGCGCACGTCGAGCGGCTCATCCTGGACTCCGTCGTCGACTACGACGACCCCGATCCGTTCGCGGGCGTGACGTTCCGCGCGATGAGCCCGTCGCTGAAGTCGTTGTGCCCGGCGCGCTGCCGCGAGATCTCGCTGGACCCCGGCGCCGACCTCACCGCGCTCGTCGCCCAGCTGCGCGCCAAGCCGCTCCAGGCCTTCGCCTACGACTCGCTCGGCCGCTCGCAGCGCGTGAACATCACGCCGACGAAGCTGTTCGACCTCATGCTGCTCACGGACTACCTGCCGCCGCTGCGGGCCGCGATCCCGGCCGGCGTGCAGGCCGCGCTCAAGGGCGACGGGGCGCTGCTGGCCCGCCTCATCCGCGAGTCGCGGCGGCTCGAGGGCCTCGGTTCGCCGCGTGATTTCTCCGTCGCGCGCTACTCCACGGTGTGCGAGACGACGCCGCTGCCGTGGCCCGCGGGCACGCCGGTCGAGCAGCGCGCGGGGTGGTCGCAGTCGCTCGTCGCCACGCTCCCGCCGAACGCGTTCGCGCCGTTCGACGCGGCGATGGTCGTCGAGGACGAGATCAACCTGTGCCTGCGCTGGCCGGACGTCCCGCGCGCGCCGACGACGGTCGCGCCGACGCCGTACCCGACCGTGCCGACGCTGATCCTGCAGGGCGGCGAGGATCTGCGCACCGCGCCGGAGTGGTCCGCCAACGTCGCGGCGCGGATCCCGGGCGCGCACCGGATCGTGATCCCCGGCGTCGGCCACTCCACACTCAGCGAGCCGCGTTCCTGTGCGGCTCGCGCGGTCAGCCGCTTCCTGGACGGCAAGACGCCGCCCAAGACCTGCAAGCGCGTGCCGACGGGCGTGCCGGGCGGGCCGTCCGCGCCGAAGTCGTTCGACAAGCTCGCGTCGTACCCCGACTACTCGGGTAAGGTCGGGCGGACGCTGTTCGGGGTCTTCGAGACGCTCAACGACCTCGATGTCGTGTTCTCGACCGCTCTGGCGACAGGCGGAGGCGGACTGCGTGGCGGCTCCTGGCGCATCAGCGGCCGCCGCCTCGTCCTGCATGACTACCAGGCTGTGACCGGCCTGACCGTGAGCGGCGGCGGGGATCTCTCGCGGTCGCTGACGTTCCGCATCTCCGGACCGAAGGCCGCGAAGGGCAGGCTCGTGCTCGGCCGACGCGGCCTGTCCGGAACGCTGGGCGGCAAGCGCATCCGGCTGTCGCTGTCGGACGCCCAGGCGAGCCTGCTGCAACCGAGATTGCGCGTGACACCGTTGTCTGCGTTGGCACGCTGACAGACCGGGATCCGGTCCGAGTGGCGGCGCCGTAGCGCCGCTACGGTCCGCCCCGGAGTGGGCGAACTAGAGCGCGTCAGCGGGCTGCCGCTGGCCAATTTCCGGGACGAGCACGTGGACGAGCAGGTGGCTCGCGCGTGCCGGCGGCTGGAGCTGGACGACCCGGCCTCGCTGGCCCGGGTGCTGCGCGGCGACGCGGGCGAGCGACGCCGCTTCCGGCGCTCGATCGCGATCTCGCACACCGCGATGTCCCGCGACCCGCACCAGTTCGCGCTGCTCGAGCACGACCTGCTGCCACGCCTGCTGGCCGGCGGCGCACGGGTCAGCGCCTGGTCGGCAGGCTGCTCGGACGGCTCGGAGCTGTACTCGCTCGGGATCCTGCTCGAGCGCATCGGCGCGCTCGACCGTGCATTGCTGCTCGGCAGCGATCTACTCGAAGAAAACCTCGCAATAGCGCAAGTCGGCGTCTTCGACGGCGTTTCTGACGCTGTGCGGGCACGCGTGCGCTTCGAGCAGCGGGACCTGGTGGCCGACGGCCCGCCGCCCGGCCGCTGGCGCCTCGTCGTCTGCCGCAACGTCGCGATCTACATGAGTCCGGCGGCCCGCAAACGGCTCTACGGGAACCTCGTCGCGGCGCTCTCACGGCGCGGCGTGCTGCTCCTCGGCCGCAGCGAGCGGCTGATCGACCCCAGCGCGTACGGGCTGCGCGTGATCGGCCCGCACGCGTACGAGCGGGTGGGTGGATGACCAAGCGGACGGTGCTCGGCTCGCTCGGGCTCGTCGTGCTCGTCGCAACCGTCATCGGGCTGCTCACGTGGGCGATCGCCCGCCAGCAGGCGACCGCGCGTCAGGCCCGCGAGTCGCAGGCCGTGATCGCCGCCGGCAACCTCACCCAGCAGCGTCTGCTGGCGGTCCAGACGAACGTCCGCGGCTACCTGATCGCCGGCAACGAAGACCTGCTGCAGGCCTACCGGCAGGCGCGCGCCGCGCTGCCGGACGCCACGCTCGACCTGGCGGCGCTGGTCGACGACGACCCCGCGCAGCTGCGTCGCGCCGAGACGATCCGCGCCGAGGCGCTCTCCTACATCAACGACTACGCGGACGCGGTCATCGCGCGCACGCGCGAGGACGGTGTCGCCGCGGGGCGGGCGTTCGCGAGCGCGGCCGAAGGGACCGCGCGGGCCAACGCCGTCGAGGAGCGCATCGTCGACCTGACCGCGGCCGAGCAGGAGCGGTCCGCGCGCCAGGCGGCGAAGGCCGACCAGGCGACCGACCGTGCCTTCCTGATCTCGTTCGTCGGCCTGCTCGCGTGCATCGGCGCGCTGGTGTGGGTCACGCTGTACGTCGCCCGGCGGATCGTGCGGCCGGTCGGGCAGCTCGCGGCGGCCGCGGAGCGCGTGCGCCAGGGCGAGCTCGACGCGACCGTCGTCACGTCGGGGCGTGGTGAGCTCGGCCGGCTCGGGGCGACCTTCAACGCCATGGCCCGCTCGCTCGAGCAATCGCGGGACGAGCTGGAGAGCCAGAACACGGAGCTCGAGATGCAGGCGATCGAGCTCGAGGAGCACCAGGAAGAGCTGTCGGCGTCGAGCGACGAGCTGCGCGCGCAGCGTGACGAGCTGTCGGCGACCGCGGCGCAGCTGGCCGACCAGAAGCGCCGGGCCGAGGCCTACGCGTCCTTCGCGGACACGCTGGCGACCGAGCGCGAGACCGCCGTGCTGGCGTGGATCGCGCTGTCCGGGCTGGTCGAGGCGGCGGGTGCCGACGTCGGGGTCCTGTACGCGGGCTCCTGGCAGGACCAGGAGCGCTGGGCGCGCGCGGCGGCGGTCGGGCTCGATCCCGCCTCGCTGCCCGAGCGGGTCGCGGCGGGCGGGGAGGGCGCGGCGGCGCGGGCGGTCGCGGGGCGCGACGTCCTGGCCCTCGAGGACTCCTCGTTCCTCGTCCGCGGGCTCGCCGGGGAGGTGCCGGTGCGCTGGGAGCTGCACGTGCCGCTGCAGATCGGCGAGCGCTCGATCGGCGTGGCCTCGCTCGGGGGCGTGACCTCCGACGGCTTCTCGACCGCCGAGGCCGAGAGCGTGCTGCGGCTCGCCGGCCAGGCGGCGACCGCGCTCGCGGAGGCGGACGCGCTCGGGCAGCAGGGTTGGCTCTCGCAGGTCAACGCCGCGGTGCTCGACGGCGTGCGCGAGGGGATCGCGCTGGTCGGCCTCGACCACGAGGTCGTGTTCGCGAACGCGGCGATGGAGCAGCTCTCCGCGCGGCTGGAGATGCCGATCGGGTCGGCGATCGGGGCGGATCGCGGGCCGCTGCCGGTCGCGTTCGACCGCGAGTCGTACTTCGCCGACTGGGAGTCGGTGCTCGCCGACTCCGACGAGCCGACCGCGGACGAGCTGGCGGTGTCCGGGTTCGTGCTCGAGCGCTACACGGCGCCGATCGACGACGCGCACGGCGCGCGGATCGGTCGCCTGGTGGTGCTGCGCGACGTCACGCGCGAGCGCGAGGTCGACCAGCTCAAGTCGACCCTGATGCAGACCGTCTCGCACGAGCTGCGCACGCCGCTCGCGTCCGTGGTCGGCTACACCGACCTGCTGCGCACGCGCCCGCTCGACGAGAGCTCGCGCGCGGAGATCCTGGGCACGGTGCACCGCGAGGCGAAGCGGCTCTCGTCGCTGATCGACGACTTCCTGGACCTGCAGACGATCGAGGAGCAGCGGCTCGTGCTGGCCCTCGCCTCGTTCGACGTGGGCGAGCTGCTGGCCGAGGCCGTGGCCGTGTTCGCGGGGCAGAGCGAGGCGCACCGGCTCGAGCTGCGGCCGTGCCCGACGCCGGTCATGGCGCGCGGCGACCGGGCGCGGGTGGCGCAGGTGGTCGCGAACCTGCTCTCGAACGCGATCAAGTACTCGCCCGATGGCGGCGTGGTGCGGATCGACGCCGAGTGCGCCGAGGGGGTCGTGCGCGTGACCGTGTCCGACGACGGGCTCGGCATCCCGGTCGGCCAGCAGGCGCGGGTGTTCGAGAAGTTCTTCCGGGTCGCGCGCGAGGAAGCGGTGCGGGTGGGCGGGACCGGTCTCGGGCTGGCGCTGGCCCACGACATCGTGATCGCGCACGGCGGGACGATGGGCTTTGAGAGCGTCGAGGACACCGGCTCGACCTTTTGGTTCACGTTGCCTACGAACTGACACAGAAGTGTGCCTTTTGTGTGCCAAAAGCGCACAGATGTTCGTATCCGTCCGACCCGGCCCCTAGCGTGCACGTCCATGAGCAACCAGGAGCCCTCGAAGGCAAGAGATACAGCCCTGCAGGGCGCCCTGTCCCAGATCGAGCGCCAGTTCGGCAAGGGCTCGGTCATGCGGATGGGAGATCCGGGTGCTCAGGTCAAGTGCGAGGCGATTCCCACGGGTGCGCTGTCGCTGGATCTTGCCCTCGGCATCGGCGGCATCCCGCGCGGCCGCATCGTGGAAGTGTTCGGCCCGGAGTCCTCCGGTAAGACGACGCTGGTCTACCACATCATCGCCGAGGCGCAGAAGCTCGGCGGCGTGTGCGCGTTCATCGACGCCGAGCACGCGATGGACCCGCTGTACGCCCAGCGGATCGGCGTGAACATCGACGATCTGCTGGTCTCGCAGCCGGACTACGGCGAGCAGGCGTTGGAGATCGCGGACATGCTCGTGCGCTCCGGCGCGGTGGACGTCGTGGCCGTGGACTCCGTGGCGGCGCTGACGCCGCGGTCGGAGCTCGAGGGCCAGATGGGCGACCAGACCGTCGGCCTGCAGGCGCGCATGATGTCCCAGGCCATGCGCAAGCTCGCCGGCAACCTGAACCGCACGCAGACGCTCTGCCTCTTCACGAACCAGATCCGTGAGAAGGTCGGCGTCATGTTCGGCTCGCCGGAGACCCAGCCGGGCGGCCGCGCGCTGAAGTTCTACGCGTCCCAGCGGCTGGACATCCGCCGCATCGAGACGCTCAAGGACGGCACCGAGGCCGTGGGCAACCGCGTCCGCGTGAAGGTCGTCAAGAACAAGGTCGCCGCCCCGTTCCGCCAGGCGGAGTTCGACATCGAGTTCGGCCAGGGCATCTCGTCCTCGGGCTGCATCCTGGACCTCGGCATCGAGCACTCGGTCGTCACGAAGTCCGGCTCGTTCTTCTCCTACGGCGACGAGCGTCTGGGCCAGGGCCGCAACAACGCCAAGGGCTACCTCGACAGCCACCCCGAGGTGGCCAAGGAGATCGAGAGCAAGGTCTACGAGATCCTCGGCGTCAGCCAGGACCTCGTCGCGCCCATCGAGGGCGACGCCAAGAAGGCCGCGGCCCTCGTCGGGGCCTAGGGGCACGTTCTAGCTATGGGCAGCGCCGCGGAGCCTTCCGGCCCCGCAACCCCGCAGGGCGAGACCTCCGCCGACACGGAGGCCTCGCCCGGCGCCGCCCGTTCGGGCCCGTCCGCCGCGTCCCGCGGCGGCGAGCCCACCTCTTCACCCGCGGCGACCCGGCCCACCGGCCCCGCCGCCGACTCTCCGCCCGGCCCCGCTGGCGTCGCCGCGGACGCACCGCCCGCCGCGACCGGCCCCGCCCCGGACGCTCCGCCTGCCGCCGCTGACGCTCCGGCCGGCCCCGCCACGGACTCGTCGCCGGGCCCCACCGGCCCCGCCACGGACTCGTCGCCCGGCCCCGTCGTGCTGTCGTTCGAGGCCCTCGCGGCCGACTTCGCGCCCGAGTCGCTCGGCAGCCTCTCCGGCGAGCCGCCCGCGGCCTCCGAGGACCAGCTGCGCGAGGAGGCGTTCAACGCCGCCTGGCGCTTTCTCTCGCGGCGTGAGCGCACCGAGGCCGAGGTCCGGGCGCGACTGGAGCGCAACGACGTCGAGGCGCCGCTGATCGACGAGGTCCTCGACGAGCTGAAGTCCTGCGGCTACGTGGACGACGCGGGCTACGCGCAGCGCTTCGCCGAAGATCGGCGCAACCTGGACAACTGGGGCGCGGAGCGCATCGAGCGCCGGCTGCGCGAGCTCGGCGTGGACCGCACGCACATCGCCGCCGCGCTCGCGGCCGGCGACCACGACGAGCTGGCGGCCGCGACGGCCCTGCTCGCCCGGCGCTACCCGGTTCCGCCCGAGGCGCCGCGAGACCGCGAGAAGGCGCTGGGCTTCCTCGTGCGCAAGGGGTTCGACCTCGAGCTCGCGCACGATGCGTTGCGGCGCCACGCCGCCTCCGCCGTCGAGCGCTGACACGTTTCACGTCTCGCAGCCGCGCCGATCCGGCCGTGCGCGGGGTGTTCTCGCCCCGTGAGCGACAACTGCCGGCCCGGTCGCGCCCGAGCGTCGTTGCGTGCGGCACTCTGCAGTACTACGATCCGCCGCAGCGACAGACCGGGTCTACGCGGCCCCTTTGAAACCAGCAGCAAATCAAGCCAATTTCACTTGTGATTCAGCAGCTTCAGTCTTGACGGCCACCACGCATCAACTCGGGCGAGAGCGCCCACCCAGCGGGCTCCGGCGCCCGTTAGGCACCCTTCGAACTCACTTCTGACCGCCGCCACCTGACGCGGCGGCCGTCCTCGGCCGCCTTTCATGCTGATCCCTCGTTCCGGACCTCCGGGTCGACCCGATCTGCCGCCTCTTGAAATCGAAGCATCGGATCTCGCCGCGCCCTAGTAGGGCGGCGTACGGAGAGAGGACACTGGACAATGGAAACTGTGATCGCGGCCACCGTGCTCGCGGTCGGCTTGGTGGTCGCGGCACTCCTGCTGGTCAAGCGGGCCCCTGGGCTCGCGGCCGCGGGGAGCGCCGGATCGTCCGGGTCGAGAGCCCCCGTGGGCCCGGCCGAAGCCGCCGCCAGCGCCGCTGAGACGGACGACGCCCTCAACCGCCGGCAGGAGATCGGGCGCCTCGAAGAGCGCCTGGTCGCTCGCGAGGAGGCCCTGGAGACGCGCGCCGCCGAGCTCGAGGCCCGAGCGGAGACGCTCGCCCAGCACACCCAGCGCGCCGACGAGGCGCACGAGCGCCACGTCAAGGCGCTCGAGCGCACGTCCGGCTACTCCGCATCACAGGCCAAGCAGCTTCTGCTCAAGGAGCTCGAGGACCAGATCCGTCACGACTCCGCCCGCCTCGTCCGCCAGATCGAGGAGGAGACCAAGCGCGACGCCGACCGCCGCGTCCGCAACATCCTCGCCGTGGTCATGCAGCGCCTCGCGGCGGGCCACGCCGCCGAGACCACGGTCTCCGTCGTCCAGCTGCCCGCCGACGACATGAAGGGCCGCATCATCGGCCGCGAGGGCCGCAACATCCGCGCGCTCGAGCACCTCACGGGCGTCGACTTCATCATCGACGACACGCCGAACGCGGTCATCCTCTCCGGCTTCGACGGCGTCCGCCGCGAGATCGCCCGGATGACGCTCGAGAAGCTCCTGCAGGACGGCCGCATCCACCCGGCGCGGATCGAGGAGACCTACTACCAGGCCAAGTCCGAGCTCGAGTCCCACATCGTCGAGTCGGGCGAGCAGGCCGCGCTCGAGTCCAACGTCCAGGGCCTGGACTCCGAGCTCGTCCGCATCCTCGGCCGCCTGAAGTACCGCACGAGCTACGGCCAGAACGTCCTCGCGCACTCGATCGAGTGCGCGCACCTCGCCGCGATGATGGCCGAGGAGCTGGGGGCGAGCCCGAAGACGGCCCGCCGCGCCGCGCTGCTGCACGACATCGGCAAGGCGGTCTCCCACGAGGTCGAGGGCCCGCACGCGCTGGTCGGCGGCGACCTGGCCCGCCGCCACGGCGAGTCCGAGGCCGTTGCGCACGCGATGGAGGCGCACCACAACGAGGTCGAGCCGCAGACCGTCGAGGCCGTGATCGTCCAGGCCGCCGACGCGCTGTCCGGCGCCCGGCCCGGTGCCCGCGGCGAGTCGCTCGAGCAGTACGTCAAGCGCCTGCGCGACCTCGAGCAGATCGCGACCCGCCACGACGGCGTGGACAAGGTCTACGCCATGCAGGCCGGCCGCGAGATCCGCGTCATGGTCGTTCCGGGCGCGCTCGACGACGATGGCGCCGTCCTGCTCAGCCACTCGATCGCCCGCGAGATCGAGCAGGAGCTCGAGTACCCGGGCCAGATCAAGGTCACCGTCATCCGCGAGTCGCGCGCCACCGACTACGCTCGTTAGCCGTCATGAAGCGCTTCCACGTAACCACCTTCGGGTGCCAGATGAACGAGCACGACTCCGAGCGCATGAAGGGCATGCTCGAGTCGCTCGGGTATTCGGAGGCGCCGGCGCGCGAGGAAGCGGACCTGATCCTGTTCAACACGTGCTCGATCCGCGAGAAGGCGGACGAGCGCTTCGTCAGCCACCTCTACGACGCCCGCGCGCTCAAGCGCAAGGATCCCGAGCGCGTGATCGGCGTCGGCGGCTGTTGGGCGCAGTCGGTCAAGGACCAGGTCTTCCGCGACTACCCGTTCGTGGACGTCGCCTTCGGCCCGGGCCAGGTGCACAAGCTCGCCGAGTTCCTGACGAGCGACAGCCTCACCGCCCAGGGCTTCTTCGAGTTCGAGGGCTTCACCGGTCATCTGCCGGGCAAGCGCGCGCGGGACGTCCACGCGTGGGTGCAGATCAGCGCCGGCTGCAACATGAAGTGCTCGTACTGCATCGTGCCGTCCACGCGCGGCCGCGAGGTCTCGCGGCCGTTCGAGGAGCTGGTGGAAGAGGTGCGCGTGCTCGCGTCCGAGGGCGTGCGTGAGGTGACGCTGCTCGGCCAGAACGTGAACTCCTACGGCACACGGCTACGGCCGGAGCCGCGCAAGTTCTCCGAGCTGCTGCACGCCGTGGACGCGATCGACGGCATCGAGCGCATCCGCTACACGAGCCCGCACCCGGCGCACATGACCGAGGACGTCATCCGCGCGCACGCTGAGCTGGAGAGCGTCTGCCAGCACATCCACCTGCCGCTGCAGGCGGGCTCGTCGCGGGTGCTCAAGCGCATGCGCCGCACGTACGGGCGTGAGCGCTTCATGGACCGCGTCGCGCTGATCCGCGAGCACGTGCCGGACTGCGCGATCACGACGGACATCATCGTCGGCTTCCCGGGGGAGACCGAGGCGGAGTTCGCCGAGACGCTCGAGGTGGTCGAGGAGGTCGGCTTCGACGGCGCCTTCACGTTCATCTACTCGCCCCGGCGTGACACCGAGGCCGCTGAGTTCGTGGACGAGTTCGTCCCGCACGAGGTGCAGACCGAGCGGATGGAGCGGCTCGTCGAGGCCGTCCAGCGGCGTGCCCGTGAGCGCGCGCAGCGGTTCGTGGGGCGGACGCTCGACGTGCTCGTCGACGGCCCGTCGCGCTACGACCCGGCGCGCCTGCGCGGGCGCACGACGCACAACAAGGTCGTGAACTTCGACGGTCTCGCCGCGCCCGGCGAGTTCGTCTCGGTCGAGATCGCGACGGCCACGTCGCAGTCGCTGACCGGCAGCGAGTCGCTGCTCTCGCGCGTGGCGTAGCGTTCTCGGCCATGGCCGAGTTGCCGTGGCCGAGCCCTCCGCTCGCCGACGAGCGCGTGACGTTGCGTCCCTGGCGTGAGGCCGACGTGCCGGCGATGGTCGCGGCGTTCCACGATCCGGTGTTCGCGCGCTTCTCCGACTGGGCGCCGCTCACTGAGAGCGCCGCGCGGGAGCACCTGGTCGAGTTGGAGGACGCGCGCCGCTGCGGTCGGCAGATCGCGTTCGCGGCGGTCGGTGACGTCGTCCTGGGAGGCGTGTCTTTGCACGGCTTCTGCGAGGGCCGTGCCGGGATCGGCTACTGGCTGGCGCCGCACGCACGCGGGCGCGGAGTCGCCACGCACGCCGTCCGCCTGCTCGCGCGCTGGGCGTTCGACGAGCTCGACGTCGCGCGCCTGGAGCTCACGTGCGGCCCCGACAACGTCGCCTCCCAGCGGGTCGCCGAGCGCTGTGGGTTCACGCGCGAAGGGCTGCTGCGAGCGCACCTCCCGTTCAAGGGTGGACGCCGGGACACGGTGATCTACAGCCTGCTGCCGTCCGACTGAGAACACGCGTTCGACATTCCGTCCGCAACCCGTGCGAACATGTGTTCGTGCGCTGGTCATCACAGGTCATCGAGCGAGACGACGCCGGGCGGCTCCCCGGCCTGGGGGACACGGTGGTCCGCCGGTTCGACGCGCCGGAGGCGCTGGACATGCGGTTCCACGAGGTCCGCACCAAGTCGGCCCTCAACCGTGTCCCGGCGGCCTCGCGGCTGCCCTTCAACTGGACCGTCAACCCCTACCGCGGCTGCTCGCACGCGTGCGTCTACTGCCTGGCGGGGGACACGCAGATCCTGCTCGCGGACGGCCGCACGCGGGCGCTGGCCGACCTCCGCCAGGGGGATCGCATCTACGGCACGCGCCGGGTCGGCCGCACCCGCCGCTACGTGCACACCGAGGTGCTCGCGCACTGGTCGACGCTCAAGCCCGCGTACCGCGTGTCGTTGGAGGACGGCACGGAGCTGGTCGCGAGCGGCGACCACCGCTTCCTCACCCGCCACGGCTGGCGGTACGTCGCGGAGGGTGAGGGCCGGCGCCGCACGCTCGTGGTGGGAGACCGGTTCGGTGGCGTCGGCCAGTTCGCCGTGGCGCCGGTGGAAGACGCGGACTACCGGCGCGGCTACCTGTGCGGCGCGGTGCACGGCGACGATCACCTGTTCCGGCTCACGCCGGCCGGGCGTGAGGCCTTGGAGCGCGTGGAGCTCTACCTGGCCGAGCTGGGGCTGACGATGAGCGCGGCGGCCGTCGCGGGCTATCGAGAGATGCGCGTGGCGCGCCCGTCGGCGGAGTCGATGCGGCACGTGCTCGCGTGGCCGTGGGACGCGAGCCCCGAGTGGTGCAAGGGGTTCCTGGCGGGCGTGTTCGACGCGGACGGCTCGAGCGGCGAAGCGCTGCGGCTCGCGAACTCCGACCCGGCCGTGCTGCGCCGCGCGGCGGACAGCCTGCGGGTGCTCGGGTTCCATTCCGTCTCGGAGGACGCGCGGACGGTGCGAGTGCTCGGTGACGCTGGGGAGCATCTGCGGTTCTTCCACACGGTCGGTCCGGCGATCCGGCGTCGCTGCACGGTCGAGGGGCGCGCGGTGAAGTTCCCGGGCGCGCTGCGCGTCACATCGGTGGAACGGCTCGGCATCGACATGCCGATGTTCGACATCACGACCGGCACGGGCGACTTCATCGCCAACGGCGTGGTCAGCCACAACTGCTTCGCCCGCCCGACGCACGAGTACCTGGAGCTGGACGCGGGCCGAGACTTCGAGCGTGAGATCGTCGTCAAGGTCAACGTGCCCGAGGTGCTGCGCGCGGAGCTGCGCCGGCCGTCCTGGACGGGGGAGACCGTCGCGCTGGGCACGAACACGGACCCCTACCAGTGGGTCGAGGGCCGCTACAAGCTCATGCGCGGCATCTGGGAAGCGCTGCGCGACGCGGAGAACCCGTGCTCCATCCTCACCAAGTCGCCACTGCTGCTGCGCGATCTAGACCTGATGAAGGAGATCGCCGCGGTCACCGACATCAGCGCCTGCCTGTCCGTGCCGACGCTGGACGAGAAGGCCTGGCGCGCCACCGAGCCGCACACGCCGCACCCACGTGCACGCCTGGAGGCGGTGGCCGAGCTCAACCGCAACGGCATCCCCACCGGCGTCCTGATGGCCCCGCTCATCCCGGGCATCAACGACGCTCCCGAGCAGGTCGAGAAGATCGTCGAGATGGCCACGGAGGCGGGCGCGACCTACATCGGCGGCCAGACCCTGTTCCTGTCCACCGCGGTCCGCCGCATCTTCATGGACTGGCTGCGCGACTACCGCCCAGACCTCGTCCCGCGCTACGAGCGCCTCTACGCGAAGGGCTCCCGCCTCTCACCCCCGGAACGCCACAAGATCGAGCTGGCCGCCGGCGTCCCGTGGCTCAACCCCCGCACGGACATGGACCCGTACCGTCGCCACCGCGGCGGCATCACCCGCCGCCAGCCGCCACCGCTGCTTCCGACCGTCCCCCGCGTGAAGCAGGAGACCCTGTTCTAGAAACGCGAAAACCGCCTCGGCGGGCGGTCTACTTCATGTCATCGGCAGCACGGCCCGAAACCTTGAGCCGAGTTTCGCGAGTTGGCACGTTGCCACTCATGGCGCCGCGCCGCGCCGTCGCCCTGGCGCCTGTCGTCCCGCGCCACCATGTCGTCCCGTACCGCCGCCGCGTGCCGTTCTGCGCCGCCCCGCAGTGGCATGCCGTCCCGCGGCGCCGTGCCGTGCCGTCGTGCCGTCGTGTCGTGCCGTGGCGTCGTGCCGTGGCGCGCGCCGCCGTGGCGCGCCGCGCGCCCCGCACGGGTCACGTCGCCGCACTCGGGTAGCTCCGCGGCGCCGGGCCTGTCAAGGCGATCGCTGCGCGACGGCTTCGCCGCCCTTCGGGTCGGGCTTGACAGGCCCGGCGCCGCTGCGCTGACGTCCCAATGAGCCGGCTGCGCCGGAAAGCGCCCGCGCACACGGGCCAACACGCCATTGCCACCCAGACGCGCGGCATCCGTCACTTTGGGCCCCCACAAGGCCCCAACTGACGGATCGCTCCCGTCATCCGTCACTTGACCCCCTGTGCGGGGGTCAACTGACGGATCGCTCCCGTGATCCGTCACTTAACGCCCCCCACGGGCGTCAACTGACGGATCACGCACGAGCGCGCGGCCCGCGCCCGGGCGCACTCCGGCGCAGCCGCTCACCCGCACAAGAGCGCACCCGCCCCGACGGGTCAAGCCATTCGTGACGACCGCCGCAGAACTCGCGACCGCCGGGGCACGAATTGCTTGACGCGGCGGCCGCGGGTGTGCTCCCCGACGCGCACTCAGCCCGCCGCGCGCCACCTGAGCTGAACGCCACGCCACACGCCAGACGGTTACACGTGTCAGCACACGAACGTTGACTTAGTATGCGTTGAATGGTTCGATGCTCACCGCCGGCATAGCAGTTCTCACTCCTGGTCCAATCAAGAAGGCAAGTGCGCACACGTCGTGCTGGTTGATCGAGTACCCGCCGTCGAATCAGTGCGCAGGCGGCGGCTGGATCGGGGAGGTCGACGCCAACTTCCCGCCGAACACGGTGGGGAACACGACCCAGATCACGATCGCTCGCTTCGACGGGCTCAGCGCGATTCCGTCGAACGCGGTCGTCACCGACGCGACGCTGAGCGTGTATCAGACCAACGAGCTCGGCACCGATCCCAAGGTCGTCTCGATCCTGGACGTCATCACCGACTGGGACAGCAGCGCGGACTGGCTGTGGCCGTGGTCGAACGTCGGCGGCGACTACGGGTCGGAGTGGAACACGTTCGAGGCCCCCGGCAACAACGCCTGGAGCGACCCGGCGGGACGTCACCGCGCTGGTCGCCGCGTGGGTCAGTGGCGCGCTCGACAACTACGGCGTCGGGCTCGCGATCCCCGGAGCGCCCGCGCCGGCCGACCATGCGATCGAGGTCTCGGACATCGTCCTCGACGTGGACTACTACGTGCCGTGATGGCGACCCCGCGCCGCGCCGGCCACCCGCAAGGGCGGCCGGCGCGGCGTCGGTGCTACGGGGTGGTCGTGGAGAGCGTGAGCGTGAGCGTCTTGGCGTAAGTGCCGGTGCGCAGCGGCTCGTTGGCGCCGATCGACTGCTTGAAGTCGATCGACACGCGGTCGTTGGAGACCGGGCCGGTGTAGGTCAGCAGGCCCAGGGGAGTGGCGCCGAGCGACGCGAAGGCGCCGTCCTTCGCACGAGCCTGGAGCGGCTGCTCCAGCGCGAAGGTGCCGTTCACGAGCTTGCCCGGAGCGGTCGTGCCGGCGTCGGCGATCGACAGGTTCGCGACGCCCGCGGTGGAGACGACGTCCGCCAGCATCCCGGCGGTGTAGTCCTTCGCCACGCCCGGCACGAAGGCCGGGAACGACGCGGGAGCGCCGACGGTGAGCGACAGGGTGGCCGGAACGGCACCGCCGACGTCGCCGCCGACCGGGGTCGAGGTGGCCGGACCGTTGCCGGTCTGGGTGTTGGTGAGGACCGGGAACAGCTCGGTCTGGTCGATCGTGCCGGTCACGTCAGCGGCACGCGGGCCCGACGCGAAGACCGGGACGGTGGCGCCCGTGTGGGACTGGGAGCCGGCGATCGCGGCGGTGCCGTAGGAGATGCGGATCGGCGCGCCGTCGACGGTCTGCAGGGTCGTGTACTGGCCGCGCGGAACCGTGGTCGGCCCGATGATCTGGCTCGTGTGCGAGTGATCGGCGCTGACGACGATCAGCGTGTCCGGGTGCGTCTTCTGGAACTGCTGGGCGATGCCGATGGCGTCGTCCATGCCGATGAGCTCGCCGATCTGGCCGCACGCGTCGGACGCGTGATCGCGCTTGTCGATCGAGGCGCCCTCGACCTGGAGCACGAAGCCCTTCTGGTTGCCCTCGAGGAGCTTGATGGCCTTGTCGGTCATCTCGGCCAGCGTGGGCTCGGTGCCGCGGTTGGACGGCTGGCACTTGGTGGTCGCCGAACCGGCGCCGGTGTCAGACGCGATCAGCGGCTGGTACTCGGTCGTCATGTTCGAGTCGTGGAACAGGCCGAGCAGCCGCTCGCCCGCCGCCAGCGACGTCACACTGGCCAGCTCGGCCTCGGTGGCAACGTACTTGTAGCCCTTGGTCTTGGCGTAGTCGATGACGTTCGTCGTGCCACCGGCCTCGAGCGGCTGCGCGTACCGAGCGCGGCCGCCACCCAGGACGACATCGAACTGGTTGTCGGCCTGCTGCTCGGCGATCGAGCCGAGGCCACCGGCCGCCTTGGTCTCCGTCGGGCACGCGCTGCGCGTGTCGTTCGGGCCCTGGCAACCACGCTGGGAGATGTGCGCCGACGGGCCGGCCGGCGTGGCGTCCGTGATCTCCGCGGTGGAGACGTTGCCCGTGGAGAGCCCGCGCTTCTTGGCGATCTCCATGTAGGTCTCGTAGTTCGTGCCCGGGACGGTGACGCCCGAGGACGGGCCCTGGCCCAGACGGCCGTCGAGCGTCTTGATGCCGCTCGACCACGCGGCCGCGGTCGGCGCGGAGTCCGGCACGTAGTTGGGCGGGTACGGCGCAGCGGCCGCCGGCCCGACGTTGTAGGTCGTGACGTCGCCGCGGAAGGGCAGCGCGTCCATGTTCAGGCGGCCAGCGGCGCCCTTGGCGTAGTAGCGGCCCGAGGTGACCTCGGAATCGCCCATGCCGTCACCGATGAACAGGATGATGTTCTTCGGCTTCGAGATGTCCACCGAAGCCTTCAGGGCGGCGCTCTTGTCCGGCCCGGACTGGCCGACGGCGACCCCCGTCGCCCCGGCCGCCGCGACGCCGACAGCGGCCAGCACCGCGATGCGCGTTGCGCGCATGCATTCCTCCTATTGCCTGTAGTTGGGTCCCTCCGGCGAGGACCCTGCCGGGTATGCAGGCACTTCGAGTGAACGATTTGTGATCGCCCTCACGGACTGAAACCGAGACCATCGGGAAGCGGTCATCCCGTTGTTCGCCGTCACGCTCATCGCCTACTTCGAGCGCGAGCGGATCTTCGGCGTCGACGCGCCCGTCCGGATCGCCGCGGCGGTCGTGATGCTCGCCCTCGGCTGGGCGCTCGCCCGCGACCTCCGCCGCTTCACCGCGCCCGCCCTGTTCCGCCGGATGGACCCGGGCACCGCGGGCACCGCCGCTTCCTGATCCGCCCAGCAGACGCTCGGCAACCTGATCGCCGGCCTCGTGCTGATCTCCGTCCGCCCGTTCAAGGTCGGCGACCGCGTGCGACTGCAGGCGGGCGGCCTCGCGGGCCAGGTCGAGGGCGTCGTCTCCAGCCTCGGGCTGCTCTACACGACCTTCGCCCAGAACCAGGACTCGATCATGGTCCCGAACAACGTCGTGCTGAGCGCCGCGGTCGTGCCGCTGCGCGAGCCCGCGGCGGTCGACCTCCGAGCCCGCCTCCGGCCCGACGTGCGTCCGAGCACCATCCAGACCATGCTCGAGGAGGCGATCACGACGCCCACCCGCGGCGAGCCGAACATCTCCCTGGAGGAGGTGGACGCGGACGAGGTCGTCGTCCGCATCCAGGCCACACCGCTGTCTGACGCGGACGGCCCGAAGCTCGCCGACGAGGTTCTCGCCGCTGTCGGCACCGCCACCGAGGTCCAGCCCACGAACGGCGTCACCGACGCCGGGCGGCGCAGCGACGGTTAGCGCTTCTCGGTCTGCCCGCGCCCGATCTCTTCGGACGTCTTGACGGCGCCGAGCCGCCGCTGCACGGAGCCCACCGGGCCGGGCGCCAACGACGCCAGCAGCGTGCCCGCCCGCAGTGCCACCGGCGCCACGTCGAGCTCCGCGCGGTTCTGCTCGATCGCCTTCACGACCGCACGGGCGACGTCGTCCGGGCGCTTGGTGCCGACGAAGGGCGGGAGCTTCGCGCCGGACTCGGCGAACATGCCGGCCTCGCGGATGAACCCGGGCAGCACGACCGACACGCCGACGCCCTTGGCCGCCAGATCCTCGCGCAGCGCGAGCCCGAACCCGCGCAGGCCGAACTTGGTCGCCGCGTAGACCGACGAGCCGGGCGCGCCGGCCTTCCCGGCCAGCGAGGACATGAACACCAGGTGCCCGCGCCCGCGCTCGACCATCAAGGGTGAGAGCGCCTGCGCGAGCAGCATCGGCGCGCGCAGGTTCACGGTCAGTGCCCGGTCGATCTCGTCGACCGAGAACGAGTGCAGCCCGCCGCTGCCCGGCAGCCCGGCGTTGGCGACGAGCACGTCGACCTCGCCGGCCTCCTCCAGCAGGGCGGAGACCGCGGCCGGATCGGCAAGATCGGACGCCACGGCGCGGCCGCCCACTTCCACGGCGAGCGGCTCGAGCACCTCGGCTCGCCGTCCGGTGAGCACCAGCGTCGCGCCCCGGGCCGCCAGCGCCCGCGCGATCGCCTGGCCGAGCCCGCCCGTCGCGCCCGTCAACAACACCCGCGCACCATCGAGCTTCATGCGAACACCGCCACCGTCGCCGTAAAGGAATGCAAGAAGTAGCCACCGCCGACCGGGCCGATCTCGCCCGCGGCGAAGAACCCGGCGGCCGGGGCGCCGCCCAGCGCGTCGAGCACGACTTCGGCGTCGTGGTCGGAGCGGCCGAACATGCTGCGGCCCCGCCCGTTGCAGGCGAACACCAAGGCTCCCGCCGGCGGCCGGCCGCCCAGCGCCGTCATGCGGATGCTCAAAGCCTCGCGCAGGTCGCGATCCGCGCTCTCCGCGTCCCGCGCGTGCAGCCGCACGACCTGCCCGGGGTGCACGTCCGCGGCGACCGCGACCTGGCCGGTCTCCGGATCGGCGCCGACGAGCCCGCGGACGAGGAAGTCGCCCTGCAGGTAGTCGGGCTTGTTGGCGTCCACGACGATCCCGACGAGCAGCCCGCCCTGCACGAGCCGCAGCTCCTCGGGCGGGAGCTCCTCGATCGTGTCGCGGAGCTTCTCCAGCGCCGGCTTGCCCGCCAGCTCGCCGATCACGTGGCCTTCGCCGGCGGTGATCGTCAGCTCGGGCCCGATCGGCGCGGCGCCCTGCGACACGGCCGGCAGCATCTCCACGCCGTCGAGCCGGATGCCGACCGCGCCCTCGCCGACCACGCGCTCGTCGATGAACAGCACCGTCTCGTCCTCTTCCAGGCGCTGCCCGGACGCGAGCCCGCCGATCAGCGGCAGCATCGGCGTCGACTCGCTCAGGAAGCGCAGCACCGCGTCGGTGGGGAAGGTCACTGGGTCGCTGAGCAACACCGCGCCGTCCGCGCCCGTCAGGTCCGCCATGCCGGTCAGCGCGCCCGTGCCCTGCTCGATCTCCTCGACCGCGGCGTGGAACGACGTGGCGTGGCCCTCACCGAGCGAAGCGGCCCAGACCGACACCGCGGTGCCGTTCTCGATCTCCCGCCCGTGGCCGATCACGCCGCCGGCGCCGCAGCCGATCAACGCTTCCGGGGCGAGGATCTCGTGGACGGCCTCGAGCACCAGCTCCGGCGCGCCCAGCACACCGCCGGACGCGAACAGGACGACGAGGTCACAGCGCGCGTCGCCGAGCTCGGCGGCGGCCGCGGAGGCCGCGTCCAAAGCGGCGGCTCGCGGCTCGGCGAGCGTCGACAAACCGGTTCCCACGCGGACGGACATGCCTGGGTGACGATACTGCCCACCCGTGCGCGTCATCGCCGTATTCGGGCCGACAGGAGTCGGCAAGACCGCCGTGGCCATCGCGGTCGCGGAGCAGCTCCGCCAGCGCGGGGAGGACCCAGTGGCGGTCTCCGCCGACGCGATGCAGGTCTATGCGGGCCTGCCGATCCTCACCGGCGCCGCCGACGCGCACGAGCAGACGCAGCTCGAGCACCGGCTGCTGGGCTTCGTGCCGATCGACCAGACCTACTCGGCCGGCGCCTTCGCGCACGAGGCGCACGCCACCATCGACGGGCTGATCGCAACAGGCAGGCGACCGATCGTCGTCGGCGGCACCGGCCTGTACCTGCGCGCCGCGCTCGCGGACCTCGACCTGCGCCCGCCCGTCGACCCGGCGATCCGCGAAGCACTCGCCGCCCGCGACCTCGCCGAGCTGCACGCCGAGCTCCCGCCGCACCTCGACATCAAGCCCACCGACACGCACCGCATCCTCCGCGCGCACGAGCTGCTCGCGGTCGGGCAGGAGCCCCCGAGCGGCGACCAGCTGTGGACCGAGCACACCCGCCACCCGACGCTCCTCGCCGCGCTCGTGATGGACCGCGAGGCGCTGTACGAACGCATCAACGCCCGTGTAGACGCGATGGTCGCGGCGGGCGCGGCCGAGGAGGTGCGGCGCGTCCAGCACACCGCCGGCGCCACCGCCCGCCGCGCCGTCGGGTTCGACGAGCTGCTCCGAGGCGACGTCGAGGCGATGAAGACCAACACCCGCCGCTACGCCAAGCGCCAGCTCACGTGGCTGCGCAAGCTGCCCGGCGCGCACCTCGTCGACATGACGGATCGCGCCCCGGAGGACGTGGCCGCCGAGCTTGTCGCCATGATCTAGGCCGGTGCGCTTCGAAAAATGGCAGGCGCTGGGCAACGACTACCTCATCTTCGAGGAGGTCGAGCTGTCCGCGCGGACGATCAAGACGCTGTGCGATCCCCACTTCGGGCCGGGTGCGGACGGCGTGCTCGTGCTCACCAAACCGGATGAGCCGGGCTACGTCGCGCGGCTGCGGATCTACAACCCCGACGGCAGCGAGGCCGAGCTCTCCGGCAACGGGGCGCGCGAGGCGATCCTGTACCTGCGTCGCCACTGGACGGACGCGGACACGTTCTCGATCCAGACGCTCGCCGGGGAGATCCGCCCGACGATCACGTCGCCGACGACGTGCAGCGTGGACATGGGCCGCGCGAGCCTGAGCTCGCCCAACTTCCCGAGCGGCGGCCCGGACGGCACGGGCGAAGTGGCCGGCTTCCGCTTCCAGCACGTCGCGATCGGCAACCCGCAGTGCGCGATCCGCGTCGAGGATCCCGACGCGCTGGACCTGGCGAAGATCGGGCCGGGGATCGAGCACAGCGAGCTGTTCCCCAACCGCACGAACGTGTCCTTCTGGACCGAGATCGCCCCGGACGCGATCCGCGCGCGCATCTTCGAGCGCGGTGTGGGGGAGACGCTGTCGAGCGGAACCGGCGCGAGCGGCGCGGCCGTGGCCCACGTGGTCCGCGGCGGCGACTCGCCCGTGACCGTCCACCTGGACGGTGGCGAGCTGGTCGTGGACGTCGACGAGTCGCTGCACGTGGACCTGACCGGATGGGCCAAGCCGATCTACCGCGCCGAGCTGAGCGAGGAGTTCTTGAAAGACATGGAGGCCGAATAGATGCTGCTGGTGACCGGTGCGACCGGGACGACCGGGATGGAGGTCATCAAGGCGCTCAAGGCCCGCGGCGCCGAGGCCCACGCGCTGGTGCGCGACGAGACCAAGGCCCACCATCTGCGCGATCTCGGCTTCGAGCCGGTCACGGGCGACCTCGGTGACCCGCGCACGCTCGGCCCGGCGCTCGAGGGCGTCACCCGGGCGTACCTGTGCTCGCCGATCGGCCCGATGCAGTCCGAGTTCGAGCAGGCCTTCCTGGAGACCGCGAAGGAAGCGGGCGTCCAGCACGTCGTCAAGCTCAGCGTGATCGGCGCGAACCCCGAGGCGCCGCTGCGCTTCGCCCGCACGCACGCCCGCGTCGAGCAGGCGCTCAAGGACTCCGGCATGGGCTGGACGCTGCTGCGCCCGACGAGCTTCATGCAGAACACGCTCGCGTGGGGCTCGCGCGTGCTCGACGGCACGTTCTACTCGCCGGTCCCCGACGCCGCGTTCAGCCTCGTCGACGCCCGCGACGTGGCCGAGGTCGCCGCGGTCGCGCTCACCGAGGAAGGCCACGAGGGCAAGGCCTACGGCCTGTCCGGGCCCGAGGCCGTCTCCTATCGTGACCAGGCGAAGCGGGTGTTCGCGGCCGCCGGGCGGGAGATCGAGGTGCAGGAGATCTCGGTCGAGGCGCTCAAGCGCGAGCTCGTGCGCGCCGGGGTCCCGCCGTGGAACGCGGAGGGCCTGAGCGAGCAGTTCGAGCTCTACTCGGCCGGCGCGCTGCAGATGGTGACGTCCGGCGTCAAGGACGCGCTGGGCCGCGAGCCCCGCAGCATCGACGACTTCGCGAAGGACCACGTGGACGCATTCAAGGAGCAGGCATGATCGAAGGTGGGGCCTGGGGTGCCGGGCTGGCGACGTACTCGGGCGACCGGATCCTGGAGGTGTTCTATCCCGCGCCGCAGCTCGGCGGCGAGGGCGTGTCGGTCCTCACCGAGCTGAGCGCGGAGGCGGCGGCCGAGCACGGCCTGCCGACCGGCCAGCGCTCCGACGACCTGCGCGACGTGCGCCAGGCGTCCGTGATGACCCGGATCGCCGACTTGAGCACGCCGCCGCGCAACACCGCCGACGCCTACCTGCGCCTGCACCTGCTCAGCCACCGGCTCGTCAAGCCGCACACGATCAACCTCGAGGGCCTCTTCGGCGTGCTGCCGAACGTGGCCTGGACGAGCGTCGGCCCCGTCGATCCCGCGAACCTGACCGCGGTGCAGCTCAAGGCCCGGGCGAACGGCATCGCGGTGCAGGTCTTCAGCGTCGACAAGTTCCCGCGCATGACCGACTACGTCGCGCCGGCCGGCGTGCGCGTCGCCGACGCCGACCGCGTCCGCCTCGGCGCCCACCTCGCCGAGGGCACGACCGTCATGCACGAGGGCTTCGTGAACTTCAACGCCGGCACGCTCGGCACGAGCATGGTCGAGGGCCGCATCAGCGCGGGCGTCCTCGTCGGCGACGGCTCCGACGTCGGCGGCGGCGCATCGATCATGGGCACCCTCTCGGGCGGCGGCGCCGAGGTCATCTCGATCGGCGAGCGCTGCCTGCTCGGCGCGAACGCGGGCATCGGCATCTCGCTCGGCGACGAATGCACGGTCGAGGCCGGCCTCTACGTCACCGCGGGCACGATCATCACCCTCCCGGACGGCGAGACCGTCAAGGGCCGCGACCTCAGCGGCGCGAACGGCCTGCTCTTCCGCCGCAACTCCAAGACCGGCACGGTCGAGGCGCTGCCCCGCTCAGGCAACTGGCAGGGCCTCAACGCGGCGCTGCACGCAAACGACTGATCGCGGCTTCGATGACCTCGAGCGGTGGGACGAAGGCGATGCGCAGGTAGCCCTCGCCCGCCGGGCCGAAGAACGAGCCCGGGGCGACGATCACGCCCTTTTCGAGCCACTCGGCCGCGAGCGCGTCGGAGCCCTCCATCCAGAGGAAGAACGACGCGTCGCCGCCGGCCGAGCGCAGGCCGAGCGACTCGAGGGCCGGGAGGAGGAGGTCGCGCTTGGCGCGGTAGCGGGCGCGGACCTCGGTGACGTGGTCCTCCTCGTTCCAGGCCGCGATGGCCGCGCGCTGGAGGATCTCGGGCGGCGCGACGCCGACGTTGGGCCGGTACTTCTTGAGCGCGGCGACGATGGCGGGGTCGCCGGCGACGAAGCCGGCGCGGTAGCCGGGCATCGAGGAGCGCTTGGAGAGGGTGTTGAAGACGGCGACGTTGGTCAGGTCGTCGAGCTGGAGCGCGGACTGCGGCGCGGCAGAGCCGAAGTAGAGCTCGGAGTAGGCCTCGTCGCTCGCGAGCACGAACCCGTGGCGGCGAGCCAGGGCGGCGGCCTCCGCGTAGAACTCGACCGGTGCGGTGGCGCCCGTCGGGTTGTTCGGGTAGTTGAGCCAGAGGATCGCGACGCGCGACCAGTCGACACTGCCGAGGTCCGGCAGCCAGCCGTCCGCCTCGCGCAGCGGCAGCTCGACGACCTCCTTGCCGGCGAAGCGCGCGCCGCGGTCGTAGACCGGGTAGGCGGGCTGGGGCACGACCACCTGGTCGCCCGCGAACACGTGGGCGAGGGAGAACACGGCCTCCTTGGAGCCCATGGTCGGGATCACCTGCGTGTCGGGATCGAGCGCGGCGCCGAAGCGACGGCCCGCCCACGCCGCGATCGCCTCGCGCAGCTCGGGGAGCCCGACCGCGGTCGGGTACGGGGCGAGCGGCGTGATCGCGGCCGCGAGCGCCTCGCGGATGAACGCGGGCGTCTCCTCGCGCGGCTCGCCCATGCCGAAGTCGATGATCTCGATCCCGGCCGCGCGCAGCTGGGCGCGAGCGGCGTCCAACTTCACGAACGGGTACGTGCCGAGGCCCTCGAGGACCGGGGAGAGCTTGATCACGTGCCGAAGGCCTCCAGGACGCGGTGGGCGTGCAGCAGGCCGTCGATCGTGATCGACTCGGTCCGCTGGTGGGCCTGCGCGGTCTGGCCCGGCCCGAAGTTGACGGCCGCGTAGCCCGCGGCGGCGAACTCGGCCACCGGCGTCCACGCCTGCTTGGGCGCGACGGTCAGATCGCCGGCCTTGATCAGCTTCTGCGCGAGCGGATGGTCCAGCGCGGCGGGCGCGGCGCCGGAGTTCCCGGTGACCTCCAGCTCGCCGAGCCCGGCCGTCATCGCGTGCAGGCGCTTCTCGGCCTCCTCGGGCGTCTTGCCCGGGCCGTAGCGGTAGTTGACGTGCGCGACGCAGCGGTCGGGGATCACGTTGGCGGCGATCCCGCCCTCCACCCGCGTGACCGACGCCACCTCGTGGTAGGTCAACCCGTTCGACACCACCGGGATCGAGGGCGCCGAGGCGAGCGCGGCGATCCCGATCGCGGCGCGGTGGATCGCGTTGTCGGCCTGCCACGGCCGCGCGGAGTGCCCGGAACGCCCGCTGAACGTCCACGCCGCGTTGATGTTGCCGAGGCAGCCCGCGTGCAGCTGGCCGTCCGTCGGCTCCATCACGACCACGAACTCGTGATCCAGAGTGTGCCGCGAGAGCAGTGGCGTCAACGCGCTGTCGACCGACGGCAGCTCCTCGCGCGGGAAGAACAGCGCCGCGTACGGCGCCCGCGCGAGCACCAGCTCGATCATCACCGCGAGCGCGCCCTGCATGTCCGACGCGCCGAGCCCGTGCACATGCCCGCGCTCGATCCGGCCCGGCAGGTTGCCCTGCGCCGGCACCGTGTCCAGGTGCCCTGCGAGCAGCACGGACGGGCGCGTCTCGGCGGGGTAGGCGAGCACGCAGTCGTCGCCCAGATCCTCGACGACCGCACCGCCCTCACGCAGCACATTCGCGACGTGCGCAGCGAGCGCGGACTCCTCCCGCGACTCGGAGGGGATGTCGATCAGCTCCAGCGTCCGCGCCGCCAGACGCTCAGCCAGCTCGGACTCGCCTGGGGCGGGGGTTACGGGCATGCGCGGGGACTCTAGAATGGAAGACCTTGGAACGCTCTCGCAATGGCCGCACAACTGAGTCCAGCTACGCCCCGAAGGCCGAGCCTCGGGCACGCCAGCGCGCCTTCTGCATCGCCGCGTCGGAGGAGACGCCGGATCTGGAGGAGCTCAAGGAGCTCCTGCGCACCGCCGGTGTCGCCACCGTGGGCGAGCTGACGCAGAAGCGCGACACCGTCCACCCGAACACCTACCTCGGCTCCGGCAAGGTCGCCGAGCTCAAGTCGCTGCTCAAGCAGGCGGACGCGAACGTCGTCGTCGCCGACGACGAGCTCACGCCGCGCCAGCAGCGCAACCTGGAGACCGAGCTCGACACGCCGGTGCTCGACCGCACCTCGGTGATCCTCGACATCTTCGCCTCGCACGCGCACACCGCGGAGGGCAAGATGCAGGTCGAGCTGGCCCAGCTCGAATACAACATGGCCCGCATGCGCGGCCTGTGGACGCACCTCGAACGGCTCGGCGCCGGTCGTGGCGTCGGCGGCATCGGCACCCGCGGCCCGGGCGAGTCGCAGATCGAGACGGACCGCCGCCTCGCGCGCGACCGGATCACCGTCCTGCGCCGCCGCCTAGACCAGGTCAAGCTCACCCGCGCGACCCAGCGCGCCGAACGTGAGCGAGCGCACCTGCCCAACGTCGCGCTCGCGGGCTACACGAACGCCGGCAAGTCGACGCTGCTCAACGCGCTCACCGGCTCCGAGGTCGGCGTCCGCGACCGGCTGTTCCACACGCTGGACCCGACGACGCGCACGCTCAAGCTGCACGGCCGCACGTTCCTCGTGACGGACACCGTCGGCTTCATCCGCAAGCTCCCGCATCAGCTCGTGAACGCGTTCGCGGCCACGCTGGAGGAGACCGTGCTGGCCGACATGGTCCTGCACGTCGTCGACGCCGGCGCGCCCGAGGAGGAGCTCGACGCGATGACCCGCGCCGTCGAGGACGTGCTCGAGGAGATCGAGGCCGGCGGCTCGCCGCGCATGCTCGTCCTCAACAAGGCCGACATCCTCGACGACGAGCGCCGCCGCGAGCTCTCTTTCCGCCACCCGGAAGGCGTGCTCGTGTCCGCGCAGACCGGCGAGGGCCTCGAGGAGCTGCAGGAGCGCATCCACGTCGAGTTCGAGAAGACGCTCAAGGACGTGGAGCTGCTCGTGCCCTACCGCGAGGGCGGCCTGCTCTCGGAGCTGCACGACATCGCGGGCGAGATGGGCCGCGAAGACACGGCCGAGGGCGTTGTCGTGACCGCGCGCCTGCCGAAGGTCGTCGCGGAGCGCTACGGCCGCTACTCGCGCAACGGTCAGTCGTCCGACTGACTCAGCGAGACCGAACGCACACGCTTGTCGTCGCCGTAGCCGACGACAAGCGTGCGGTAGATCGGCCAGCCCAGCGCGTTCTCGGAGACCCTGAGCGTGTAACCGCGCTGCCGCGAATTGACGAACTGGCCGCCGAGCAGCTCGTCGACGTCGTCGCGATGCATGCCGTGCAGCGTGCGGCAGCGAACCAGGGCCTCGCCGACGCGCTCGCGGGTGTCCTTGGCGCGCCACGCCGCCCGGTCGAAGCGGAACCCGTCGCACGGGTCGCCGCTCGCGGCGATCGCGACCGCCGCGCCCGTACCGAGCAGCACCGAGGCGGCCAGCAAGCCGATCACACCCATCCGCAGGCGCCGTGTGAGCTCGACCGGCAGCGCGACGAGGACGACCACCGTCGCCACGACCCCGAACAGCGCCAGGACCGTCCAGAACCCCAGCTCGTCCGACGGCGTGGCGTGCACGTCACGCTGCATCAGCCCGGCACGGACCTGCTCGGCCGAGAACAGCCCCAGGACGGCGTACCCGCCCACCGCGACGGCCACTGCCAGGCGCTGCAGCGCGACCAGCGCCCCACGCGCCCAACGGCCGGACAGCATCGGCCAGGCCGCCAAGGCCAAGAGCGACGCTACCCCGCAGGCGAGGAGGGAAGCGACCAGCGAACCCAAGCCCAGCGAGCCCAGGACCAGCAACCAGAAGCTCGCCAGGGCCGCGACGAAGGACGCCGCCAGGACGAGCGCTGCGGCGACCAGCCGCAGCCACAGGGGCGGTCTCAATCCATCCATGGCTCAGCGACCGGCGTGTACAACTTCGCGGAGCGCACGCGGCCGTCGTCGCCGAACTCCACCGCCAACCGGTCTCCGAGCCAGAGGGTGTCGCGCGTGTGGCCGCGCCACGACCGCTCGCCCGGCCACTCGACCAGGAGCGCTCGCAGCTGGCCTTCCGTCAGCCCTTCGAGCGTGCCGCAGCGGGCCAGCGCGTCAGCGACGGCTACAGGATCGCGTTGCCAGGCGGCACGGTCGAACTGGAACCGCCCGCACGAGTCAGACCCGGCGGTCGCCGCCGCGGCACCGGCGGTCCCGAACCCGAGCACGGCGAGCACGCCCACGACACGGACCAGCACACGTCGCGAGACGCGTACCGGCACCGTGGCCACGACCAGCGCGCCCAGGATCACGGCTTCCGCGCACAGCGCCAGCCAGGCAGCGCACTGCGCGGCGGTGGTCGCGTGCGTAGCCCGCGACGCAAACGCCTCCCGTGCCTCGTTCGCGGCGACCACCGCGACCACGGCGTAAGCGAGCAGCAGAAGCACGACGAAGAAGCCCTGCACGGCGAACGCGTCGCGGTCCCAGCGGCCGCGGCCCAGGGGCGAGACGGCCACCGCGGACGCGGCGAGGACGACCAGCGCCATGATCCCGGCAAACGGCGACGGCAGCCAGAAGAACGTCCAGAAGGCCGCGAACACCGTGACCGGCGCGGCGCCGAACACGATCAAGGCCGCAGTGACACGCAGCCACAGTGGACGGGTCGCACTCATTGCGCCACTTTACTGCGTCAGCGGCCGGATGAGCCGAACCCGCCGGCGCCGCGTTCGCTGTCCGGCAGCGTGTCCACGACGGTCAGCTCCGGCGCGGCGAACGCCACCAGCAGCAGCTGGGCGATCCGGTCACCCGCTGCGGCGCTCCACGGCTCCTCGCCGTGGTTGATGAGGATCACCTTCACCTCGCCGCGGTAGTTCGGGTCGATCAGGCCCGGCGCGTTCACGCACGCGATGCCGTGCTTGATCGCCAGGCCGGAGCGCGGGAGCACGAGGCCGCACAGGCCCGCCGGGATCGCGACGGCGACGCCCGTGCCCACGAGGGCGCGCTCACCCGGGGCGAGCGTGACCGGCTCGACGCAGGCGAGGTCGTAGGCGGCGTCGCCCACGCGGCCGCGCGCCGGGACGCGCGCTTCAGGATGCAGCAGCTGGACTTCGATGCGGGTGATCTAAGCGTCGAGCCCGGACGGCACGATCCACCCGGCCATGGCGACGAAGTGCGTCACCGCGGCGAGGATCACGAACACGTGGAAGATCTCGTGGAAGCCGAACACCTTCGGCCACGGGTTCGGGCGCCCGAGCGCGAAGATGACCGCGCCGATCGTGTAGAGCACGCCGCCGAGCGCGACGAGGACCAGCGCGATCGTCGGCAGCTCCGCGTGCAGCTGCGGGAACGCCAGCACGGCGACCCAGCCGAGCGCCACGTAGCAGAGCGCGCACAGCGCCCGCGGCGCGTTGATCCAGGCGACCGAGAGCGTCACGCCCGCGATCGCGCCCGCCCAGACGGTGATCAGCACGATCCACTGGGTCGCACCGCTGAGCACCAGCCACCCGACCGGCGTGTAGGAGGCGGCGATGAAGAGGTAGATCGTCGAGTGGTCGATCCGCCGCAGCCATGGCCGCCAGCTCGGATTCCAGCGCCAGCGGTGGTAGAGGCCACTGCCGCCGAAGAGCGCGCACAGGCCAACTCCGTACACCGTGGCGGCCATCCGCGGCTCGCCACCGGGCGTGAAGACGATGAGCAGCGCAGCCGCGACGACCGCGAAGAAGAACGCGTAGGCATGCGTGACCCCGCGCAGACGGGGGATGTCGAAGGCGTCCATGACGACGTTGTTCCCAGATCTCACTCCATCGAATATGACGGACCAGGTCACCACCCGGACGTCTAGATCCGATCTGGACGGGTACTCATTGGTTTCGTCAGTGTCCAGGGAAAGCGATCTCATGCAGGCACAGTTCGACGGAATTCCGGTGCCTTGCTACGTGTGGCACTGCAGCGACGGCACGTTCACGCTCGAACGCGCCAACCGCGCCGCGTTCGAGATGACGGGCGAGCGCCTGAGCGCGTTCATCGGGCGTCCGGTCACCGACGTCTTCCCCGATCGGCCGGAGATCGCGGGCGACCTCGAACGCGTGCGCACGACCGGCGAGGCGGTGCAGCGCGAGCTCGGCTATGCCACCGGCGCCGACGGCGTCCAGCGGCGGCTGCACGTGAGCTTCGTCTCGATCGGCGACGACCGGATCCTCGCCCACACCGAGGACGTGACCGCGCTGCGCGTCAGCGAGGAACGGCTGCGCGCCGTGCTCGCCACCGTCGAGTCCGGGCTGATGGCGATCGACGACACCGGCCGTGTCGTCGACGTCAACCCCGCCGCGCTCGAGATCCTCGGCATCCCGCGCGAGCGCCTGGTCGGCGACGCGGGCTGGTGGGAGCTGATCTCCCTGCGCGACATGAACGGCGATCCGCTCGCGCAGGACGAGACCAGCCCCGGAGCGCGGGCCATGATGCGCGGCGAGACCACCCGCGACGTCCAGCAGCAGATCACGCGTCCCGACGGCGCGATGGTCGCGATCTCCGCGAACTACTCACCGTTGCGCACCGGGGCGAACGGCGAGGTCGGCGGCGTCGTCGTCTCGCTCACCGACATCACCGAGGCCCGGCGCCTGCAGGACCGGCTCGCCCACCTGGCCCTGCACGACCCGCTCACCGGGCTCCCGAACCGGCTGCTCTTCCAAGAACGGCTCCAGCAGGCGCTCCAGCGGCCCCAGCGTGACCGCGTCGCCGTCTTCCTGCTCGGCCTGGACCGCTTCCGCGCCGTCAACGACACGCACGGCCACGAAGCGGGCGACAACGTGCTGATCGAGGTCTCGACCCGGCTGCACCAGGTGCTCGACGTCGCCGAGCCGCTCGCCCGCATGGGTGGCGACGAGTTCGCGGTGCTCGCCGAGTGCGCCGACGAGCGCGAGGCCGCCGACCTCGCCGCGCGGCTGTCGCGCACGTTCCGCGCGCCGCTGCAGACCGGAAGCCAGATCACCGCGTCGATCGGGATTGCGATCGAGGAGCCCGGCCACGACGCCGCCGACCTGATCCAGGGCGCGGACGCGGCCGTCGAGCGCGTCAAGGCGCGCGGCGGCAACACGTTCGAGATCTTCGACCGCGCGATGGAAGGCCGCCTGCGCGACCGCCTGCGCACCGAGGACGGCCTGCGCCGCGCGATCCTCAAGGACGAGCTGCGGCTCGTCTACCAGCCGATCGTGCAGCTCGACCCGCAGCGCACGGTCGCGCTCGAGGCGCTCGTGCGCTGGCAGCACCCGGAGGAGGGCCTGCTCGCCCCGGGCCGGTTCCTGCCGGTCGCCGAGCAGGACGCGCAGCTCATCTCCGACATCGGCCGCTGGGTGCTGCGCCGCGCCTGCATCGAGTCGCGTCTGTTCCCGGAGGGCATCCGGATCAGCGTCAACGTCGCGGCCCGTGAGCTGGGGGAGGAGGGCTTCCCGGAGCGGATCGCCGACACGCTCGCGAGCACCGGCACCTCCCCCGAGCGGATCGGGCTGGAGATCACCGAGACGACCCTGATGGAGGGCGGCGACGCCGCGATCGGCGGCCTCGAACAGCTCTCCCAGCACGGCATGTACATCTCGCTCGACGACTTCGGCACGGGCTACTCGAGCCTCACGCGGCTCGCGCGGCTGCCGCTGAACGCGATCAAGCTCGACCGCGGCTTCGTCGCCCGCTACACCGGCGAGCGCGACCGCCGGATCATCGAGGCGGCGGTGTCGATCGGCCGCGCGGCGGACCTGAACGTCGTCGCCGAGGGCGTCGAGACCGAGGATCAGCTCGAGCTGCTGCGCGCCTCGGGGTGCGGGTTCGTGCAGGGCTACCTGCTCGGACGGCCCTCGCCGCCCGAGCAGGTGCTGCAGCAGCTGGCTTCGGCGCCTACTTGACCAGGCCGGTCTCGGCCAGGTACTCCTTGGCGACCTCGGCCGGGTCCTTCTTGTCGAGGTCGACGCGCGCGTCGAGCTCCTGCATCGCGTCGTCGGTCAACGGCTTCTGGATCAGGTCGATCGTCTTCGCCAGGTCCGGGCCGGCCTGCTCGGCCGTCTCGGCCTTCATAACCAGCACCGGGTTGTACGGCGGGAACATGCCCTTGTCGTCCTCGAGCAGGACCTCGCCGTTGCGCTTGATCTGCGGGTCGGTCGTGTAGACGATCGACACGTCGGCGCGGCCCGAGGACAGCACCTCGTGACGCTGGTCGGGGGAGACCGGCGTGAACTTCTTGAACTTCAGCCCGTAGATCTCCTCGAGCCCGAGCAGGCAGTCCATGCGCTTGCGGCACTCGGACGTGCCGTAGAGCGTCAGGTCGCCGGCCACCGCGGACAGGTCGGAGATGTTCGTGAGGTTGTACTTCTCGGCCGTCTCCTTGGTCACCGCGACCTCGTTGGACGAGGTGAACGGCGTCGGCGGGAACGCCGTGAGGCCTTCCTTCTCGAAGTCGGCCTTGACCTCCTCGTAGGCGGCCTGCGGATCCTTCGGCAGGTCCCCGGCGTCCTTCTTGAAGAACACCGTCAGCGCCGTGCCGGTGTACTCCGGGTAGGCGGAGATCTCGCCGCCCTTCAGCGCCGCGAGCGCGGCGTCCTGGTCGCCCAGGTTCAGGTCGGTCTTGGTGGTGTAGCCCGCGGCCGCGAGGCCCTGGGCGTAGATCTCGCCGAGCACCTTCTGCTCGGTGAAGTTCTTGGACCCGATCGTCAGCGTGATCTTCGCGTTGTCGGGGTTGCTCGTGATCTGGCCACTGGCCTCCGCGGTGGCCGACGGGGTGGCCTCCGTCTCGGTGGCGGGCGCCGGCTCCTCCTCGTCGCCACAGGCGGCGAGGCCGAGGGCGAGCGAGGCGAAAGCGGTCGCGAGTAGGTAGGGGGCACGTCTCATGGTGCGGTCTGAATCCTCCTCTTAGAAAGACCGAAGCGGGTGCGTGCGCGGTCTTCTGGACCGCGCGCAAGCTTGATGCCGTCGGGCGTCACCGCGCGCTGGACGGCCGACAGGCCGACCTCCGCGAGGATCGCCAGCACGGCGACGATGATCGAGGCGCCGATCTGGCCCTCGCGCCCGTACACGGACGCGGCGACCAGCGGGTCGCCGAGCGTGACCACGCCGACCAGCGGCGCGATCGTGGCGGTCGCGATCACGTTGACCGTCGACGTCTTGATGCCGCCGAAGATCAGCGGCAACGCGAGCGGGAGCTCGATCTGACGGATGATCTGCGCGCCGCTCAGCCCCATCCCGCGGGCGGCGTCCACCGCGTCGCGGTCGGTCTGGCGCACGCCGACGTAGGCGTTGGTCAGGATCGGCGGGATCGCCAGCAGCGCCAGCGCGAGCGTGACGTTCAGGAACTCGGGGCTGCGCGGGAAGAACGCGATGAACAGCGCGATCAGCGCGACGCTGGGCACGGCGCGGCCGACGTTCGAGGTGCTGATGGCCAGGAACGAGAAGCGGCCCGTGTGGCCCAGGACGAGCCCGAGCGGCAGCGCGATGACGAGCGCGAGCGCCATGGCCGCGGCGGTGAGCTTCAGGTGCTCCCACAGCAGCGGCAGGTTCTCCGCGCCGCCGACCGGCGAGCCGCGCTGGTTCTCGCGCTCGGTGAAGATGAACGAGATCGCGTCGCCGAACTCGCCCAGGGCGGCGAAGGTCGCACTCATGTCGCCACCCCGCGCGTCCACGGCGTGATCAGCTTCTGGACGCCGAGCACGGTCAGGTCGAGCACGACCGCGAGCACCACGCACAGCCCGCCCGCGACGACGACGTTCGAGCGGAACTGGGTGTCGGCGAAGATCGCCTCCCCGAGCCCGCCGGCGCCGGCCAGGAACACGAGCGCGGTCAGGCCGACGGTCGTCGTGACCGCGATCCGCAGCCCGGCCATGATCGCCGGCAGCGCGAGCGGCAGCTCCACGCGCCACAGCAGCTGGCGCGGCGTCAGGCCCATGCCGCGGCCGGCGTCACGCGCCTCCTCCGGCACCTCGTCCAGCCCCGTGATGACGTTGCGGAAGATGATCAGCAGGCTGTAGGCGACGAGCGCGATGATCGCCGTCGTCTTGCCGCGCCCGGTGAGCGGCAGCAGCAGGAAGAACAGGGCGACGCTCGGCAGCGTGTAGAGGATCCCGGTGATCTGGGTGATCGGCGGGATCAGCCAGCGCCGGCGGTGCGCGATCAGCGCCAGGCTGAACGCGATCACGAACCCGATCGCGACGCTGATCAACGTCAACTCGATGTGCTCGATCAGCGGCGTCTTGTACCGCTCCCAGTTGTCCGCGATCCAGTCCGGGCAGAACCCGTTGCGCTCCACGCACGACGGCGGTTGGTTCTCGCGGTCGCGGAGCTCGAGCTGGGCGAACAGGGCCAGGCTCACGCCTTCGCCAACCTCGCGAGCGTCTCGACGGTGAGCGACCCGATCGCGGTGCCGTGCTCGTCCACGACGCGGCCGTGGAGCTCGCCGTGCTGGAGCAGGTCCGAGAGCGCGTCGCGCAGGATCGTGTCGTGCGCGATCTCCGGGCCGCCGTTGGCGGTGCCGAGCTGGTCGCGCGGGATGTCGCTCACGCGCAGCAACGCCAGCCGCTTGAGCGCGCGGTCGGCGCCCACGAAGTCCTCCACGAAGGCGTTCGCCGGGTGCAGCAGGATCTCGGACGGGCTCGCGTACTGGGCGAGCTTGCCGCCGACCTGCAGGATCGCGATCTTGTCGCCCATCCGGATCGCCTCGTCGATGTCGTGGGTGACGAAGACGATCGTCTTACGGATCTCGGCCTGCAGGCGCAGGAACTCGCTCTGGAGGCGCTCGCGGTTGATCGGGTCGATCGCGCCGAACGGCTCGTCCATCAGCATCAGCGGCGGGTCCGCGGCGAGCGCGCGGGCCACGCCGACGCGCTGGCGCTGGCCGCCGGAGAGCTGCGTCGGGTAGCGGGTGGCCATCTCCGAGGGGAGCCCGATCAGCTCCAGCAGCTCGTGCACGCGGTCGTTGATCTTGGCCTTGCTCCAGCCGAGCAGCCGCGGGACGGTGGCGATGTTGTCGGCGATCGTCCGGTGCGGGAACAGGCCGATCTGCTGGATCACGTAGCCGATCTCGCGCCGCAGCTCGTCCGCGTTGCGGTGCTTGACGCTCTTCCCGCCGACGAGGATGTCGCCATCGGAGATGTCGATCATCCGGTTGACCATCCGCATCGCTGTGGTCTTGCCGCAGCCGGACGGGCCGACGAGGACGCAGATCTCGCCGGCGGGGACCGTGAGGCTCAGGCCGTCGACGGCGGCGCTGTCGGTGCCCGGATACCGCTTGGTCGCCTCGGCGAACTCCAGCTCGACGGCTTGGCGGTAGCCGGACGGCCCCTCGGATTGGGCGGAGTTGATCGATGACAAGAGGAAATCCCGAAAAGGGGAAGGGGAATGCGGGACTCTACCCGGTCAGATACCGGCGGCACGCCGGGCCGCGGCGTGCGCGGCGTCCTCCAGGCGATCGTCGAGTACTCCGAGCTCACTTACCGTCCGGTGCAGGGCCGTTGCCGTCAGCCAGTCCGCGAACCACGCGTTCTTGGGCAGCAGCGGGCCGTGCAGGTAGGTGCCCACGACGGTGCCGCGCGCGCCGCCGCGAGCGCCCTCGAAGCCGCTGCGGCCGTCGTTGCCGTGGCCCTTCAGGACGCGGCCGAGCGGGCGCGTGTCCGCTCCCAGACGGGTCCGGCCGCCGTGGTTCTCGAAGCCGGCGAGCACCTGGGGCGTGTCGTCCAGCGTCACCTCGATCGCGACGTTGCCGATCAGGCGCGGGCCTTCCTCGCGCACGGTCTCCAGGTCGACCAGGCCGACGCCCGGGAGCTTGGTGCCGTCGAGGTCGTAGCTGTGGCCGAGCAGCTGGTAGCCGCCGCACACGGCGAAGATGACCTTGCCGTCGTCGGCCGCCTTGTGCAGCGCGTCGCGCTTGTTCGTCGCCATGTCCTCGGCGCACAGGGCCTGGTCGCGGTCCTGACCGCCGCCCACGTAAAACAGGTCGTGCGCGTCGGGATCGAGCGGGTCGTCGAGGCCGACGCCGCTCAGCTCGAAGCCGAGCCCGCGCCACTCGCAGCGCTTGCGCAGCAGCTGCAGGTTGCCGCGGTCGGCGTAGATGTTCATCAGGTCGGGATAGAGCGCGCAGACGCGCAACACGTCAGCCACGGAACAGCACCACCTGACTGGCGACGTGCTCGAGCGTCTCGGGGATGTGGCGCAGCTCCTCGGCCTCCAGGCCGTGCTCGGCGGCCTCTTCGGCGAGCTCGCCCGGGGTGACGACGTGCAGCTCGATCAGGTCCTCGGTCGTGATCCGCTCCTGCTCGGGACTGACGCGCTGGCGCACGCGCTCGATCGACGCGCGCTCCTCGTCGACGCGGATCGCGACGGGCTGGGAGATGTAGGTCCAGCCGTCGTCGTGGCCGATGTCCGGCGCGGGCAGCGGCGGCGAGCCGTCGTAGGGCTCGAGCTCGGTGGCGATGGCGATCGCGAGGCGTCCGCCGGGGGCGAGCGCGCGGCGGACGGACGCGAAGAAGCCGTCGCGGTCCGTGAGCAGCTGGACGGTCTGCATCGGGACGGCGATCAGGTCGAACTGGCCGTCGGTGGTGAAGTCGGACGCGTCCGCGGTGATGGTCGCGACCGGCGTCTTCGCCCGGCGCTGCAGCTCGGCGAGCAACCCGGCGTCGATGTCGAGCGCGGTCACGTCGTGGCCGGCCGCAACGAGCCGGAGCGTCACGCGGCCCGTTCCCGCGCCGATGTCGAGCGTGCGCTCGGCCTCGCTCGCCAGCTCCTCCCACAGCGCCATGTCGGCCAGGTAGCGGCCGCACTCGACGTCGTGCCAGACGGCGTGCTCCGGGGTGCTCATCGCCAGTACGCCTCCGCCTGGCCGCGGCGCGTGAGGATCTCGCGCAGCTCGAGCAGCGCCGTGTAGGTGGGAACGACGTACAGCGGTCCCTCGCCGTCCTTGAGCGCGGCGTCGAGGCCCTGCTCGACGTCGTCGACGATCGTGATCCGGTCTCCGGCCAGGCCCGCGTACTTCATCCGCAGCGCCAGCTCGGCCGCGCGGGAGCCGGACGCCGTGAAGTGGCGGACGCTGCCGACCAGCAGCTCCCAGTCGGCGTCCCAGACCCAGCTGACGTCGCGCCCGTCGGCGATGCGGTCGTTGAGCACGCCGAGCAGGTCCAGCTGCTGGCCCTCGAGCGCGAGCGTCCTGAGGACCTCGTTCGCGCCGGCCGGGTTCTTGACGAGCAGCAGGGAGGTGGGGCGGCCGAGGTCCAGCGTCTCGGCGCGGCCGAAGGCGGGGGCGACGGCCTCCAGGCCCGCGATCACGTCTTCGAGCTCCACGCCCAGCGAGAGCGTGAGCGCGGCGGCCCCGAGCGCGTTGTAGACGTTGTAGAGGCCCGGGAGCGGCAGCTCGACGCGGTGGCCGTTGAGGTCGAAGGCCGCGTTGCGGATGCCGTTGAGCTGCACGTTCGTGCCGACGACGGTGGGCTCCGGGCGCTCCTGGCCGCAGTTCGGGCACTTGTAGTGGCCGAGGTGGGCGAGGTAGACGGCGCTGTAGGTGTACGCGTGCCCGCAGCGGCGGCAGTGCTTGGAGTCGCTCGCGTGCTGGAGCTCGGGGAGCGCGAGGCGGTCGTCGTCGACGCCGAAGTAGACCGGCTCGGGCGCGTGCCGGCCGAGGTCGGCGACGAGCGGGTCGTCGGCGTTGAGCACGAGCCCGGCGCGGTTTCTGACGATCGTCGCCCAGCGGTCGGCGATGATCTCCAGCTCGCCGAAGCGGTCCAGCTGGTCGCGGAAGAGGTTGCCGAGCAGCGTCGCGCGCGGCTCCAGCTGGTCGGAGACCTGACCGAGCCAGAACTCGTCGACCTCGAACAGGCCGAAGTTGCCGGTCAGGCGCCGGCCGCCGCCGCGGGAGGCGTCGGCGAGCGCGGAGGCGATCCCGCCCGCCATGTTCGCCCCGGCCCGGTTGTGGACGAGTTCCGCGCCCGTGCGCTGGAGGATCGACGCGACCATCGCGGCGGTGGTCGTCTTGCCGTTGGTGGCGGAGATGACGACGTTGCCGCGCTCCAGCCGGGCGGCGAGCCGCTTGATGGCGTCGGGCTCGACGCGCGTGAGCACCTTGCCGGGCAGGCTCGTCCCGCCGCCACGGCCCGCGGTACGCGCGAGCGTGCCGACCGCCTTCGCGGCGGCCACCCCTGCGGCGAGCCGGATCACTGCGGCGCCACCACCCGCAGGGCACCGGGCAGCGCGCGCACCGTCAGCGGGAGGTCGCCGATCGGGTCGCCGTCGGCGTAGGCGGTGAACGGGCGGTCGGCGGAGAAGGTGATCTCGCTGCCCTGCGTGAGCGTGATCGCGGGGTCCTTGAGGTGGCTGCCGTTGAACACGCGCGGGAGGCCTCGCAGGTAGCGGAGCTTGGACTGCTGGGCGATCAGCACGACGTCCAGCTTGCCGTCCTCGAGCGACGCGTCGGGCGCCAGGTACATCCCGCCGCCGAACACGCCGGAGTTCGCGACCGCCACCGAATACCCAGGGAAGTCGAGCGGCTCGCCGTCGACGCTGACGGTCCAGGTCGCGGGCTTCCAGCGGGCGATCGCGCGCAGCACCCCGTAGGTGTAGACGAACGTGCCGAGCTTCAGGCGCGTCTCCAGCGCGACCCGGTTGACCTCGGAGTCGATCCCCGCGCTGAGGATGCCCAGGTAGACGGTGCCGTTGGCCTCGGCCAGGTCGACCCGTCGCTCGACGCCGCTGATCAGCAGCTTCGACGCCTCGACCGGGTCGAACGGGATGCCGAGCTTGCGGGCGAAGTCGTTGCCGCGTCCGCCCGGCAGCACGACCAGCAGGCCGTCCCCGTGGCGGACCTCGCCCGCGACCGCGCCGACGATCCCGTCGCCGCCCATCGCCGCCACGATGTCGCCGCTGTCACAGGCCTCACGCGCGAGCTCGCGGGCGTGTTGCATCGACATCGTCTCCACGACCCGGAACGGCCGTCCCTGGCTGCGCAGCGCAGCCTCGACGGCGGGAAGGAGGCGCAGCGCGCGCCCACCACCGGCGTGCGGGTTGACGATCAAGCAGACAGGCCCGTCGATCACGGCCCGGGAGGCTAGACGACTGGGGAGGACGGACACACACACTTCGATCTAGCGTCGCAGAATGCTCAGGAGGCTCTCGTCCGCTCACGTCATCTCGATGATCGCGTTGTTCGTCGCCCTCGGCGGCGGGGCGTACGCGGCGTCGCTGCCACGCAACAGCGTCGGCACCGCCCAGCTCCGCAACAACGTGGTGACGTCCGCGAAGGTCAAGGACGGGTCGCTCAAGCGCGGCGACTTCGCGACGGGGGAGATCCCGTCCGTGCGGGGCACCGTGCGCACCGAGCCCGGCCCGGCGGGCGCGACCGGCCCCGCCGGACCGCAGGGCGAGCGCGGGCCGGCGGGCAGGGACGGCGCCGCGGCGGCCAAGGGCGACACGGGCGCGGCCGGGCCGCAGGGCGTGAAGGGCGACACCGGCGAGGTCGGCGCGAAGGGCGCCACGGGCTCGGCCGGCCCGAAGGGGGACACCGGCGCGCAGGGGCCGCAGGGCCTCAAGGGCGACACGGGCGCGGCCGGCGCCAAGGGCGACACCGGCGCGGCCGGCAAGGACGGCGCGACGGGGGCCACGGGCGCGGCCGGCGCCAACGGGATCGGGCTTGCCGGCTTCTTCGGCACGGGCGCCGACGGCGACGAGCTCGTGCCCGCCAACGGCTCGCTCCCGCGCGACATGTACTACGAGGACCTGACCGTCGGCCAGGGCGTCCAGATCAACGCGAACGGCTACCGGATCTTCGTCTCGGGCACGCTCGTGCTCAACCAGGGCTCGCGCATCCACCGCAACGGCAACCCCGGCAACGCGAACTTCCCGGGCGGCGCCCTTCCCGCACGGACGCTCGGGGCCGGCTCGCAGGGTTTCGGCGGCTCGCCCGTCGCCTGCAACGCAGGCAGCGCGTTCCAGAACGCGCTCGGCGGCGCCGGCGGTCTGGGCAACTGCGGCGGCGGTGGCACCGTCGCTCGGCCGGCGGACGAGGTCGGCGGGCCGCAGATCATCAACAGCGCGACCGCGGCGATCACGGGCCGCACCCTCGACGGCGCCGTGTTCAACGGCGGCGCGGGCGGGCGCGGGAACACCACCACCACGACGGGGGCCGGCGGTGGTGGCGGCGGCGTGGTTGTCGTCGTGGCGCGGGAGATCGTCGTGAATGGCAACGCGACGATCAGCGCGAACGGCGGCGCGGCCGGCAGCAGCGGCGCGGGCGGCGGTGGCGGCGGCGTCGCCATCGTCGTGTCCACCACGCCGAAGCCCGCCGGGCTCACGCTCAGCGCCACGGGCGGCACCAGCCCACTCGCCGCCTTCAACGGCAGCGACGGAACGGTGCGCTACTTCAACTGAGCTCGCGCACGATCGCCGCGAACGCGGCGACCAGCGGGTTGGCATCGCGCTCGCGCCAGGCGAGCGCGATGCGCAGCGGGTCGATATCGACGATCGGCACCCAGACGAGGTCCGGGCGCGCGTAGAACTCGGTCATCGAGGCGGGCACGATGCAGTACGCGGAGCCGTCCGCGACCTGCTCGAGCATCTCCTCCACGTTCTCGTTCTCCGGGCCCCAGCGCGGCTCGGAGCCGTCCGGGCGCGGGTTCACGGCCCACCAGTCGACCCAGTAACGGGGCGCGCGGCGCGTCCACATGATCGGCTCGGCGTTGAGCTCGTCGATCTCGATCCCGTCGCGCCCGGACAGCGGGTGCTCGTACGCGAGGGCCGCGTAGCGCGGCTCGGTCGCGACGATCTCCGACTGCAGGCCCGTGAGGTCCGCGGGGAGCCAGACGAAGGCGACGTCGCACTCGCCGTCGCGCAGCCCGGCGACCTCGCCGCCCCAGTCGTACCGGCGCGGCTCGACGCGCACGTGCGGGAAGCGGGCGATCAGTCGTGCCCGGGCCTGAGTGGAAAGCCGCCCGGCACCCGCGGCCTCGAAGCCCACGCGCAGCCGCCCGGTCTGCCCGCGCGCCGCGGCCAGGGCGGCGTCGAAGGACCGGACGGCCTCCTCGCCCGCCGTGATCAACGCGTCGCCGGCCGCGGTCGGCGTCACCCCGCGGCCGCCGCGGGTGAGCAGCTCGACGCCGAGCTCGACCTCCAGCTTGCGCAGCGCCTCGCTCAGCGCCGACTGGCTCAGGTGCAGCTCGACCGCGGCCCGCGACACACTGCCGTGCTCGACGACCGCGAGGAAGTACCGGAGCTGGCGGATCTCGGCCATCGGGAAAACCGATACCACGCGGCGGTGAGTCCTGTGGAGCCGCCGCCCCGCGCCGGGGACGATCGGAGCATGCGCACCCTCGGCACCCTGACCACGTCGGACATCGGCTACGGGGCGATGGCCCTCGTGCCCGGCATGTACGGCGACGCCTCCGACGAGCAGGCGCTCACGACGCTCCGGCACGCGGTCGACGCCGGCGCCACCTTCATCGACACCGCCGACGCCTACGGCGCGGGTGACAACGAGCGGCTCGTCGGCCGCGCGCTCGCCGGCCGCCGCGAGGAGGTCCAGCTCGCGACCAAGTGGGGCATCGTCTTCCAGGGCGGCCGCGCGCTCACCCACCACCACGCGCAGGAGATCCGCGTCGACGCCCGCCCCGAGCGCGCCCGCGCGGCGCTGGAGGCGAGCCTGAGGCGGCTCGGGACCGACCACGTGGACCTCTGGTACCTGCACTTCCCGGACCCGGACGTCCCGGTGGAGGAGACCGTCGGCGCGATGGCCGAGCTCGTGGGGGAGGGCAAGGCCCGCGACCTCGGGCTCTGCAACGCCGGAGCCGAGCAGGTGCTCGCCGCCCATCAGGTCCATCCGCTGGCCGCCGTCCAGTCCGAGTACTCGCTCTGGACCCGCGACCCCGAGCGCGAGCTGCTGCCCGTCTTGGCCGAACTGGGGATCGGCTTCGTGCCCTGGTCGCCGCTCGGCGCGGGCTTCTTCGCCGGCCGCGTCGCGAACGTCGAGCAGGACTTCCGCGCCAACCACCCGCGCTTCTCCCGCGAGAACCTCGACGCCAACCGCGACCGCTTCGCGCCCCTGCGCGGCCTGGCCGAGGAGCTTCAGATCACGCCCGCCCAGCTCGCCCTCGCCTGGCTCCTCCACCAGCGCGAGGACCTCGTCCCGATCCCGAGCACCCGCACCCCGTCGCACCTGGACGAGAACCTGCGCGCCGCCGACGTCACCCTCGACGCAACGACGCTGGCCCGGATCGACGCGATCGCGCCGGCGGGTGCCGCGAGCGGCTCAGCCCTCCTGTAGGACGAGCGCGGCGAGCGAGTCGGCGATGTGCGTGGGGCGGGGGTTCGCGGCCTCCGCCTCCTCGCGGGACGTGCCGCCCGTGAGGACGAGCGCCTGGTCCAGGCCCGCGCGGCGCGCGCCGGCGATGTCGTAGTCGAGCTTGTCGCCGATGCCGACGGTGCGGCCCTCGCCGAGCCGGTCGCGGGCCGCCTGGTACATCGTCAGCTCGGGCTTGCCGATGATCGTCGACGCCTTGCGGCCGACCGCGGCCTCGACCGCCGCGAGGATCGCACCGGTCCCTGGCCACGGGCCGTCCGGCATCGGGAACGTCGCGTCACGGGTGGCGCCGATCAGGTCCGCGCCGCGCAGCACGGCCTGGGTGGCGACCTTGAGCTCCTCGAACACGAAGTCGTCGTGGCCGCCGACGACCACGACGTCGGCACGGGTCGCGAACTGCGTGCCGTTGACGATCCGCAGGCCGGCCTCGGCGACGTGGTCGACGAGCGCCTGGGAGCCGATCACGTAGGCCGTGCCGCCGGTCACGCGCTCGGCCAGCGCGAACTGCACGGCGGCGCCGACGCTAAGGATCTCCGGCAGCGACGCCTGGAAGCCCAGCCGCCAGAGCTTGCGGACGAACCCCTCGGGCGGGTGACGGACGTCGTTGGTGAGGAACAGGACCGTCTTTCCCGCTTCACGCAGGGCAGCAACGGCGTCGACGGCGCCCGGGAGAGCCTCGTCGCCGACCCAGAGGGTCCCGTCGAGGTCGAGGAGGAAGTGGTCGTACGGACGAACCGCGGCGGAAAGAGGCAAGAACCGCATTATCCTTGCCCGCCGTGTCCCGACTCCTTGCACTCCTCACCGCCGCTCTCGTCGCCCTCGTGTTCGCCGCCTGCGGCGACGACTCCAGCTCGGAGTCCGAGGCCACGCCGGAGCCCACCGCCACCGAAGAGGCCGCCACCACGCCGGCCGCCGCCAACGAGTTCCTGCCCGAGGGCTGCGAGAACGTCGAGGCGCCCGCGCCCAAGGAGGACGGGACGCTGAAGGCCCCGACCGAGAAGCTCGACGAGTCGAAGACCTACGTGGCGACGATGTCGACCACGTGCGGCGACATCCAGATCACGCTCGACGCCAAGGACAACCCGATCACCGCGGGCTCGTTCAAGTACCTGGCGGACCAGAAGTTCTACGACGGCCTGACGTTCCACCGCATCGTCGCCGACTTCGTGATCCAGGGCGGAGACCCGCTCGGCCAGGGCACGGGCGGCGCGGGCTACTCGGTCGAGGAAGCCCCGCCGAGCGACTACAAGTACGCCCCCGGCGACCTCGCCATGGCCAAGACCGGCGACGAGCCCGCCGGCACCTCCGGCTCGCAGTTCTTCATCGTCACCAGCGAGAACGGTGCCGCGCAGCTGACGCCCGACTACGCAGTCGCGGGCAAGGTCACCGAGGGCATGGACGTCGTCGAGAAGATCGGCGGCATCCAGGCGGACCCGAACACGGGCATGCCCGCCGCCCAGGTGATCATCAAGTCGGTCACCGTCGAGGAGAAGTAGGCGGCCGAGCGGGGCAGCCGACTTCGTCGGCGCCATCCGCGGCCGCTTGCGCCTGGGTGATCGCTTCGCGGATCACCGGGACGCGACGCCCTCGAGCTCCAGCAGGGTGGCCTTGCGCTCAGGGCCACCCCGGTAGCTGCCGAGCCGCCCCGTGCCCGGCAGCACGCGGTGGCACGGCACGACGATCGGCACGGGGTTGCGCGCGCAGGCGGTTCCGACCGCCCGCGCCGCCTTCGGGTTGCCGGCGCGCGCGGCCAGCTCGCCGTAGGACACGGTCGCGCCGCGCGGCACCTCCCGCAGCTCCTCCAGCACGGCCCGCCGGAACGGCGCGGCGGCGAGCCGCAGGTCCACCGGCAGGTCGAGCGGCGCCCCGTCGAAGTAGTCGCTGAGCGCTTCACGCGGCGCGCGCATCTCCGCGTCCGACCCGATCAGGCGCGGGCCCAGCGCCGCCGCGACCTCACGCAGCGCCACGTCCTCGGCCTCGGTCTCGAACGCGATCCGGATGAGGCCGTTCGGCCCCGACACGACCAGCAGCCGGCCGATCGGGGTGTTCAGCCGCGTGTAGAGCGCGTCGGCGAGGCCTTCGCGGACGGCGGCGGCCGCGACGGACTCCAGCAGGGATTCAGGTAGCGGGCTCATGCGTAGCTCTCCCGGAGAGTGCGGACGGCGGACGAGACGCGCTGGCGCGCGGCCTCGACGGAGCAGTCGAGCCGCTCCGCGATCCCGTCGTAGTCGAGGTCGTCGACGAAGCGCAGCCGCAGCGCGGCCTGCGCCGTCTCGTTCAGGGGCGCGATCAGGCCCTCGAAGTCGTCGCCGTGCGTGTCATAGGCGGCCACCACGGGCGGCTCGTCGACGAGCACCTCACGCCGCGTGCGGCGATGGTGGTCGATCGCGGTCGTGGTGGTGACGCGGTACAGCCACGCGCGCAGGTGGTCGGCGTGGCGCAGCTTCGGATACGCCCGCAGCGCGCGCAGGAGCGCGTCCTGCAGCACATCCTCGGCGGAGTCGCCGGCGAGGCGACGAGCGTGCACGAGCAGCTCGTCGCCGTGAGCTTCGACGAGGGTCCAGAACGGTGGCAGCACAACCGGTGTAACGGCCGTGCTGCCCGATCTGTGAGCTACCGCTTGCCGCCGTACATGGACGCGCGCTGCTCGGCCACCTTGGCCCGCGCGGTCCGCTGCCGGCGCCGGCCGAGGACGGCCAGCACGCCGAGGACCACGAGCACGAGCAGGAAGCCGTAGAACCACCGCGCGCTGCCGAGACCGCCGCCGAACGGCAGCGAGATCAGCGTGACGATGCCCGTGCCGAGCGCGATCACGCCGATGATGAACAGCAGCACGAGCACGATGCCGCCGATTCGGCGCGGCAGACCGGCGCTCTTGGGCGGCGCGATGATGCCCATGACCCGCAGCATCAGCAGCTGACGGTTGGTCGGCGGCGTGCCGCCGAGCTTCTCCGTCGCGGCCTTCAGATCACCCGGGCGGCGCTCGGCGAGCGCGAGCGACGCCTCGGCCATGCGCCGCAGCTGCAGGCGCTCCTGGGGGCGGGCGGCGGCGATCGCGGCCCGGAAGTGCACGCGGGCCTGCTCCGCGTCCATCCGCTCGGCCGCGCGGGTGCCGAGGATGGCCTGCGCGGCGGCCTTGAAGCGCGTTTCCTTCTGCAGCTCCTCGTCGGAGCGCTGCTCCAACTGCTGCATGGCGTTCATCGCCGATTTGGATTCGATGCGGACCTGGCGGGGCTTGGGCGGCATGGGTCTCTCAGTCTACGGTCAATCGCTTCGCGGATTGACTCTCATGCCGCTGGCGCGTCATCACTGTTCCTCCGGAATCCCACGGGCGCCGGATCGACGTCCAGCGGCGAGTGCGGGAGCCCCGGCTCGGGATCGAGGTCGTCGTAGCCGCCCGGCGCGATGTCGTTCGGCGCGTGCGGGTGGAAGATCGCGGCGAGCAGCTGCACGTGCCCGCGACCCACGCCGAGCTCGTACTGGCCGCCGCCGTACGCGCCCATCCCGCGCTGCTCGCAGAACTCGTAGGCCTCGAACAGGGCCTTGACGCTGCCGAACCGCGACGGCTTCAGATTCACCGTTCGGGGGATCACCTTGCGGGCCAGGATGTCCTCGACGGAGTGGATCGGCGCGTCCCACGTGATCCGGTCCTGGAACGGGGCGAGCGCCTTCAGCGCGGCCTCGTCGTCGAGGTCGGGGTCCTCGAGCCACGCGTCCGGGAACGTCTCGGCGATCTTGCGGTAGAAGGCCGGGTCGGTGTCCACGTCGACGACCGTGCCCTTGTAGGCGCCCTTGAAGTCGATCGAGTCGACGGCGCCGGTCTTGACCAGGCCCTCGATCAGCTCGTCGCTCCAGTCCGGCGTGCCGTCGAGCTTGAAGCGGATGTCCGGGTAGCGCGCGAGCCGGCGCGTGACCGGGTCGAGCGTCGGCGGCTCGCCCATACGGCTCGACACGACGAACGTCACCGGCTGCACCTCGCGGCCCAGCACCTCGTGCAGCGACTTCCCCGCCTGGCGCAGCGCGAGGTCCAGCGCCGCGGACTCCAGGCCCCAGCGCCGGTAGGAGCGGTAGACGGGCTGCTCGGGCGTGTAGCCCGGGAACGTGTCCAACCCACCGAGGTGCTCGGAGAACGAGTCGAAGGTCCACTCGCCCGCCAGCTCGAGCACCGGGCCGGCCGCGAGCTGCGCCTCCTGGGCCGGCGCCTCGTAGGTCACGTCCTCGCCCTTGCCGGTCTCGCCGCCGCCCTCCAGCGCGTAGACGGTGGAGACCCGCTCGAACCCGGAGGAGACCATCCGGGCCAGCCGCTCCAGGGAGTAGGAGTCGACTTTCAGCGGCAGTTCGGCAATCGCGTCATAGAGCGCCATGCCTGAGGACGGTACCCTCCGCGACCGCGATGCTGGACGCACTCGGGCTCTTCGCCGTCGTTGAAGTGGTGGGCCTTGCGGCCACACCGCTGACCGCGCTCGTCCTCGGCCGCCTCCCGGGCGCCGGGCTCGGCTTCTCCAAGATCCTCGGGCTGCTGCTGGTCACGTGGCTGATCTGGATCGCGGGCGCCCTGGGCATCGCGCCCTACGGCACGCCGCTGATCGTCGGCGTGCTCGTCCTGTTCGGCATCACCAGCGTGCTCGTCGGCCTGCGGCTGCGCTCGCTGGACCCCGAGTCGCGCTCAAAGCGCCTACGCCGGCTCGCGCTGCCCGAGGACCCGGTGCGCCGGCGGCTGTTCTGGGGCGCGGAGCTCGTCTTCGCCGCCACCTTCGCGCTCGGCGCCGTCTTCGCGGGCTTCGCGCCCGACGTCTGGAACACCGAGAAGCCGATGGACATGGCGTTCATCACCGCGATCAACGCGAGCGACAGCTTCCCGCCGCACGACCCGTGGATGAGCGGCGAGACGCTCAACTACTACTACCTCGGGCACGTCGTCCTCGCGTGGCCGCTGCAGCTGCTCGGGCTGCGGCCGGACGCGGGCTACCTGCTCGCCTGGGGCCTCGTGCTGGCGCTGACGGCGACCGCCGTCTACACGTTCTCCGGCACGCTCTGGGCCGCCGCGCGCGCCGCCCTGGGCGACCGCGCGCCGCGTGGTGGACCGGTGCTCGCGGGCCTCGTCGCCGCCGCGCTGGTGGCGATCCTCGGCAACCTCGCGGGCGTCCGCGCCTGGATTCGCGCCGAGGACCCGCCGAAGGACTTCGCGTGGTTCGACCCCTCGCGCGTGATCCCCGACACGATCAACGAGTTCCCGTCGTTCTCGTTCATCCTCGGCGACCTGCACGCGCACGTGATCGCGCTGCCGTTCACGGTCCTCGCGATCGCCTTCGCGATGCAGATCGCGCTCGCCGGCCCGCGTGGGGACGCGCTCTGGCGCTCGGTCAGCGAGGCGCTGGCGGCCGCGCTCGCGATCGGGATGCTGTACGCGATCAACTCGTGGTCGTACCCGGTCGCCGCGGGGCTGCTGGCCGCGTCCGTGGTGATCTGGCTGCGGACGCCGGAGGCCAAGGGGCGGACGGCGTACGCGGTCGTCTGGCTCGGCATCGTGCTCGTGGCGAGCATCGCGCTGATCCTCCCGTTCGTGCTCGACTTCAAGCCCGAGTCGCGCGACGGCATCATCGGCGTCGTCGAGACCCGCCGCGACTTCAAGCACTGGCTCGGGGACATGGCGCTGATCTACGGGATCCTGCTGTGGCCGCTCTTCGGCCTGTTCCTGCGCCGGCTGATCGATGCCCGCCACACGTGGCGCTGGGTGGGCTGGGGGCTCGCCGCGGCGCTGCTCTTCGGCGTCCTGCTCGCGGGGGAGCACCTGACGGGTGCGGCACTCGTCGCCGTCGGGATGCTGGTCGGCGTCTTCGCGGCGCTGGACCGCGGCCTCTCGCAGCCCGCGCGCTTTCTGTGGCTGCTCGTGGCGGGCGGCATGGCGCTGCTGGTGATCCCCGAGCTGCTGTACCTGCGCGACGCGTTCGACAACAGCGCGCTCGAGCGCATGAACACCGTCTTCAAGTCGGGCTATCAGGCGTACCTCGTGCTCGGCCTCGCGGCCGGCGTGGCGCTGCCGTGGGCGGCGGCGTGGCTCCCGCGCTGGACCTGGCCGGTGTGGGCCAGCGCGATGGCCGTGCTCCTCGTGCTCGGGCTCGTCTACCCGTACGCGGGCGGCTACGCGCGCACCGGCGGCTACGCGAACGGCCCGACGCTCGACGGCCTGCGCTGGCTGAAGGCCAACTCCCCGGGTGACCCGGCCGCGATCGCGTGGATCCGCGACAACACGGACGGCGACGCGGTCGTGCTCGAGGCGGTCGGCGACGACTACAGCGCGTTCGGCCACGCCCGCATCTCCACCTTCAGCGGCCGCCAGACCGTGATGGGCTGGGAGGGCCACGAGGTGCAGTGGCAGCACGACCCCGGTCCACGCAAGACCGACGTCCAGACGCTCTACCAGACCGCCGACCCCGCGCAGGCCCGGGAGTTGCTGGGCCGCTACGGGGTCGACTACGTCGTGGTCGGACCGATCGAGCAGACCACCTACGGCGACGCGGGCACGCCGAAGTGGGACCAGCTCGGCGAGCGCGTGTTCTCCGCCGACGGCACGACCGTCTGGCGGATCACCGCTTGATGTAGAGCCACTCCTTCATCCCGCCCGTCTCGTTCCACGTCTTGCGCTCGGTGACGTAGCGGAAGTAGTTGCCGACGCTCAGGTACTTGTCGCGCTCACGGACCCACCAGACGCGGAAGTCGAACTGGCGGCCGTTGTACGTGGCGAGCTGGCCCGCCTGCTCCATCCGCGCCTTGCTCGCGTCGGTGAGCACGAGCACGTCGGCGGTCGGGGGCTGGGCGTTGGCCTGCTGGTAGTCGATGTAGCCGGCCTGCAGGTGGCGGAAGTACCACGCGTACGGGAACGTCGCGCCCTCGGCGGAGTCCACCGTCACGGTCAGCGGCGGGGCGCCCGGCCCGCGGCTCTCGGCGAGCGCGTGCACCTGGTCGGCGACCTGCTTGACCTGCTCGGAGGACTGCGTGGAGACGAGGAACTCGCGCGGGTCGGCGCCACGGTCGTGGTTGACCCACCACGAGCTGAGCGCCACGTACACGATCGCGACGGCGGCGACCGCGCCGCCGACCACGCGCCAGGCACCACGCGCCTGCCAGATCGCCTGCAGGCCGACGCCGGCGAGCAGGATCACCGGCAGCAGCGGGTGCAGCACGAGCCACGCGAACTTCTCGCCCGCCCACGAGTAGACGCCGAAGCTGACGACGAAGTACCAGACCAGGAACGCGGCGAACATCGAGTTGCGCTTCCACAGCGGCACCGCCCCGATCGCGCCGAGGATCAGCATCGGCCACTCGATCGTGGTCAGGATCCACGTGTAGAACTCGAACGGCTCGTTGCCGCGCTTGACGCCGTGCTGGCCGAGCCAGTAGTCCAGGCCGTCGTAGATGCCGCTGATCCCACTCGGGTGGGTCAGGAAGGTCGTGAACGTGAGCGTGTAGACGATCGCGAACGCCGCCACGAACCAGCCCCAGCCGTCCCAGCCCGGGATGGTGAGCGCGCGGATGAGCGCACGCCGCCACTCCGGGATCACGAAGGCGAAGATGAAGAACGTGCCCATCGCGAAGAGCGTGATGAACGTGGACTCCTTGGTCGCGAACAGCAGCGCGAGCAGGATGCCGATCAGCGCCGGGTGGTACCGCCGCGGATGGTCGATCCCGCGCCAGATCACAACGATCAGCGCAAGCGTGAGCGACGCGAAGTAGATGTCCTCGCGGGCGAAGCGGCTGAAGTACAGGAAGCTCGGGCCGAAGGCGAGGAAGACGGCGGCGACGGCCGCGGCGACGCGGCCGAGCTGGTTGCGCAGGCCCCAGCACATCGGGATCATCGCCGCGCCCATCAGGGCGGGGGCGAGGCGGGCGGTGAAGTCCGTGTCGCCGAACACGACGTACATCAGCGCCGTCAGGTAGAACCGGAACGGGCCGTGCAGGAGCGGGTTGTACTCGTAGTCGCCGGTCTGGCGGAACAGGTACGAGAAGTACGCGTCCTGGCTCTCGTCGTGGTGGAACGCGCGCTCGCCGAGGGCGATGAAGCGCACGATCAGGCCGAGGACGAGGATCACGGCCCAGACGCTGAGCTCGCGCTTGTCCTGGTCCGCGAACCACTGCTTCACGCTGCGACGGCGCGTCCGCGCGGGCGGGTCCTCGGCCGTGGTGGTGAACGGGCGATCGGCGGCGATGTCGGTCATCGTCTGGTTAGCTCCGGGCCTCGGCGCGCGCGGCGCGCAGGTTCTTGATCCCGCCGTAGCGGGCGACCAGCAAGATCAGACCCAGGATCGTGATCGGGACGACGATCACGAAGCGCAACATCAGCATGTAGGAGACGGCGGTGCCGCCCGTCCCGCCCAGCGCCTTGACGCCGGTGGCGACGGCGGCGTCCTGCGTTCCGGCGTACCCCGGCCCGCTCGGGATCATGGAGAACACGCTGGCGAGCGCGACCATGTACATGCCTTCGATCGGGTCCATGTTGAAGCCGACGGCGGCGCCGGTGGACATCCACACGCCCGTCTCGATCGCCCAGATCAGGATCGTCAAGGCCAGCAGCTCCAGGCCGTGACGGCCGCGACGGAGGCCGAGCGTGGCCGACGCGAGCGGGGCGAGCAGGCCGTGCACCCGCTCGTTGCGGCGGATGAAGCGCCAGCCGACCGCGGCGGCGGCGATCGCGGCGACGGCGATGATCGCGATCAGCTCGACCGAGTTCCCGCCGACCTCGCCGAGCAGGCCGTAGCCGACCGCGACGAACAGGACGAGCAGGACCGCGACGTCGAGCAGGCGCTCGGCGACCAGCGTCCCGACGACGGTGCGCTTGGACGTGTTCGCGCGCGGCGCGGCGAGGAAGACGCGGATCGCGTCGCCGGCGCGCGCCGGCAGGACGTTGTTGCCCATGTAGCCGATCACGGTGAGCATGTACATGTCCGAGCGCTTGGGTGTCGCGCCTTCGTCCTTCATCAGGCGCTCCCAGCGTTCGGCTCTGACGACCGTGGCGAGCGCGTAGAGGGCGATCGCCCCGATCAGCGCCGTGATCTGGCCGGGCGTGCTCGGGAAGGTCGGGGCCTCCTGCTTGGTCGCCCACCAGACGACCCCGGCGAGCGACAGGACCGAGACGAGGATGCCGAGGATCGGAAGCAGGTTCCGGCGGCCGCGGCCCTGTGGGGCTGCGGGTTCGGCCGGGTCCGGGACCGCCATGAGGGCGGGCTCTGAGGTGGGCGTGTCCGTGCTCACGTGCGCGGGCGCGACCTCGCGCCGGGTGTCCAGGATAGGCGGGTCAAGTGAGGCCTCGCTCACGGGCCTGCTCGACCGCGACCTTCGGAGAGTCCGTCCACGGCTCGCCGTGGCCGAACAGCGTGAGCGTGGCGTCGATGCGCTCGAGCGCCTCGAGGCTGGCCGTGGCCTGGCGCGCGTCGGCGGCGAACGCCTTCGGCATCAGCTGCGGGCCGCGCTTGCCGGTCAGCGGGTTGTACGTGCACAGCGCGTCGCCGGCGATCAGCACGCCGTGCTCGGGCAGGTGGAAGGCGACGTGGCCGGGGGAGTGGCCGGGCGTGGGGATCACGCGCGGGCGGCCGGGGACGTCGAGGTCGATTTCGCCGTCAAAGGTGGTCACGGCTTCGATGTCGGGCGTGCGGGCGCCGCCGCTCTTGCCCGCGACCAGGAAGAGCTTGTAGAGCGCGGGGTAGCGCAGGTAGGGCAGGATCGAGCCTTCGCGGGGGTGCGACTTGCCCGTCTTGGCCATCTCCGCGTCGTCGGCGTGCACGTGCACGGTGGCGGGCGCGTCACGGCGAACGCCCTCGACCATCCCGACGTGGTCGCTGTGCGCGTGCGTCAAGATCACGGCGGTGATGTCGCTGGTCCTGCGTCCGCGTGACTGCAGGTAGTCCTCCAGCTGGTGCCGGAACGCGGGGAAGCCCCCGTCGACGAGGGTGAGCTCGTTGCCCTCTTCGAGCAGGTAGCAGTTGACGTACTCGTTCCCGAGGCGGTGGACCCCAGGAGCGAGCTGCGTGGGCTCGGCTTCCGGCATGGCGATGAGGGTGGCAGGGTTCGAACCTTTTTGGCCGTGCAGGCTGGACGGATCGGTCCGGGAGCGGTACTTTGCTTCGTACCGATGCGTTGCACCGCCTACACCCACGCCTTCCAGCGGCCCGTGTCCACGGGTACGTCGACGTGGGCGAGCGCGGCCGGCATGCGTGTCGAGGCGGCTCTGCTCAATATCGACCTGCCGCCCGGCTACTAGCGGAACGGAGCGCACATGCCCCCGTCCGCGAATTCCGCGGGCGGGCGTCGAGTGACGCGCTGGACCCGCGAGACCATCATCGAGAAGATCACCGAGTGGAACGAGCTCTACGGCGAACCGCCGTGCTCGGCCGACTGGAACCCGTCGCTGGCCCGCTGGCGCGCGCAGGAATGGCGCGCCGACCGGTACCGCGACGGAATCTGGCCGTCCACCAACGCCGCGAAGCGCCCGTTCGACGGGTCGTTCGACGCCGCCGTGCGTGCCGCCGGCCTGGAGCCTCACCGCTCCGGCCCACGCCGCCGTCCGGCCCGTTCGGCTCGCCCGGCGGTTGAGCAGCGCGCACCCCAGGCCGTGCCCCGCGCCGTCAACGACGCGCTGGTCGAGGCCGAGGGGCGCGAGCTCGCTCTGGAGCGCCAGGTGGCCGCGTTGGAGCGTGCCGTGTCGGCGGCCGAGCGCCGTGCTTCGAAGGCCGAAGAGCTGCTCGACGACGCGCGTACCCGCGCCCGTCGTGCCGGCGACCGCGAGCGTCGCGCCCGTGTGGCGCGCGACCGCGTGCGCTCGGCCGGTGAGCAGGCAACGGAGCAGGCCGAGAACGCCGCAGCCGACGCGAACGCCCGCATCCGTGCGGCGTACGACCAGGCGGCGGCGGCCGTGGCGGAGGGTCGCGAGGCCCGCCGCGCGGCGGTCGACGCCGAGGCCCGCGCCGCGGACGCCGAAGCCCGCGCGGACCGCGCCGAGCACCTGCTCGACGCGGCCACGGCAGTGACGACCGGTGGTGGCACCACGACATACGCCCGCGCGAACGGGCGGAACGAGGCGAACGGCAACGGCGCGAGCAACGGCTCGGCGGCGACCACGGGCGGCGCGGCGACGCGCGGCACGGGGCCGGCCGGCGGCAGCGGCTCGTCGGCGGCGGCTAACGGTGGCGGCGCGGACGAGGTCATCGACCACACCACCAGCGCGCTGACCACGGCCGAGCCGATCGACGTC
>NZ_JAPDDP010000030.1 GCF_027587195.1 Solirubrobacter phytolaccae | reverse complement strand
TGCCGTGCCCGCCGCCCGGTCCGCCGTGCCCACCGCCGGGTCCGCCGTGCCCGCCGCCCGGGCCTCCCGGTCCGCCGTGGCCGCCACCACCGTGGTGCCCGCCGCCCGGCCTGTCCCCGCCGTGCTGGCCCGGCTTGTCACGACCGCCCGCCGCGGCGGTCGCCGCGCCGGCGCCTGAGACCGCGATCGCCAGCGCGATCGTCGGCAGCAGAGTGCGTTTCACATCTTCCTCCCGTCAGATGGTTCCGAGGCGGGAACTTACCCCTCATCAGTGCTGTCAACGCCTGTTTGCGGTGCGCTGCGTAACCTGGCGCCGATGGCCGAGCTCGTCATCTTCCACCACGCCCTCGGGCTGACCGACGACGTCGTCGCGCTCGCCGACACCCTCCGCGCCGCCGGCCACACCGTCCACGCCCCCGACCTCTACGACGGCCACACGTTCGGGACGCTGGACGAAGGCGTCGCCCACGCCGAGTCGGTCGGCTTCCCGACGATCCTCGCCCGCGGCCGCCGTGTGACGGACCCGCTCGCCGTCGACCTCGTCTATATCGGCCTCTCGCTTGGCGTCCTCCCGGCGCAGCTGCTCGCCCAGACCCGGCCGGGAGCCCGCGGCGCCGTGCTCGCCCACTCGTGCGTTCCGCCGGAGGAGTTCGGCGACGGCTGGCCGGTCGGCGTGCCGCTGCAGCTCCACATGACCGAGGAAGACCCGCTGTCGCTCCCGCCCAACGGTGACCTCGCCGCGGCCCGCGCGTTCGCGGACAACGGCGCGGAGCTGTTCCTCTACCCGGGCAGCGGCCACCTGTTCGACGCACCGACGACCGCGCGGTTCATCGAGCGCGTGCACGCGTTCCTCAGCCGACTGAACTAGTGCGCAACGCCTGCGCGCGCGTCACAATGCGCGCGTGGCTCGTCCGATCGCGGCAATGACGCTTCTGGCGGCGGTGCTGCTGGCGATCGCCGTGCTCTCCGGCAGCCTCTCGTTCTGGATCGATGTCGACTTCAACCGCAGCGCGCGGAGCGAGCCGATCGAGCCTGCGCCCCCGCAACTCGCGATCGAGCCGTGGAACCCGCCGGCGTTGGCCGAGAGCGGGTTGCAGCTCGGGCTGGCGTGGAACGAGCGTGGCGAGCTGATGGTCATCCAGCTGCCCGAGGACGACTTCGTGCAGGTCCGCACCACCTTTGCGTTGGACGCGCCGCTGGAGTCGATCTGGGCCGAGGGCGACGCGGGAATCAGCATCTACGGCGCGACGACGGCCGAGGTGCGGTCGGTGCGCTTCACGGGCCACGGACGCCCGCGCGAGGTCAAGACCGAGCGGGTACCGGGCGACCGCACGCGGCGGCTCTTCTCAGCGCACTTCACGCGCGCACAGGAGGAGAAGATCCGGCGCATCGTCGGGCGTGATCGCCACGGGAAAACGGTCATCCGGCTCCCGGTGAACACTGCGCCGGGCCCGGTTCAGTAGCGGGCGCCCACGGCCTGGGGCGCCGAGGCCGTCGAGGGCGTTGAGGTCCGCCTCCGACAGCTGCAGGTCGGCCGCGGCCGCGTTCTCCTCGAGCCGGTGCACGCGCTTCGTGCCCGGGATCGGGACGACCGGGATGCCGAGCCGGTCCGACTGCGCGCCGACCCAGGCGAGCGCGACCTGCGCCGGGGTGGCGTCGTGCGTCGCGGCGACCGCGCGGACGGCTTCGACGAGCGAGGCGTTCGCGGCCATGGCGTCGTCGGCGAAGCGCGGGAGGGCACGGCGCGTGTCGTCGGCCGGCAGGGTGTCGGCGCTGAGCGCGCCGGTGAGGAAACCGCGGCCGAGCGGGGAGAAGGGGACGAGGCCGACGCCGAGCTCGCGCGCGACGTCGACGAGCGTCTGCTCGGGCTCGCGCCACCACAGGGAGTACTCGCTCTGGACGGCGGTGATCGGGTGGATCGCGTGGGCGGCGCGGAGCTGGTCGCCGTCGATCTCGCACAGGCCGATCGCGCGCACCTTGCCGTCGGCGACGAGATCGGCGAGCGCGCCGACGGACTCCTCGAGCGGGACGTCGGGCGCGACACGGTGCAGGTAGTAGAGGTCGATGACGTCGACGCCGAGCCGCAGCAGCGAGGCGTCGCACGAGGCCTTCAGATGGTCGGGCGCGCCGTTCAGGCTCACCTTGCCGCGCGCGTATGAGAGGCCGGCTTTGGTGGCGAGCTGGACCTCGTCGCGGCGACCGGCGATCGCGCGGCCGATCAGGACCTCGTTGTGGCCGTCGCCGTAGCCGGCGGCGGTGTCGAGCAACGTGACCCCGAGGTCCAGGGCGCGGCGGATCGTGCGGGTCGACTCGTCCCAGTCGGCGGCGCCGTAAACCGAGCTCATGCCCATGCAGCCGAGGCCCTGGGCGGAGACGGTCAACTCGCCAAGCGTGATCGTGTTCATGCCCGCCACTGTCGGGCGTGCGCCGCGGCGTAGCCAGAGCCCTGCTGAGGGAGGCCCTGGCAGGGCCACGTTGCCGCGCGCCGAGTGCCCTACCTTGCGCCCTATGGCGAGCAAGATCGGCGAGTTCCTGCGGGCACGACGGGAGCTCGTCCTGCCCGAGGACGTCGGCATCAGCGTCACCACGCGCCGGCGCGTGAGCGGGCTGCGGCGCGACGAGCTGGCGCTGCTCGCCGGGATCAGCACCGAGTACTACACGCGGCTCGAGCAGGGGCGCGATCAGCACCCGTCGCCGCAGGTGCTCGACGCGCTCGCCCGCGCGCTCCGGCTGGAGGAGGACGCCACCGCGCACCTGCACGCGCTCGCTGCGCCGAAGCCTCGCCCGCGCCGCGCCGAGCGGGTCCGGCCGAGCCTGGTGCAGCTGCTCGCGGCGTGGACGGAGACGCCCGCGTACGTGCAGGGACGCCACATGGACATTCTCGCCGCGAACGCGCTCGCCACCGCGATCTCACCGGTGTTCCAACCCGGCCGCAACCTCGTCCACGCCGCGTTCCTCGACGCCGAGTTCGCCGCGCTGGTCGACGACCACGAGGCGGGCGTGAAGCGCCTGGTCGCCGCGCTGCGGGCGAACGCCGGCCCGGACGTGGAGGACCCGCGGCTGATCGAGCTCGTCGGCGAGCTGTCCGTGCGCAGCGACAGCTTCCGCCGCGTCTGGGTGCGCCACGACGTACGGCCCCTCGTCGGCGGGGGCGTGCACCACATGCTCCACCCGCAGGTCGGGCCGCTCACGCTCAGCTTCGACAAGCTCCGCGTCGCGGAGGCCGAGGACCAGACGCTGGTCGTCTACCACGCGGAGCCGGGCAGCGACTCCGAACGCGCGCTGCGCCTGCTGGGGAGTGTGATCGCTTGAGCGTGGAACGCTTGGCCGGATGAACTAGTGCGCGTTGCCTGCGCGCGCGTCACAATGCCGGGCATGAGGCGCCCGATCGCGGCCATGATGCTCCTTGCCGCCGTGCTGGGCGTGGTGCTTGCGATCGCCGGGGGCTGGACGTTCTCCGCGTCCTTCGCGGGGACATCGTCCGACGATCCGGAGGCGCTGACCGAGGAGTTCGGCTGGCGTGAGGACCTGCCGCCGATCCAGCGGTGGGACCCGCCCGCGCTCGCCGGGACGGGTCGGAGGGCCGCACTTGCCCGTTGGCAGGACAACGCGCCGGTCATCCTGTTTCAGGCCGACAAGGGCGGAGGCGGGATGACGTACGTGTCCGGCTGGGCCGTGGAGGCGGGGACCGTAGACACGGACACGGGCACCGTGTACTTCGGGGTGACCATCGCCGACGCCGCCACGGTGCGCTTCGGCAAGGGCCGTGACGCGCTGCGCGTTCCCACGGAGCCGTACCCGGGAGATCCGAGCAAGCGACTGTTCGCCGTCCACGTACCCGTCGACGGGCTCAGTCGCGTGCACCCGAACGACATCGTCGCGCTCGACGAGCGCGGCCGTCTGCTCGGCCGTCAGCACTACAACGACGGCAAGGGCGGGTCCGGCGAGTACGACGGTCTCTACGACCGCCGCTTCGCCAAGCGTCGATAGCGGCCGCGCGCCGTGAGTCTCGTCGCGCGGACGGGCGCGTCCGTATCCCTCCGTGAGCTTCGTTGTCCTCGCTCTGGCGGCGGTGGTGTGCGCCGCGATCCAGCGGGCGATCGGCGTCGGGTACTCGCTCGTGCTGCTGCCCGCGGCGATCGCCGTCCTGCCGGACGGGCAGGCCGTGCCGTGCGTGCTGGCGGCGGGAGTGCTGCTGTCGGTCGGGCTGTTGGTCGCGAGCCGGGGGCGGCCGCAGCTCGATGACGTCACGCGCGGGCTGCTCGCGTTCGCGCCGGTCGGGCAGCTCGTCGCGCTGCTGGTGCTCGGCGGGTTGCGCGGAACGGAGCTGCGGGTCGCGGCGGCGGCGGTGCTTCTGCTCGGGTGCGCGGCGGCGCTGATCGGACGGCGGGGCCCGCGGCGTCCGCCCGGCCGGGTGGGCGGCGCGGTCGCGGGGCTCGGGATGGGCGCGGTCGGCGCGCTGACCGCCGTGATCGGCCCGTTCGTGGCGCTCCTGCTCACGCTCGAGGCGGGCACCGGCGGGGACGCGCTCCGGCGGCGGCTCTGGCTGTGCACGGCGGTGCTCGGCTCGACGGCGCTCGCGTTCGCGGCGCTTCTGGGCACGAGTGACGTGCATGGCGCGCTGGTTGCGGTCGCGCTCTCGCCGGCGCTGTTCGTGGGCGCCGTGGCGGGCACGCCGCTCGCGGGGCGCCTCGAGCCCCGCGCGCATCGGCTCACGGTGCTCGCGATCGCCGCGGCGGGGGCGGCGACGCTGCTCGCAGGAGCCTGACGCGCTCGCCGTCCGCTGTGCCTAGCCGAGTCGCTGCCGGGCGCGATCCACGAACGACGCGACGTCGTCGGCGGTCGGTCCCGCCGCGTGCGGGTCGCTGCGCGTGGCGAGGGCCGCGTCGGCGATCGGGTCGGCCGCCCAGCGGGCCGCCTCGCCCTTGGAGAGCCAGCGGCCGATGTCGTTCCAGGCGAGCGCGCGGCACGCGGCGAGCACCGCCTGCGGGCCGCCGTAGTCGCCCCACCAGGCGAGCGAGTCGTGCAGTCGCGCGACGACCAGCTCGCGCGGCAGGTCCGGGAGGAGCTCACGCGGGTGCGGACCGGCCAGCGGCACCGCATGCTGGCGCGCGATCGCGACGTCCAGCGTGAACCAGAACCGCGGCTCGGCATCCGGGCGGTAGCCCTCGTGGTGGTCCATGCCCGGGCCCGTGTTGAGGTTCAGGCTGAACGCGGGGCCGAGCGGGTCGACCAGGTCCTCGCGCGCGTAGAGGACGAACTCCAGGCCGCGCACCGGGCACGCGACGGCGCTCAGGTCCGCCGCCAGCGCGCGCAGCTCCTCGGGGCTGAGGCGCTCGCTCGAGATGGCCTGCACGTCGATGTCGCTGCGGCTCGCGTCGAAGTCCCCGAGCGCGCTCGATCCGATCATCCACGCCGCCAGCAGCCGGTCCCCGAGCCGTGCGCGCAACCTGCGCGTGAGCTCGTCCAGATAGTCCCGCACGCGTCCCACGATACGTTTGGGCGCGTGGCGAAGGATCCATATCGCGTGCTCGGCCTGCCCTACGGCGCCGCGCCCGGGGTGGTGCTCGAGACCTACCGGCGGCTGGTCAAGACCCACCACCCGGATCGCAACGGGAACTCGCCCGAGTCCACGCGGCGCTTCCAGGAGATCCAGCTTGCGTTCGAGGACATCCGTGGCCGTCCGGTCCCCGACGGCTCGATCGAGGAGCGCCTCGCGAAGCTCCAGGCCGAGCTCAAGGAGCAAGGTCCGCACAAGCGCGGCGAAGATCCGTCGCTCACCCGTGTGAACTCGCTGATCGACGGGCTCGACGACCTCGCGTCCAGCCTCGACAAGCTCTAGTTGATCATCACCATCGGGTTGCCGGCGACGATCACGCCGCCGTGCGCGGTCATGTCGCCCATGCGCGCGGCGGGCTTGCCGCCGATCATCACGCGGGTGGAGCCCATCGCGATCGTGTCGGGCGGGCCGACGCACGTGCACATCGAGCCGACCGTCGCGGCGGGCATGCCGCCGATCAGCACGGTGGGCGCGCCGGGCGGCAGGATCGGGCCGCCGACGTGCGGCTTCGGGCCGTCGAACATCGGGCAGGTATGCATGTCGCCTACGCGCGCGGCTGGGGGCATCGCGTCAGATTGTCGCGTCTGAGGCCGCGGCGCGCAACCCGTCGAGGAAACGGCCGAGCGCGAACGCGTAGTCGCGGTCGGAGCCGTACGTGCCCCAGGCGTCCGCGGTGGCCACGGTCAGCGGGAACGCTTCGGCCGGCAGCGCGCGGAGCATCGCGGCGACGTCGTGGCTCGGTCCGCCCGGGTCGAGGTCGCGCGCGGCGGTGAACGACGCCCAGCCGTAGTTCAGGGCGAGCATCCCGCTGAAGGCGGCGACGGCGTCCGCGTTCGAGAGCCCGCCGCGGACGAGGATCGCCAGCGCGAGCTCGCCGATCCGCACGGACGCCAGGCCTGGGCTCGGGTTGGTGAAGATCGGCGCGACGGCCCAGGCGTGCGCGGCCAGCAGGCGCCGGTGGGCGTTCGCGAACGCCCGCAGGTCCTCGATCCAGTCGTCGGTCGCGGGCGGCGGCTCGAAGCGGAAGAGCACGCGGTCCAGCAGCGCCGCGACGAGCTGCTCCTTCGTGGCGAAGTGGTTGTAGAGCGCCATCGGGACCGCCTCGAGCCGGGCCGCGACCGCGCGCATCGAGAGCGCTTCGAAGCCCTGCTCGGCGACGGCTTCGGCGGCTTCGAGGATCACGTCCGGGGTGAGCGAGCCACGGGGGCGGCGAGTGCGCTTGACAGCCATTGATGTACAGCGTACATTAGCCGCCGTAACGTACACCGTACATTTGGAGCGCGAACGCCATGAGCATCCAATCGCTGGCCGCATACGCCACGCGGCATCCCCGTCGAGTCCTGTCCGTGTGGGGTGTCGTCGTCCTCGTCTCGCTCGGGCTGATCGGCGCGCTGCTGGGTGGCGGGCTGACGTCGGAGTCCAAGCTCACCAACCACCCGGAGTCCGAGCGGGCGGCGCAGCTCAAGGACGTCGCCGAGCAGGGCGGGGAGATCGTGGTCGTGCGCAACGAGGCGCTGCGCGCGGACGAGCCGGCCTTCGCGGCGCACATCGCGCCGCTCGGTGGCGCGCCCGTCACCTCGGAGGACGGTCACGCCGTGGCGATCGCGCTCACCACCGACGAGGAGGACATCGAGGGCGTGATCGCCCAGGTCCACGCGCTGGACCGAGGCGGCTTCCACGCGAGCATCGCCGGCGAGCAGACCCTCGAACGCGACTTCACGGTGCTCTCCGAGGAGGACCTCGCGAACGGCGAGCTCAAGTTCGGCCTGCCCGCGGCGCTGATCGTGCTGCTGCTCGTGGTCGGCACGCTCGCCGGCGCGGCGATCCCGATGGCGATGGCCGTGATCTCGATCGTCGTCGCGCTCGGCCTCACCGCGCTCGTCGGCCAGGTCTTCGAGCTCAACCTGTTCATCACGAACATGGTCGTGGCGATGGGCCTCGCGCTCGGGATCGACTACTCGCTCTTCATCGTCGCGCGCCTGCGCGAGGAGCGCGCGGCCGGGGCGGACACGCGTGCGGCGATCCTCACCGTGTCGGGCACGGCCACCCGCGCGGTCGTGTTCTCCGGCAGCGCGTTCGTGCTCGCGATGAGCGCGATGCTGCTTGTCCCGGACACGACGCTGCGCAGCCTCGGGCTCGGCGCGGTGCTGGTCGGGCTGGTCTCGGTGGTCGTCGCGCTCACGTTCCACCCGGCGCTGCTGATGGTGCTCGGGGACCGGGTGGAACGCGGGCGCGTGCCGTTCGTGGGTCGCCGTGAGACGACGGTGTGGGCGCGCGTGGTGGGCGCCGTCCTGCGCCGCCCGGCGCTCAGCCTGGCCGCGGCGGTCCTCGTCATGCTCGCCCTCGCGACGCCCGTGCTCGGCCTCCAGCTCGGCAGCGCCGGCGCGTCCTCGCTCCCGGACGCGGCGGTCGCCAAGCAGGGCCTCGCGGCGCTCCAGCAGGACTTCAGCGCGGGTGCGACCGACCCGGTGGAGATCGTCGTCGACGGCCCGATGACCGGGGCCGACGCACTTCGCGCCGAGCTGGCGCGGGACCGCGACTTCGCCGCCTCGTCCGTTACCGGCAACACGATCTCCGTGCCGCTGACGGTCGAGCCGAGCAGCGAGCGCGCGTCCGCCGCGATCGACCGGCTACGGGACGAGTACGTCCCGCGCGCGTTCGGCGCCACGCCCGCGTACGTCGGCGGCTCGCCGGCCGAGGAGCGCGACGCGTTCGCGGTCAACGCGCGCTGGCTGCCGATCGTGATCGCGTTCGTGCTCACGCTCAGCTTCGTGCTGCTCCTGCTGGCTTTCCGCTCGCTCGCGATCCCGCTCACCGCGATCGCCGTCAACCTGCTCTCGGTCGGCGCCGCGTACGGGGTCCTCGTGCTCGTCTTCCAGCATGGCGTCGGCGCGTCGCTGCTGGGCTTCACGCAGGTCGAGCGGGTGGAGTCGTGGGTGCCGATCTTCCTGTTCAGCGTGCTCTTCGGGCTCTCCATGGACTACCAGGTGTTCCTGCTCAGCCGGATCCAGGAGCGGTGGGCGCAGACGGGGGACACGGCCGGTGCGATTGCGCATGGCGTGACCTCGACCGCGCGGCTGATCACCGGCGCCGCGGCGATCATCGTGGTCGTCTTCAGCGGCTTCGCGACCGGGCAGCTCGTCGCGTTCCAGGAGATGGGGTTCGGGATGGGGGCGGCGCTCGCGCTGGACGCGACGCTCGTGCGGCTCGTGCTCATCCCCGCCGCGATGGCGCTGCTCGGTGAGCGCAACTGGGCGCTGCCGCGCGGGCTGCGCCGCCTGCCGGACCTGCGGGTGGAGGGCGTCTCGGCCGGGTGACGGCGTGAATGACCCCGGCCGATCTTGGGAATGCGGGCGGTGTGACTCCCATCGCCCGAGGCGGCCTCACCCGGGTCGGCAGCGTCGCGTGGTCCCTGCTCGGGATCGCGGCGCTCGTGCTGCTCGCCGGCTGGGCGGTCGGCCGGATGATGTCGGTGGTGCTGCCGATCGCGGTCGCCGTGCTGCTCGCGACGTTGCTCAAGCCGATCGCCTACCGGCTCGAGTGCCGCGGGATGCGTCCCGCGGCCGCCGCGTCGATCGCCGTGCTGGTCGCGGTGCTCGTCCTCTGCGCGCTGATCGCGCTGATCCTGCCGCCGTTCATCGCCCGGCTAACCGACCTCGGCACGAGCGTCCAGGAGGGCGTGCAGCGCGTCGCGTACTCGGTCGGCGAGAGCGTCGCGGGCATGGACCGCGCCGCCGTCGACCGGCAGCTCGACAGCGCCGCCGACCGGGCGCGCGAGCGGCTCGGGGGCACCGCGATGGCGGGCGCGACGTCACTCGCGGGCGCGCTCGCGAGCGTCGTCCTGATCATGTTCCTGAGCTTCTTCATCGTCAAGGACGGGCGGCGCATGTGGGTGTGGCTGCTCGAGCTGCTGCCGCGCGCGCGGCGCGACAGCGTCGACGACGTCGGCTTCCGGATGTGGCGGAACCTGACGGCCTACACGCGCGGCGTCGTGTTCGTGGCGACGGTCGACGCGGTGCTGATCGGTGTGGTGCTGCTGATTCTGGGTATTCCGCTCGCGTTGCCGCTGATCGTGCTCACCTGGCTCGCCGCGTTCTTCCCGATCATCGGGGCGATCGCCGCGGGCGCGGCGGCCGTACTGGTCGCGATGGTGACCGGCGGAACCACCGACGCGCTGATCGTCCTGGCGACGATCATCGTCGTGCAGCAGGTCGAGGGCAACGTGCTCTACCCGGTCGTCGTCGGGCCGCGGCTGAAGCTGCATCCGGTCGCCGTGCTCGTCTCGGTCGCCGCGGGCGGCACGCTCGCGGGGATCGCGGGCGCGTTCCTGGCGGTGCCGATCGCGACCGCCGCCAGCGCGCTCGTCGGCTACCTGCGTGAGCAGCGCGCCCAGCAGGAGCAGCTCACCGCGCCCGCGCCTCGCCGCGGGGTCATGGTCGGAAACGGGAGTACGTGACAGCGCAGGCAGGCGCACGTTCGCTGCGCCGATCCGAGAAGCGTGCCGTCGCACTGCTCGGCATCCCGACGCTCGCCCTCGCGCTGACGTCGACGATCGTCACGACCTACACGCCGGTCGTCGCACGCGAGTTCGTCGAGTCCAGCGCCGTGATCGGCATGATCATCGGGCTGGAAGGACTCGTGGCACTGTGGCTGCCGCTGGTCGTCGGCGTCTGGTCGGACCGGCTGGACACGCGGTTCGGCGGTCGCCTGCCGTTCCTGCTCGCCGCGACGCCGATGGTGATCGGCGGCCTGGTCGCGATGGCGATCATGGGCTCGGTCGCGGTGCTCGCGGTCGCGGCGTTCGTGTTCTTCGCGGGCTACTTCATCGCCTACGAGCCCTACCGCGCGCTGTATCCGGACGCGGTGGGGGAGGAGGTCGCGGGCCGCGCCCAGGCCACCCAGGCCGTCTGGCGCGGCGCGGGCACCGGGATCGCGCTCGGCGGCGGCGGCCTGCTGCTCGCCTGGGGCCAGGCGGCGCCGTTCATCGCCGGCGCGATCATCTACGCGCTCTGCATCGGCGTGTTCTCGTTCGTGCTGATCCGCCGCGGCGTGCCGCGCCGCCCGCGCAACGACCAGCACGCGGGCATGAAGGAGGTGTTCGCGATCGTGCGCGGCGACTCCAAGCTCAAGGCCTTCCTCGTCGCGAACGCGCTGTGGGAGCTCTCGCTCGCGGCCTTGAAGACCTTCGTCGTGCTCTACGTCACGGTCGAGATGGGCTTCTCGCAGAGCGCCTCGTCGGGCATCATCGGCGGCGTCGCGGTCCTCGTCCTGTTCGCCGCGATGGCGAGCGGCCCGCTGGCCGACCGCTTCGGCTCGAGCACCGTGCTGCGCTGGGCGCTCCCGATCCACGGCCTCGGCTTCCTCGTGCCGCTGATCTTCCCCCAGACCTGGGTCGTCTCGCTCGCGGTCCCGTTCATCGCCCTCGGCGGCGGCGTGATCATGGCGCTGCCCTACGCCGTGCTGATCCCACTGATGCCCGACAACGAGCGCGGCGCGCTGACGGGCTACTACTCCGTCTCCCGCGGCATGGGCATCTGGCTCGGCCCGCTGCTCGCCGGCATCGCGGTGAGCGTGGCGGGCTCGTATCAGGCGGTGTGGGGCGTGTGCGCAGCGGCGACGTTGTTGTCGCTGTGGCCGCTGCGCCGGTTGTGACCGCGCGCGTCACCGGCAACGGCTGATCACACCCGCGGGGGCCGCGTCAAGCAATTCATGCTCGTGACGCCGAGGTTGGCGACGCGGTCGTCAGGAATTGCTTGACCCGTCGCGGCGGGCGTGATGTGGGCAGGTGAGGAGGGTTCCCCTCACTGAGTGAACGCTCAGGCGTTCACCTCAGATCGATCACGAACGACCAGCCGCGCACGTGCCGTCGAGGTGATCCGTCAGTTGACCCCCCTGAGGGGCGTCAAGTGACGGATGACCCCACGAGGCGGTGTTCGGCCCTCGCCATACCAACGGGGAACGCACCGCGTTCCACAGTCCGGGGAACCCGGCTCATTTGCACATGAGCGCGCCCGCCCCGACGGGTCAAGCGAGCTCGCCGCGAAGCGCGAGTTTGCTTGACGCGGCGGCCGCGGGTGTGCTCGCCGTTAAGCGGCCTGCCGCGCCGAAGCGGCCTCGACGCGCCGTTCGATCTCGGCGTCGTCCGGCTCGTCCTTGGACGACAGGGCGCCCTTGAACTCGCGCAGGCCCTTGCCCAGAGAGCGGCCCGCGTCGGGCAGCTTCTTGGGCCCGAGCACGATCAGCGCGATCAGGGCGACGATGACGATCTCCATAGGTCCGATGCCCATGGGCATGGTGTTACCTCCTTGAGCCGTGTTGAAGAGTGCTGCGCCGCCGGGCGGCGACTGGATCACTTGGGCGAGCACGATGGCGGACGGGCGGGCCGCGGATGAGTCCATCTCGTTGCCGGTGTGTCAGGGTCTGGCCGCGATGAACCTGCGCCTGCTCTCCGCCGCCGACGTCGAGCGGCTGCTGCCTCCGATCAAAGCCGTCGACGCGCTCGAAACGGCGCTCAAGCAAGGGCTGGACCCCGAGAACGACCCGCCGCGCCAGTTCGTGGGCCTCACGCAGGGCGAGCTGATCATGATGCCGAGCGAGGTCGGCGAGCACGTGGCCGTCAAGCTCGTGAGCGTCGGCGGGGACCCGCGCATCCAGGGCGTGGTGGTGGTCTTCGACGCCAAGACGCTCGCGCCCACGGCCCTCGCGGACGGGATCGCGGTGACGAACGTCCGCACCTCCGCCGTCTCCGCGCTCGCGGTGCGGCACCTCGCGACGCCCGAAGCGAGCCGACTGCTGATCTTCGGCCGCGGGCCGCAGGGGCACGCGCACGAGCAGGCGATCCGCGCGATCCGGCCGATCGAGCACGTGGACTACGTCGGTCGCGACCACGACGACATCACCGAGCTGGTCCGGGCCGCGGACATCATCTGCTGCTGCACGACGTCCGGGACGCCGGTGTTCGACGGCGCGCTGGTCAAAGACACGGCCACGGTGGTCGCGATCGGCAGCCACGACCCCGAGCTGCGTGAGACCGACGACGCGCTCGCCGCCCGCGCGACCGTGGTCGTCGAGTCGCGCACGTCGGCGCTGCGCGAGGCGGGGGACGTCGTCGCCGCCGTCAAGTCGGGCGCGCTCGCGGAGAGCTCCCTCGTCACGCTCGCCGAGCTCGTCGACGGCGCGCACATCGACCCCGACCGCCCACGGCTGTTCAAGAGCTCCGGGATGTCGTGGGAGGACGCGGTGATCGCCGGCGCGCTCGCGTGATCGAGCAGTACGCCGTCCCGCCCGGTGAGGACGACGCGTTCCTCGCCGCCTACGCGGCCGACGCGCCGCCCGGACACACGCTCTATCGCGCCCTGCGCGACGACGCGCCCTACCGCTACGTGAGCGTCTCGGGGCCGCCGCGGGACGGCGCGCTCGCGATCGCCGCGACCGACGCCGCGCAATGGGCTACGGCGACCGCGGCGTTCGCGGGTCGACAGGGCTACCTCGGCGCCGAGCGCCACGGCGAGCTCGGCCTCGCGCACTGGTCGAGCCCGCTGATGTACGCGCGGACGATCAACGCGCTCGGAGAGTTGCTGCCGGGCGCCAAAACCGCCCTATATGCACGTGTCTGAGCAGCCGGAAAGGTATATTCGCGCGCGGTGTCGGTGAATCCACTCTTCCAGGTACGTCATGAGCGGCGCGACGGCGGTGTCGTCGTGATCGCCGGTGGTGAGGTCGACCTCGCCACGTCCCCGCGACTGCGCGAAGCGCTGTTGGACCCGGAGGCGCGAGCCCCGTCGGTCGTGCTCGACCTGCGCGAGGTCACGTTCATCGACTCGAGCGGGCTCGGCGTGATCGTCGGCCAGCAGAAGCGGGCGAAGGAGCACGACGAGCGGTTCGCCGTGGCCGTCGGCGGCGCAGCGGCGGTCCAGCGGATTCTCGAGCTGTCCGGGCTCGCGAAGGTGCTGGACATCATCGCCGACCCGTCCGAACGCCTGAATTAGCTCGTCGATGGCCGCGGACGGCAACGCGCGCGCTGCCCTGACCTCCGGCGGACCGGTCGGGCAGGACCTGCTCGCGGTCGACTGGGACGCGACCTCGCTCGGCCAGCCCGAGCAGTGGCCGCGCAGCCTCGCGAGCATCGTCCAGGTGCTCCTCACGAGCCGCTTCAGCATGTGGATGGCGTGGGGCCCGGACCTCACGTTCTTCTGCAACGACGCCTACCGGCGCGACACGCTCGACAAGAAGTACCCGTGGGCGCTCGGCCGCCCGGCGCGTGAGGTGTGGGCCGAGATCTGGCCGGACATCGGCCCGCGCATCGAAGGCGTGCTCGCCACGGGCCAGGCGACGTGGGACCAGGACCTGCTGCTGTTCCTCGAGCGCAGCGGCTTCGTCGAGGAGACCTACCACACGTTCTCCTACAGCCCGCTCGCCGGCGACGAGGGCGAGATCCAAGGGATGCTGTGCGTCGTCTCGGAGGAGACCGAGCGTGTCATCGGCGCCCGCCAGCTCTCGACGCTGCGTGACCTCAGCGCCGGCATCTCGTCCGCGCGCGACGAGGCGGAGGTCCTCACCGCCGCCGCCGAGAACCTCGGCACGGACCTGCGCACGCTGCCGTTCACGCTCGTGTACCTGTTCGACGAGGACGGCACGCCGCGCATCGCCACCGGCAGCGGAGGAGCGTTCGCACCGCCCGTGGACACGTGGCCGCTCGGCGCGCTCGTCGACGGCGAGCCGCAGCTCGTCGAGGGCCTCGAAGGCGTCGACCCGCCGCGTGGCGCCTGGGAGGAACCGCCGCTCGCGGCGCTCTGCCTGCCACTCGGCAGCGTCGGCTTCCTCGTCGCCGGCCTCAACCGCTACCGCGCGCTCGACGAGGACTACCGCGGCTTCCTCGAGCTGATCGCCGGTCAGATCACCGCCGGCCTGACGAACATGCGCGCGTACGAGGAGGAGCGCCTGCGCGCGGAGCGTCTGATGGAGCTCGACGAGGCCAAGACCGCGTTCTTCACCAACGTCAGCCACGAGCTGCGCACCCCGCTCACGCTGCTCCTCGGGCCCGCCGAGGACGCACTCGCCGACCCCGGTGACCGGCTCGACGGCGACCAGCGCGTCCGCGTCGAGCGCATCCACCGCAACGCGCAGCGCCTGCTCAAGCTCGTCAACACGCTGCTGGACTTCTCGCGCCTGCAGTCCGGGCGCATCAACGCCGCCTACGCGCCGATCGAACTCGGCCGCTACACGGCCGAGCTGGCGAGCATGTTCGACTCGGCCTACGAGCGCGCCGGGCTCACGCTCACGGTCGAGACCGAGGCGCTTCCGGCCCCGGTGTACGTGGACGCCGAAATGTGGGCGAAGATCGTCATGAACCTGCTCTCGAACGCGCTCAAGTTCACGTTCTCGGGCGGCGTCACCGTGACGCTGCGCGGGCACGACGGTGGGGCCGAGCTGAAGGTGCGCGACACCGGCATCGGCATCGAGCCCGGCGAGCAGGAGCGCCTGTTCGAGCGCTTCCATCGGGTCGTCGGCGCCCGCTCGCGCAGCCACGAGGGCACGGGCGTCGGGCTCGCGCTCGTGACGGAGCTCGCCGAGCTCCACGGCGGCGGCGCGGCCGTGCACTCCGTCTCCGGCGAAGGCTCGACGTTCACCGTCACGATCCCGTACGGCGCCGAGCACCTGCCCGCCGACCAGGTCGTCACCCAGCCGTCCGGGCAGACGGCGGCGGAGCGCTACGCGGAGGACTTCGTCGCGGAGGCGATGCGCTGGCTCACACCCGACGACACCCAGTCGACGCTCGCCGCGCACGCCGGTGAACGTCCCAGCGTGCTCGTCGTCGACGACAACGCGGACATGCGCTCCTACATCGCGTCGCTGCTCGACGGCCGCTACGCGGTGCAGACGGCGCCCGACGGCGCGGTCGCGCTGGAGCTCGCCCGGCGCGACCCGCCCGAGCTGGTCGTGACCGACGTGATGATGCCCAACCTGGACGGCTTCGGGTTGCTCGCCGGCCTCCAGGCCGACCCGGCGACGACGGACATCCCCGTGATCATGGTCTCCGCGCGCGCCGGTGAGGAGGGCACGATCGAAGGGCTCGAGGCGGGCGCCGACGACTACCTGATCAAGCCGTTCGCGGCGCGCGAGCTGCTCGCGCGGGTGCACGCGAACATCGAGCTCGACCGCGCCCGCCGCACCCGCGACGCGCTCCGACGCAGCGGCGACCTGCTCGACCAGGCGCAGCGGCTCGCGCGTGTGGGCAGCTGGGAGATCGACCTGGCGACGAACGAGATGACGGCGTCGGCGGAGTACCTGCGCCAGGTGGACATGACGCTGGAGGAGCTGCGGGCGGGCGGGTTCGAGCAGGCGATCCAGCGGGTGCACGCCGACGACCTCGAGCGCGTGCTCGCCGCGATCCAGGCGGGCCTCACCGACGGTGGCTTCGAGATCGAGATGCGGTTCGTGACGCCGACCAACGGCACGCGCGTGCACCACGCGCTGGGCGAGGTCGATCACGACGAGCACGGCGAGCCGGCGATCCTGCGCGGCAGCGTCCAGGACGTCACCGAGCAGCGGGCCGCCGAGCGGGCGGTGGCGCAGGCCGAGGCCGAACGTGAAGCCGCCGCGCGTGAGCGGCGGATCGCCGACGAGCTCCAGCAGAGCCTGATGCCCGAGCGGTCCTTCGACGCCGAGCAGCTCGACGTCGCCGCCTACTACCACGCGGGTGTCGCCGGCACCCAGGTCGGCGGCGACTGGTACGACGTGATCGACCTCGGCGCGGGAAGGACCGGGCTCGTACTCGGGGACGTGATCGGCCGCGGCGTGCGCGCGGCGGCGGTCATGGGCCAGCTGCGCGCCGCGGTGCGCGCCTACGCGCAGCTCGAGCTCTCACCCGCGGACGTGCTGGAGATGCTCGACCACGTCGTCGGCCAGCTCGGGGCGGAGCAGATCGTCACCTGCCTCGTCGCCGTCTTCGACCCCCGCGACTGCTCGCTGACGTACGCCAACGCCGGCGCGCTGCCGCCGCTGCTGGTCACGCCCGGTGAACCGCCCACGCGGCTGGACGAGTCCGCCGGCCCGCCGCTCGGGACCGGCTCGCCGCTATTCACGGAGGCCCGCGCGGACCTGATCGCCGGCTCGCGGCTCGCGCTCTACACCGACGGGCTCGTCGAGCGACGCGACCGCGTGATCGACGCCGGCATCGACCAGCTGGCCGCCGCGCTCGCCGCGGCCGACGGCGACGGCCCGATCGAGCGGATCCCGGACGCCCTCGTGCACGCGCTCGTCCCGGACGGGAGCGACGACGACGTCGCGCTGCTCGTCGCCCGCGTGCGTCCCGCACCGCCGCAGACCGCCGCCGCGTTGCGTCTGGAGCACGACCTGCGCGAGATCCAGCGCGCGCGGATCTTCACGACCGAGACGCTCCGCGAGTGGGGCTTCTCGCAGCGGCTGCTCGACGACGTCCTGCTGATCGGTGGGGAGCTCGTCACCAACGCCATCCGGCACGGCCGCGCACCGGTCGAGCTGCGTCTGCGGCGTGATCCGGAGCACCTGCGGATCGAGGTCGACGACGGCGCGGCGGCGATTCCGCGCAAGCTGCGCCCGACTCCGGAGGACGATCACGGGCGCGGATTGCAGCTCACGGCGGCCGTCGCTCACCGGTGGGGCACGCGCCCATTGCGCGACGGCAAGTCCGTGTGGTGCGAGCTCACGCTCGCTCGCTACGCCTAGCCGGACCGGGCGTCCCGCTTACTCATGTAACTTGCACTTGACTCTCATGTGGGTTTGTGGAGAGGATTCGCCGTAAGGACCATGACTTCTGTCCAGCAGTCGGCAGATGGTCCGAGTGAGCCGTACCCCGCGCGACGAGACTCGGGAGGGCGAGCGCGCGCGGCGAAGGGTCGCCCACATACATAGGAGGAGAGATGGGGAGAAGAAGTTGGGGCGTGGCTCTGATGAGCCTGGCCTTGGCCATTCCCGCGACCGCGTCTGCCAAGGAGCAGGCGGTCGAGCCGTACAAGGTGCTGGTCGTGACCAGCACCGCCGATGAGGTCTCCACGGCCGGCATCAGCGCGATCACGTCCGCCGTCGGCGCCGACGGCGTCGTCGAGGCGCCCGCTCCGGCCGACGTCGGAGCCAAGTTCACCGCGGCCGGCCTGGACGCCTACCGCGCGGTCGTGTTCCTGAACACGGGCCAGGCGAGCCCGCTCAACGACACGCAGCGCAGCGCCTTCGAGGCGTACTACAAGAAGGGCGGCGGCTTCGTCGGCATCGGCTCCGCGATCGAGACCGACTCGTCCTGGCCGTTCCTGACCGAGCTGCTCGGCACCCGCTCGTCCGGCCGCACGGCGGCGCAGAGCGCCACCGTCAAGGTCATCGACCGCGTCCACGACGCGACCAAGAACCTCGGGCACTACTGGGACCGCTCCGAGGCCTGGTACAACTTCGCCGCCAACGTGCGCGGCCAGTCGCACGTGCTGGCCTCCGTCGTGGAGGATCCGTTCGGCCCGCAGCCGCAGGGCAACGTGCTCGACGGCATCGCCGGCGGCACCATGGGCGCCGACCACCCGATCTCGTGGTGCAAGGACCTCAACTCCGGTCGCTCGTTCTACACCGGCCTCGGCACGACCGCCGCCGCGTTCGACGCCGACCTGAACAAGCACCTGAAGGGCGCCATCGGCTGGGCCGCGGGTCAGGCCGACCCCGAGTACAGCGACTGCGGCGCCACCGTGCTGACGAACTACCAGCAGACGAAGATCGCCGCCCCGCCGAACGTCGGTGAGCCGATCGGCTTCCACCGCCTCGACGACGGCCGCATCATCCAGACGCTGCGCTCGGGCCAGGTCCGCATGCACGACCCGACCAGCGGCACGACCAAGACCATCGCCGACTTCCAGGCCGCCTCCACGCCGGCCAAGTTCCGGCTCTACACCGTGTCCGAGGACGGCCTGTACGGCCCGGCCGTGGACAACAACTTCGCCCAGAACAAGTGGGTGTACCTGTACTACGCGCCGCTGACCGTCGAGAACGTCAAGCTCTCGACCGGGCAGACCGTCACGCAGACGACGCCGATCCCGACCGCTCCGGGCGCCAACGCGCCGCAGGCGTCGCTGACGGCGTGGGACCCGTGGGTGGGCTACAACCAGCTCTCGCGCTTCAAGCTCGTCACGGACGCCAACGGCGTCGAGCGGCTCGACTTCAACTCCGAGCAGCAGATCCTGCGCGTCGCGCAGAACCGCGGCATGTGCTGCCACATCGGCGGCGACATCGTCTTCGACTCCCAGAACAACCTGATCATGGGCACCGGCGACGACAACGAGGCCAGTGGCGTGGGCGGCGGCGGCTGGGGCGTGCACAACGACCAGTACGCCGACGAGCAGCAGGTCGTGCGCGCCACCGGCGCGACGGCCGGCACGTTCACGCTGACGTTCGACGGCCAGACGACCGCGCCGATCGCCTGGAACGCGACCGGCCCGGTCATCGACGCCGCGCTCGAGGCCCTGTCGAACATCGAGGCCAACGAGATCCAGACCAGCCCGCTGCCGACGCAGCAGCAGGCGAACACGATCAACACGACGCCGATCAACGTGTTCTTCCGCCGCGCCCGCGCGCAGAAGAACCAGCCGCAGCTGACGATCGACGGCTCCGGCCTCACCGGCGGCACGACGGTCAACACCTCGACCACGGTCGAGGGTGGCTGGTTCCTCGCCCCGATCGCGGACGCCCGCCGGTCGGCCGGCAACACGAACGACCTCCGCGGCAAGATCATCAAGATCAAGGTCAAGGAGGGCGACTTCGCGGCCGCCGACGGCAACAAGGCCGACTACGGCTCCGGTGGCGCGTACACGATCCCGGCCGGGAACCTGTTCCCGCTCGTGGCCGGCGCGCCGCAGGCCAAGACCCGCCCGGAGGTCCACTCGATGGGCTTCCGCAACCCGTTCCGTGTCGACGTCGACTCCGACGACGTGATCTACGTGTCCGACTACTCGCCGGACGGCCGCACCCCCGTGCGTGGCCGTGGCCCGGCCGGCGTCGGTCGCTACGAGATCCTGCGCAAGCCGTCCAACTACGGCTGGCCGACCTGCTACTCGAGCAAGCTCGGCTACTGGGAGTGGGAGTACAGCGAGTTCCCGGACAACAGCACCACGCCGGGCCGCATCCCGCTGTCGGGCGCGAAGAAGTTCGACTGCGGCGCCGCGTCGCAGACGAACGACTCGTGGTGGAACCTCCAGGGCGGCCCGTCGGTGGAGCCCGGCCTGGAGAACCTGCCGCCGGTCACCGACCCGGACGTCTGGTACTCCTACAGCGACAACGCGGCCTCGCCGCTGGGCACGCCGTGCCAGGCGTCGACGGAACTGACGCCGGGGCCGAACGCCCCCGGCTCGACCACCGAGTGCGCGCGCCTGTTCCCCGAGCTCTACGGGGGCGGCGTCGGCCCGCACGGCATGTCGAAGTACGAGTACAACCCGGCGAACCCGAACCCGAACAAGTTCCCGCCGTACTACGACAACTCGGTGATCCTGGGCGAGTTCCAGATCAACCAGCTGCGTGAGATGAAGCTGGACGACCAGAACCGCATCCAGAAGGTCAACGGGTTCATGACCACCTGCGGCGAGGTCAACGCGTTGAACCCGCCGATGTTCGAGTGCGACCACCCGATGGACATGGCGTTCGGCAAGGACGGCGCGTTCTACCTGCTGACGTACGGCAATGGCTTCTTCACGGCCAACTTCGACGCCGGCATGTACAAGTGGGAGTACGTGAAGGGCGAGCGCGCGCCGAAGGCCGTGCTGACCACGGACAAGATCTCCGGCAGCGTGCCGCTGACGGTGAACTTCTCCAGCGCGGGCTCCGGCGACTCGGACCCGGGCGACTCGATCCGCTACGAGTGGAACTTCGGCGACGGCTCCCCGATCTCCGAGGAAGCCAACCCGACCCACACGTTCACCACGGCCGGCGCTTACACCGTCGTGCTGACGGTGATCGACTCCTCGGGCAAGCGCACGTCGACGAGCACGATCATCACGGCCGGCAACAACGCTCCGACCGTGACGATCAAGACCCCGATCGAGGGCGGCACGTTCGCGTTCGGCGACCGGATCCCGTACGTGGTCGAGGTCACCGACGAAGAGGACAAGCTCATCGACTGCGACGACGTCGAGGTCGAGTTCGTGCTCGGCCACGACGAGCACGGCCACGGCGAGGAGGAGAAGCTGGGCTGCTCCGGCTACCTCTCCACGATCGAGGAGGACGTCGCCCACGGCGGCAACGTGTTCGGCGTGATCAACGCGACCTACACCGACCGCGGCAACGGTGCCGTCCCCGGCATCACCGTCGTCGGCCAGGTCAAGATCCGCCAGCGCAAGCAGGAGGTCGAGCACGCCACGTTGACCAACGGCATCCTGCCGACGGCCACCGACGACGTGGGCGCCGGCCTGCACATGTCGAGCCTCGGCACCCCGCCGGAGTTCATCCGCCTCAACGGTCCGTTCAACCTCACGGGGATCAACGCGATCACGTTCCGCTACGCGGACCTGCCCGCTCAGGGCGGCGTCCCGCGGGTGCCGGGCACGAACCTCGGGATCGTGGACCTGCGCACCGGCTCGAACACCGGCCCGGTGGTCGGCTCGTTCCAGCTCACCGCCACCGGCTCGCCGACCGCGGCCGAGGGCAAGTGGGAGAGCAAGTCGTTCCCGCTCAGCGTCACGGGCACGAACCAGCTCTACCTGACGTTCCGCAGCTCGAACGTCATGAACCTCAACTGGGTCCAGTTCGAGGGTGAGGGCATCACGGTCGTGAAGGCCCCGCCGGTCGACGGCACGGTCGGCGGCACGGTGCCGGCGACCCTGGCGTTGTCGCTCGGCGCGCCGGCGACGTTCGGCACGTTCACGCCGGGCGTGGCCAGGGAGTACACGGCCACCACCGACGCCACGGTCATCTCGAGCGCCGGCGACGCGACCCTGACGGTCGCCGACCCGAGCCCGACGAACACCGGCAAGCTGGTCAACGGCGCGTTCGCGTTGGCCCAGCCGCTGCAGGGCCTGGGCGTGGTGAAGACGTGGACCGCACCGACCGCGAACGAGAAGGTGCCGGTCACGTTCAAGCAGGTCATCGGCGCCAACGACCCGCTGCGTACGGGGTCCTACAGCAAGACGCTCACCTTCACGTTGTCGACGACGACACCGTAGGCGAGCAGGCATGAGGCCGCCGCGGCCCCTCGGGGTCGCGGCGGCTTCGCCGTTTCAGCGGTCGCGCTCGTAGACCTCGGCGGCGGCCGTGTGGAACCCGGGCGGCAGCCCGGCCGCGCCGAACGTCGCCGCGATCTCGCGCATCTCCCCGGCCCAGCGCCAGCCCTTGGTGTCCGCGGCGGACTGCGCGCGTTCGAGGCGCCCGGCCAGGTCGGGCTGCGAGTCGGCCCACTCCGCGTGCAGCTCCGGCGCCACGCCGAACTCGCCCGCGGCGGCCTCGATCGCGAGCAGCAGCGCCGCGGTGCCCTTCGTCCAGGCCGCGTAGAGCATCTTCAGCGCCGAGGCCGAGTAGGGATCCCCTTCGAGCACGCGGGCGTCGACGGTCGTGCCGGCGAACAGCGCGGCGACCTCGGCCGCGCGGGCGCCGCTCAGGTACAGGCGCGGGGCGGCGGGGGAGCCGACGATCCCGCCGTCGACGTAGTGCTCGAGCGCGATCCGCGCCGCGGTGGCGGGCGCGATCGCGTTCGCGTCCACGTACACGCCGCCGAAGCCGGCGGCGCTCGCGGCGACGTCCAGCGCGCGGTCGGGCGGGCAGATCGAGAGCACGACCTCGCTGCGCGTGAACAGGTCCGCGCCCGCGTCGGTGAAGCGGGCGGCGCGGGCGGCGGTCGCCTCCGAGCGCCCGCGGGCGTCCCAGAGGACCTCGTGGCCGGCGCTGAGGAGCGCGCCCCCGATGGCGGCGCCCATCGCGCCGGGGTGCAGGATGCCGACGCGCTTCATGTGCCGGACGATACGTCAGCGCACGGGGATCGTGGTGCGGGTCCTGTGAACGGCGTCGCGGAGCGTCACCCAGCGCACGCGGTCGGCGGGCCTGAGGGTGACGCGATATGCGCGCTTGGGGCCGTCCAGCGCGTAGTCGCCGGCGATCGCGAGCGGCTCGCCGCTCCACTCGCGCGTGGCGGCGCCGGTCACGAAGAACAGCGCGAGGTCGCCGGGGCGGCGCACGCGCCAGCTGACCTGGATCGTCCCGTTGCGACGGACGGCCTGCAGCGCCTCCACGCGGTGGGGACGCGCGGGCGGCGGCTCGGGCGCGCGGACGAGCCGGAGCGTGAGCGTCTTTACGCGCGGGGTCTGCGCGTCCGGGCGGCCGTAGGTGAGGCGGATGCGCACCGGGCCGAGGCGCTTCGGCGCGATCGGCGTGCCGCCGATGTAGAAGCGCAGGCGGCCCTTGCCGCCGCGAGGGAGCCGGAGTCGCGCGTACGCGCGCGAGTCATTGACGACCTGCGCGTGCAGCTCGCACGGTCCGCCGCAGCGCACCGGGAGCACGAGCCGCTCGTTCGCGCGCAGCTCGCGATCGGCGGGGCGGCCGACGGTGACGGCGGGCGGCGGCGGGTCGGCGGGAGCGGTGGCGCCGGGCGCGGCGAGCCGGAGCGTGCCCTCCTGCTCCAGTCGCTCGCCCCAGGCCAGTGCGGGCGTGCCGTCGGCGAGCTGGATCGGGTTCACCGACGCGGCGAGGCCCATGACTCCGCCGAACACGTCGGTCTCCACGCGATCGCCTCCGAGCGGGAGCTTCGCCAGCGTGGCGCTCGTGCGGGACACTCGGTCCACGTCCGCCATCCGCGCGCCGCCGAGCAGCGCGTGCCCGTCGCCGGTCAGCGCGAGCCGCTCGGCGTTCTGGCCGTAGAACGGCGAGTCGTCCGTGTACCACGCGTAGAGCTCGGAGCGGTAGAACGGATCGCCGGTCAGCTTCACGGGCGCCACGACCGGGACGAGCGGCGTGAACGCCCCGGGCGCGCGGCGCGTCGCGATGCCGACGCCGTCCTCGTCGGTGCCGATCCACGCGACCGCGGCTTCACCCGCGGCCCCGAGCGCCACCCGCGTGCGCACGCCGACCGCGTCGTCCGTGCGGCCGACGGACACGGGTGCGCCGAAGCCCGCGCCGGGCTCGCGCTCGGCGACGAGCAGCGCCCCGCCGTCCGGCAACGTGACCAGGGCGCGACCGTCGTCGGCCACCGCGAGCGAGGGGTGCGAGCGCCACGGGACCACGCCGACGCCGACCGGCGCCGCGAAGCCGCCGCCCCGGGGCGCGAGCGCGACGCGGACAGGCATGCGCAACGGTGGCCGCGGCGCCTCCACGGTGGCGGTCAACGCGAACGCCTCACCCGTCGAGGCCACGCCGACCGCCAGCTCGCCCTCCTGCGCCTGCGGCGAGCCGATCGTCTCGACGGCGCCGAACGCGCCGCCCGGGGCGCGGCGGGCGACCCGGAACCGGCGCACGTCCTCGCGCGGCTCGTGCTCCGTCCAGCCCACGATCGCGTCGCCCGACTCGGCGACGGCCACCAGGACGTCCTCGATGTTCCACGTCTTCGTGTCGGTGAAGGGGTCGGCGAGCGGATCGACCCCGGCGACCTGCGCCGGCGGGCTCCAGCCTCCGCCGGGGTCGCGGACCGCCACCAGCAGCCGCCGGTCGACCACCTTCGCGGCCACGCCCGCGCCGCTGCGACGCGCCGCCGTCTCCGGGCAGCCTTTGCCGCCGAGGTCCACGTCGCCGCGCACGCGGTACCCGGTCCGCGTCGCCTCGAGGAAGCGCGCCCCGGTCTCGGACTCGATCGCGACCTCGCCCGGGACCCCGGTGGCGTGGACGCAGTACGGCGCGACGTCGCTCGGCAGCGGCCGCAGCGGCGCCTCGCCGAACGCCGGCGTGAGCGCGAGGGTGGAGGCGGCAAGGGCGGCGAGCATCGGTCGCTCAAGGTAGGTTGAACGCGCCGCCACGCAAGTCGGCCATCTGCCGAGCGGGCGACGTGATTGGATGGAGCGCGTGGCCGACCTGGACTTCGGTGCCTTCGACGCACTCACCTTCGATTGCTACGGGACGATGATCGACTGGGAGAGCGGCATCCTCGCCGCGCTCCGGCCGGTCCTCGGAGCCCATGGCGCCTCCCGCGACGACGAGCAGCTGCTCGAGCTGTTCGCGCATCACGAGGCGGCGTTGGAAGCGGGTCCGTACCTGCGCTATCGCGAGGTGCTGGCGGGCGCGCTGCGCGGCATCGGCAAGGACATCGGGTTCGAGCCGACCGTGGAGGAGCAGGAGACGTTCGGCGGCTCGGTCAGCGACTGGCCGGCGTTCGACGACAGCGCGGCCGCGCTCGCCCAGCTCAAGGAGCGGTTCAAGCTCGGCGTGATCACCAACTGCGACGACGACCTGTTCGCGGCGTCCAACGCGAAGCTGGGCGTCGAGTTCGACTACGTGATCACCGCGCAGCAGGCGGAGGGCTACAAGCCGCGCCTGGAGAACTTCGAGTTCGCGTTCGCGCGCATCGACGTGCCGCGGGACCGGATCCTGCACGTCGCGCAGTCGCTGTTCCACGACCACGTGCCCGCGAAGGCGCTCGGGATGACGACCGTGTGGATCGACCGTCGCGCCGGCAGGGACGGCGGCGGCGCGACCCCGCCGGCCGCGGCCGTGCCCGATCTGACCGTGCCGACCCTCGAGCGTTTCGCAGAGCTGGCCACGGCGTAGATGAGCGCTGTGGCGTACGAGTCCCTCTACACGCACGGGTTCGCGCGCGTGGCCGCGGCGGTCCCGCACCTCAAGCCCGCCGATCCGACGTTCAACGGCGAGCGCACCCTCGGGCTGATCCGCCGGGCGGCCGAGCGTCACGCCGCGCTCGTCGTGTTCCCCGAGCTCGGCCTGTCCGGCTACGCGATCGACGACCTGCTCCAGCAGGACGCGCTCAACGACGCGGTGGAGCTCGCGCTGGGCGAGATCGTCGCGGCGAGCCGGGAGCTCGCGCCGGTGATCATCGTCGGCGGTCCGCTGCGCGCGCAGGGCGGGCTGTTCAACACGGGCTTCGTGATTCACCGCGGCCGCATCCTCGGCGCGGTGCCCAAGAGCTACCTGCCCGAGTACCGCGAGTACTACGAGGAGCGCCAGTTCCGCGCGGCGCGCGAGTTCGTCGGCGCCGACGTGGAGATCCTCGGCCAGACCGTGCCGTTCGGCAACGACCTCGTGTTCGAGGCGTCCGACCTGGTGGGCTTCGCCATCCACGCAGAGGTGTGCGAGGACGTGTGGGTGCCGGTGCCGCCGTCCACGTTCGGCGCGCTCGCGGGCGCGACGATCCTCGCCAACCTGTCGGCGAGCAACATCACGATCGGCAAGGCCGACTTCCGCCGCACGCTGTGCGCCGCGCAGTCCGGCCGCTGCATCGCGTCCTACATCTACACCGCCGCCGGTCAGGGCGAGTCGACCAACGACCTCGCCTGGGACGGGCAGGCGATGATCTTCGAGAACGGCGACAACGTGGCGGAGGCCGAGCGCTTCGCGGAGGACGAGCAGCTGCTGTTCGCCGACCTGGACCTGCACCGGATGCTGTCGGACCGCTCGAGCACGAACAGCTACGGCGACTCGATCCACGACCACCGTGAGCGGATCGCGGCCTTCCGGCACGTGCGCTTCGAGCTCGGCGCGCGGCCGGAGCAGCTCGCGCTGGAGCGCACGATCGAGCGCTTCCCGTACGTGCCGGCCGACGCCAAGACGCGCGACGAGCGCTGCTACGAGGTCTACAACATCCAGGTCCACGGGCTCGAGCAGCGGCTGCGCGCGACCGGGATCAAGAAGGCGGTGATCGGCGTCAGCGGCGGGCTGGACTCCACGCACGCGCTGATCGTGATCGCCCGCGCGATGGACCGCCTCGGCCTCCCGCGCGAGAACATCCTCGCCTACACGATGCCGGGGTTCGCCACCTCCGACCACACCAAGGGCAACGCCTGGAAGCTGATGGAGGCGCTCGGCGTCACGGCCAAGGAGATCGACATCACGGCCTCGGCGCAGCAGATGCTCGCCGACCTCGAGCACCCGTACAGCCGCGGCGAGAAGGTCTACGACATCACGTTCGAGAACGTGCAGGCCGGCGAGCGCACCTCGCACCTGTTCCGGCTGGCGAACTACCAGGGCGGGCTCGTGATCGGCACGGGTGACCTGAGCGAGCTGGCGCTGGGCTGGAGCACGTACGGCGTCGGCGACCAGATGTCCCACTACGCGGTCAACGCGTCCGTCCCGAAGACGCTGATCAGCTTCATGCTGCGCTGGGCGATCGACACGCACCAGTTCGGCGACGACGTCAACGTCGTGCTGCAGTCCGTGCTGGACACGGAGATCTCGCCGGAGTTGATCCCGGGCGACGGCGACAAGCCGACCGCCGACAGCGAGAGCAAGGTCGGCCCGTACGAGCTGCAGGACTTCTTCCTGTTCTACATCCTGCGCTTCGGGTACCGGCCGAGCAAGGTGGCGTTCATGGCCGAGCACGCGTGGGGCGAGAAGTACTCGCGCGCCGACATCAAGCACTGGCTCGAGGTCTTCCTGGACCGCTTCTTCCGCCTGAGCCAGTTCAAGCGCACGGCGATCCCGAACGCGCCGAAGGTCGGCTCGGGCGGCTCGCTGTCTCCGCGCGGGGACTGGCGCGCGCCGAGCGACGCCACGGGTGCCGCCTGGCTCGAGGAGCTGCGCCGGAACGTGCCGTGATCGCCTTCACGCGTGTGGACTCGGTGGAGGTGACCGAGCGCGGGCTGCTCGCCTCGCTGCACGGCGAGCAGCTGCGGATCGAGCCGGTGCGCGAGGACGTGGTGCGGATCAAGCTCAGCCGCGGCGGCGTGTTCGACGACGCGCCGACGCACGCCGTGATCGCGGACGGCGGTGCCGCGTTCACCGTCGAGGGCAACGTGCTGCGCACCGCCGCGCTGACCGTCACGCTGCGGCTCGACCCGTTCGGGATCGACGTCCATCGCTCCGATGGCTCGCCCGTGCTCGAGACCACGCGCGCGTACGCGACGCTCAACGACGCGTTCGAGCTGCGCCGCACGTGCGCGCCCGGCGACGCGATCTACGGGCTGGGGGAGAAGGGTGGCCCGGGGAACCGGCGCGGGCGCTCGTACACGCTCTGGAACACGGACATCCTGAACCCGACCGCGGCCGCCGAGTTCGGTGGAGGCGGCGACGACATCGAGTTCGACCCGTACTACGTCTCGATCCCGTTCTTCTACCACCACGCCACGGGCGGGCGGATGAGCGGCTCGTTCGTCGACAACGGCTACCGCGCCGCGTACGACTTCGGCGAGGAGATCGCGATCCGCTTCGAGGGCGGTCAGTACACGGAGTACGTGTTCGCGGGGCCTTCGATGCCGGAGATCCTCGAGGCGTACACGTGGCTGACCGGCCGCGCCGCCCCGCCGCCGCTGTGGGCGCTCGGCTACCACCAGTGCCGCTGGTTCGACTACATGCAGGACGCGGTCGAGGCGCTGGGCGCGCGCCACCGCGAGCTCGGCGTGCCGTGCGACGCCCTGTGGCTCGACATCGAGTACATGGACGGCTACCGCGTCTTCACCTGGAACACGGAGCGGTTCCCGGACGCGCCCGGCATGCTGGCGCGGCTCGACGACGCCGGCTTCAAGGTGATCACGATCATCGACCCGGGCGTCAAGCACGAGCCCGGCTACGCGGTGTTCGACGAAGGGCTCGAGCGCGACGTGCTGTGCCGGACCGAGGGCGGCGACGTCTACGTCGGCGAGGTCTGGCCGGGCGACACCGCGTTCCCGGACTTCGCCACCGAGGAGGGCCGCGCGTGGTGGGGCGAGTTGAACGCCGCGCACGTGCAGTCAGGGCTCGCGGGCATCTGGAACGACATGAACGAGCCAGCGACGGGCTCGATCCCGCCCGGCCGGATGCGGTTCGACCACGGCACGCAGAGCCACGAGCGCTTCCACAACCAGTACGCGCTGCTGATGGCGATGGGGACGGTGGAAGGGCTGCGTTCGGCGATGCCGTCGCTGCGGACGTTCGTGCTCAGCCGTGCGGGGTCCGCCGGCATCCAGCGGTACGCCGCGAACTGGATGGGGGACAACCAGGCGCGCTGGGACCACCTGTGGGTGAGCATCCCGATGGCGAACGGCTTCGGCGTGTCCGGGCAGCCGTTCGTGGGCGCGGACGTCGGCGGCTTCCAGGGCGACTCGAGCGGCGAGCTGTTCGTGCGCTGGATGCAGTACGGCGCGCTCACGCCGTTCTGCCGCAATCACTCGATGATGGGCAGCGTCGACCAGTACGCGTGGGCGTGGGGCGAGGCCACGCTGGAGCTCGCGCGCGAGGCGATCCGGTTCCGCTACCGGCTGCTGCCGTACCTGTACGCCGCGTTCCTGCGCGCGTGCGAGACCGGCGCGCCCGTGCAGCGCCCGCTGGTGTTCGACTTCCAGGACGACGTCACCGTGCGCGACCTCGACGACCAGTACCTGCTCGGCCCGGACCTGCTCGTCGCGCCGGTCACGCAGCCGGGGATGACCGCGCGCCACGTCTACCTGCCCGCCGGCGACTGGCACGACTGGCACACGGGCGAGCGGCTGGAGGGCGGGCGCTGGATCGTCGCCGCGACGCCGATGGAGCGGATCCCGCTGTACGCGCGCGCCGGGTCGGTCATCCCGCTGTGGCCGGAGGCGCCGCCCTCGACCGCGGGCTACCACCCGGAGGAGCTCGAGCTGCGCGTGTTCCCCGGCGACGGCGAGTCGTTCCTGCACGAGGACGACGGGCTCACGTTCGACGGCGGGCATCTGCGGACGACGTTCACGCTGCGCGGGCGCGAGCTGTCCGCGGAGGTGACGGGTGACGGCTACCCCGAGTTCGCGCGGCGGCGGTTCGTGCTCGTGTGCGAGGGCACGCGGCAGACGGTCGAGAACGCCGGCACCGGACTGCGCGTGACGCTGTGAGGACGAACTGGGCCGGCAACCACGCGTACCGGGCGGCGCGTCTGCACCGGCCCACGACGCTCGACGAGCTGCGCGCGGTCGTGGCCGCCGCGCCGTCGCTGCGCGCGCTCGGCTCGCGGCACGCGTTCACCGCGATCGCCGACGCCGGTGAGCAGGTCGTGCTGGACGGGCTCCCGGCGGATGTGATGTTGGACGGGGACACGGTGTCGTTCAACGCGGGGCTCACGTACGGCGAGCTGGCGGAGCACCTGGAGGGCCGGGCGGCGCTGCACAACCTCGCCTCGCTCCCGCACATCTCCGTCGCGGGCGCGATCGGAACCGGCACGCACGGGTCCGGCACCGGCAACCTCGCCACGGCGGTACGGGCGCTCGAGCTCGTGACGAGCGACGGCGAGGTCGTGACCGCGCGGCGCGGCGACCCGGACTTCGACGGCATGGTCGTCCACCTCGGCCGGCTCGGCGTGCTCACCCGCCTGACGCTCGACACCGAACCGCCGTTCGCGGTCGCCCAGCGCGTCTTCGAAGGCCTGAGCTGGGAAGCGCTGTCCGAGCACTTCGACGCGCTGTTCTCCGCCGCGTACAGCGTGAGCGTCTTCACGCGCTGGAAGGACGTCGACATGGTCTGGCTCAAAGGGCGCGACGCGCTCCCGGAGACGCTCTACGACGCGACGCCGGCCACCGTCGAGCGTCACCCGATCATCGAGCTCGACCCCGTCAACTGCACGGCCCAGCTCGGCCGGCCCGGCCCGTGGTGGGACCGGCTGCCGCACTTCCGGATGGGCTTCACGCCGAGCCACGGCGCGGAGGTGCAGGCCGAGTACCTGATCCCGCGCGAGCACGCCGTCGCCGCGATCCAGGCGCTCCGTGCGCTCACCCTCCCGCACCTGCTCGTGAGCGAGATCCGCACGATCGCCGCCGACGCGCTGTGGATGAGCCCGGCCTACGGGCGCGACTCGGTCGGCCTGCACTTCACGCTCGAGCGGGTGCCGGTCGACGGCGTGCTGCGCGCGATCGAGGCGGCGCTCGCCCCGTTCGACCCGCGCCCGCATCCCGGCAAGCTGCACCTGAAGCCCGGCACCTACGAGCGCGCGGACGACTTCGAGACGCTCGCGGCCCGGCTGGACCCGCGCGGCGCGTTCGTCGCTCAAGCCTGAGGGGCGCGTGCCGATCCCCTGATCGGTGAAGGGGATGCTGTTGACAGTCGCGGTCGTCGCGTTCGCGGGGCTGGCGATCATGCTCGACCGGCGCGACGACGAGCTCTACCCGCGGGACTGCGCGGCTCTGCGCGCCGCCGTCGAGCAGCTCCCGCGCGACTTCCCCGAGGAAGGGCGCCGGCGGCTCTCCGAGGAGGTCTGCCGCGGGTGGCACCGCGTGCCTGAAGTGCCGACGCCGAGCCCGGTCGCGCAGCCCGGCTGCGCCGAACCCGGGGAGCCGGTGGAGCCGGTGACGCGGCGTACCGTCCGCCCGCCGACGCGTGAAGGCCCGTTCCTCGCGCGCGTGCGCGGGACGCTGCCGGAGACCGGCAAGCCGATCGTCGCCGGCGTTCAGCTGCCGCAGGGCAGCAAGTGCGAGGCCTACTGGGCGACCGACTTGCCGGCCAAGGACGCGATCGACCTCGCGCGGCGGCTCGCGGCCAAGTTCCCCGACACGGGCCTTTGGCCGGTGCTCTGGAACTGGGCCGACGAAGGCCCGGACAACTACTACACGCCGGGCAACCCGGCCCGCGCCGACGACATCGACGTCGAGGCCGACTTGCGCGAACGCGCGAAGGCTTGGCAGGTGCGGCTCGACCGCCTCGCGCGTGGTGTGGCGCTCGACGCGGCGTTCGACCCGTTCGGCCGGCTGGCTGACCACTCAGACGACGGCCCGTCCCCGAGGGTGCTCGTACTGGTGCCCGTCCACCGGCCGGCGGACGCGCTCACCGTGACCGGCTTCACCTGGAGCGAGATCCACCCGCCGTCGATGATCACGGCGGTCATGCGCTCGTGGGAGGACCGCTACGGCGCGATGCTGGTCGAGGTCGGACCGGGCATCGCCACCCTGGCGCCCGCTGGGCGACCGAGGGGAGCCGAGGCCCGCCGTCTGGAGGCCGAGCTGTCGCTGGTCGCGCCGGACGAGGAGGCGTCGCTGCCGAGCGACCCGCTCTGGTTCTTCGGTTGGCCCGACTGATGTCACAAACGCGGAGGGACCGCGTTAGGTAGGGCAGATGGCCCGAACCGACGAGCAGCTCATGGCCGCCACCCGGCGCGGCGAGGCGGAGGCCTTCGGTGAGCTGTTCGCCCGCCATCGCGCGCTCGTGCTCGCCTACCTCGTGCGGCGCTGCACGCGGGAGGACGCCGCCGACCTGCTCGCCGAGACGTTTGCGGCGGCGCTGATCGCGGTCCACGACGGGCGCGCGCCGCGCGGTGCGACGGCCGCGCCGTGGCTGCTCACGATCGCGCGGAACAAGCGCTTCGACGCGCACCGGCGCGGGCGCGTGGAGGACAGCGCACGCCGCCGGCTCGCGCTCGAGCGCGTGGAGCCCGACTACGAGGAGCTCGAGGCGGTGGGCATGGACGTCGAGGCGGCGCTCAGCACGCTGCCGCCGGCGGACCGCGCGGCGCTGCGCGCGCGGGTGCTGGACGAGCAGCCGTACGAGGACATCGCGCGCGACATGGACACGGCCGAGCCCGCGGTGCGTCAGCGCGTCTCCCGCGCGCTGCGCCGACTGCGGACCGACCTGGAGAAGCAACGATGAGCCTCGACACCCTGCAGCAGCGGCTTGTCCAGGCCAGTCGCGAGCTCTCGCGCGCCCGGCGCCGAAGGGCCCGCCGGCGCGGTGCGGTGTGCGCGGCGCTCGTCGTGCTCGTCACGCCGCCCGCGCTCGCCGCGACCGGCGTGTGGCAGCCGACGCTCGGTGACGGCGAAGGGCCGGCGCCCGCGATCTCCGCCGACGCGCCGCCGCCCGACCAGCTCGCGCTGCTCGGCGTGCTCCGGCGCGAGCAGACCGAGGCCGACCGCGGCGTCGCCACGCGCTACGCGCTGAAGTTCGTCGACAGCCCGGGCCTGAAGGGCGTGCGCACGGACAGCATCCGCCTGCTCGCCCAGTCGAAGGAGGATCGGGGCGTCGTGCTGGTGCCCGTCGAGCGCTACGAGCACCGGCTGCCCGGCGAGATCCCGGAGGAGTTGCGCAAGCGCGTGGAGCGGACGATCGACGACGCGCTCTGCATCTATCACCTCGACTCGGTCGACGGGGCCGGCGTCGCGTGTTACTCGAGCGCGGACGTCAAGGAAGGCCGCGCGTGGGGGATGCTCGGCCACCGGTCGCTGTGGATCGTCCCCGACGGCGTCGCGTCCGTGCGCACGGAGTACGGCGACCGTGACCCGGTCGTCGCCGCCGTGCGCGACAACGCCGCGATCTTCACCGCGCCCGAGGGCCGCGTCGACGAACGCCGCACGGTCTGGCTGGACGCGGACGGCAGGTCCGTGCGCGTGATCGAGCGCCCGACCGGCGGCGGCACGGTGCCACCGCCCCCGGCGCCGGCGCTCGGCGCGCGACACAGCGGCGTCGTCGAGCGCGTCGGCGTCCGCGGCTCCGGGCGCGCCGCCCAGTACGAGCTGCGGTTGCGCATGCGTGAGCACGGCTACTACGTCGTGCTCCAGCGCCCCGCCTGTGCCGGCAAGCGCCGCGTGCGGGAGTTCGCCGGCGGGAGCTCGGACGAGTACCGGATGCCGGTCACGCCGATGTTCGGGGACCTGAGCAACGCGTCCTGGTGTCCTGGCGTCTACCGCGGGATCGTGCGCGCGCCACGAGCGCTCAAGCCGGCCGGGACGTTCAGCTTTCGGGTGCGCTGACCGCGGACGCTTCGACCAGTGGTGACTCGGGCGGTGGCTCCTCGCGCACGTACTCGAGCACGACGGACAGCACGCCCGCGAGCGGCACGGCGAGGAAGACGCCGACGATCCCGCCGAGGATGCCGCCCGCGGCCAGCGCGATCACGATCACCGCCGGGTGCAGGTGGACCGTGCGGCCCATCAGGATCGGGTACAGCAGGTGGCCTTCGACCTGCTGGACGAGGATGATCGCGCCGAGCACGAGCGCGGCGTCGAGCAGACCGCCGGAGACGAGCGCGATCAGCACCGCGACCAGTCCGGCGAGGAAGGCGCCGATGAGCGGCACGAACGCCGCGAAGAACGTGATGACCATGATCGGCACGACCAGCGGAACGCCGATGATCAGCAGCGCGAGCCCGATCAGGATCGCGTCGACGAGGCCGATGAACGCGATCCCGCGCACGTAGCCCGACAGCGCGGCGTAGATGCGGGTGCCGATCGCGTCGGCGTGCTCGCGGCTGCGCTTGCCGGTGAAGGCCAGCAGGTAGCCCCACATGCGCGCGCCGTCCTTCAGGAAGAAGAACGTCAGCAGGATCGTGACGATCAGGCCGGTGAGGACCTCGCCGAGGATCACCGCGCCGCTGGACAGTCCGCGGGCGAGCGGGCCGCTGTTCTCGCGCAGCCGCGCGAGGCCCTCGTCCACGGTGTCGCGGATGTCACGCTCGCTCAGGTTGAACGGCGGGTCGGCGAGGTAGTCGGTCGCCTCGCGCAGGCCGTCCTCGGCGCGCGGGCGCAGCTCGTCGAACTGGTCGCCGATCGACGGGGCGATCGCGGTGCCGATGGCGACGATCAGCAGGAGCGCGCCGAGCAGCGCGCCCGCCGCGGCGAGCGCGTCCGGCGCGCCTTTGGCTTTCAGCCAGCGCACCACCGGCAACAGCAGCGTGCTGATGAGCAGCGCGAGGATGATCGGCAGCACGACGATCCGCAGGTGCACGAGGACGTACACGAGCGCTCCGGCGGCGGCGACGATGACGAGGAAGCGCCAGCTCGCCGCGGCCGCGGTCCGGTACCACTGGGGCAGCGGATCGCCGTCCGGTCGCTCATCTGAGACGTCGATGGCCGGAGCATAAGCCACGGGAGTGAAATCTCGGAACCACGGGTAGAGCTGGCGCCGCGCATGCCGATTACTTCCGCCGTGACTTCGCCATTGAGCTTCAAGGGATCCGCTCGTTACAGCCTCGGGGTCGAGGAAGAGCTGATCGCGGTCCACCCCCGCACGCTGCTGCCGTGCGGCGGGACGGAGACCCTGCTGGAGCGAGCCGCGCTCGCGCCCGAGCACGTGACCGGCGAGATGACGGACGGCGTGCTGGAGCTGCGGACGCCGGTGTGCGACGACGCCGGCGAGGCGGTCGGCATCCTCGGCGCGCTGCGCACCGAGCTGGTCGAGGTCACGCCGCTGGTCGGCGCGGGCGTGCACCCGCTCGCGCGCTTCGCGGACGTCGAGCTGCGCGGCGGGGAGCGCTACGAGCTGATCGGCGACTCCCTGCGCTCGCTCATGCGCCAGACCGCGCACTGCGGCGTCCACGTGCACGTCGGCATGCCCGACGGCGAGACCGCGGTGCGCGCCGCCAACGGCATGCGCGCGTGGGTGCCGCTGCTGCAGGCGCTCGGCGCGAACTCGCCCTACTGGTACGGGCGAGACTCCGGCCTCGCGAGCGCGCGCTCGGTGATCTGCAACTCGCTGCCGCGGTCCGGCATCCCGCGCGCGTTCGCCGACTATGCCGACTACGCGGCCACGGTCGAGGACCTGCGCGCGCTCGGCGAGTGCCCGGACGACTCCTACCTGTGGTGGGACCTGCGCCCGCACCCGCGGCTCGGCACGCTCGAGATCCGCGCGCTCGACGCGCAGTCCTCGCTCGAGGACCTGGTCGCGCTCGTCGCGCTCGTCCACTGCCTGGCGGTGCACGAGGCGAGCTCGCCGCCGAGCCGCGTCCCCGGCCCCGAGGTGCTGCGCGAGCTGAGCTTCCGCGCGACCCGCGACGGCCTGGACGCGAAGCTCGCGCTCGACGGCTCGCTCCGGCCCGTGCGCGAGGTGGCCTACAACGCGGTCGGGATCGCGAGCGCGTACGCCGCCGACCTCGGCTGCTGGGAGGAGCTGATGCTCGTGCACCGGCTGCTCGAGCGCGGCAACGGCGCCGCGCGCCAGCGGATGAACGCGCAGGAGGGCGGGTTGGAGCTGATGCTGCGGCGCCTGGCGAACGAGACGGCGAACGTCGGCGCGACGCGCGGTGAGCTGACGCCGGTGGGCTGAGTAGCCTTCGGTAGGTGCTGCGGTTCGAGACGGCGATCGGCGAGTGCGGGCTCCGCTGGAGCGAAGCGGGGATCACTCGCGTGTACCTCCCGCGGATGCCGTCGGAGGCGCCGGCGGGAGAACCGCCGGCGTTCGTGCGTGAGGCGGTGAAGGCCATCGCCGCGCTGTTCGACGGCGAGCCGCGCGACCTGCGCGAGGTGGTGCTGGACTGCTCGGCAGTGCCGGAGTTCCACGCGCGTGTCTACGCGGCGTTGCGCGAGGTCGGGCCGGGCGAGCTGTGCACGTACGGCGACCTGGCGCGGGCGGTGGACGCGCCGAACGGTGCGCAGGCCGTCGGGCGGGCCATGGGTTCGAACCCGTTCCCGATCGTCGTGCCGTGCCACCGTGTGCTGTCATCGACCGGCGCGCTGCACGGCTTCTCGGCGCCCGGCGGGATCGTCACGAAGCGGCGGATGCTGGAGATCGAGCGCGCGCCCGGTTTCACCCAGCAGTCGCTCTTCGCTTGATCATCGCCTTTCACAGAGAACCCCGCGGCCGCTACCACTCGATCTTCACCCGCCCCGACGGCGCGGTCCTGAAGCTCCAGGGCGGCTCCTACAACAAGCTCGGCGGCGGCGTGCGCGTCCCGCACGACATCGCGCACCTGATCGTCGAGCAGACGCTCGCGCTGCGCGGCGGGCTGTGGGGCGTGATCGCGGCCGGCGGGCTCGTCATGAACCTCGAGTACGTCGGCGGCAAGAAGCCGGCGCACGCCGAGCAGCGCTCGTGGGCGATCACCGACGCCGCGGGGGAGACGCTGCGCCAGGCGGAGGTCGTCGTGCGCGCGGTCGCCGACGCGCTGGCCGGCACCGCCGGCTCCTCCCTCGCCGGGCACATGGGCGAGCGCTGGGCGGTGCCCGTCACGCGTGAGCAGCTGGAGCTCATGGGCGGGCAGCTGCGCAACTCGGCCGCACGCTGGAACCAGGTCCCCGAGGGCGGCACGCTCGAGATGACCTGGCATACGCGCTGACCCGAGCGGGCAGGATGCCGGACATGGCCGTAGCGCTGCGGATCGCCGGACTGGTCGCGGTGGTGGGCGCCGTCGCGCTGATCGACGGGTCGACCGCGACGTGGGTCGCCGTGCTCGCGTTCACGCTTGTCGTCGGCGCGCTGATCGCGCGGTGGTGGGCGCTGCTCGCCCCGATCGGCATCGCGGCCGTCGCCTTCGTCGTCGAGCGCGACGAGACCGAGGTCGGCGTGGGGACGATCACGCTCGTCTTCGGGATCGTGCTCGTGCTCGGGATCGGGCTCGGCAAGCTCGCCCGTCTGGCGCGACCTGGAGAGCCGAAAGTGGGTACACCCGCACGATGAGCACGCTGCTGCGGATCGTCGGAGTGATCGCCTGGGTCGTCGCCGTGTTCGCGATCCTGCTCGCGAGCACCTCCGCCGTCGCGTGGGTCGCGGCCGTGGCCGTCTCGATCCTCGCGGGTGCGCTGATCGGGCGCTGGTGGGCGCTGGCCGCGCCGGTCGGGCTCGGCGTCTTCTGGCTCATCACCGGCGCGGTGTCCGACGACACCAGTGGCGAGGCCGACCCGCTCTTCTACGGCATCCTCAGCCTGGTGTTCTCGCTGCTGTTCGCGATCCCGCTCGCCGTAGGGATCGGGATCAGCAAGTACCGCGAGCGCCCGCGGCGACCGGCCACGCCAGGCGTGGCCGGCCGCACCGTCAGCGGCTAGGGCGACGTGGTGCTCAGCGTGAACGTCACCGTCTTGGAGTAGCTGCCGGTCCGCAACGGGTCCTTGGCCTTCACGAGCTGCTTGGCCGTGACGGTCACCTCGTCGTTGGAGACCGGTCCGGTCCAGGCCGACTTGGAGAGCTCGATCCGCAGCGGCTCCGCCAGCGAGAACGGGCCGTTGGTCATGAAGCCGGGCTCGGAGACCGACAGCGTCGCGTCGGCGGCGCTCGAGGTCACGGTCGCCTTCGTGGTCGCGGTGTAGTCCTTCTCCACGCCGGGCGTGAACGGCGCGAACGACGCCGGCCCGTCGAGCGTGAGCGACAGCGTCGCGGGGACCGTGCCGCTCACGTTGCCCGGCGTCGCGGGCGGGGTGAGGCAGGAGCAGTAGGCCTCGCTCGGCTTGCCCGGCTGGTAGAGCCAGACCTTGAAGAAGTCGCGCAGGTCCTGGCCGGACTCGCGCTGGGCGACCGCGATGAAGTCCTGCGTCTCGGCTGTCGAGCCCTTGTAGGTCTCGTGGTAGGCGCGCAGGGTGCGGAAGAACGCGTCGTCGCCGATCTTCATCCGCAGCGCCTGCAGGGTCATGCCGCCGCGGGTGTAGACCGTGGCGTTCTGGTACTGGTTGACGACGCCCGGGTCGACGACCGTGTTCGCCCACGAGAGCGAGGCGCGGTTCCAGGCGTTCAGGAACGCCTGGCGCGCGGTGATGCCGCCGGTGTTCTCGGTCCACATCCAGGCGGCGAACGTCGCGAAGCCCTCGCTCAACCAGACGTCACGCGCACGGCGCCAGGCCACGCTGTCGCCGAACCACTGGTGGGCGAGCTCGTGGGCGAGCGCGGAGAGGCCGTTCGCGCTGGTGAAGATCGGCCGCGTCTGCTGCTCCATCTGGTAGCCGGCGTTGACGAGGTCGACGATCGCGCCGGAGGCCGAGAACGGGTACGGGCCGAACTTGGAGCCGAAGAAGTCCAGGATCGCCGGGATCGTGTCCAGCCGCTGCTGCGCCTGCGCGGTCAGCTGGTCCGGGCGGATGCCGTTGATGATCGGCAGCCCGGACGGCGTCGTGTACTTCTGGATCGTGTACTTGCCGATCTGGAGCGTCGCGAGGTAGGTGACCATCGGGTCGGGCGCGTCCCAGACCCAGGTCGACGTGCCCGCGGCCTCGTTGATCGTGTTGGAGATCAGGATGCCGTTGGACATCACCTGGCGGTCGGCCGGGACGGTCACCGTGAAGGTGAACGCGGCCTTGTCGGTGGTCGTGTTGTTGTTCGGGTACCAGGTGTCGGCGCCCTGCGGCGGCGTCGACGTGTACGCGCCGTGCTCGGTGTAGTTCCAGCCGTCGAGGAAGCCGTCGGGGTCGCGCGGCGCGGGGCCGGGCTCGCCCTCGTAGAGCACCTCGACCGCGAAGCCCGTCGAGGGCAGCAGCGGCGTGGCCGGCGTGATGATCAGCTCACGGCCGTCGCGCACGAACGTCGCGCTGACGCCGTCGACCTTGACCGAGTTCACCTTCAGCCCGCGCAGGTCGAGGTTGAAGCGGCACAGGTGCTGCGTCGCGGAGGCGGTGATCGTCGCCTTGCCGTCCAGCCACTTGGTGGCCGGGTCGTACTTGAGGTTCAGGTCGTAGTGGCTGACGTCGTAGCCGCTGTTCCCGATCCCCGGGTAGTAGGTCTCGCCCAGGTCACCCGAGCCTTGTAGGCACGGCCCGGGCGGCGCGGACGCGACCGCCGCGACCTTTGCGGGCGGCGGTGCACCTTCGGCGCCGTACCCCGCGATCCACATGCCGCCGACCGCCGCGAGCGACGCCGCCGCGACGACCCAACCGCTCTGGCGTCTAGCCAAAGCCACCAACCCCCGACTCATCCCGACCCCCTCCAGGCGTGGAACCTCGTTGCCGCGAGCATTTCACGCGCGTCAAGACAGCGAACTATTGTGCTAGCTTGCTAGCACAATGATTGAGTTCCACCTCGACGGCGGCTCCGGGCTTTCGCCGTACCAGCAGATCGTCCGGCAGGTCCGGCACGCGTTGCGCCTGGGCCTGCTGAACGAGGGGGAGCAGCTCCCGACGGTCAAGGACGTCGTGGCCGCGCTCGCCATCAACCCGAACACGGTCCTGAAGGCCTATCGCGAGCTCGAGCACGAAGGGCTCGTGGCGGCGCGGCCGGGGGTCGGCACGTTCGTCACGCGCACGCTCGCCGACACGACGCTCGCCGCCCACGGGCCGTTGCGCGCCGATCTGCGCCGCTGGCTCGGCAAGGCCCGCGGCGCCGGCCTCGACGAGGAGAGCATCGAGGCGCTCTTCCAGGACACCTTTCGTACGGAGATGAGGAGCGTGGCATGAGCACGGTCGCGTTGCGGGCGGATGGGCTGGGCAAGCGCTACGGCAAGCGGTTCGCGCTCGAGGACTGCACGCTGGAGGTGCCGGCGGGCCGCGTCGTCGGGCTGGTCGGCCCGAACGGGGCGGGCAAGAGCACGTTGCTCAACCTCGCGGTCGGCATGCTCGCGCCGACGACCGGCACGATCTCGGTCCTCGGCGGCGAGCCCGCGTCCTCGCCCGCACAGCTGGCGAAGGTCGGCTACGTCGCGCAGGACACGCCGACGTACGCGCACCTCACGGTCGGCGAGCACCTGGAGCTCGGCGCGCGGCTGAACCCGGCGTGGGACACGGAGCTCGCGGAGCGCCGCGTGGCGCGGCTCGGCCTGTCGCTCGACCAGAAGGCCCGCAAGCTCTCCGGCGGCCAGCGCGCGCAGCTCGCGCTCACCCTCGGCGTCGCGAAGCGGCCGGAGCTGCTGATCCTGGACGAGCCGGTCGCGTCGCTGGACCCGCTCGCCCGCCGCGAGTTCCTGCAGGACCTGATGGAGGCGGTCGCCGAGCACGAGCTGAGCGTGATCCTGTCCTCGCACCTCGTGTCGGACCTCGAGCGCACGTGCGACTACCTGGTCGTGCTCGTGGACTCGCGCGTGCGCCTCGCGGGCGACCTCGAGGACATCGTGAGCTCGCACGTGCGGCTGTCCGGTCCGCGCGACGCCGGGCACCCGGGCGAGCTCGTCACCGCCCGCCACACCGACGTGCAGTCGACCTACGTCGTGCGGTACAGCGGCCCGATCGCCGATCCGAGCTGGACCGTCGGGCAGCTGAGCCTGGAGGACATCGTCCTGGCCTACATGGAACGTCGCACCGAACCCGCCCCGCGCGCCCTGGAGGTGGCCCGATGATCTGGCTCACCTGGCGCCAGTTCCGGTTCCCGGCGGCGGTCGTCGGCGCGGCCGCCGCGCTGCTCGCGCTCCTGCTGCTCGTGGTCGGCGCGCCCGCCGCCGGTCAGCAGGCCGTCGAGCTGCTGATGGCCGACAAGACGCGCGTGAACGCCTACACGTTCGTGACGATCGCGATGCTCCTGCTGCCCGCGGTCATCGGCATGTTCTGGGGCGCCCCGCTCGTCGCGCGCGAGCTCGAGGCCGGCACCCACCGGCTCGTCTGGAACCAGAGCGTGACCCGCACCCGCTGGCTGCTGACCAAGGTGCTCCTGATCGGCGGCGCCGCGATGGCCGCGACCGTCGCGCTCGGCCTCGTCCTCACCTGGTGGACGCACGTGATCGACGACGCGCTCATCGCCGGCGCCGACGGCCAGGGCATCGCCGGCCAGCCGCGCATGTCTCCGGTGCTGTACGCCTCAAGAGGGATCGTGCCCGCCGGGTACGCGGCGTTCGCGTTCACGCTGGGCGTGCTCCTCGGCACCGTCCTGCGCCGCACCGTGCCCGCGATGGCGATCACCGCGGCCGTGTTCGCCGCCGTCCAGCTGACCGTGCCGCCGCTGATCCGCGCGCACTTGAGCCCGGTGACCGAGACCATGACCGTCACGGGTGAGAACCTCGGCGGCTTCCTCCTCGACGGCCCGCCCGAGGCCGGCGGCGTCGTGAAGGAGGTCCGCGTGCAGAGCGCCCAGCCGGGCGCCTGGATGATCGCCAACGAGACGGTCGACAAGGATGGGAACGCGGTCGGTGAGTACCCGTCGTGGCTGGCCTCGTGCGTGCAGCCGGACCCGGAGCGGATGGCGCCGCTCGCCGACCCGGCGTGCTTCAAGCGCTTCGCCGATCTCGGGTACCGGCAGCGGGTCGTGTACCAGCCGGCGGGTCGCTACTGGACGCTGCAGGCGGTGGAGACGATCGGGTTCGTGCTGGTCTCGGGTGCGTTGCTGGGCCTGACGTTCTTCTGGGTGCGACGCCGAGTGGCTTAGGGACGAACAACGGCCATCGAGGGGGAAGGGAGCTGCGTTTCACTCGCGCGGCTCCGGTTGGCGCCCGCTCGGGCTCCGCGCGGCATGGTCGGGTTGGCGTGCAGGCCTACCGTCAAGTTACGGTCATCGAAGATCGTCCCTCGTCCGTCGCTCCTGGGCTCGGCGTGATCGATTTCCGGTCGATGAACGGGCGCGGGGAGGGGGGTGCCGCAATCTACTTCCACCTGGCGGAAGTAGATTGCGGCACCCCCTTTGTTCGAAGCGCGGTCGTGCGCGGCCTTGGTCGACCGGACGTGTAGCGGATCAATGTGACCACGAACGCTCCTCGGATTCTCCGGTGCCCGTAACTTGACGGTATCCCGGCACCCGGGCACGAGGGAACACCGCGCGGAGCCCGAGCGGACGCCCACCGAAGCCGGCGCGGGCGGCGCTCCAGCTCCCTTCCCCCTCGATGGCCGTTTTTCAGACCGCCGCGCGCTCTGCGATTCCCGGGTAGTCCAGAACCAGCCCGAACTCGTCGTACAGCAGCTCGCACGATAGGTCCGGCGACCAGTAGTCGAACCGCGAACGCCCGTCCGCGTCATCCGGGAGCCGCGTGTACCGCTGCTCCAGACGTTCCACAGCGAGCGTGTCACGGCGCACCCACGCCGCGGGCGCGTCGGCCGTCTCGCCGACGGCCAGAGCCAACCTGTGCACCGGGAACGCGTTGGTGAACGAGGACGACTCCAGGTCGACGTCGAACACACCGTCCAACGACGGCACCGCGACCCCGTCGACCAACCACCTTCCGTCGCCGTCGGCGAGCAGCTGCACCTCGCGCCCGAACGACGCCACGCGGGCGCCGCGGGTGACCCAGTCCGGAGTGAGGTCGATCGCGTACTGGACGGCGAAGGCCGCGCCGTCCTCGACCGCGGTGGTCGCGCCCTCGACGGTCCAGCGCGGTTCGATGAAGACGACCTCGAAGCCTTCGCGGAGGTCCTTGTGGCGCCAGGCGACCTGCCTGGGCGGATCGGCGAACGTCGACATGAGGCCATCCATGCTTCCATGAACGGTTGATGCAGCAGAACGTGATCACCGCTTGACGCGAATCGCCGGGCACCGGCCACCCCGGAAGAGCGCGCGTGAGCTCGCTCGTGCCGTGGAGAGCGGGCGGTCCGTGGGGGAGGCGCTGCGGCATCTCGACAACTACGGATCGAGCCCGGAGGCACCGGTGTTGGCGGATGCGCTCGCGCGGTTCCTGGTGGCACGGTGCGAGTCGCACCATGCGGGCTGGCGGGTGGTGCGGCAGGTCGTCGTCGACTCCGCGGCCGACGCGACGCCATGGGAGAAGTGCGCTCGGCGTGCGATCCCGCTCGTCGCCGCGGACCTGCTCTCGCTCTCGGGCGCCGAGGGCCGGACGCCGCTGCACCGCGCGCAGCACCTCGCGGCCCAGCGGCGGGCGGAGGAGATCGCGCCGCACGTCGACCAGGCGCGGGTGCTGAAGGACCTCGGGCTCGAGCCGGCCGCCGACGTGGACGAGGACAGCTGGCGCGCCGCGATCGCCGGCGCGGTCAAGGCACGCTCGCGCGAGCAGGTCGCGCGAGCGCTCGAGGACTCGCTCGAAGTCAGCCGAACAGCAGGCGATCCAGACCCCGAATGACGCCCGTGACCTCCGGCACGCGCCGGATCGCGAGTAGCGTCCCGGCGATGTAGGGCGCCGCGGACGCGCCCGCCTCGTGGCGGATGTGCAGGCGCTCGTCGGGCGTGGCCAGCACGACCTCGGTCGAGAGCGCGTAGCTCGGCAGCCGCAGCGAATGCACCCGTGTGCCGGCGACGTCGGCGCCTCGCGCCTCGGGCGGCCCGATCACGTCGTGGTCGTGCGCGGCGGGCTGCGGCGCGCGCACCCCGGCGAGCCGCTCGGCCAGCTCACGGGACGTACCGCTCGGTACGTCGGGCTTGCTGAAGGACCCGTAGTCGAGCACCTCCCAATGCTCGACGTGCTGGGCGGCGAGTGTTGCCGCGTGCAACAACGTCGCGGCCAGCACGGAGAAGTTGCCGGCCGCGATCACGCCCCGGCCCGCCGCCCGCGCGGCGGCATCGAGCTCGGCGAAGTCGTCCTCGGTCAGCCCCGACGAGCCGACCACGACGTGGAGCCCCGCGGCCAGCGCCGCATCGACATTTCCCCGCACAACGGCAGCACTCGTGTAGTCGACGAAGACGTCCGCGCCACCCGCGGCGAGCGCCTCGTCAACCGAGCGGAACGTCGCGCCGCCGCTCCGCGCGACACCGCCGGCCAGCTCCAGATCGTCCGCCGCCACGACCGCCTCGACGAGCGGCCCGCCCGTCCATCCGGTCGCTCCCGCGATGAGCACTCTTATGGACATGGCGTTAAGCACACCCCTTTTGGACGTTTGTCGTACGCAAGGTGACCAACTTTCGCTTGACCAGCAGCAGGAGTGCGGCTAACTTCGCCGCAATATGAACGCAGGGCTGTCCACCTCGCCTCATCAGTACAACGTCCCGCAGGTGCGCGAAGTCGCATCGCCGGTCAAGCCGGAAGACGAGCAGCGTCGTCCGCTCACACAGCGTGAGCTGGTCGCGATGTCCTTGCTCGCCTGCCCCGGTCGCGGCTAGCGAGAGACGGGTCACGCCGCCGCGGCGGCGTGAATGGCACGTCGTAGGTCTTCGACCTCGATCGGTCGTTCCAGTTCGCGTAGCAGCGCGCGCAGCTCCGGACCGACGCGGGTCGGCCCGATGCCGGCGCTGAGCGGTCGCGCCCGTCCGGCGAGGACCCGGGCCACGTGCTCGACCTCGACGAACTCCGCGTGCATCCGCGCGGCCTCGCCTCGCGCCAGCTGGAGCACGCGCAGCATCCGCGGCGTGTAGACGGGCTCGGCGGTGGTGAGCCCGCGGTAGCGACGATGCGCCGCCTGGCGGGAGATGCCGACCTCGCGGGCGATCGCGGCGAAGCTCTCGCCCTGCCGGAGCGCGCGGCGCACCTGCTCGTGCTCGTAGGCGTCGAGCGCGCCGCGCAGCTGCGTGAGCGCGGCGAGGGCTTCGAGCGGCTCCGGCGCGGTCAGCGCGCGCTGGAGCTCGGTGAGGATGCGTCCGGCGGCGGGGTGCATGAGCGCGCAGCCTCGCTCGCCGCCGGCGCCGCGTCCACCCGCACCGTCGGCGGTGCGACGTCTGCACGCGGACGTCGGTGCGATGATCGCGGGCATGGAGCACCGCACCCTGGGCCGCAGCGGCTGCGCGGTCTCGAGCTTCGCGCTGGGCACGATGACGTTCGGCAACGAGACCGACGAGGCCGGATCGCACGCGCAGCTCGACGCGTTCGTCGCCGCCGGCGGCACGCTGATCGACACCGCCGACGTGTACACCCGCGGCGCGTCCGAGGCGATCATCGGTCGCTGGCTCGCCCGCCAGAGCGCCGAGACCCGCGCCCGGCTCGTGCTCGCCACGAAGGGCCGCTTCCCGATGGGCGACGCGCCGAACGACGTCGGCCTCTCGCGCCGCCACCTCAGCCAGGCGCTCGACGCGTCGCTGAAGCGCCTGCAGGTCGACCAGATCGACCTCTACCAGGTGCACGCGTGGGACCCGCTCACGCCGCTCGAGGAGACGTGGGCGTTCCTGGACGACGCGGTCCGCGCGGGCAAGGTGCACTACCTCGGGCTCTCCAACTACGCGGGCTGGCAGGTGCAGAAGGTCGCCGGCCTCGCCGAGCACCGCCACCTCGCCCGTCCCGTCACGCTGCAGCCGCAGTACAGCCTGCTCGTGCGCGAGATCGAGTGGGAGATCGTGCCCGCGTGCGTGGAGAACGGGCTCGGCCTGCTGCCGTGGTCGCCGCTCGGCGGCGGCTGGCTGACCGGCAAGTACAAGCGCGACGCGCGGCCGTCCGGCACGACGCGGCTGGGGGAGGACCCGGGCCGCGGCATGGAGGCCTACGATCGGCGCGGCGGCGCGCAGCGCACGTGGGACGTGATCGAGACGGTCGAGCGGATCGCGGAGGACCGCGGGATCAGCATGGCCCAGGTTGCGCTCGCGTGGGTCCACGACCGCCCGCAGGTCACCTCCGTGATCCTCGGCGCGCGCACGCTCGAGCAGCTCGAGGCCAACCTCGCGGCCGCCCACGTGCACCTCACCGCCGAGGAGACGGCCGCGCTGGACGCCGCGAGCGACCCCGCGCCGCCCGACTACCCGTACGGCGAGCTCGGCCTCGACCAGCGCGACCGCACGCTCGGCTGATGCCGGCGCCCGAGCTGAGCTTCGAGCCGTTCGACGCGCCGCCCGCGGTCGAGCTGGACGCGCTGCCGGAGGACGCCGTCGTCTTCTACGGCCGCCGCAGCGCGCCCGAGTGGGCGTGGCTGAGCAACTTCGAGGGCGGCCCGGTGAAGATGCCCGACCCGCACACGGGCCGCACGACCACCTACCCGTCGAAGGAGCACGCGCTGATGGCGCACAAGACGGTGACCCACGACGAGCACGAGTCGATCCGCACCGCCAAGGAGCCCAAGACGGCGAAGGCGCGCGGACGCAAGGTCCAGCTGCGCCCCGACTGGGACGAGGTCAAGCTCGGCGTGATGGTCGAGATCCTCCGCCACTGGTACGCCGCCAACCCCGACTACGCCGCCAGGCTCGTCGCGACCGGCGACGTGCTGATCCTCGAGGACTCACCCACCGACGCGATCTGGGGCATCCGCACCCGCGACGGGGCGCTTCGCCGGCACCAACCTTCTCGGCCGCGCCCACATGGCCGTCCGCGCCGAACTGCGTCGATAGGGCCGCGCACACGGTCACCCACGCCGCGACGAACACGACGTACTCGTGCGGCGAGAACACCTCGTGCAGGCGGCCGAGGTTGAACGTGGCGATCACGATCAGGATGCGCGCGGCGAACGGCCCGCGGCGGGCGCGCAGGAACGCGTGGGTGCCGAGCATGTAGAGCCCGGCGCCGGTCGCCACGAGGAAGTAGGCGAAGTCCGGCGGCTCCTCCTCGAGCAGCAGGCCGACGCCCGCCGCGATCCCGATCAGCGCGAAGGCCGGGATCATGTGCCCGACGGCGAACGTCGCCCGCGCCAGCGTCGGCGACCCGCCGGCGAGCTCGAGCACGCGCAGGTTGATCGCCGCCGACGAGTCGAAGTACAGCCACCAGAGCGCTCCGGCCAGCACCATCGCGGCGGCGAGCGCGACCCAGCCCGACGTGCCCTCGACCGGCGCCTGCCCCGCCTCGACCAGCACCTCGCCGAGCAGGATGATCAGAACAGGCCGAAGCGCTCGGCGAAGTGGTGCGGGTCCAGCGCCTCGCGTGGATCCTTGGGCGCGAAGGCCGCGAGCCGGTGCTCGCGACGGGCGCCGCCGTGCGCCAGCGCCAGGAGCACGCGCACCGCGGCGAGCGCACCCGCGAACACCGCGGGGTCGCCGTGCGCGGCGGGCTCGATCGCCACCGCGGCAACGCCGATCGGGATCGATCCGGCGAGGAACAGCAGGTGCTCCGGCCGGTCGTCGTCGCCGTGGTCACCCCCACGAGGTCGAGGTAGAGCTCGACCCACGAGACCCGCTTTCCACCCTCGTGCACAGCCGTAGCTTGACTGGTTCTTGAGGAACCGCCCACCCCAACTTGACGGTGCGGTCCGATACCAGGGACATGCCGTTCAAGTCCACCATCCGAATCCCCAGCGAGGTCCTTGACGCGATCGTCTCCCTGACCGAGCTCACGACCGCCTTCGCCGTCCAGTCCGCCATGGAGGCCGGCCGCCACGACGCGTACGGCGATCCGCAGCGCGCCGAGGCCAGCCTCGCCGAGCTCGCCAAGGGCGCCGACGCGGCGACGGGCGAGGTCGCGTGGCTGGTCGAGGAGCTCGACACGGCCGACCTCGACCGCGACCAGCGGGCCGACGCCGCGATCGCGATCGCCGGCCTCCAGCAGACCATGGTCAGCGCCGCGTCCGCCGTGCAGGAGACCGGCGCGTTCGACGAGACCGCCGTCGCCCTGCGCCGCAGCGCCGAGTACCTCGACGGCCCGCTCGCCGCGGTGCGGCCGTGAGCGGCGTGCGCTGGGGCAAGCGACCTTCTAGCTGATCGTGAACGTCACCGTCGCGCTCGCGTAGACCTGCCGCGGGTAGCGGCACACCCGGTGCGTGCCCTTCACGCGCACGCGCTGGCGCCGGCCGTTGCGGGTGACGGTCTTGTAGTTCGCCACGTTCCCGCAGTACTTGTTCGGTCCGAAGGACCCGTAGACGTAGGGACCGAACGCGCTGGCCTGGCCGCCGTCGGTGATCCCGACCAGCGTCCCGAGCGTCACGCTCCCGGCCGTCGCGAGCTCCTGCGCCCGCCGCTTGGCGTCCGTGATCGCCCGCGGCAGCGCCTTCGCCCGCGCGGCCTCCAGCGCCTCGCGGATCGACGTCTCGCTCTTGTTGTCCTCCGGCGTCACCGGCTCCTGCGCGAGCCCCGTCGCGCTCAACGTGGCCGGCGCCTGGGCCTGCGCGGCCGGCGCCGCGAGCAGCAACAGACCTACCACCGCGACCAGCGTCATGGACTTGGGCATGCTTCCTCCTCAGTGATCGATACCTGATCATTGGTGTCGCGGGGAAGCGGTTTTGTGACCGATCGGCGGCGTGGGGAAACCTCGGCGGGATGGGTAGGGCCTCCGCATGGCCACCCTTCCCCAGCCGCGCGGGCCCGTGAGCGAGGTGCTGCTGACGGCCCTCCGGCACCCACCAGACGCGATCGAGCTCCCCACGGACCCGATCGATTTCGAGGACCTGCAGCTCGCCCTGTACTGCTGCTACGAGCTGCACTACCGCGGGTTCGACGGCGTCGACGACGCCTGGGAGTGGAATCCGGGGCTGCTGGCGTTCCGCGCCGTCCTGGAAGCCGCCTTCGAGGCCGACGTGCGCGCGCTGGCGGGCACGCCCGGCGAGCCGCCCGACCCCGCGCAGATCGACGTCGAGCTGCGCGAGCTGATGCAGGCCGACGACGCGCCGTCGGTCTCCACGTTCATCGAGCGCGACGCCACGCGCGAGCAGGTGCTCGAGTTCCTGATCCACCGCTCCGCCTACCAGCTCAAGGAAGCCGATCCGCACTCCTGGGCGATCCCGCGCCTGCACGGCGCGCCGAAGGCCGCGCTGGTCGAGATCCAGGCCGACGAGTACGGCGAGGGCCGCCCCGAGCAGGTTCACGCGCAGCTGTTCGCGCGTACGATGGACGCCGTCGGGCTCGACTCGACGTACGGCGCCTACCTGGATCGGATCCCCGGCGTGACGCTCGCCACCGTGAACCTGATGTCGTGGATGGGCCTGCATCGATCCCGCCGCGGCGCGATCGTCGGCCACCTCGCGCTGTTCGAGATGACCTCCTCGGTGCCCAACCGCCGCTACGGCAGCGGCCTGCGCCGGCTCGGCTGGGAGCGCGAGGACGCCGTCGTGTTCTTCGACGTGCACGTGGTCGCCGACGCCGTGCACGAGAGCATCGCCGCCGTCGACCTCGCGGGCGGGCTCGCCTTGCAGGACCGACAGCTGGGCGCCGACGTGCTGTGGGGCGCCCGCGCGCTCACGGCGATCGACGGGCGCTGGGCACGGCACGTGATGGAGCGGTTCCAGGCCGGCGAATCGTCACTGCACGACGGAAGCGTGCTGGCGCTTCCGTGACGCTCCGCGACGCGTTCGAGACGGACGAGCCGCTGACCGTCGGGCTCGAGGAGGAGGTCATGCTCCTGGATCCGGCGACGCTCGACCTGGCGCCGGTGGCCCAACGGATCCCCGACGCCAAGCTGGAGCTGCCCGCTTCGCAGCTCGAGCTCAACACGCCGCCCACGGCCACCGTGGGGGCGGCGATCAGCGCGCTCGCCGACGCGCGCCAGGCGGCCGCGGACGCCGCGGACGGGATCGCGCGGCTCGGCGTCGCGGGCGTCCATCCCTTCGCCGCCCCGCTCGGCGAGCTCAACACGGACGAGCGCTACGAGCACATCCTCGCGCGCTACGGCGACGTCGCCCGCGCGCAGCTCGTGTGCGCGCTGCAGGTGCACGTCGCCGTCGGCACCGCGGAGCGCTCGCTCGCGGTCTACAACGCGCTGCGCGGCTACCTGCCCGAGCTGGCGGCGCTCGCGGCCAACGCGCCGTTCCACGCCGGGCGCGACACCGGTTTCGCGTCCGTGCGCCCGCTCATCAACGGGCTGCTCCCGCGCCAGAACGTCCCGCCCGCCTTCGAGTCCTGGGACGCCTACGCGGACGCGCTGGCCTGGGCCGTGCCCGAGCCCGGCTCCTGGTGGTGGGAACTGCGGCCGCACTTGACGTTCGGCACGCTCGAGATCCGCGTCTGCGACGCGCAGACGACGCTCGAGGAGACCGCGGCGGTGACCGCCTACGCGCACGCGCTCGTCGCCTGGCTGGCCGAGCAGGAGGAGCGGCCGGTGGTGCCGTCGTGGAAGATTGGCGAGAACCGCTGGGCGGCGCTGCGCGACGGCGTCGAGGCGACGTTCAAGGACTACGACAGCGGCGAGGAACGCCCGGTGCGCTACGTCCTGCTCGAGCGGGTCGAGACGCTCATGCCCGTCGCCGAGCGGATCGGCTGCGCGGACGAGCTCGCGCAGGTCCCGCGCATGGTCATCCGCAACGGGGCGCTGCGACAGCGCGCGGTGGGCGTGGAAGGCGCGGCGGCGTATCTCGCCGACCGCTTCCTCACTCCCGTCCGCGCTCCTGCGCGCCGGGCGCTCGAAACCGGATGACGTTGTGCGTGCCGTCGCAGAACGGCCGCATCCGGGACTTGCCGCAGCGACACAGCGCGACGGTCTTCTCACGGCCGGGCTCGATCACGTTGCCGTCCTGATCGACGATCTGGACGTCCCCGCGGAGCAGCAACGGGCCGTCGCGATAGACGGTGATGGAAGGTTCGGTCACATGCCGGCCCTACCCCGCTCGGCGCGCGGTCATCCAGACCCGATGCGTGGTTCGCCTCGCGGCCGGGAAGGACGCGGTTCGCATGCGCTTTCGTCCAGGATCCAAGCTCGACACCGGCCAGGTCCGTGACCGGCGCGGTGGTGGCGGCGGCCGTGGCGTCGCCGTCGGTGGCGGTGTGGGGACGATCGTGGTGGTCGTCGTGCTCGCGCTGCTCGGCGTCGACGTGCCGGTCGGCGGCGGAACGGACTCGGTGTCGCTGGAGGACAACCAGCAGCTCTCGTCGAGCTGCCGCACCGGCGCGGACGCCAACCAGAACGAGGACTGCCGGATCGTCGGCGTCGTCAACTCCGTGCAGGCCTACTGGGGCGACACCGTCGAGGGCTACCGCGAGGCGCCCACGAACTTCTTCAGCGGGCAGACGCAGACGGGTTGCGGCGGCGCGACATCGGCGGTCGGCCCGTTCTACTGCCCCGCCGACCAGCAGATCTACATCGACCTGAACTTCTACGACGACCTGCGCTCGCGGTTCGGCGCGCAGGGTGGGCCGTTCGCCGAGGCGTACGTGATCGCGCACGAGTACGGCCATCACGTCCAGCACCTTCTCGGCACGGACGCGAAGGTCGGCGGTGATCGCGAGGGCGAGACCTCCGGCTCGGTCCGGCTGGAGCTGCAGGCCGACTGCTACGCCGGCGTGTGGGCGGCGAACGCCGTCGAGACCGAGTTCATCGAGGAGCTGACGGACCAGGACATCGCCGACGGGCTGGACGCGGCGGCCGCCGTCGGCGACGACCGCATCCAGGAGCGCGCGACCGGGCGCGTGGACCGTGAGAGCTGGACCCACGGCTCGGCCGCCTCGCGCCAGAAGTGGTTCAACACCGGCTTCCGCGGCGGCGACGCGCGCCGCTGCGACACGTTCGCTACGAACGCGCTGTGAACGCGACCGCGGTGCCCCACGGGTCGCGGGTGAGGAAGCCGCCGTCGATCTCCTCGGCGGTCTCGACGCGGGCGCGCACGTCCGCGACGTCCTCCGGCGTGGCCAGCTCGACCGTCCAGTGACGCAGGCCGACGGTGTGCTCGGGCGCGGGCCCGACGCCGCGGCCGCGCCAGACGTTGAAGCCGAGGTGATGGTGGTAGCCGCCCGCGCTCACGAACGCGGCCGTGCCGAGGTTCGCCTGCTCCTCGAAGCCGAGCACGTCGCGGTAGAAGGCGAGGCCCTGGTCGACATCGCCGACGTGCAGGTGCAGGTGGCCCATCTTCAGGCCTTCGCGGACGTGCGCCTCGGGCGTCTCGCCGGCGATCGTGCCCAGGAGCGCCTGGAAGTCCAGCGGCGCGGGGCCGCGGCTGTAGCCGAGGTCCGTCGGCCACTCGGTCTTCGCGCGGTCGGCGGCGAGCTCGATGCCGTTGCCGTCCGGGTCGGGGAGGTAGATCGCCTCGTGCGTGCGGTGATCTGAAGCGCCCTCGATCGGGGTCTCGGTGATGCTCAGGCGCACGGCGACGCGGGCGAGCTCCTCGCGCGTCGGGTACAGCAGCGCGTAGTGGTAGAGGCCGGCGTGGCGCCCGGCGGGCTTCGCGGCCGGATCCTCGAACAGCTCGAGCGTGACGGTCGTGCCGTCGCCGAGAGTGGCATGGGTGGGCTCGTGCGTGTGCACGCGGAAGCCGAGCGAGCGCTGGTACCAGGCGACGGAGCGGTCGAGGTCGGACACCGTCAGGTGGACCGCGCCGAGCGTGAGCGTGGCGGGGAGCGTCGGGGTCTGGGAAGTCGCGGTCATGCCACTAGGATCGCGTCGCGCGGGTCACTTTCACATGGCAACCCCTCGCGGACACATGGACTTTCCCGTCGACCACCTGTCGGGCGCGCTGCAGGTCGTCCAGCTCGAGGACTTCGCGGCGGGCGCGGCGGCCGAGCGGGGCGCGCGGGCTCCGCACCGGCACGGCTACCACGAGCTGCTGTGGACGCGCCGGGGTGAGGGCACCCACGCGGTCGACGGCGAGGCGTTCCCGATCCGGCCCGGGACGCTCACCGTGATCGGCCAGGGGCGCGTGCACGTGCTCGAGCGCGCGGTCTTCTCGGGCGCGGTCGTGCGGTTCGAGAGCGAGCTGGTGCTGGACGCGCCGGCGTGGCTCGTCGGCGGGCGTGGAGCGCTGACCGTCGAGGTGCCACCGTCGTCCGTGGCGGGGCTGGAGGCGACGATCGCGATCCTCGGCGCGGAGGCCGCGCGGCCCGCCGACGTCCGCAGCGCCGAGCTGGTGCGCCACTTCCTCTCGGCGCTGCTGCTGTGGATCGAGCGCTGGTACGAGGGCGCTCACGCCGAGCGCGGCGACGACGCGGACGTCGCGCTCTACCGCCGCTTCGTCGCGCTGCTGGAGCGGTCGTTCGCGGCGCACCACGACGCGGCCTGGTACGCGGACGAGCTCGCCGTGCCCGCCGCGGCGCTCTCACGTACCCTCGCGACCGTCACCGGGCAGACGACGAAACAGCTCATAACTGGACGCGTGATGCTGGAAGCGGCACGATTGCTGCGGTTCACGGATCTAGCGGTCGGCGAGGTTTCCTATCGCACCGGATTCGAGGACCAACTTTATTTTTCTCGCGCGTTCAAACGGCGCTACGGTGTGGCGCCTCGGTCGTATCGCGATCTTCACCGTCATCCCTCGAACGCCTGACACAGTGGACTCACCCGGAGTCCAGCGGAGAGCCCGTCCTCATGAGCACCAGCACCATTCACGTCGAACCTGACCAGCGCGGATCGTGGCTCGTGCGCCACGAAGCGGAGCGGGTCTCGGAACACCACACGGCTACGGACGCCGAGCGCGCCGCGCGCCTCGCCGCCCGCCGGTTCTCGTGCAGCAGCGTCGTGCTTCACGACCGCTACCGCCGCACGCGCGAGATCGCGGTCTCAGACCGCGGATAGCTCGCTAGGCCAGCGAGCCCAGCACGGCCGCCGTCGTCAGGGCGACGGCGAGCACCACCGGGACCAGCACCAGCAGCGGGACTCTTCGACGCCGGCGCGTGGCCTGCCGCCCCGGCTCCAAGACGCTCAGGCGGGGCGGTGGGGTACGGCGTTCGAACAAGACTGGGTCGATCCTAGGCGGGCGTGAGGACGGTTGGAACTGGCCGACCGCCCAGTCCTGCCCAGCGAACGTCCGCGTTATGCGGGAACGCGGCGCGTCTGAGCTATCGCCCGACGCGGTCCGCGCGGATGCGCGCGCGGGCTTCGGCGTAGCGGACGACCTCGAACGCGGTGAGCGCCGCGAAGACGGCGAGCAGGACGCCGAGCGTGACCACGCCCGCCGCGCTCGTCGCGACCGGGATCAGCGCGAGGCACACGAGCGCGGTGACGATCCGGGGCACGTTGACCGAGCCGACGTTGCGCAGCCGGAACGCGACGTGCGCGAGCAGGTAGAGGGCGAGCCCGCCGCACAGGGCGACCGAGGGCATGTCCTTCAGCGGGTCCGCGGTGTGCTCGACGATCTTCTTCACGCCGAGCGCGAACAGCACGATGCCGGCGATCATCGGCAGGTGCAGCAGCGCGTAGGAGTCGCGCGCGATCTTCAGCTGCGCGAGCCCCTTCGCCTCGACGAACTGGTGCTCCGCGACCACCGCGACGACGTCGAAGTACAGCCACCACAGCACGCACGCGATGCCGACCGCGAGCACGCCAGCGAGGATGACCTGCCCGGTGAGCTCGATGTCCTCGGCTCCGACGCCGATGGCGACGATCGACTCCCCGAGCGCGATGATCAGCACGAGCCCGAACCGCTCGGCGAAGTGCGCGGCGTGCACGTGCCAGCCGCCGATGCCGCGGCTGAGCACGATGCCGTAGTCGAGCACCAGCGCCGCGATCCACAGCAGGTCGCGCGTGGTGCCCGGCTCGAAGGCCGCGGACGCGAGGATGATCAGACCCGCGCCGGGGATCAGCGAGCCGACGAGGCTAAGCACGGCCTTGCTCAGCGCCGTGTCCCCCCGCGCCGCGAGCGCGAACAGCGCGGCGTGCAGCAATCGCACCGCCAGGTAGCCGAGCCCCCAGACCACGCCGTCGTCCGCGAACGCCCCCGGGGTGGCGAGCGTCATCACGAGCATCGCCGCCATCGCCGCGAACATCACCAGCCGCGGCAGCAGCAGCTCCGGGTCGACCGTGCTCGTCAACCAGGCGTACCCCGACCACGCCCACCAGATGATCGCCAGGATCACGAGCCCGCGACCGAGCTGCGCGAACGTCGGGTCCTCGGCGAGGAAGGCCGTGACCTGCGTGAGCGCGAACACGAACACGAGGTCGAAGAACAGCTCAAGCGGGGAGACGGTCGCGTCGCGCGGGTCGGCCCGCACGATGCGGCGGCGGGGCTCCTGGCTGGCGGTCACGAGCCGGAGCCTAGGCTAGGCGGATCTGGCATGCTGCGCTCGTGCCAGAACGCCCGTCGGCCACGGAATGGGGTGAACAATACGCGGAGGTCCGGTCGCAGCGGATCGCCTTCACCGCAGAACTTGCGCGGCTCTTTGAGCGCCTGTTGGAGATTGAAGATGTCGACTACGTTCAGCTGGAGAAACGCACGAAGACAGTCTCGAGCTTCACAGAGAAGATCGAACGCAAGAACTCGAAGTACCCGGACCCGCTTGAGGACATCACGGACCTGACGGGACTACGGATCATCTTGTATTACGCGGACGATGTCGTAGATGTCGGAAAGCTGATCGAGCGCGAGTTTGCAGTCGACTGGAACCATTCGCTTCGTCAGGGTGCAGATCGCGACCCCGATCGGTTCGGCTATCGCTCTGACCACTACGTGATCAGACTGCCGGCGGCGCGAGCGGCCCTGCCCGAATGGCGACGCTTCGCTGACGTGTGCGCAGAGATCCAAGTCCGTACCGCGATGCAGCATGCGTGGGCAGCAGTCGACCACAAGATCCGATACAAGAAGGAAGACTTGCCACGCGATCTTCAGCGCAGATTGTTCACGCTGAGTGCCTTGCTTGAGGTCGCAGACGATCAATTCAGCGCCTTACGTGCACTCAGTGCGGATATTCAGCAGGCTTACGCAGACCGCGTGGCGCGTGGGGATCTAAGCGCTGAGGTCGATGCGCTGTCACTGCGCGCATTTCTCGAAGACACCGACGCCGCGAGCATCTGGCAACAACGCGCTCTTGAAGCTGGCCTAGAACCCTGGGACGGCGACATCTTTGATGACACTGCAATGGATCGACTCCTATCTCTGCTCCGAGCGTCGAACATCCGGACCCTGAACCAGCTTGATGATCTGTTGACGTCGGCCGACTCCTGGGGCGTCGATGCGCTGGCTACGGCAGCTCGGGAGGCGCACGAAGCCGGCGGAGAGTTCTTCGCGGTTGCAGCAGACACGTTGGCTGCGATCGCGCTTATTGACGCTGATGAAGCTGCCGTCATCGACGACACTCAGTTCGTCGCGCCAGTACAGGCGGGTCTGCGAGCCGCCAGAGAGGCTCGGCACGCGTCAAAAGAGACGGTTACCTAATCGCGGTTGTCGTTGTGAAGCATCGACGCTCGGGCGGTCGCTCGTTCCCCATGGCTGACTTACGCGAGCGATGCCTGAAAGGTTCGCGGCCGCTTCGTAGCGCTTCGCACGACATCTGAGCGCGTGCCCGTCTCGACGTGGACGACGGTAGGGGCCGATGCGAGATCCCGTCGCGACCAGGGCGCCCAGCTCTCCAAGGCGTGCAGCGTCGTCCGATTCGGCCCCATACTGCGTGATGCGAGTAGGTCATGTTGCCTGCAGGCTCCGGACGACGTCACCCTGGAGTCGCCGGCAGCTTGATACAGCGAGTGCGTCGCTGTGCCCGCCGTGCTCGCAGGCTCTCATCCCGCGCTCACGGGGTAGGGGGAGTCCGTGCCCCGAATCAAGACCCTCGTACTGATCCTCGCCGGCGGCGCCGGCGGCCGCCTGGAGCTGCTCACGCACACGCGCGCGAAGCCCGCCGTGCCGTTCGCCGGGACCCACCGGTTGATCGACTTCCCGCTCAGCAACTGCTTCAACGCGCAGATCGACGACGTGTGGGTGTCCCAGCAGTTCAACCCCGTGTCGCTCAGCGACCACCTCGCGAACGGGCGGCCATGGGACCTGGACCGCACGTCCGGCGGGCTGCTGGTGCTGCATCCGCGGCAGGGCAACGAGGCCGGGACCGGGTTCCAGGAGGGCACGGGGGAGGCGCTCTGGAGCCAAGCGGACCTGATCCGCGAGTTCGCTCCGGACGCGCTCGTGGTGGTCAGCGCCGACGCCGTCTACAAGCTCGACTATCGCGCGGTCGCCGAGGAGCACTGCGAGTCCGGCAAGGCGGTCACGATGGTCACGACCGAGGTCGACCCGGACGACGCGGACCGCTACGGCGTGGTGCAGGTCAAGGGCGACAAGGTCACCGAGTACGTCTACAAGCCCGACGAGGCCAAGGGCAACCTGATCTCCAACGAGGTCTTCGTGTTCACGCCCGAGCCGGTCCTCGCCGTCCTGGACGAGCTCGTGGAGGAGAAGGGGCAGGACGACCTGCAGGACCTCGGCCACTTCCTGCTGCCGCGCCTGACCGACGCGGGCGAGGTGCGTGCGCACCGCTTCGAGGACTACTGGCGCGACGTCGGCACGATCCCCGCCTTCCACGCCGCGCACATGGAGCTGCTGGGGGACGAGCCGCCGATCGACCTCGACGATCCCGGCTGGCCGGTCCTCACCCGCGCGATCGCCAATCGCGCCTCAGCGCGGATCGGCAAGGGCGCGCAGATCGACTGCGCGATCGTCGCGCCGGGGGCGACCGTCGCCGGCGCCGTCACCCGCAGCGTGCTGGGTCGCGGGGCGATCGTCGAGCGGGGCGCGACCGTCGAGGACTCGGTGCTGCTGCCGGGCGCGATCGTCCGCGCCGGCGCGACCGTCCGCAACGCGATCATCGACGACCACGTGGACGTGCGCGCGAACGTCGGCGAGCACGGCGGCGACATCGCGCTGGTCGGCCTGCACGCGGTCGTGGAGGACGATCTGCCCAGCGGCGCACGCTTTCCGCAGGTGGATGACGACTGAACGTCGAAAAGGGGTGGGCAATCTTCATACCTTCGGGTGATGTGTGCGAGCACGACGCCTGGGAAGGTTCTTCTTAAGCACATGCACTCGTACAAGCTCCCCCAAGTAAAAGAAATCAAGCCGGGCCGTTAGCTAGCCTGCGCACTCCGTGCGCGGCCTGCTGGCTCTGATCCTCGCGATGGCGGCGCCGTCGCACGCCCCGGCACCCCCGGCGGCGGACGCGCCCCTCCCGCGAGAGCCCGCCAAGCTCGCGGAGGCCTTCACCGCCTCCACGCGTCAACTGCGGGCGACGCCCTGGGACGGGACCGGCGAGACGGTCCCCGCGGACGTCACGCTCTACGCGCTGCACCACCAGCGCATCCTGCGCCTGATGGCCGAACGCCGCCCGCTCGGCGACGCCACCCTCGCCGCGCTGCCCAGCGACGTGCGTGGCGAGGCCCGCGACACCGTCCAGGCCCGCCGCCTGCTCGACTCGATCCCGCGCGGCAAGCCGCCGAAGGTCCGCGTGGCGTCTGCCGCGCCCGCCGCGACCCTCAGGCAGCACTACGCCGAAGCTGAGCGCCGCTTCGGCATCCACTGGACCGTGCTCGCCTCGATCAACTTCGTCGAGTCGGCGTTCGGTCGAGTCCGCTCCGCGAGCGAGTCCGGCGCCCGTGGCCCGATGCAGTTCATGCCCGCGACCTGGGACGCGTACGGCGCGGGCGGCGACATCGAGGACCCGCACGACGCGATCCTCGCCGCCGCCCGTTACCTGCAGGCCGCCGGCGCCCCGAAGGACCTCGACCGCGCGCTCTACGCCTACAACCACTCCACGGCCTACGTGCGCGCGGTCCGTCGCTACGCGGCCCGCATGCGCGCCGACGAACGCGTCTTCCGCACGTATTACGCCTGGCAGGTCTTCGTCCGCACGCCCCAAGGCGCGCGGCGGATCACCGGCCCGGGCGTCTGAAACCTCCCGAAATCCGGCCAATCCGGACGCTCGGCCTTGGCTGACCGACCCATGGGTAGGTTGGTTTGGATTTGCTGCGCAGTGCCAAGGAGGAGAGAGCGCTCTCGACCTGCGACATCGGTGCGGACGGCGTGGTCCGCACCTGGTCGCGCGCGGCGACGCGGCTCTTCGGCCACGAGGCGGATCAGATCGTCGGCCGGCACGTGCGCGCGCTGCTGCCCGACGCGCCGCTGCGTCCGGACACGGCGGTCGAGACCGTCGCGGTCCGTGCGGACGGCGAGCGGATCGCCCTCGCCGTGCGCTTCGCCGCCACCGACGAGGACGGCACGCTCGCCTGCCGCGCCCACGAGGTCGCGCACCGGCGTGAGCCGGCCGTGCTGCGCGCCGACCTCGCCGCGCGGGAGTTCGCCACCGACGCGGTGGTGAGCGCCGACCGCGCGGGGCACGTGATCGGGCTCAACCCCGCCGCCGAGCGGCTGCTGGGCTGCACGCTGAAGTCCGCGCTCGGGTGTTCCCTCGCCGAGGTGCTCGGAGACGAGACGCTCCCCGAGCAGGTGCTCAGCGGGCACCCCGTCCACACCGAGCAGACGCGGACGCCGGGCCAGCTCACGCTCATCAGCGCGCTGCCGCTGCGTGATCACACCGGCGAGGTCGTCGGCGCCACGGCGATCTTCAGCGACGTCACCGCCCAGCGCGGCGCCGCGGCCGCGCGTGAGCGCGAGGAGCGCGAGGCGCGGCAGATCGAGCGGACCTCGCGCGCGCTCGCGGAGTCGCTCGACCTGGACGCGACCCTCAAGCGCGCCGCGGAGACGTTCGTGCCCGACCTCGCGGACCTGTGCGTGATCTTCTCGCTCGAGCCCGACGGGAAGACGCTGACGTTGCGGGCCGCGGAGGCGGCGGACGCCGAGGTGCGGGAGTTCTCGCGCCGCGCGATCGGCATGCAGCGCCCGCTGGAGGCGCACGTCGAGGGCGCGCTGGTGACCGGGCAGCGACCGTACCTGCACGGCCACCGCAGCATGGCCGACGAGCCGCCCGTCGTGGCCGCCAAGCTCGGCGACGTGTGGCGCACCGCGCTCCCGCTGCGCTCGAACGGTGGCGTTTGGGGCCTGCTCGTGCTGGGTCGCAGCGACCGCCGGCCGGAGCCGGACGCGCGCGAGCTGCGGCTGATGACCGCGCTCGCCGACCGCGCGGGGCAGGCGCTCGAGAACGCGCGCCTGCACGCCCAGTCCACCCAGGCGCGTGAGCGGTTCACCGCCGCGTTCGAGCACGCGCCGATCGGGATGGCGCTCGCGGACGCGACCGGCGTGATCACCGAGGCCAACCCGGAGCTCGCCCAGATCACCGGTCTCGCGCAGCTCGTCGGCGCGCGCCTGCCGGAGCTGTACGACCCGAACCACGTGGGCGCCGAGGAGACCGAGCGCCCGTTCGCCCGCCCCGACGGCGAGACCGTCTGGGTGCAGGTGCGGGTCGCGCCCGCCGGCGCCCACGTCGTCCTGCTCGTGCAGGACATCACGGACCGCAAGCGGCACGAGAGCCAGCTGCAGTACCTCGCCGACCACGACGCGCTCACCGGCCTCTACAACCGCCGCCGCTTCGCCGAGGAGCTCGACTGGGTCCTGGCCTACAGCCGCCGCTACCGCAGCCCGTCGGTGGTGATCGCGGTCGACGTCGACAACTTCAAGTTCGTCAACGACACCTACGGCCACGCGACCGGGGACGCGCTGCTCGTCGCGATCGCCGAGGCGCTCCGCGCCCGCTGCCGCAACTCCGACATCGTCGGCCGGCTGGGCGGCGACGAGTTCGGCGTCGTCCTGCCCCACAGCGGCAAGGAGGAGGCCGACATCGTCGCCCAGGCGCTGCTCGAGGCGGTCCGCGACGGCGTGCGCGTGCCGGTGGGGGAGCGGACGGTCCGCGCCACGGCGTCGATCGGCGTCCGGCTGATCGGCCCCGAGACCGAGCAGACCGCCGAGGAGATCCTCTCCGACGCCGACATCGCGCTGTACGACGCCAAGGAGAGCGGCCGCGACCGCCTGTCGGTCACGGGCGACGGCAGCGCCGTGACCGACCGCCTACGGGCGCGCATCGGCTGGTCGGACCGGATCCGCGACGCGCTCCACCACGACGGGTTCGCGCTGCACGAGCAACCGATCCTGCACATCGGCAACGACCAGGTGGAGAGCTCGGAGCTGCTGCTGCGGATGTGCGGCGACGACGGCGGCCTGATCGCGCCCGGCGCGTTCCTGGAGATCGCGGAGCGCTTCGGCCAGATCCAGGCGATCGACCGCTGGGTGCTCGGCCGCGCGCTCGAGCTGCTCGCCGCCCGCCACGCCGCCGGGCTGCACTTGGACGTCGAGGTCAACCTCTCCGGCGGCTCGATCAGTGACCCGGGCGTGATCGACTTCATCGTCGCCGAGGTCCGCAACGCGCCGATCGACCCGCGCTGCCTCACGATCGAGGTCACCGAGACCGCCGCGATCACCAACCTCGACCGCGCCCGCGCGCTCGCCACCAGCCTCGCCGACCTCGGCTGCCGCTTCGCGCTGGACGACTTCGGCTCGGGCTTCGGCTCCTTCTACTACCTCAAGCACCTGCCGTTCGACGTCGTCAAGATCGACGGCGAGTTCATCCGCGAGCTCGAGCACAGCCACGCGGACCGGCTCACGGTGCAGGCGATCGTCCACATCGCCCGCGGCCTCGGCAAGCCCACGATCGCGGAGTTCGTCGAGCGCGACGCCACGCTGCGCCTGCTGGGTGAGCTCGGCGTCGACTACGCGCAGGGCTACCACGTCGGCCGCCCGCAGCCCGTGGAGCTGCGGCCCAGCTTCCTCAGGGACGCAGGATCCGGCGCACCCGTCGAGCCAGCTCGAAAGGGCTGAACGGCTTGGGCAGGAAGTCGTCGACGGGCCCGACGGGGGTGCCGGCATAACCGGACATCAGCAGCGTCTTGAGCGCGGGCCGGCGCGTCTTGAGCTTGGCGGCGAGCTCCGGGCCGGTGATTCCGCCGAGCACGACGTCGCTCACGAGCAGGTCGATCGGCCCCGGTTCGGCGGCCGCGAGCTCCAGCGCCTCCTCGCCCGAGGACGCGACGAGCACCCGGTAGCCCTCGGCGGACAGCAGCCGCTCGACGACGGTGCGCACGGTCTCCTCGTCCTCGACCATCAGCACCGTGCCCGCCGCGTGCGGGCGGCGGCCGGCGACCGGGCTGGGCGGCGGCTCGACCGCGGGCAGGTGCAGGCGCACGGTCGTCCCGATGCCCGGCGCCGACTCGAGCTCGAGCTCCCCGCCGAGCCGCTCGCACAGCGCGTTGACCGTCGTCAGGCCGAGCCCGACCGCGCCCTTGGTGGAGAAGAACGGCTCGACCGCGTGCAGCGCGGTCTCGGCGTCCATCCCCGGCCCGTCGTCGGCGAACACCAGCAGCACCCGCCCGTCCGTGACCGCCGACTCGATCACGAGCCGGCCGCCGCCGCTCATCGCGTCGCGCGCGTTGAGCGCGAGCTGCATCACGGCCTGCTCGAGCGCGCCGAGGTTGACGTGCACGCCCGGGAGCGCGTTCGCCAGCCGCAGGTCCAGCTCGACCTGCTCGCCGAGCACGACCGTCAGCAGCCGCCCGACGTCGCGGACCGAGCGGTTGACGTCGACGACCTCGACCTGCGCCTGCTCGCCCTGGCTGAACGCCATCAGCTGGCTCACGAGCCGTCCGGCGTGCTCGGCCGCCCGCACGATCTCGCGCACGTCGGCGTGCACCGGGTCCTGCGGCTCCAGGCGGCTGAGCGCGAGGTGCGCGTAGGCCGAGATGCTCGTCAGCGCGTTGTTGAAGTCGTGAGCCACACCTCCGGCCAGCCGACTGGCGGCGTTGGCCCGCGCGAGTGCGTCATGCGCGTCCGGCGCCGTATCCACCCGTTGAGTTATAGCCCTTGAGTACTGGAGACATACCCGATCCGCCGTTCGAGGGGCTCCCGCCCGAGCGCCGGCTGCAGCTGCTCGAGCGGCTCGCGCGCGGAATCGCGCACGACCTCAACACGCAGCTGACGGCGATCATGGGCTTCGCCGACCTGACCGCCGCCGACCCGGCGCTCTCCGACGCGCTCCGCGCCGACGTGGAGCAGATCTCGCTCGCCGCGCAGCGTTCCGGCGTGCTCACCGCTCGGCTGCAGACCTACTGCCGCCTGCAGCCCGGCGCCGTCCAGATCGTCGACCTGGACGAGGTGATCGCCGCGAGCCGACCCGCCCGCGAGCGCCTCGCCGGCCCCCGGCTGACGCTCATCGACGAGCCCGCGTCCGCCCTCACGCTCGTCGCGATCGAGCCCGCCCACCTGCAGTGGTTCCTGCTCGACGTGGTGGCGACGGCCCGGGACGCGCTCCCGGAAGGCGGACAGCTGCGCTTCGCGACCACGCACGACGACGGGTGCGCCAGGTTGACGATCACGGGCGCCGGCGAACCGGTACTGCTCTCCATCCCGTTCACAACTCCCTAGGATCATCGCGTGGTGCGCGTGCTGGTGGCGGAGGACGAGGATGGGACGCGGCTGTCGCTCTCCCATGTCCTGCGCGTGGAGGGCTACGAGGTCGACGAGGCGCGTGACGGGATCGAGGCCGAGCGCTTCGGCGTCGAGGGCGACCACGCGCTCGTGCTGCTCGACGTCGAGATGCCCGGGCTGGACGGGGTAGAGGTCTGCCGGCGAATCCGCGCCGCGCGCCCGAGCGTCCCGATCATGATGCTCACGGGCCGTGACACCGAGCTGGACGCGATCCGCGGGCTCGACGCCGGCGCCGATGACTACGTGGCCAAGCCGTTCCGGCTGCAGGAGCTGCTCGCGCGCGTGCGCGCGCACGTGCGCAGATCCAATCCCGACCTGCTCGCGGCCGGCGACGTCCGCGTCGACAAGCTCGCCCGCCGCGTCTGGCACGGCGAGGACGAGCTCGCGCTGAGCCCGCGCGAGTTCGACCTGCTGACGTTTCTCGTGCAGAACGCCGGCCGCACCGTCACGCGTGAAGAGGTCATGAACGCGGTCTGGGACGGCGAGTGGCTCGGCTCGAACAAGACGCTGGACATGAACGTCGTCGCGTTGCGCCGGAAGTTGGGGGACGATGCGCGCGCGCCAAGATACGTCGTCACGGTGCGCGGTGTAGGGCTCCGCTTCGAGGTTTGACGAAACCTTTGCCTTAACCGGGTGAAAGAAAACGCGGCTCCCGCCGACCACCAAGGTCGTGGACGAGACCGCCGAATATCTCCCGATGTTCCTGGCCGAGGGCCGGGAGCACCTGCAGGAGCTCAACCTTGCCGTGGTGCGCATCGAGGAGACGCCTGATGATCAGGCGACCGTCGACGAGATCTTCCGGATCGCGCACTCGATGAAGGGCATGAGCGCGACCATGGGCTTCGCCGGCATGGCGGCGCTCACGCACGAGATGGAAGACGTGTTCGAGCTCCTGCGCCAGCGCGCGGGTGGGCTCGAGCGCTCCGCCGTCGACGTGCTGCTCGAGTGCCTCGATGCGCTCGAGGCCGCTACCGACGCGATCGAGAGCACCGGCTCCGAGTCGATCGAGCCCGAGCCGCTGATCGTGCGTCTGCGCACCCTGGTGCGCGACGACGAGTCCGAGCACGCCGGCGATGCCGCCGGCGCCGAGGCCCCGACCGCCCTCGCGACCGTGATCGAGCAGCCGGAGAACCTGAGCGAGCTGGCCCAGGGCCGGCGCGTCGTCCAGGTGCACGCCGAGCTGATCGAGGACGCCTCGATCCCCTCCGTGCGGGCCTACATGATCCTCTCGACCCTCGCCGAGCTCGGCGAGACGCTGGCCTGCCGGCCCGCCCCGGACGACGTGGAGACCTTCAAGGGCACCGACATCGTCGCCTGGCTCGTGAGCGACCGGACCGACGCGGAGCTGGCCGAGGCCGCCGCGTCCGTGGCCGAAGTCGCCGACGCCCAGGCCACCGAGGCCGTGCCGGACGCCGCCGTCGACGCGCCGGACGACGCCTCCCCGGAGGCCCCCAAGGCCGCCGCCGCGGCCGAGCCCGCCAAGGCCGCTGCCGCCGCCGCGCCGCGTGGCAACCACGGCTCGTCGACCGTCCGCGTCGACGCCGAGCGCCTCGACCAGCTCATGCACGCCATGGGCGAGCTCGTCCTGCACCGCACGCACGTCGAGGGCCTCGCCGCCCACGCCGACGTGCCGGGCCTGCCGCAGGCCCTGCAGGCGCTGACCCGCACCTCGCACGCCCTGCAGGCGATGGTCATGCAGGTCCGCATGATCCCCGTCGAGGCCGTGCTGCTGCGCTTCCCGCGGCTCGTGCGCGACCTCTCGGTCAAGCTCTCCAAGCAGGTCGAGCTCGAGCTCATCGGCAAGGACACCGAGCTCGACCGCAGCGTCGTCGACTCGCTCGGCGACCCGCTGGTGCACCTCATCCGCAACTCGCTCGACCACGGCCTGGAAGGCCCGGAGGAGCGCAAGGCCGCGGGCAAGCCCGAGACCGGCAAGCTCGAGATCTCCGCGCGCCACGCCGGCGGCAACGTGGTCATCTCCGTCAAGGACGACGGCCGCGGCGTCGACCCGACGCGCGTGGCCAAGAAGGCCTTCGAGCGTGGCCTCATCACCGCTGAGGCCGTCGACTCGATGGACATGGCCCGCGCCACCGAGCTGCTGTTCCATCCCGGCTTCTCCACGTCCGACGTCACGTCCGACATCTCCGGCCGCGGCGTCGGCATGGACGCCGTGCGCGTCGCCATCCGCGGCCTCGGCGGCGAGGTCACGATGACCTCCGTGCTGGGCCAGGGCACGACGTCCGAGATCCGCCTGCCGCTGACGCTGGCGATCATGGCCGCCCTGCTGGTGCAGGTCGACGGGCGCGCGTTCGCGATCCCGCTGGACCGCATCGAGCGCACCGTGCGCCTCGCCGACCAGACCGTGCGGTCGGTCGCGGGCAAGCGCATGCTGGTCATGAGCGACGGCGTCATGCCGCTCGTCGACGCGTCCGAGCAGTTCGGCGGCTCGCGCGACAGCGAGGCGGCGTTCGCCGTGATCGTGCGCGGCAACGGCCAGCGCCTCGCGTTCGCGGTGTCCGCTCTGGACGGCCAGCGCGAGCTGGTCACCCGGCCGCTGCCGCCGGAAGTTTCCGACGGCTCGGCCCTCTCGGGCGCCGCCGTCCTGTCCGACGGGCAGATCGCCCTGATCGTCGATTGCGACGCCGTCGCAGAAGGAGTCGCATGAGCGCTTCGTACAACGAGGTGCAGCTTGACGCGCTGCGCGAGCTGGCCAACATCGGCGCCGGCACGGCCTCGACCGCCCTGTCGGAGATGCTGGGTCGTTCGATCGACCTGGCCGTGCCGGACGTCTCCGTCCTGCCGATGGCCGACGCCGTCGACCAGCTTGGCCCGGCCGAGCAGGACATCACGGGCATCATGCTCGGTGTCGAAGGTGAGCTCCCGGGCACCGTCCTGATGCTGCTGACGCCCGAGAACGCGGAGAAGATCTGCGTGATGCTCGGCCTGGAAGCCGACTCGGAGCTGGCGCCGTCGGCGCTCGGTGAGATCGGCAACGTCGTCGGCACGTCCTACCTCAACGCGCTGGCCGGCATGACCGGCATCGCCGTCGAGCCCACCCCGCCTACGACCGTGACCGACATGCTCGGCGCGATCGTGGAGTCGATCCTCGCGGTGCGTGCCGCGTCGAGCGACCGCACCCTGTTGTTGGACTCGAGCCTCATCGTCGAAGGTGAGGACTGCTCGATCGTCTTCCTGCTCGTCCCCGACCACGGTGGGGCGGAGGAGCTGCTTGATCGCATTGGTCTCGCATGAGCGATCTGATGGCACGCATGGGCGAGCTGTGCGCCTCGGGCACCCCCGGGGACTCACTCGTCGCGCTCGGCCTCGGCTCCTGCATCGGCCTGGTCCTGTTGGATCGTCGTAAGGGCGTCGCCGGACTCGCACACATCGTGCTGCCGGCGGCCGAAGGGCACAACAAAGAGCTCAACCCGCTCAAGTTCGCCGACAAGGCGGTTCCCGAGCTGATCCGTCAGGTGACGGCGCTCGGTGGTCGCAAGCCGATGTTCGAGGCCATCCTCGTCGGCGGCGCGAGCATGTTCGCCGGTGCGGGCTCGACCCTCGAGGTCGGCGTCCGCAACGCCGCCGCGGTCAAGGAGGCGCTCGCCAAGGAGCGCATCCGGATCCACGCGGAGGACACGGGCGGCACCAAGGGCCGCACCGTGCGCGTCGACCCGATCACCGGCATCGTCACGGTCCGCAAGGCGGGCTCGAAGGACGAGCAGCTGTACCCCGCAGTTCCCAAGACTTCTTCCCATTCCCGTGTACTTCAGGAGGTGGCCTGAGATGGCCCGCGTTCTCGTCGTCGACGATGCCGCGTTCATGCGCAAGATGGTGTCGGACGCCCTCGTCAAGGCTGGTCACGAAGTGATCGCCGAAGCCACCAACGGCCAGGAGGCCGTCGATCAGTTCCAGGCGCTCAAGCCTGATCTGGCGACCCTCGACATCACCATGCCCGAGAAGGACGGCCTCGCCGCCCTCGCGGAGATCATGTCCCTGGACCCCAGCGCCCGCGTGATCATGTGCTCGGCGCTGGGCCAGGAGTCCAAGGTCATGGAGTCGATCAAGCTCGGCGCCCGTGACTTCGTGGTCAAGCCGTTCAAGGCCGACCGCGTGCAGGAAGCCGTCGAGAAGGCGCTCGCGTAGTTCTCAGGCTCGGTTCGCGTGCTCGGCCACCGTCTGGCTCGAGCGCGCGAATCGTCCTTCGCGCTGATTGATCCCCAGGCCGCTCGCGATGCGAGTGCCCAACCCGGGGTCGACCGCGCTCCAGTAGGCGACGACGCGTTCCTGCGTGGAGGTCGCCACCTCGTCGCTCGCGTGGCCGACGACGTTCTCGACCAGGTGATCCCGATCGGCATCGCTCATGACCTCGCGGTAGAGCGTGCCCGCCTGGCCGAAGTCGTCGTCCTCGGCGTGCTTGGCGTTCGCGTAGCGGCCGATCTCATCCCCGGCGACGGACCAGGTGATGTCGGCCGCGCCCGCCGGGTCGGCCGCCGGCCCGCCGTGTGAGTTCGGCGCGTACACGGGCTGGTCGCCCGCGTGCCGGTAGGTCATCTGCCCGTCCTTGTTGTAGGAGTGCACGGGGACCTTCGGCGCGTTGATCGGCAGCTGCTCGTGGTTGGCGCCGATCCGGTGGAGATGCGTGTCGTGGTAGGAGAAGATCCGGCCCATCAGCATCTTGTCCGGGCTCAGGCCGATGCCGGGCACGAGGTTCGCGGGGGAGAAGCCCGCCTGCTCGACCTCGGCGAAGAAGTTCGCCGGGTTGCGGTCGAGCACCATCCGGCCGACCTCGATCGCCGGGTAGTCGCCGTGCGGCCAGACCTTCGTGAGGTCGAACGGGTTGAAGCGGTAGTTCTCCGCCTCCTCGAACGGCATGACCTGGACCTCGAGCCGCCACTCAGGGGCGTTGCCGCTGTCGATCGCGGTGCGCAGGTCGCGGCGGTGGAAGTCCGGATCCTCGGCGGACATGGCGTCGCCCTCGGCCTGCGTGAAGTTCTCGATGCCCTGGGCCGTCTTGAAGTGGTACTTGATGAAGAACTTCTCGCCGCCCGCGTTCATCCAGCTGAACGTGTGGCTGCCGAAGCCGTGCATGTGCCGGTAGGTGCGCGGGATGCCGCGGTCGCTCATCAGGATCAGGACCTGATGCGCCGACTCCGGGGACAGGGTCCAGAAGTCCCACTGCATGTCGTTGGAGCGCATGCCGGTGTCGGGCAGGCGCTTCTGGGAGTGGATGAAGTCCTGGAACTTGGACGCGTCGCGGACGAAGAACACCGGCGTGTTGTTGCCGACCAGGTCGTAGTTGCCCTGCTCGGTGTAGAACTTCAGCGCGAAGCCGCGCGGGTCGCGGACGGTGTCGGCGAAGCCCTGCTCGCCGGCCACGGTCGAGAAGCGCGCGAACATCGGCGTGCGCTTGCCCGGCTGGAACAGGTCGGCCTTGGTGAACTGGCTGACGTCGTTGGTGACCTCGAAGAACCCGTGCGCGCCGCTGCCCTTCGCGTGCACGACCCGCTCGGGCACGCGCTCACGGTTGAAGTGCTGGATCTTCTGGACCGTGTAGTGGTCGTGAAGGACGGTCGGGCCCTGCGGGCCGACGGTGAGCGAGAACTCGTCGCTCGGCGCCGGGATGCCGGAGTCGGTGGTCGTCGTGGGCCGTCGCTCGTCGCTCATGCAGGGTCTGTCACCGGCCGGGCCGGTGGTCAAACCTCAGTGGTGCAGTCGCGTGGCGAGGGCGGCGTCCAGCGCGGACGCGGCGTGCTCGACGGCGGCCAGCGAGCCGTCGCCCCGCTCGACGTCGCGTGCGGCGTCGGCGAGCGCCATCGCGCCGAAGCTCGCCGCCCCCGAGCGCAGGCCGTGCGCGTGGTGGCGGACCTCGTCGGGGGTCGTCGCGGCGCGCAGCTGGGCGAGGCGCGTCGCGAGGTCCTGGCGGTACACGGTGAGGAGCTCGTCGACGGTGACGCGGCCGAGCGTGGCGTCGAGGTCGGCCAGGTTCACCGGCCCGGACCCATCCGGAAGCCTATGCCGCGCACGGTGAGCACGAAGTGGGGGTTGCGGCCGTCGTCGCCGAGCTTGCGCCGCAGGTTGGAGACGTGGACGCCGACGAGGTGGTCGTCGCCGAACCAGTTCTCGCCCCAGACGCGCTCGAGCAGCTGGGAGCGGGTGAAGGCGACGCGCGGGGAGCCGCTGAGGACGTCGAGCAGGTCGAACTCGCGGCGCGTGAGGTTGACCACGGCGCCGTCCAGCCGCGCTTCACGGGCGCCCGGGTCGACGACGAGCCCGCCGAACGCGCGGACCGGCTCGGGCTCCGGGGCCGGCTCGGTCTGCATCCGCCGTGGGCGGCGCAGCATCGCGTGCACGCGGGCGATGAACTCCGGCGTCGAGAACGGCTTGGTGATGTAGTCGTCGGCGCCGGCGTCGAACCCGATCACCTTGTCGAGCTCGGAGTCCTGGGCGGTGAGCATCAGCACGTAGGCGTCGCTGAACTCGCGCAGGGAGCGGCAGGCGGTGAAGCCGTCGGTGCCGGGCAGGCCGATGTCGAGGACGATCAGCTCGGGGTCGAACGTCCGGGCGGCGTCGAGCCCGCTCTCGCCGTTCTCGGCCGTCTCCACGGCGAAACCCTGTTGGGTCAGCAGGGCGGTGACCAGCATTCGGGCGGAGGGAGTGTCCTCCACCACAAGGGCACGGCGCGGATCGGGCACGTCCCCAGTATCGACGGATGTCAGGAAATCGTTAGTCCGATAGGAGGAGACTGACCGCTTCTGGCGTTTCGGCGGTGGTCGCTACGGGCGGCTTGAGCGGTCGGCGAATCAACACCACACGCAGGGACTTCGCGCGCGCGGCCTGCAGCTTCGCGTCCGGGCCGCCGCTGTCCTTGGTCACCAGATGGGTCAGCTGGTGACGTTCTATGAGGGCAAGCTCAGTGCTGAGGTCGAACGGACCCTTGGCGAGGATCAGCTCGTGGTGCGGTGGGAGCGTCGGCGGTGGGTTGAGGGCGCGGACGAGGAAGAACGCGGGATGCGCGTCGAGCGCCTCGACCTCGTGGTGGCCGGTGGTGAGGAAGACGCGGGCGTCGGCCGGCAGCTCGGCGTGCGCGAGGGTGTCGACGTAGGTCCAGTCGTCGCCGGGCTCCGGGACGAACCCGGGGCGCTCGAGCCGGATCACGCGCACGCCCGCGTGCTGGGCGTTGGCGCTGATGCGGGTGGCGAACGGGTGGGTGGCGTCGACGATCGTCGTGATGCCGTGTTGCTCGACGTAGGCGGCCAGGCCCTCCGCGCCGCCGAAGCGCGTCGTGCGGGCGAGCGCGAGGATCGCGTCGTCGCCCAGCAGCGCCTTCAGCTCCCGGGCTTCCTGCGTCCCGCCTAAGATCAGCACGGCCATGGAAGGCGATGCTGACACGCGACGCGTCTGGGTGATCGGAATCGGGGCGGGGGATCCCGCCTGGATGACGCTCGCCGCGGTACGGGCACTGGAGACGGTGGACGTCGTGTTCGTCTTCCAGAAGGGTGACGACGACGAGCTGGCGCTGGCGCGGCGCTCGCTGCTGCCGGAAGGCGTGCGCGAGGTGGTCATCGAGGATCCGCCGCGGGGCCGGGGCGCGGCCGCGGTCGCGGCCTGGCGGGCCCGGCGCGTGGCGCTGGTGCAGGAGGCCGTCGCCGCGGAGGCGGGCGAGGCCGCGTTCCTCGCCTGGGGCGATCCGTCGCTGTACGACGGGCTGATCGACGTGCTGCGTGAGGCCGGGCTCGGCGTGCGCGTGGTGCCGGGGATCTCGGCCGTGTCCGCGCTGTGCGCGCAGTTCGGGATCCCGCTGAACCGCGTCGGCGGCTCGGTGCTGATCACGAGCGGACGGCGGCTGGTGGCCGAGGGCTGGCCGACCGGTGTGGGCGACGTCGTCGTGATGCTCGACGCCGACCTGACCTTCAAGCGCTTCCCGGAGGCCGAGATCTACTGGGGCGCCTACCTCGGCACGCCGGACGAGCTGCTGCTGTCCGGCGTGGTGGCCGAGGTGTCAGACGAGATCGAGCGCGTCAGGAGTGAGGCGCGCCGGCGGAAAGGCTGGATGTTCGATACGTACCTGCTGCGGCGGGCCGCACCTGGCTGATCCAGCGCTCGGCGAGGGCGCCGAAGCCCAGGCCGAGGGTCGCGTAGAGCACCGCGTGGGTGCCGAGCGTGGAGAGGCGGAACGAGTAGAGCAGCTCCGGGCTGAAGCCCTCGGGCATCTCCTTGACGGCGGGCATCAGCACCGAGGCGATGCCGGCCAGCACGACGTAGCCCGCGACGGCGACCAGCGTGCCGTTCCACGTGCCGAGGCGCTTGACCGCGTCGCGACCGATCCGCAGCGCGGCGAACGCCGCCACGAGCGAGAGCAGCAGCATCACGAAGTAGGTCCGCGTGCGGAACCCGATCGTCTCGTCCAGGCTGACCGCGGGCGGGTTGCTCGGGTACTTCAGGAACGGGACGAAGACGATCACGACGAAGGCGACGAGGCCGAGCGTCGCGGCGGTGACCCGCGGGCGGGCGTGGCCGACGCGGCCGAAGACCGCGGCGAAGACGAGCGCGAACACGCCGCCGGCGGCGATGGCGTAGACCACCGTGCCGGTGAGGAGGCCGAGGCTCTCCTGCATCGTGCGGCTGACGAGCGGCGCCTCGTTCGAGGGCGGGCTGATCGACTCCTCGAACGCGATCGCGTCACGGATGTGCGGCTCCCCGAACAGGTAGCCGAAGGCCCACATCAGCACGCCGGCCGCGAGGCCGGCGAGCATCCCACGGATCAGCAGTCCGCGGACGATCTTCTGGCTGTCCACGGGGCTGCCTAGTGGCAGGGGAAGCCCAGCAGATGCCGGGCGTCGTGGACCCACTCGTGCATGGTCATGCCCGGGAAGACCGACGTCGCGCCCTCTTCGGCGCCGACGAAGTAGAAGAGGATGATCGCCAGCAGCGCCGTGAGCAGCGCGTAGGGGATCAGGTCGCTCAGCGGCATCAGCGGGACGCTGGGGGCCTCGAGTTCCGGTGTGAAAGTGGTGTCCGACAAGTTGTGGTCCTCCCTCGGGATCGTGCGTCCCGGGTGCAGAGTGCGACGTGTTGCGACGGTGAAGTTCCTGGCTTCCGGGCGGTCCCGGTCACAGTGGCGCGACCGCACCGGACTTGCACCGGCTTTCCTCGCACCTCGCTATTGACGGCTGGATGCTAGTGCACGTCACACCCAGAATGCGACCAGGGTCACGCACACGACGATTTCGGTGAGCTTCGCGCTGGCCCCGTAGCCGTCGCCGGTGATGCCGCCGAGGGTCCGGTGGAGGAAGAGCGCGACCGCCGCGGTGGTGATCGCGGCCGCCGCCAAGGCGACCGCGCCCGCGGCCGGGCCGGCCACTCCGAGCGCGATCGCGGCGCCGATCACGGTCGCTGCGGCGAGGCGGGTCGGGGTGGGGCGCAGGAGGCTGCCGGCGCCGCCGGGCTTCGCGGGCTCGAGGAAGCCGACGGGGAGGATCGCCCAGCGGCTCAGGACGTGGGCGACGATCAGCGTCTTGACGGCTTCGGTGGTGTCGAGCGCGGCGACGGAGGTTGCCGTGAGCAGGAGGGCGAGGATCAGCGCCGTGGCGCCGAACGCGCCGACGCGCGGGTCCTTGAGGATCTCGAGGCGTCTTGTCCGGTCCACGTGCGCGCCGGTGGCGTCGGCGACGTCGGCGAGGCCGTCCTCGTGCAGCGCGCCCGTGATCAGCACCGCGACGGCGATCGCGAGGATGGTCGCGGGGAGCGGCGGGAGGACCTGGTCGGCCACGGCCCTCGTGCCGGCCGCTGCGGCACCGACGACGAGGCCGACGAGCGGGAACGTCCACGCGGCGCGGCTCAGGTCCGGGTCGCTGGGGAGCGGGACCGGCAGCCGCGTGAGGAAGGCGAGCGCGGTCCTCACGGGCTGGAGAGCGCGGCGATCAGGCGGTCGGCGTCCTCGCGGACGGCGACGCGGATGTGCTCGTCGTCGAGGCCGAGGTCCTCGGTGGGGCGGACGGCGATGCCGTGCGTGCGGAGGCGCTCGGTCGTGCCGGGCGGGACCTTGACGAGCAGGAAGTTGGCGGCGCCGGGGTGGACGTACAGGCCGGCGGCTTGCAGTTGGCGGGTGAGCCGGTCGCGCTGGGCCGTGGTGCGCTCGATCACGCCGTCGTCCTGGGGGCGCTCGGCCCAGGCGGTCATCGCGGCGAGCGCGAGCGCATTGACGGGCCAGGCCTGGCGGCGCGCGTCGAGGCGCTCTACGAGGTCGGGGTCGGCGATCAGGTACCCCGCGCGCAGGCCGGCGATCGAGAAGGCCTTCGTGAGGCTGCGCAGGACGACCGTGTGGGGCGCGCCGGCGACAGTTGGTTGCGGGTGCGCGACGAAGTCCATGAAGCTCTCGTCGACGACGAGCGTGCGGTCGGGGCGGGCGAGCGAGTGGATCGCTTCGCGGCGGTGCAGCGTTCCGGTCGGGTTGCAGGGGTTGGTGACGAACACCAGCGCGACCTCGTCGTCGACCTCCGGCAGCGTGAACGGCGGCGGGCGGTCGATCAACGTCGGCGTGCGGCCGTGGGCCCGGAGCGCCGCCCGCGGCTCCCCGAACGCGGGCATGACGATTCCGGCCCGGCCTTCGACCGTCGCCGCGAGCAGCCAGAAGCCCTCGGCGGCGCCGTTGAGGACGAGGACCTGCTCGGGGGTGACGCCGTGCCGGTTCGCGAGGGCTTGCCGGGCGTGCGTCTCGTCCGGATACGGCCCGATGTTGGCCCACGCGGCCTGGACGGCGTCCGTGAGCCACCGCGGCGGCGGACCGGCGACGACGTTGACCGCGAAGTCCTCGTCGCCCGGCCGGACCATCTTGTCCCCGTGCGGCGCTTTCATAAAGGCCCTGGGTCTTTATCTAGGTTGAGGGTTCGTCCGGCGACCACAAGCACCACCCGGTCGGCCGTCTTGGCGAGCGTCTGATTCGCGTCACCGAGCAGGTCCAGCCAGCGGCGGGTGGTGGGGTCCGGGGGGACTGGGCCGAGCCCGGCCTCCTCGGCGACGACGACCACCGGCTCGGCGTGGCCCTGGAGCGCCGCGATGCCGGCGTTCACGATCGGGTCGATCGCGTCCGAGTCGCCGCCGTCGAACGCGCCGTGACGGTACATGACGCCCGCGATCCAGACGCCGAGGCCGTCGAGCAGGACCGGACCCGTGGCCTCCGCCAGGGCGCCGGCGAGGTCGTCCTCGACGTTGATCGTGGTCCACTCGGGCCCGCGGCGCGCCTGGTGCACGGCGATGCGCTCGCGCATCTCCTCATCGTTCGCGGCGGCCGTGGCGAGGTAGGTTCCGCCGCGGATCAGCGACTCCGCGTACGAGCTCTTGCCGCTGCGGCGGCCGCCCAGGACGAGGGTCAGGCTCATGCTTCGTAATACAGGAGCGCGTTGACGGCCGCCACGGCCACCGACGACCCGCCGCGCTCGCCCCGGTTGGTGACGAACGGCAGGTCGGTGGCGGCGAGCGCCGCCTTGGACTCGGCCGCGCCGACGAAGCCGACCGGCAGGCCGACGATCAGCGCCGGGTCGGTCGGCGGGTGCTCGAGCAGCTCGAACAGCGCGGTGGGCGCGTTGCCGATCACCCAGATCGCGCCGGCGGGCGCTTCCTTCGTGGCGAGGCGCATCGCGGTCGCCGAGCGTGTGAGACCGGGCTCGGGCGTCTTCGCGCGCGGGTCGTCGAGCGGGACGATCGGCTTCCGGGACGTGATCCCGGCGGCGGCCATGCGCGCGTCGCAGTAGATCGGCGCGCCGCTCAGCAGCGCTTCCCGGCCCTTGGCCAGCGCGTCCTCGTCCAGCACGAGGCTGTCGCCGAAGCTCAAGTCGGCGGCCGCGTGGATGACGCGCTCAGCCACCGCGCGCGAGAGCGGCGGGAGATGGCTGAGGTCGATCCGCGACCGCAGGATGCGGTAGCTCTCGACTTCGATCGGATGGATCACTCTGGGCATTCGGCCACCGCGCAAGTTGCGTGTTCGGAACGGGTCTTGGGCACGAGCAACCGCGTGCCGGAGAGCAGGGCCGCGGCCTCGGCGACGCTCGGCGTGCCGACGTGCCGCGCGACGACGGCGCTCGGCGTGGGCACGTCGACGCGCGCGAGCTCGTGCGCGGGGAACGTGCGCAGCGGCACGCCGAAGTGCGCGGCCGCCTCGAGCATCGCGGGCTCCTCGGCGCGGCGGTCGACGGTCGCGAGCGCGCGGAGCGTCCCGTCGGGCAGCGTGGTCTCGATCAGCGCGCGCAGCTCCTCAGGCGGGCACCCGAGCGAGCAGCCGACGCCGGCGACGAGCCACGGCGCGGCGCCGCGCCGGTCGGCCGCGCGCGGCCGCGGTTCCCCGGCCGCGGTCATCGGCGGCCCACGATCACGGTCACCGGGTTCTCGGCGGCGAGGCGGTGGCCGCCCGCGAGCGGCTTGACGCGGTTGGCCTGGAGCGTGGTCGCGCTGACGTGCTCGAACTCGTCGTCGAGCTGCGCGAGCGTCGGCGCGATCCGGTCCACGAGTGCGAGCGTGACGACGACCACGCGGGAGTCCGTGTCGGCCACGAGCTCGAGGATGTCCGGGAGCGCCGCGCCACCGCCGCCGACGAAGACGGCGTCGGGCTCGGGCAGGGTGCGCAGCGCGTCGGGAGCGGCTCCGCAGACCGTCGTCATCGGGACGCCGTGGGCGAAGGCGTTGCGGGCAGTCAGGCCGACGGCGTCGGGGTCATGGTCGATCGCGGTCACGGCCGCGCCGAGACGGGCGCACTCGACCGCGACGCTGCCGCTGCCGCAGCCGACGTCCCACACGTGGTCGCCGGTGCCCGGGCCGAGCGCGGCCAGGGCGAGCGCGCGCACCTCGGTCTTGGTGATCATCCCCGCGCGGTGCTCGAAGGCGTCCTCGGGGAGCGCCCAGCGGGTGGGGGTGCGGGGCGGCCAGATCGTCGGGCGGCCGTCCGTCGGCGCGTGCACGATCACGACGTTCGGGTCGTTGAACGGCGGCGCCGTGGCGATCCGCTCGTCCGGCGTGCCGAGGGCCTCGAGCACGACCGGATTGCGCGCCGCTAGGGCTTCGAAGACGAGCTCCGTGTTGCCGGGCTGGGTGAGGATCGCGACCTTCGGGTGGCGCAGCGCGGCGTTGATCGCCGGGTGCGGGTCACGGCCGTGGGCGGAGACGACGAGCGCGTCGTCCCACGGGAGGCCGAGCCGCGCGAACGCCACCGCGACGGAAGACGGCGCGGGGTGGACGACGAGCTCGTGGGTGAACTTACGAAGCGTGCGGACGATGCCGAAGAAGCCCGGATCACCCGACGCGAGCACGACCACGCCGGTGCGCGTCACCAGGTCGGGCAGGGCGCGGAGGAGATCTTTGCCGAGCACCACGTGCTCCTTGCCCGGCGCGAGCTGCTCCAGCACGGCGCGGCCGCCCGCGACGACGGCGGCGTCAGCGAGCAGCGCTTCGGTACCCGGCGGCACGGCGCCGCCGGACACGCCCAGGACGTGGAGCTCAGGCACGCTTCTTCTTGTACCGGCTCGGCGCGCCGAGGCGGCGGTAGCGGTGCCCATACCCCGGGTCGTAGACGTGCGACTGGCCCGCGCCCGCGCCGTCGCCGAGGGCGGGGCCGAGCAGCACGAGCGCCTGCGTCGTGATCTTCTCCTCGCGGATCCGCACGCCGAGCTCGTCCAGGCGGCAGCGGAAGACGATCTCGTCCGGCCAGCTCGCCTTGTAGACCACGGCGGTCGGCGTGTCGGGCGCGTAGCCGCCGTCGAGCAGGTCCTGCTGGAGCTCGCGCGGGCGGCGCACCGAGAGGAACAGCGCCATCGTCGTGCCGTGCGCGGCCATCGCCTGCAGCTGCTCGTTGGCCGGCATGTTCGTGCGCTGCGCGCGGCGGGTGATGATCAGCGACTGGCTCACGTCGGGGACCGTCAGCTCCTGGCCGAGGCTCGCCGCGGCAGCCGAGAGCGATGACACGCCCGGGACGATCACGGTGTCCAGCCCGAGCGCGCGGCAGGCGCCGAGCTGCTCGTGCAGGGTGCCGTAGAGCGTCGGGTCGCCGGAGTGCACGCGGGCGACGTCGAGGCCCTCCTCGGCGGCGCGCTTGTAGACCGCGAGCACGTCGTCGAACGTCTTGTCGTCCGACGGGATCTGCTCGGCCTGGGGCGCGTGCGTGAGCACCTCGGGGTCGACCAGGGAACGGGCCCAGATGACGATGTCGACCTCGCCCAGGATGCGCGCGGCGCGCAGAGTCAGGAGGTCGGCCGCGCCTGGGCCGGCGCCGACGAAGAACACAGTGCTCATGCGGGAACGGGCCTCCGGCGGGCACGGACGAGATCGGGACGGATGGACAGCAGGGCGCGGACGAGCAGCGCCGTGATCACGCCTTCGATCAGCGCGACGACCGCGTACGGGCCGAGGATCGACGCGGCGAGCGTGCCGCGGTCGATCTGGTGGTCGGCGCCGAGCGTCATCACCGCCACGAACAGCACCGCGCTGACCATCACGCTCACGACCGCGGTGATCCCGGCGGCGACGGGCAGCGGCAGCGGCTTGCGCAGCGCGACCAGCAGCGGGTAGCCGACGAACGCGGGCACGAGCGCGAGCAGCATGATCGTGGCGCCGAGGGTCGTGATCCCGCCCGAGCCGAACAGCAACGCGGACAGGATGCAGACCGTCGTGATCGTGAGCCCGCCGAGCCACGGACCGAGCAGGGCGACCGCGAGCGCGCCGCCGAGCAGGTGCGCGTTGGTGCCGATCGTGATCGGGATCGCGGGCGCCTCGCCGACGACGAAGAACGCCGTCGCCAGGCCGGCGACGGGCAGGTCGCGCTCGCGGGCCGTGCGGGACGCGCCGCGCAGGCACACGCCGACCCCGACCACCGCGGTGGCCCAGCCGAGCGCGGCGGCCTCGCCGGTCAGGAAGCCTTCGGGGATGTGCACGTGAGCTCCAGGGCGGCCGCGTGGCCGACCACGAACGTGACCGGCGGCGGCAGCGGGGCGGGTAGGTCGGTGAGCGTGCCGCGCAGGATCCGCTGGCGGTCACGTGAGGCGGCGCTGATGGCGGCGATCGGCGTGTCCGGCGCGCGGCCACCCTCGATCAGCTTCGCCGCGATTCGCCGGATGCGCGCGCGGCCGGTGAGGATCACGAGCGTGCCCCCGAGCGCGCCGAGGGCGTGCCAGTCGGGCGGCTCGGCGTGCTCGTCGTCATCGTCGCCGGACACGAACGTGGCCGTCACCGAGCTCTGCCGCATCATCAGCGGGATGCCGGCCGCGGCGGGCGCGGCGAGCGCGGAGGACACGCCGGGGATGACGTTGACGGGCACGCCCGCGGTTTGCAGCGCGAGCGCCTCCTCGCCGCCGCGGGACGCCACGAACGGGTCGCCGCTCTTGAGCCGCACGACCTCGTCATGGGTGCGGCCGAGCTCCACGAGCAGCGCGTTGACCTCGGGCTGCGAGAGCGCGCGCTGCCCGGGCGCGAGGCCGACGACGTGCCGCTCGGCGTCGGCGGGCGCGAGCGCCACGATCGCGTCCATCGACGGCCGGTCGTACACGACCACGCGCGCGCGCCGGATGAGCTCCGCGGCCGCGACCGTGAGCAGCGAGGGATCGCCGGGACCGGCGCCGACGAGATGGACGGTCACGCGGCCGCCTCGGGCGACGGGCCGGCTGCGGGCGGCGTGGCGGCGGGCGGCGTGGCGGCGGGCGGCGTGGCGGCTGGCGAAGTCGGAGGCC
>NZ_JAPDDP010000002.1 GCF_027587195.1 Solirubrobacter phytolaccae | reverse complement strand
TAGCGATCCACGATCGTGGCGAACGCGCGCTCGTCACCGGCCCGCGTGAGCGCCACCAATCGGCCCGCGGCGGCGGCGGCGGCCGGTGGCGCGGCGGCGGCGACCGGTCGTGGCGGCGGCGGTCGTGGCGCGGCGGGTCGTGGGCGGAGTCGCTTCCAGCAGGGCGGCAAGTTCGAGCCGCCCGAGGACGACTCGGATCTTGCCGCGCAGGCCGACGACTCGCCCGAGGTCACGGCGCTGCTCGATCAGGTGCGCGAGCGGCGGCGGAGCGTTCGCGAGGGCCGGAAGATGGTCGCCGAGGCCGTCTCCGACGCCGCGGACACCGAGGGCGCGCGGCTCAAGCAGGCGGCAGCGCGCACGGCGTCCGCGATCACGGGCGCCGTCGGCAAGCACCAGCGGGACGTGTCGGCGGCGGGGACGGCGCAGCAGGGCGTCGTCAAGGGTGCGTTCTCCCGTGCGCAGGGCAGCGTGTCTTCGGCGGTCGCGGGCGCGAGAGGGAAGGTCACCAGCGCGGGCGCGGCGGCGAGCGGCCAGGTCAAGTCCTGGCAGGGCACGGCGAAGGGCAAGGCGCAGAGCTCGGTCACCGAGGCGGCGGGCGACGCGACGCAGGCCGGCACGCAGTTCGCGGGCCAGGGCCGCGCCGCGGGTGAGGCGACGACCGGCAAGGTCACGGGCTCGATCAACTCCACGGCGGGCGCGATCCAGGGCCAGGCCGGCGGGGGCGGCGGCGCGAACGAGGCCGCGGCCAAGGGCAACGCCGAAGTCGCCTCGCGCGTGTCCAGCGAGACGTCCGGCAAGGTCCGCTCGCAGGGCGCGGGCGTCATCTCGGGCGTGCGCGGCGAAGGCACGAAGATGGCGACGGCCTTCCAGGCCAAGGGCAAGGAGGCGGCGCAGAGCATCAAGTCGACGCTGCCCGCGGCGGTGTCGGCGATCAGCGGGCTCGCGTCGTCCGCCACGGGCGCGGTCAAGAAGGGCGTCAGCGGCGGCAACGCGGCGCTCGGCCAGGTGCAGTCCGGCGCCAAGGGCTCACTCTCCTCGCAGCAGGGAGGCGCGCAACGCGGCATCGCGTCCACGGTCTCCTCGGCCAAGGCGGGACTGGCGCAAGCGGGCAAGGCGGCGCAGACCGCCGTCAAGCAGCAGCACAGCGCCGCCACGAAGGCGCTCAAGACCAACGCCGCGCGCCTCAAGCGCCAGCTCAAGCGCGCGCAGATCACCCGCGAGGACGCCCCGGAGGCGATCGCGGACATCCGCAAAGACCTCAAGGGCCTGTCCTCCAAGGGCATCGTCGCGGGCGGCAAGGTCGCCAAGAAGGCCACGCACGCCGCCGGCAACGCGGCGAAGGGCGCCAAGTCGGGCATGGCCGGCCAGGCCGGCTCCGCCGCGTCCGGCGCCTCCTCCACGGCCGCCGGCGCGGCCGGCACCGCCTCGTCCACAGCGGCCGGCGTGTCCGGTCAGGTCAAGAGCACGGCGCAGTCCGCGACGCAGACCGGCAACAAGACGATCAGCCAGTTCTCGAGCAAGGTCAAGGCGTCGGCGGGCAAGGTCAAGGGGAAGTTCAGCTCGGGCCTGTCCGGCGCGAAGGGCAAGCTCGACGCGACGGCCGGCAAGGTCCAGAGCGGCACGCAGCAGATCCCCGGCCAGAGCTCGGGCAAGATCAGCCAGGGCCAGGCGAAAGTCAACGCGGAGGCGTCGAAGGAGCCGCCGAAGGACGACAGCCTGTGGGGCAAGGTCAAGAGCGCCGCGAAGGCGGCGTGGAACGCGCTCAAGGCCGCGTTCGAGTTCGTCACCAAGCTGCTGAGCGACCCCGGCTTCTGGGTCAGCCTCGTCGTCGCGGTGGCGCTCACGGCGCTCGTCATCGGCACCGGCGGCCTGGCCGCGGGCATCGTCGCCGCGATCGTGATCGGCGCGATCAGCAGCGGCGCCGGCCAGGTCGTCACCAACCTCGCGTCGGGCAAGAAGTGGAACGAGGGCCTCGTCCAGGCGGTCGCGTTCGGCGCGATCGGTGGCGCCGTCTTCGGCCCGCTCGGCGGCAAGATCGCCGGCGCGATCGGCTCGAAGGTGATGTCCACGACCGCGGGCAAGGCCACCGCCGCCGCCGCGAGCCGTGTCTCCAGCCGGGTCGCCTCCAGCGCCGCCGGCCGCGCGGTCTCGGCGACCGCGCGCGGCGTCTCCCGAGGCGTGAGCGCGGCCAAGAGCGGCGCCCGCCGCGCGGCCTCGGCCGGCGCGAAGAAGGTCACCGCCGCCGGGCGCTCCGTGCGCAACGCGGTCCGCACCGGCGGCCGCCGCACGCCGAAACCGGCCGCACGTGCCCGTGCCCCGAAGCCTGGGACGGCCGCCAAGCCCAAGCCCAAGGGCCGGACGACCTCGAAGGGCAAGACGCGGGCCAAGGCCAAGCCGAAGCCCAAGGCGGGCGGCAAGTCCAAGCCGGCCGCCAAGCCGAAGCCGAAGCAGCGCCCGAAGGACCAGGCCGACGGCGCGAAGCCGGACGCGAAGCCCCGGCAGCCGACCGTGGACGAAGGTCCCGAGATCCCGGTCGGGAAGACCCGGCAGAAGCTCAAGACCGAGGTCAAGGAAGACGGCGCGGACGTCCTCGCCTGCTCGGACATCTGCCGCCCGCTCGAGTCCAAGCTCAACGCGGCGATCGCCGGCTCCAAGGGCGACATCCGCGAGCGCCTGATGGCCCTGCGCAAGCGAGCGATCGAGCTCGAAAAGCGCATCGGGAAGAACAACGGCAAGGACATGCCGGAAGGGCCGCACCGGCTCGCCGAGCTGCGGCGGATCGGCGACGACCTGCGGGCGATCGGCAACAAGGACCCGAAGGTCGGCGAGCTGCTGGACACGCCGCCCGACTGGGGCAAGCTCGGCGTGACGGTCGGCGAGCCGAAGTTCATCCGGCCGGGCCAGGTCGACACGCTTGCCCTCAACGGCGACGACCAGGTGCTCTATGTCATGCGGGACAAGGCCAACGGGCAGATCCTGAAGGTCGGCAAGACGACCGGGGACACGATCGAAGGTCGCTTCGGCAAGTACGACCTGGCCGAGGGGAAGAACGGCATGCAGTTCGAGATGGAGATCCGCGTGGTCACCGTCCCGGACGGCAAGAAGGTCGAGTCGGTCGAGAAGGCGCTCCGGCAGCAGCTGGACTGGGGCGAGAGCGGCCGGCTGCCGTTCGACAACACGAAGGGCCACGCCAACGTCCCGCGGCTCGGGCGCGAAGGCCCGGGCATCCCGTACACGCGCCTGAACTCGAAGCTGCAGCAGAAGGGCTACCGCTGGGAGGGACGCGACCTCGTCGACGCCGACGGCGTGCCCGTGATGTTCCCGGCCATGCGTCCGCCGGACCAGGCGGAGCTGGTCGGCATCCTGGTGGCCAGTGAAGGTAATGTCGCGCGCGCCGCGCAGGGTGCCGGCGTGCGGGAGGAGACGTTCCGCGACTGGATGGCCAACCTCGGCGTGACCGCCGACTAGAGCGAAGGACGCAATGGACGAGAACGAGTTCTGGACGCTGGTCGACGCGGGGGTCGACGATCCCGGCGTGGTCGAGCAGCGGGTGAAGGGGATGTCCGAGCAGGAGCTCGTCGACTTCTACTGGCTCTATCAGGACCAGATCGACGAGCTGATGGACGACGAGTTCGCGGAGGTCTTCGGCGAGGACTACTCCGAGGGCCATCACGAGGACCTCGCGACGTGGGTGGTCCGTCAGGGCAAGGCGTACTTCGACGGCGTGGTCGCCGCGCCCGAGACGTTCCCGACCGAGCTGCCCAAGAGCACCGGGCCGTCCTACCAGACGCTCGTGACGCGGGAGTACAAGCCGCGCTACGGCAAGCTCATCCGGGGCCAGGACGACCCGCCGCCCGCCGACGCCTGATCTCCCGGGTAGGCTTTTTGGTCATGGCGACCCGTGAGCGTGTCCGTCTCCCGCCCTCCGTTTTCCGCCTGCCGGTGGAGAAGATCCGTGAGGGCTACTACTCCGACACCTACTTCAACCTGACGAAGCAGCTGCTGGAGGCCGACGACCACCACCCGCGGGTGCTGATGCAGGTCTTCCAGCGCAAGGAGTCGATCCTCGGCGGCGTCGACGAGGCGATCGCCGTGCTCAAGCAGGGCACCGGGCACTACGAGGGCGACGTCTGGGTCCCCACGTTCGACCAGCTCGAGGTCAAGGCGCTCCACGAGGGCGACGAGATCGAGCCGTGGGAGACCGTGATGACGATCGAGGGCGACTACGCGGAGTTCGCGCACCTGGAGACCGTCTACCTCGGCGTGATGGCGCGCCGCACGCTGATCATGCGCAACGTGCGCGAGGTCGTCGAGGCCGCGAACGGCAAGCCGATCCTGTACTTCCCCGCCCGCCACGACCACTGGCTCGTGCAGACGGGCGACGGCTGGTCGGCGCACATCGGCGGCTCGATCGGCGTCTCCACCGACGCGCAGGCCTCCTGGTGGGGCGGGCGTGGGATCGGCACCGTCCCGCACGCGCTGATCGCGGCCTACAACGGCGACACGGCGCTCGCCGCGAAGAAGTTCGCCGACCGCTTCAGCCGGGACATGAACGTCACCGTGCTCGTGGACTTCAAGAACGACAGCGTCAAGACCGCGCTCGAGGTCGCCGACGCGCTCGGCGAGGACCTGTGGGGCGTGCGCCTGGACACGTCGAACACGCTGGCCGACGAGTCGCTGCAGCGCCTCCACGGCGACGAGGCGCCCAAGGGCGTCGCCGCCGAGCTGGTGGAGCTGACCCGGTCCGAGCTGGACAAGCACGGCTACGGGAACGTGAAGATCGTCGTCTCGGGCGGCTTCAACGCCGACCGCATCCGCGCCTTCGAGGCCGCCAGCGTCCCCGTGGACTCTTACGGCGTCGGCTCCAGCCTCATCCGCGGCTCGAACGACTTCACCGCGGACGTCGTGCTCAACAACGGCCAACCCGCCGCGAAGGTCGGCCGCGAGTACCACCCGAACCCCCGCCTCGACGTCGTCAAATAAGCGGCACGAAGCGCACCCGCTCGAGCGTCGTGCGCTCGAAGCCGCGGGACGTGTGCTCGATCACGACCAGGCGCTGGTCGCCCTCCTCGACCGGCGCGACCAGTCGCCCGCCGCGCGTGAGCTGCTCCTGCAGCGCGGGCGGGATGGCCGCGGCGGCGGCCGCGACGTTGATCGCGTCGAAGGGCGCGGTCTCGGGCAGGCCGCGCGTGCCGTCGCCGACGAGCAGCGTGACGTTCGCCACCTCGGCCGCGGCGAGGTTCAACGCCGCCTGCTCGGAGAGTGCCGCGTGCCGCTCGACGCTCCACACGTGCGCGGTCAACCGCGCCAGGATCGCGGCGTGGTAGCCCGAGCCGGTGCCGATGTCCAGCACCCGCTCGTCCCCGCGCAGCCGCAGCAGCTCGCACATGCGCGCGACCACGAGCGGCTGGGAGATCGTCTGGTCGTTGCCGATCGGCAGCGGGATGTTCTCCCACGCGTCGCGGGCGAGCTTCGCGGGGACGAACCGGTCGCGCGGCACGGCGTGGACCGCGGCCAGCACGCGCTCGTCGGCGACGTGCGGGCGCAGCTGGGCCAGCAGCCGGTCGCGCCCCCGTCTCACGCCATTACGCCACCCGCGGCACGCACTTCGGAGAGTGCGCGTTCGGAGTCGCCGTCCTGCACTTCCACGCCGCGCACGGCCGTGGAGTCGACGGTCACCTGAAAGCCGGCGCGGAGCGCGTCCAGCGCGGTGTTCTTGACGCAGTAGTCCGTCGCCAGCCCGACGACCGTGACCTGCGTGATGCCACGCTCGCGCAGGATCTCCTCCAGGCCGGTGCCCTCGAAGCCGCTGTAGCCGTCGGTGTCGACGGCCTGGCCCTTGTCGACGATGACGTCGATGCGAGACCGATCCAGCGCGGGGTGCAGCTCCGCGCCGGGCGTGCCGGCGACGCAGTGCACGGGCCACGGACCACCCTGCTCGCTGAACGACCCGTGGTCGGCGGGATGCCAGTCGCGCGTGGCGACGACCAGCGCGTAGTCGCCGGACGCGGACAGCGCGTTGATGCGCTCGGCGATCTCGTCGCCGTGGGGAACCGCCAGGGCCCCGCCCGGCGTGAAGTCGTTCTGGAAGTCGACGATTACGAGTGCTCGCGCCATGAAGCCATGAACGTAGCGGCCACGTCCGACTCGCCGTGGCCGGCTTCGACGGCGCGCAACATCTGGTCGCGGACGAGCTTGGGCAGCGGCAGGTCGGGCGCGGCCTCGACGATCAGCCCCGCGTCCTTCGCGGCCAGCGCGAGCGGGAAGCTCGGCGGGAACTCGCGAGCGATCATCGGCTCGCCCTTGAGCCGGGCGTAGGGCGTGTCCATCAGGCCGCCCTCGATCATCTTCAGGAAGTCGCGCGGGTCCACGCCCAGGTGCTCGGCGAGCGCGATCGTCTCCGCCAGCGCCTCGACCAGCCCGAGCACCCACGAGTTGCCGACGAGCTTCATCCGCTGCCCGGCGCCGACCTCGTCCCCGAGGTCGATCACCTTGGCGGCGACGGCGTCGAAGACGTCCCCGAGCTGCTCGCGTCCGGGACCGCTCGCCAACACGGTGAGCTTGCCGTCCTCGGCCGGCTTGCGCGTGCCCATCACGGGCCCGTCCACGTAGGCGTCGCCGAGGGCGTCGGCCCAGTCGACGCCGACCGTGCTCGCCTGCCACCAGAGCGCGTCGTCGGAGACGAAGGCCTCCTGCATCACGGCCGCGACGGTCGGCCCGTCGGCCAGCATCGTGATCACGACCTCGGCGCCCTTCACGGCCCCGGCCGGCGAGTCGAAGACCGTCGCGCCCAGGCCCTGGGCCTTGGCGGAGGTGCGGTTCCAGGCACGGACCTCATGCCCCGCGGAGGCGAGGTTGCGCGCCATCGGCGCGCCCATGATGCCCGTGCCCAGGACCGCGACGATCATCAGAACCGGAGCAGTGCCCCGATCCCGCCCATCGGCTCCAGGTCGGTGTGGTGGCGGACGACCAGCGCGCTCGCGGACTGCTCGATCGCCTTCTCGATCGCCGGCTCGACGATGTCCGCGACCGGCTCACCGCCTTCCGCGTTGTCGGGCAGCAGCAGCCCGGCCTGGAAGTCCACACGCCCGCTCGCCCGGAAGTTCTCCGAGATCAGCAGCGTCTCCACGCGCGCCTGGTTCAAGGCGTCCAGCACCTCTTCGATGCCGGCCGCGCCGCGCCCGCCGGCGCCGACGCCCTGCTGGAGCCGGTCCAGCACCTCACGCTCGGAGCGCATGTTGTGCGCGGTGATCTCGGGGCGCGCCGCCGCGCACACGTCGTCCAGCGACGCGTTCTCGACGTCGACGTTGATCTTGCCCGCCGCCCGCTCGATCAGGTACGGGTGCAGCTTGCTCTTGAGCTCGGTGAGCAGCTCGCCGGGCACGCCGACGAGCACACGGTCCGCGCCCTGGGTCTTGTAGAGCTTGAACGCGAGGTCCGCGGCGTTCTGGAGGTGGTCGGAGACCTCTTTGTCGACGGAGCGCTGGTAGTTGGACTGCGACCAGCCGCCCTTGCCGTGCTGCTGGTGGACGTCGTCGACGAGCCGGTCGGTCTCCTCGAGCGCGTCGCCCGGCCCGAAGAACAGCCGCGCGGCGCGGCGGTTGACGAGCAGCACCATCCAGCGCTCGTCCGTGCCCTGCACCACGAGCGGCTCGACGAACGCGGTCCGGTCCAACACGACCTTGTTGTCGACGGGCCGCCGCAGCTTGATGACGTCCAGCAAGCCCTCGGAGCCACAGGCGTACACCGCGACCGCGCGCGTGCCGTTCTGGGCGATGTCCGAGCCCTCCAGCACCTCGCGCACCCGCTCGACGTCGTCCCGCAATCCCAATCGCTCGTCGTGCGTGAGCCCTTCGCTTTCGTCCACCTTGTGCGCGGCAGCGGTGATCACCGAGGTGATCGCCGATGATCGTGCCGCGGGCGTGGCGAACGAGGTCGGGTCCAGGTTCAGGAACACGGACAGCACGCGCCCCTGCTGAGGATGCACGGCGGAGAGCGCCCGGAGGCGGGCCTGCGTGATCGGTTCTGCCATATGTGTCGCGCCTACCCCACGTTTGCGGTGGCTGAACTCCGCGGCGTCAACACACGCACGCGGGTCTCATGAGCACCGGTCGTCGGACTCGCCTCGGGGACGACCCCGAGGCCTTCAAGCATCACGAAGAACGCTCGCGCCCACACGGATTCGGTGGTGCGGGAACGAACGTCGTCCCAGTCGATGCGCTCGCGCAGTGCGCGGGCGATGGCCAGCAACGACTCGTAACGCAGCGAGTGCTCATCCAGAGCCATGAGCTTCGTCACGAGCACGTCTTCTAGCGCCATCACGCGCATCTCCATGCCAAGCACTGACATTACCTCTCCCCGCTCGATCAGCGCGTCGTCGACCGGCGTGCCCTTCGGGTGGTGGATCAGATCGACGAGCGTCTCGCCGTCCCAGACCTTCGCCAGCCACTCCTCGGGCGGGTCCTCGTAGCGCATCCCGATCTCGCCGAGGGCCGCGACGGCCCGCTCGACGTCGTCCGGCTTGACCATCAGATCGAGGTCGTGCCGGGTCTCGGGGCCACCGCGCGCCCAGCTCGCCAGGCTGCCGCCCAGCAGGAACGGGACGTCGGCTTCGCGCAGCGCGGCTGCGGACCGCTTCAACGAGCTCTCGAGGTCCGAGAACGGGCTCTCCTCATCCGTGGACATGTGAACGGGCTACCCGTCGCCTGGGATCGGGTAGCCGGTTTGGATATGAGCTCGACCATCGCCACCGACGGTCGCCCCGCCGTACATCGCGAGGAGTGCCGGATCCGGATCGCTGCCGCCGGGGATATCCACTACGGCGAGCGTGACGACGATCGCGAGCGTGCACACGCCACGTTCGCCGCGCTCGAGGATCGGGTCGACGTGATCCTGCTGGCCGGCGACCTGACCACCCACGGGGAGCCGTACCAGGCGCAGATCGTCGCCGACGCCGTGCGCGACGTCGGCGTTCCCGTGCTGACGGTGCTCGGCAACCACGACTGGCACGTGGACCGCGCCGACGAGTTCAAGGCCGTCCTGCAGGAGGCCGGCGTGATCGTGCTCGACAAGGAGCACTCGCACGAGACCCTCGAGCTGTGCGACACCCAGGTCGGGATCGCGGGCGTGAAGGGCTTCATGGGCGGCTTCCCCGGCACGCACCTGCCCGACTTCGGCGAGCCGTCGCTGCGCGGCGTCTACCGCGAGAGCGTCGAGGAGGCCGAGGCGCTGGACGCCGGCCTGCGCGCGATCGCGATGTGCCCGTTCCGGATCGTGCTGATGCACTACGCGCCGACCACGCAGACGCTGGTCGGCGAGCGCGAGGCGATCTGGACGTTCCTGGGCACGGACCGGCTCGCCCCGCCGATCCTCGAGCACAACCCGGACATGGTCCTGCACGGCCACGCGCACGCGGGCACGTTCGAGGGCCGCCTCGGCGAGGTGCCGGTCTACAACGTCAGCGTCCCCGTGCTGGGCGAGGACTTCTGGGTCTTCGAGCTCGCCGGCGAGCGCCGGCGAGTCCCCTCAGAAGTCCACTAAGAAGGCTTCGTCACGTCGCGCAGATCGGGCTCCACGCCTTCCGGCGTGGGGTCCGCGTTGCCGTCGGTGGTCGCGTCCGCGTCGTCGCCCGCGCTGAGGTCGATGCCCTCGGCCGTCGCGGGGGAGTCGTCGCCGGTGGTGCGTCCCGTCGTGCCGTCGTCGTCGGTGTCGCTGGGCACGATGCCCTCGTCGGCGACCTCGGCCCACTCGCCCTTGTTCTCGTCCATGCGTTGTGCGTTACCCGCGACCGGGCCAGGAGACGCCGCGGCCCTTCAGGTTCGCCGTGATGTACGGCGGGTCGCTGCCCTCCGGCAGGTAGAGCAGCCACTGCGGCGTGCCCTCGATCGGCTGCGGGCGCAGGATCGCGTACATCGCGCCCTTGAGCCCCTTGGCGTACTTGCTCTTGGCCATCCGCTCGACCGCCCTGGCGTCCACGCGCGACAGCGGGATCGACGTGGTCTGCGCGCCGTTGAGCGCGTTCACGTCGCGGCTGGTGAGCTCGGCGTCGAACCCGAACTGGAGGCTGACCGCGCGGCCGCCCTTCTCGACCTGCACGGACGCGCGCTCGGGCCAGAGGGTGAGGTCGAGCAGGCGGCTGCCTTCCTTGGCGGCCGCGTCGAGCACCTTCTGGAGGTTCTTCGCGCGCAGCAGCGAGTCCGGCGCGCCGCCGAGCGGATCCGGGTTCTCCTCGCCGCTCAGGCGCAGGCCCGTGCCGTTGAGGTTGGCGACGAAGCTGTCGGGCTCCCCGCGCAGCATGTAGACGGTCCACTGGCGGTTGCCGCCGTACAGCGTCACGTTCTTGACCGGCTCGCCGGTCTCCTTCACCGCCGCCTCGCGCAGCACGTCGAGCGCCGCGGGGTCGATCTTGCTGACGGGGATCGTGCCGGTGGGGAGCGCGTCGCCGAACTCGTTCTTCTCGGAGTTCCCGTTGGCGTCGATCCGGATCGAGACGCGCCGGCCGTCGACGACGCCGGTGGCGGTGGCCTCGAGCAGCTCCACGTTGAGGTTCGAGATGCGGCCGTCGGGCCCGAGGTCGCGCTCGAGCGCCTCCACCACGCGGGCGAAGTTGCGGCTCTCCAGCAGGTTGCCGTCGATCGCCGTGGTGCCGCGGCCGTAGGAGTTCGAGAGGTCGCCGGGCCCGACCTCGCGCATGAGGAGGAAGCCGCCGTAGGCGCCGGCGACGGTGGCGATGAGGCCGAGCAGGACCGCGAGCGTGCGCATGCTCAGAGCTCCGAGAGGATGCGCTTGCGCTGCTCGTCGTAGGCCGCGTCGTCGAGCAGCCCGGACTGCTTGAGCTGATCGAGCTGGCGCAGCCGCGCGGCGACGTCCTCGGCGTCCTTGGGCGTGCTCCGCTGCCACTGCGTCGCGGGCGCGTCGAAGGTCGGCGGGGTCGCGGCGGTCGCGGGCTCAGGCGCGGTGAACGTCTGCGCCATCTGGGGGGTGATGACCACCCCGCGCGAGCGTCGGCGACCGAGGAACGGGACGGCGAACAGAACCAGCGGCGCGGCGACGACCGCGACGATCTCCAGCCCGGGGCGCGTGTCGGTCTCATTGAGGTCCATGAAGCCGAGGAGGACCCCCGCGCAGACGGCGATGATCGCGGGGATGATGAACCGCACGAGCGAGCTGGCCAGCGCGGCGCCGCCGAGCGCCGCGAACGAGCCCAGCACCATCAGCACGATCATCGGCCCGAATCCGTCCGGGCATGGCGCGCCGAGCACGTTGCCGTACTCGTCGGTGCCGCAGCTGCCGTTCTCGATCGCCTGGGCGATCCCGTAGGTCAGCAGCGTCAGCCCACCGGCCGCCGCTCCCATCCCGATCGTCGTTCTCACAAGCACGCGGCGATCGTATGGGGCGTCCGGGAGCCCGCGCCAGTGGGGGAACCGAACCATCGTCGGGGGTGGCCCGTCGCGTTGCCGCACGCCCACACACCACTTAGGGAGCCCTTACACGGTTTCGGGGGTAGGCTCATTGACACGAAAATCCACTCCTACGGGAGCTTTGAAACCGTGTCAGACAATTCGTTCAACGCCAAGGCCGATCTTGAGGTCGGCGGGCGTTCATATGAGATTTACCGCCTGGATGCGCTCCAGGAGAAGTTCGACGTCGCGCGCCTGCCGTTCTCGCTGAAGGTGCTCTTGGAGAACCTCCTGCGCACCGAGGACGGCATTTCGGTGCGCAAGGCGGACATCGAGGCGCTCGCCAGCTGGGATCACAACGCGGAACCCTCCAAGGAGATCGCGTTCACCCCCGCGCGCGTGGTGATGCAGGACTTCACCGGCGTGCCGGCGATCGTGGACCTCGCGGCGCTGCGCGACGCGATGTCCGACCTGGGTGGCGATCCGGCGAAGATCAACCCGCTGGTCCCGGCTGAGCTGGTCATCGACCACTCGGTCCAGGTCGACGCCTTCGGCACCCGCGAGGCGCTGCGCTTCAACACCGAGCGCGAGTACGAGCGCAACCAGGAGCGCTACGAGTTCCTGCGCTGGGGCCAGACGGCCTTCGAGGGCTTCGTGGTCGTCCCGCCGGAGACCGGCATCGTCCACCAGGTCAACCTCGAGTACCTCGCGCGCACCGTGTTCGAGAAGGACGGGGTCCTGTACCCCGACACGCTCGTGGGCACCGACTCGCACACGACGATGATCAACGGCCTGGGCGTCCTGGGCTGGGGCGTCGGCGGCATCGAGGCCGAGGCCGCGATGCTCGGCCAGGCGATGTCGATGCTGATCCCGCGCGTGGTCGGCTTCAAGCTCGAGGGCGAGCTGCCCGAGGGCGCGACCGCGACCGACCTCGTCCTCACGATCACCCAGATGCTGCGCGAGCACAAGGTGGTCGGCAAGTTCGTCGAGTTCTACGGCGCGGGCGTGACCAACACGCCGCTCGCCGACCGCGCGACGATCGGCAACATGTCGCCCGAGTTCGGCTCCACGTGCGCGATCTTCCCGATCGACGCCGAGACGATCCGGTACATGCGCTTCACGGGGCGCTCCGAGGAGCAGTGCGAGATCACCGAGGCCTACGCGCGCGCCCAGGGGCTGTGGCACGACGAGCACGCCGAGGAGCCGACGTACTCCGAGACGCTCGAGCTGGACCTGAGCACGGTCGTCCCGTCGCTCGCCGGCCCCAAGCGCCCGCAAGACCGCGTCATCCTCACCGAGTCCAAGTCCGCCTTCCGCGGCGCGCTGGAGGACATCCTCCCGCAGCCGGAGGCCGATCACACCGACGGCGGCACCGACGTCGACGAGGAGGTCGCGGAGTCGTTCCCGGCCTCCGACCCGCCGGCGCACAACGGCAACGGCTCCGGCCACGACGACTCCGAGGATCCGCACGAGGGTTCCCGCGTGCAGGTCGCCGAGCGTGTCGAGAAGGCCGTGCCGTTCACGATGGCGGACGGCACGGAGACCGAGCTCGACCACGGTCACGTCGTGATCGCCGCGATCACCTCCTGCACGAACACGTCGAACCCGTCCGTGATGCTCGCCGCCGGCCTCGTGGCCCGCAAGGCGCGTGCGCGTGGCTTGAAGGCCAAGCCGTGGGTGAAGACCTCGCTCGCGCCGGGCTCGAAGGTCGTCATGGAGTACTACGAGCAGGCCGGCCTGGTCGAGGACCTGGAGTCGCTCGGCTTCCACCTCGTCGGCTTCGGCTGCACGACGTGCATCGGCAACTCCGGCCCGCTGCCGCAGGAGGTCTCGGACGTCGTCAACGCCGAGGACCTCGCGGTCGTGTCGGTGTTGAGCGGCAACCGCAACTTCGAGGGGCGCATCAACCCCGACGTGAAGATGAACTACCTGGCGTCGCCGCCGCTGGTGGTCGCCTACGCGATCGCGGGCACGATGGACATCGACCTGCTCGACCAGCCGCTCGGCGAGGGCTCGGACGGCGAGGACGTCTACCTCAAGGACATCTGGCCCACGACCAAGGAGGTCGCGGACCTCGTCGAGGGCTCCGTCAGCGAGGAGATGTTCAAGAAGTCCTACGAGTCGGCCTTCGAGGGCGACGAGCGCTGGCGCAACCTCGAGATCCCCGAGGGCGACCGGTTCGCGTGGGACGAGCGCTCGACCTACGTGCGCCGCCCGTCCTTCCTGGAGGACATCCCGAAGGAGCCGATCGCGCCCGAGGACATCCAGGGCGCGCGCGTGCTGGCCAAGCTCGGCGACAGCGTCACGACCGACCACATCTCGCCCGCCGGCGCGATCAAGAAGGGCACGCCGGCGGCGGAGTACCTCAACGCGAACCACGTCGAGCAGAAGGACTTCAACTCCTACGGCTCGCGGCGCGGCAACCACGAGGTGATGGTCCGCGGCACGTTCGCGAACATCCGCCTGCGCAACCAGCTGGCGCCGGGCACGGAGGGCGGCTTCACCCGCCACCAGCCGTCCGGCGACGAGACGACGATCTACGACGCCTCGATCCGCTACGCGGAGGACGAGGTGCCGCTGCTCGTCCTCGCGGGCAAGGAGTACGGCTCGGGCTCGTCGCGTGACTGGGCGGCCAAGGGCACGAAGCTGCTCGGCGTACGCGCCGTGATCGCCGAGTCCTACGAGCGCATCCACCGGTCCAACCTGGTCGGCATGGGCGTGCTCCCGCTGCAGTACCTGGACGGCGACAGCGCCGAGTCGCTGGGCCTGACGGGCGAGGAGGAGTTCTCGATCACCGGTGTCGAGGGTGGCGAGGCCAAGGAGGTGACCGTGCGCGCCGACGACAAGGAGTTCAAGGTGCGGGTGCGCATCGACACTCCCAAGGAAGTCCAGTACTACCAGCACGGCGGCATCCTGCCGTTCGTGCTCCGACAGCTCCTGGCGGCCTAGATGGCGCTCCCGGAGACTTTGCGCCGGCTGCTGACCGCAGCCGGCCCGTCCGGGTACGAGCAGGCGCCCGCGGCCGTGTTCCGCGAGGCGGCGTCGGCGTTCGCCGAGGTGACTCACGACACGGTGGGCTCCACGGTGGCGCGCGTGCCCGGCACCGGCGGCGGCAAGTCCGTCGCGGTCGTCGGCCACATCGACGAGATCGGCCTGATCGTCCATCACATCGACGACGACGGGTTCCTGTGGTTCACGGGCGTCGGCGGCTGGGACCCGATCGTGCTCGTCGGCCAGCGCGTGGAGGTCTCGACGCGCGAGGGCAAGGTCTTCGGGGTGGTCGGCAAGAAGCCGATCCACCTCATGAAGGACGAGGACCGCAAGAAGGTCCCCGAGCTCAAGCACCTGCACATCGACATCGGCGCCGCCTCGGGTGAGGCGGCGCGGGCGCTCGTGCGGATCGGTGACGTCGCGGTGATCGCCGGCGATCCGGTCGAGCTGCCCGGCGGGCGCTACGTCTCGCGTTCGATGGACAACCGCATCGGCTGCTTCGTCGCCTACGAGGCGGCGCGGCTCGTCGCCGAGGCCGGCGGCGCGCCGGGTGACGTGTACGCGGTCGCGGTCGCTCAGGAGGAGATCACCTTCGGCGGCTCGCGCACGACCGCGTACTCGCTGCGCCCGGACGTGGCGATCGCGGTCGACGTGACCTTCGCGACCGACCAGCCGGGCCTGTCCGAGCAGGAGCTCGGGCGCCACCGGTTCGGCAGCGGCGCCGTGATCACGCGCGGCTCGACGCTGGACCCGACCGTGTTCGAGCTGCTGCACGAGACCGCCGAGGCCGAGGACATCCCGTTCACCGTGGACGCCTCGGCGCGCGGCACGGGCACCGACGCCGACGCGATCCACATCTCTCGCGGCGGCATCCCGACCTCGGTCATCTCGGTGCCGTTGCGGTACATGCACTCGCCGGTGGAGATGGTGCAGCTGAGCGACGTCGAGGCGGCCGCCAAGCTGATCGCCAAGTTCGCGCTGCGCCTGCCGGTGGACGTGGACTTCAAGCGCTGAGCGGCTTGCTCCTCCTGCTCTTCGACATCGACGGCACGCTGCTCCAGCGCGCCTCGCACGAGCACGCGATCGCGCTGCGCACCGCAGCCGGTCGCGTGCACGGCGTCGACCTGTCGGTCGTGGACGCGGTGGAGTACGCGGGGCGCACGGATCGCGCGATCACGCGCGATCTGCTCACCGCCGCGGGCGTCAGCGAGGTCGACGAGGCGTGGGTCGACGAGACCGTGGCCGAGTACGAGCGGCTCTGCCCGCCGGACCTGAGCGCGAAAGTCGCGCCGGGCATGGTCGAGTTGCTGGACGCGCTGGCGGCGCGGCCCGACGAGTTCCGGTTGTCGTTGGTGACGGGGAACCTGGAGGCGGTCGCGCGGCGGAAGCTCGCCGCGGCCGGCATCGGGCACTACTTCGAGCCGGGCCAGGGCGGGTTCGGCTCAGACCACGAGGAGCGGGGCGAGCTGCCGGCGATCGCGCGTGGGCGTGCTTCAGATCCTGCGTGGCCGCGTGAGCGGACGGTCGTGATCGGTGACACGCCGCGGGACATCGCCTGTGCCCGCGTGGACGAGGTTCGCGTGGCGGCGGTGGCGACTGGGCCGTATACGGTCGAAGCGTTGGCTGATGCGGACGCCGTGGCTGATGATGCGCGGGCGTTGCTGCCAGTGTTCGAAGACTGGCTGTAACGGCGAGCACACCGTCGGGCGCCGCGTCAAGAAATTCGCGCTTCGCATGCGAATTTCTTGACCCGTCGCGGCCGGTGCGCTCTTGTGCAGATGAGCCGGGTTCCCCGGACTGTGGAACGCGTTGCGTTCCCCGTCGGGCATTCGCTCGGGCCGAAAGCGAAACGAACATCGTCCTGCGACGTCATCCGTCACTTGACGCCCCTGAGGGGGGTCAACTGACGGATCACCCTGACGGCACGTGCGCGGCGCCCGCGGGTGTGATCAGCCGTTAGCCGTTCACGCGGCCACGCGCGGCACGACCAAGACCGTCGCGAACGGCGTCTCGCCCGGCCGCTTGCGGACCCGGGTCACGTAGATCGCGTCCGACGTCCCCGCGGTCGTGGTCAGCGTGTCCTGCACGCCGGCCGGCGGGCGCTCCCACAGGGGCTTGTTGATGTGGCCCTTCGCCGGGAAGCGGTTCGGCTCGTGGCCGGCGTCGCGGCGGGCGGTGGGGTAGGTGCCGTAGATCGCCGCGTCGCTGGACACCCGCTGCGGGCGGAGGCGGCCGACGCGGACCTGCTGACGGGTGTAGGTCGCGCGTACGTAGGTGAGCTCGAGCCCGACGATCGACGGGCCGCGCAGCTGGGCGCGGGCCTCGCGGCGGAGCATCGTGCGCACGCCGGTGGCGAGGTCGAGGGACTCGATCCGGCCGTCGACGTCGTAGACGAGGAGGTTGCCGCTCAGCGCCGGGCGGCCGATCCGGCCCACGACGGCCTGGCGGGGCCTGAGCTCGGCGAGCGACGCGGCCCACAGCTCGGTGCCCTGGCGCCAGACGACGAAGGTGCTCGAGACCGCGACGCTGTCCGCGGCCGGGGCGGAGATCGCGTGCGCGGCGTCGATGATCACGTGGCCCTGCTCGATCCAGGCGGTGTGGCCACCGCCGACGGCGGGATGGTTGCCGGTCACGGGCGGCCGGTTGACGGTCGGGCCGCGCAGCTCGCCGACGCCGCCCGGGCGGTGGAGCGCGAGTGTCTGGCCGTCCACGCTCGGGTCGGCGAAGCCGATCGCGGCGGCGGACACCTGCGCCTGCGCCGGAGCGGCGAACAGCGCGACCGCGACGACGGCCAGCGCGGCGGCGTCCGCGAGCCGCAGGCCGCGCAGGATCCGCGGCTGCTCGGCCATCGCGGCGTGGGCGGCACCACCGCCGAACGGGGCGAGGATCACGACGGGCAGCGTCCGGCCGACGCCGAAGGCCAGGCCGATCACCAGCCCGAGCTCGGGGTCGCCGAGCGCGACGGACACGCCCGCGAGCGCCCACACGGCGAAGGTGAGGATGAAGGTCGTGAAGCCGAGCCCGAGCAGCACGCCGTACAGGCCGGCGGCCAGCGGCACGGGCATGACCCGCCGCCAGGACTCCGGCACCTGGCGCCGGACCTGCGGCATGATCCGCGCCCCGCGCGCCTCACCGGCGGCCGCGGCCAGCGCGATCAGCGCGGCGATCGCGGGCGCCGCGGCGCCGAGCCAGGAGCCAAGTAGCGCGAGCCCGCCGAACGTGACCACGCCGCCGCCGAGCGCGCCGAGCGCGAACGTCGTGCACGCCACGACCGTGACCCGCATCCGTCCGGCGTAGCCCGAGGGCGCCAGCGTCTCCACCATCGAGAACCCGCACGGCGACCACGCGCCAGTGACGCCGGCGACGAGCGCCAGCGCGATCAACGTCACTTCGACCATTGTCGATCAGCTTACGGAGCGATCCTGAGTTCACGCCCAGGTAACCCCCGCGCGCCCGTCCGCCCAGAGACTCCGCCGGTCAATAAGGGAACGGGGATGTATGCAGCGGTTCACGGACGAACTGGCGGAGGCCAGGCCTGAGGCCCTTCTGGGCACCAGACGGCGCTTCCTCACATTGGCGGGCGCGGCGGCCGTGCTCGCCTTCAGCACGCGCCTTCCGGGCACGGGCACCGCCTACTCGAAGGCGGGCGCGCTCGGCGGCTACCCGTTCACGCTCGGCGTCGCGTCGGGCGATCCCCTGCCGGACTCGGTCGTGCTGTGGACGCGGCTCGCGCCCGACGCGCTCGACCCGTTCGGCGGGATGCCGTACACGCCGGTTGACGTGACGTGGGAGCTCGCGGACGACGAGGCGTTCACGAAGGTCGTCCAACGCGGCACCGCGGTCGCGCGGCCCGAGTTCGCGCACAGCGTCCACATCGACGTGCAGGGCCTCGAGCCCGGCCGGGACTACTTCTACCGCTTCGTCGCCGACGGCGAGCGCAGCGCGACCGGCCGTACGCGCACCGCGCCGGCGTCCGGCAACCGCGACCTCAAGTTCGCGTTCGTCTCCTGCCAGAGCTGGCACGCCGGCTTCTACACCGCCTACAAGCACCTCGCGAACGAGCACCCCGACGTGATCCTGCACCTCGGGGACTACATCTACGAGTTCGCGACCGACCCCGTGGGCGGCCCGCGCAACACGCCGATCCCCGCGTCGGCGCAGCTCCCGAGCGAGTCGCTCGACCAGTACCGCCAGCGCTACGCGCTCTACAAGACCGACCCGGACCTGCAGGCCGCCCACGCGGTCGCGCCGTTCATCGTCACCTGGGACGACCATGAGGTCGTCAACAACTACGCCGACCTCACCACGCCGGCCGCCGAGGCCGACTTCCTGGTTCGGCGCGCGAACGCCTACCGCGCGTACTGGGAGAACATGCCGCTGCGCCCGCTGCAGCAGCCCAAGGGCAAGGACCTGCAGCTCTACCGCCGCTTCCGCTACGGCGACCTCGTCGAGTTCAACGTGCTCGACACACGCCAGTACCGCAGCGCGCAGGTCACCGGCGACGCCCGCTTCGACGAGGCGCGCACGATCATGGGCGCGACGCAGGAGCAGTGGCTGCTGGACGGCCTCAGCGCCTCGCCCGCCCGCTGGAACGTTCTCGCCCAGCAGGTGCTGATGGGCCAGCTCGACTCCGACCCGGGCTCGGCGGTCACCGTCGGCAACGACTCCTGGGACGGGTACGCGGCCAACCGCATCCGGGTCGTCGACGCGATCGAGCAGCGCAAGATCGCCAATCCGGTCGTGCTGTGCGGCGACGTGCACCGCCACCAGGCGTCGCACGTGAAGGGCGACTACCGCAAGGCGAACGCGAAGACCGTCGCGCCCGAGTTCACGTGCTCGTCGATCTCCAGCGCCGGCGACGGCACCGAGCAGACGCCGAACGCGTCCGACCTGTACGCCGCCAACCCGCACCTGCGGATGACCACCAGCCTGCGCGGCTACGTCACGTGCACCGTCACGCCGGACGAGTGGCGCACGGACTACCGCGTCGTCCCCTACATCACTCGCCCCGACGCGCCGGTCTCGACCCGCGCGAGCTACGTCGTCGAAAACGGCAACCCGGAGATGGAGGCGGCATGAGGCGCATCGTCGGCTTCACGGCCCTCTCGCTCGCGGTCGCGGCGCTCAGCGGCACCGCCGTCGGCGTGCCCGGCGCGGAGGATGACCAGGTCCAGTTCACGCCCAGCGTGGAGCGACTCGAGATCCTGCGCTGCATCGGCTTCGAGCAGCTGCGCGTCTCGCTGCACAACACGACCGCCGACCACCAGTACGGCGACCTGTTCCTCAAGCCGACCGGACCGCTGCAGCCGTCGCGGACGCAGTGGTCGAGCTACACGCCGGTCGGGCAGGACGTCGCCATGCCGATCCGGGTCCGCGTGGCCCCGGACGCGCCGGTCGGCGACTACGAGCTCGGCTACCAGCTCGGCGCGACGGTGCAGGCCTCGACGCCGGTGAAGGTCGTCTCCGACCCGGCGACGCAGTGCGTCCCCCACGCCCGCATGACGGCGACGGCCACGAGCCTGCAGGGCAGCGACGACGCCTCCAAGGCGGTCGACGGCGACCCCGCGACCATCTGGCGCTCGGCCGCGGGCAGCCTGCCGCAGTCGATCACGCTGGACCTCGGCGGCGTCTACGACATCACCGAGCTGCGCTACCAGCCGCGCTTCGACGGCCTCCTGAACGGCCACATCAACGGCTACACGCTGGCCGTCAGCACCAACGGCACGACCTTCACCGACGTCCGCACCAGCACCTGGGGCGCGTCGGAGCTGATGAAGAGCGCGAAGCTCACCACGCCGGCCCGCGGCGTCCGCAAGCTCCGGCTGACGATCACCGCCGGGCGCAACAACTTCGCCTCCGCGGCCGAGCTCATCCCGATCGGCGTGCCGGTCGACGTGCCGGCGGTCACGGCGTCGGCGCTCACCGTCCCGAACGACCTGTTCGCCGGCAAGCCGGTGACCGCCACCGTGACCGCGGGCAACTGGACCAACGACCCGCTCCCGGTCGACGTGACCGTCGGCGCGCCCGCGGGCTGGACGGTCCAGCCGGTGCGCGTGACGATCGCGCCGGGCACGACGCAGACCGTCAACGTCCCGGTGACGCCGCCCGCGATGCCGTTCCCGGAACCGGGGCTGCAGCCTGAGGTGATCCTCACGGGGCGCGCGACGCCCGCCACCGGCGGCGGCAAGGTCGAGGGCGCCCCGACGGCGACGGTGTGGGTCAAGCCCGACGCCCCGCTCTTCGCTCAGGCGCGGGACTTCGGCACGCCATCGTCGGTGGTCATCATCGGCGGCTGGACGCGGATCTCGCCCAGCGACGTGTGGACCGAGGGCGCCACCGCCGGCTGGTCCGGCGGCGTCCGGCCCACGGGCCGTGACCGCGGGGCGGGCTCGGACGCCCTGCGCCGTGACCACGTCTACGCCACGGGCGAGGCGACGCTGCGGCTCGCGGTTCCGCCCGGGAAGCACCGGGTGGCGCTGCTGCGTGGCGACGTGACCGCGGCCACCGGCTCGCTGATCGTCAAGGCCGAGGGGAAGACGCTCGTCGGCCCGGGCGCGGCGCTGAAGGCCCGCGAGTTCGCGTGGGAGCGCTTCGTCCTCGACGGCGGCGCCGGCGGTCGCACCGTCGATCTGACGCTCAGCGGCGACGCTGGCGCCGAGTGGAAGCTCGCCGCGCTCGTGCTCGACCGGTCGGTGCAGGAGGACGGGGGCGCGGGCGGCACCGTGCCCGCGACGCTCTCCCTCGAACTCGGGGCACCCGCGACCTTCGGCACGTTCGTCCCCGGCCGTGAGGCGATCTACGACACGTCCACGACGGCGACCGTGATCTCCACGGCGGGCGACGCGACGCTGACCGCCTCCGGCCCGGTCCACCTCCGCAACGGCGCGTTCTCGCTGGCGAACCCGCTCCAGGTGACGCTGTCGAAGGCGGCCTGGAACGCGCCGGTCAGCAACGACGAGGTGACGGTCGGCTTCCGGCAGCAGATCGGCGCGACCGAGTCGCTCCGCTCCGGGACCTACTCGGGCACGGTGACCCTGACCCTGGCCACGACGAACCCGTGATCAATCACATTTGACCTTGGTGTCGTTGCCGTTGTTCGTGCCCGCTCGCATTGAGCTTCAGGGTACGGGAGGCGAGCGATGACCCGCGCGACCAAGGTCGATCTCTACGCGGAACCCGACGGCGCGCGGTTCCGGCACGCGTGCGGGTTCCGCGCGGTCGTCGGTGCGCCGAGCGGCGAGGAGGCCGACGGGGACGGTCTCGGGAAGCTCAAGTGCCCGAACCCGGATTGCGCCGAGTCGTCCTTTGCCTACGCGGCTTGGTACCACGACGACCGCGTTCCTGTCGATGCCGATGCACTCCTGGCGCTGGGCGAAGCTCAGCCCGAGCGAAGCGAGGCTGGTTCTCCTGCTCCTCTTCCTGCCCCTGCCCCTACCCCTGTGCACACGGAGAACGGCGAGGGCTCGGAGAAGTGGAACGACTTCCTGCTCGCGGAGCACGAAGCGGGACGGCTCACGCCCGCCGCGGTCGCCGCGCCGTCGCTTCCGAGCGACGCGCCCCCGCTCGCGGCGGTGATCTACCGGGAGATGCTGCTGCTCTGGGGTTTGAGGCTGGCGAGCATCGACGACCGGCCTCTTCCCTACGCGTCGAACTGGGCGGTTCAGCGCGGGCACTGCCGCCATCACGCGCAGGCGCGGCGCGCGCTGTCCTGGCTGGAGAGGCGAGGCGTGATCCGCTACGCCGGGTCAATGCCGAAGCGCGGCAAACGCGACGGCACCAAGACGTTCCTACCGGGCGGCCCGGTTGCGGGCCTCGTTCTCCCAGCGGGCGCGCTGGGCGTCGAAGCTGATCGCGGCGCGGGCGGGCATGTTGAAGCTCTCGACCAGGCTGCGCAGGAGGTTCCCGTGCGTCACGCAGTAGCCGACGATCGTGAGGTTGTAGGGGAAGACGGCGATGTGTTCGTCGCAGCCGGGGACGGAACAGGCGTGCTCGCTCATGACGATGGCTCCAGAGGCGTCGGGTACGCCTCGATGCTGTCGTCGGCAGCGGCGGCAATGCACCGCAACGAAGCAGACACGGAGGGCCGATGAGCCTCATGACCGACCTCGCCATGCACGTAGCCGCCAGGAGCGCAGAGCGCGTCGACGTCTGGCAGCTCGACGAGATCGCCGCGGAGGCGGACGCCGATCTCGCCCGGCTGCCGCTCGCGCGCTGGGTCGTCGACGCGGTCCTTGCCCTTGAGCCGCGGCAGCGGGAGACGATCGCCGGGGCGCGCTACATGCTCGCGATGGAGTCTCCGGAGGACCTGCCCGCGATGGACCTGCTGCTCGTCGCGGCGACGACCGGCGGGACGCTCGACGTGCTGGCCGCCGAGCTCGCCGCGCAGACCCGGCGGCACCTCGTCACCGCCGTCGCGCTCACACTCGACCCCGATGAGCTGTCCGGGCCTTGACGACAGGCTGAGCGCATGACGACGAAGCGGAGGCCAAAGTGAACGCGGACTGGATGACGGGCGACCGGGACGAGGACAATCGGATCGCGGCGGAGATCGCGCGCATCGAGCGGTTCGTGCTGTACCGGGACGGGACCTGCCGATGCGGCGCGCCCGTGACGAAGGTAGTCGACGTGCGCCAGCCCGTCCGGACGACGGACGACCTCGCTGCCTCCTGCGGCGAGTGCGTCGCGCCGCCGACTTCGGCCCGGCCCGCCGCCGACCGCGGGCGGATCGAGCGTGAGGTCGTCGCCGCAGCGCTCCTGGGTTGAGTCGGGCCGTCGTCTAGCCGGCGGCGTTCCTTGCAGCGAGCAATCGCTCGGCGTGCTCGACTCCAAGCGGCGAGATGTCCACCGTCCGCGAGCCGGCGTCGTACTCGATCAGCTTCTCCTTGTGCGCGCGCCGTAGGACATCGCGTCGGAACACGCTCGCGTTGGAGTGCTCGACCCACGCGACGAGTTCGGCCTCCGTCACGGTGCCGGAGGTCGCATGCAGCAGGACCAGCGCCTTGTCCTTCATCGACAGCTTGGTGTCGAGGACGCGCTTCTTGCCTCCGACCTTCCACACGATTGGTGTCTCCCGCTCGACGAGCGCGTCCACCAAGGCGGACGCTTCCTCGACGGGTCGGTGATGGAGCACGCGGATCAACTCCGCGACGATCCACTTGGACATCTGCAGGACGCAAACGGCGTCCATATGGCTCGGGTCCACCTCGCCGCCGACATGCCCGACGTTCCGGTTGTTGCGGACTTCGTATAGGGCGACGAGCATCCGCGGAATCTGGATTCGTACGGAACGCGGCGCGCTACTGCCGGAGGACTGCTCGAGCTGCTGGCAGGCCTGCACCATGTTTCTGGGCTTCGACGCGCTTGCCGGGTACTGCCCGTCGATCATCCCTTTCGCGATGGAGTAGACGACCTCACACAGCTTCCCGCCGTTGAGCTCGGCGGGCTCCCAGCGATGCTCGCTGAAGTTCTGGACGATCTTGCCGAAGGAGTCGAGGAGCTCCTCGCGCAACCTGTCGGGCAGGTCCGAGAAGACATCCTCGGGGAGCAGGGGCGGCGGGTCGGCCAAGCTACTTCTTCTTCGGCTGCGGCGGCAGATCGTGCTGAACCATGTCCTCGCCGCGCGTCGTCAACTTGATGTCGTCGAAGTCACTCGGGTCGATCCAGCCCTTCTTGTACGCCGTGACGCTCAAGGCGTTGGGAATCTGCGCCGGGCGCGGCCAGTTCGCCTCCAGGTAACACGTGTTTACGTGGTCCACTGTGACACCGCTGTCGAGGCCAGCCTCATGCTTCAGCCAGTAGAGGATGGCCGCCTGCTTCTGCTGGTGTGTCGAAGGCTTCTTCTCCTCGATGAAGTCCGCGAATGACTTCTTCCCGGCAGGGCGCATGCTCAGATCCTTGACCACGCCAGGGAGTCCGCTGCGGCGCTTCTTCTTCGGCTTGCCGTCGTCGCTCTCGCCCGTCGTGCGAGCCCGCCGGCGGGCCGGAGCCTTGGGCTTGCTGGTCGAGCCCGTCGACGATGGTTGAGCGATCTCCGGCGCCTTCCCGCCGAAGAGGATCGACATGACGTTCATGGCGGTCTCGCCGTCGAGATCCCGTTCGACCGTGATCCCGTCGCCCACGAGCGTTAGCTTGTAGCCGCTGGAGGAGTTCGTGTCATTCATTGCTTGAATGGTCAGAATAGAAGCGCCAGCGGCGGAACAAGGGAGTTCTCTCGCCGCACGCGCCGTCCCCTGAGCGGGGAGCCCCACCCGCTCGCGGGCGAGGCTCCCTGGAGAACCGGGGCTAAACGCGCCGCTACTTGCGCAGGTAGGTGAGCAGCGCAAGCACCGTCGCGCCGAGTTGCAGCACGAGGGCGAGGACGGCCAGGACGGCGATCAGTTCGATGATCGGCTCCTCGGTCGACATGGATACCGCGCGAGCCCGGCTGGGGCTCGGCAACTTCGGTCCAGCGAGACGGACAAGTACGACGATCCGAGCCCGTGTCAAGGCCGGAGCGCTCCGCAGCGCCCGCGCGGCGTCACGGCGCCAGGGGGGCGGCCTGAGGATGAAACGAGATCGGCCCAAGTGCGACTCCCGCCGCTTCCGAGGAAGAACACCGCGGATTCCCCCCCCGCGTCCGGGGCTGACGCCAGGATGCGCCGCATGGCGGCCGACGACGAGGACCTGATCCGCGAGGCGCTGCGGGCCGTGCTGGCGTCCGACGGCAGCAACTCGGGGAAGGCGTTGGAGGCGAAGGCGAGCGCCGCCCGCGCGCTCGGCCGACTGAACGGCATGGACGCGTTCGCGAAGGACGGCGCAGTGGCCGACGAGTTCGCCGGGCTCCCGCCCGACCCCTTCGCGGACATGGACGAGTGGGAGGCGGCGCGGCTCAGGCGCGGCGGGCGGCCGGTCGGGCGCCAGCTGAGGGCCACGGGCAGCTGACGGGCGCAGCGGGCGAGCCTCGGGCCGAGGAGGGGCGCCGCGAGGGCCAGCGGTAGCCCGGGCGTCTCTGCCAGGCCAGGCGGTTCCGCCGGTTCGTGACGACAACGTGCGTTGCGACGACGAGCCCTCGAAAGGAACCGCATGCCCGGCACGCCCGCCACCACTCCGAACTTCGGAATCCCGCGCTACGACAACACGGACGACGCCGACTTCGCGCCCCAGGTCAACGCGATCTCGGACAGGGTCGACTCGATGGTCAAGGCCGCCATCGACGCCGCAACGACGGCCGCCGTCGCCGCCGCCACGCCCGCAGGCTCGGTGATCGCCACCGCCCGATCCGAGGCGCCGACCGGATGGCTCCTGTGCGACGGCGCGGCCGTGAGCCGCACGACGTACGCGGCCCTCTTCGCCGCCATCGGCACGGCGTACGGCGCGGGCAACGGCTTCAGCACGTTCAACCTGCCCGACCTCCGCGGCCGCGTGCCCGTGGGCGTCGACGGCTCGGCGAACCGCCAGGACGCGAACGACGCGCTCGGCAGCGCGGGCGGCGCGCAGAAGCACACGCTGACGGCGCTTGAGCTGCCCGCCGCAGCGCCGCGCGCCGCGTCGGGCCTCGGCGGCGTGCTTCAGACGGGCGTGAACGCCTCGGGCGGCAGCGGCACGAGCCACGTGGTGCCGTACTTCCCGACCGCGACCGACCTGTGGACCACCGGCGGCGACCAGCCGCACAACAACATGCCGCCCTTCCAGGTCCTCAACTTCGTCATCAAGCAGTAGCCCCGCGGGGCCGCCGCGTTCGTTCCGCCGGTTTTGGACGACAGCATCGAAGGCAAGGTCCGGGCTCGGTTATATGAGCGATCGACATCCGGAGTCAAGCGCAGGGCAGTACGAGGAGGACCCGGATGACGAGCACGATGCGAGACCGGATGACTGATGTCCGGCAGCGCGCGGCGGCGGCGCGGACGGCCCGCAAGGACGCCCGCGAGGAGCGCGACGAGGCAAAGGCCGATTTCGAGGCTGCGAGCCACGACGGGCCGGTGACGGACTGGCCCGAGTTCAAGCGGATGCAGCGGGCGGGAGCGAAGTTCAGCTCGGCCGACGCCGAGGTCGAGATGATCGAGGACGAGGAGCGGTTCCTGCTGGAGCAGGTCGGCGGCGTCGCCCGCTCGTTCTCGGGCGAGAGCTTCCTCAACGACCCGCGGACGCTGGAGGTCCTGGAGGCCACGGCGTCGAGCTCGGCGCCCATCGGCAACGGGATGCGCCTGGGCATCGGCGTGGCCCGCGACGACCTCGTCGCCATGCTCGGCCAGCACGCGGGCGGCGGGATGATGGCCGCGACGCCCGGCATCGCGGAGGTCGGCGACGGCGGCCGGCACGGCCGTCACCTCGGCGTCCGGGAGCAGATGCGCCGCCCGCTGACGCTGCTGGACCTGTTCCCGTCCGCCCCGATGGACGGCAACATGATCGAGTACCTCCAGGAGACCGGGGAGCTCGACGTCGGCGCGGCCGAGACGGCCGAGGGCGCCGTCAAGCCGCAGGGCGGCGTGGACCTGCTCGACGCCGAGGCGCGGGCACGCACGATCGCCGAGTGGGTCAAGGTCAAGCGCCAGCAGCTCGCCGACGTCGCCGCCCTCGGGGAGGTGCTGCGCAACCGGCTGACCTACAAGGTCCTGCGCCGACTGGAGCGCCAGATCGTCAACGGCGACGGCCTGGGCGAGAACATCAAGGGCATCATGAAGACGACCGGCGTCGCGGAGATCGCGTACAACGCCTCCGAGCTCGCCGCCGACCAGGCCCTGGAAGGCCTCGTCGCCGTGATGCTCAAGGACGCCCGGCCGGACTTCATCGCGCTCAACCCGCGCGACTGGGCCGACATGCTCAAGGCCAAGACCACCGGCTCGGGCGAGTACTTCAGCGGCGGCCCGTTCGTGGCGACGGCCGAGCGCCTGTGGAACACCCCGGCGCTGCCGGTCACGGGCGTGGCGTCGGGCTCGGCGCTCGTCGGTGACGCCGCCCGCGGCGCGACGGTCTGGGTCCGCGAGGGCGTGCAGGTGCTCGCCTCGGACTCCGACCAGGACGACTTCGTCCGCAACCGCGTCACGCTGCTCGGCGAGGGCCGGTTCGCGCTGTCGGTCTGGGAGCCCGCCGCGTTCGCCGTCGTGCGGTTCAAGGCGCCGTGATGAGGGTCGCGGCCATCGACACCACCGCCGCCGAGGACGTGAACGGCGCCGAAGTCCGCCGGCTCGTCTTCGCGGGCGACCCCGTCCCCGACAACTGGCAGGTCGACGCCGACGCGCTGGCCGCCGACGAGCCCGCGCCCAGCGCGCCAGCGACGGACGTGTTCGACGCGATGGAGGGCCCGGAGCTCAACGAGCATCTGGCCTCGCGCGGACTCGAGCAGGGCGGAAGGCTCGTCGACCGCCGTCGCCGCCTCCGGGAGCACGACGCGGCGCACCAGGACTGACCAAGCCTCGGGGCGCCTGATCCTCGCCCCGCGGGAACCGGACCCTCATCCTCCTCGTCGTCGGGTCCGGCGCAGGGCCCCGGCGGCGCAGCTCACTCGCCGCCGGGGAGCAGTTCGGAGACGGGCTGGCCGGGTTTCATTCCTTTCCCCGGCTGGCCCGCCTCTCCGCGCTGCCGTCGTGCGGCCACGACACGCTCAACGCATGAGCACCGCAGAGATCGTCCGCGAACGACTCGCCGCTGAGCGCGCCGCGGGCGCTCGCTTCGACGCCGCCTGGGAGCGCGCGCTGGCCGACGTCGCCCTCGTCGAGGACGGCAAGGAGCTGCGCGACTGGGTCGAGGCGCTGCACGCCACGGAGCGCGACTGGCGAGAGGCCTTCCACCGGCTCCCGGCCCGGCGTCACGTCCTCGCAGTCGCCCGGCTCGCGCCGATGCTGAACGGGCCGGTCGACGACTTCGCCACGATCGGGCGCGGCTCCGGCCTGCTGCGCATGGTTGCCTGACCCGCGGTAGTCGCCACGACCTGACGGCCTTGGCAGTCGGAGCCCGACACGACAGCTTCAGCGGCATGAGCGAACCCACCGCCGCCCCCGCCAAGAAGCGCGCCGCCAAGCCGAAGCACGCGGCCACCAAGTACAGCGACGACGTCCGCGCCGCCGTCAAGCTGTCGAAGGAGATCCGCGGCAAGTCGCACGGCGAGGGACCGGCGCAGCACGTGCTCGTCCGCGACCTCGTCACGACGCTGCTCAAGGATCAGGGCGAGGAGCCCACTCCGAAGACGATCGCCAAGCTGGCGGGCTTCTCCAGCCCGAAGGCGCTGCTGGACGTGGCCAAGGGCGAGGGCGGCCGCTCGGCCGTCGCGCCGCTGCGCCCGCTCGTCTCGCAGATCCCCCAGGACACCGCGTCGCGCGCCTGGACCCAGGGCCGCTTCGCCGCCGCGATCCTCGCCGCCTGGTCGCTCCAGCTCGCCAAGCGCTGAGCGCCGCGTTCCCGGCCCATGCGGCCGCAGAGTCCTCCGACGAAGGCCGGGCATCGGCTCGCGGCAGTCTTGCCTAGCGCCCGCCCCGCGCTGTACGGTCCCTGACTGTGCAAGAACCACTGGACAACCTCAGCGACGACGCGCGGACGGTCTACGACTTCCTCGCGGCGAACGGCGGGCGCAACTGGCAGCCCGAGGAGATCTCCGAAGGCCTCGGCGGCGAGCTGCGCCCCGGCGAAGTCGCTGACGCCCTGCGCGAGCTCGATGGCGCTCGCCGCGCCGACGAGGCCATGGGCGGCTGGTCCATCCTCACGTAGCGGCGTGAGGACTAGCCACGGTGCGCGCTGGGCGACCGACCGTTTAGGCGCGATCCGCCAGCAGCGTTGCCGAATGGCTACCGGCCACGACAGCCTATAGGCGTAGAAAGGCCCGAGTGACGTCGTCACACGTCCCCGGGCCGGAACACCGAGAAAGCCTGTAAGGAGGCTCGATGCTCACCACGAATCGTACCGCCGTTTCGCCCGTCGGGGAACGGGAGCTATGAGCGCGCCCACCATCCCCGTCGTGATCTATGCGGCGCGCTCCAAGGCGGAGGAGCCCGGCAAGGACAGCACCGGTGACCAGGTGAAAGACGTTCGCGCACGCCTTGAGAGCGACCAGGAGCGCTTCGAGTGCGCGGGGCCTTTCATCGATCACGCGTCGGGGTCCAAGGGCGACCGGGGGCCAGACCTGCGGCGTGCCATCGAGGCGGCCGAGAGCGCCGCCGCACGGCACGGACGAGCCGAGCTCTGGGCGTCGATCAGCTCTCGCTTCGCCCGCGGCAGCGGCAAGCCTGGAGAGGCCCGCGCGCTCGGAAAGCTGTTCTACGACCTGCGCGCGGTCGGCGTCACACTCCGCACCGTCGAGGACGACGAGTTCATCACCAACGAGATGCTGATCGGGTTCGCGAGCAAGCAGGCGAGCAAGTACGCCGACGACCTGTCCGCGAACGTGCGGCGGGGCATCCGTCACCGCGACCCGACGAAAGGCCCGTGGGGCGTGCCCGCCTACGGCTTCCGCAAGCGGGATGACGGCCACTGGGAACCCGACCCGGTGGAGGCGCCCGTGGCGCGTCGGATGTTCGACATCTACCTGCAGACGTCGGCGTACAACGCGGTGCTCGCGGCGCTGACGCTCGACGGCGTTCGCCCGCGGCGCGGCTCGATGTGGACCGTCGCGCTGATCCGGAAGGTCATCACCGGCCGGAGCGTGCTCGGGTACTTCCGGCGCGGAGATGACTGGGTCCGCGGCGAGCATCCGGCGATCGTCGAGGAGGCCATCTGGGAGGCTGCGCAGCGGATTGCCGAGAACTCGCGCAAGTGGACTCCGAAGGGTGGAGGGCGACTTCCGGCCCGGCACGTCTTCGTGCGCGGGATGCTGGTCTGCGACATCTGTGGCCAGGCGTTCCTGCCGCGCACGGAACGCAACGGTCGCGAGACCTACCAGTGCAAGACCGCCAAGCAGGTCGGGAAGAAGGGCTGCCAGATGCCCATCCTCAGGCGCGCCGAAGTCGAGGTACCCGCCCTGCGCCTCTTCGAGCGGTGGGCACTCGACGTCGACGGAACGCGCGAGCGGCTGGCTGAGCAGCTCGCGGGCCGCGAAGGCACGGCGCGCGAACAGGCCGCCCGCGCCGCCCGTGAGGCGGCGGACGCCGCGTCCGCGCTCGATCGGTTCGACCGCGACTACGCCAGCGGCGCTCTCGACGCCGCCGACTACGGGAGGCTGACGGCCAAGTTCCGCGACGAGCTCTCGGCCGCCGACGCCGAGCGCGACCGGCTCCACGCCCGCGCCGATGAGGTCGCCGCGATGCTGGGCGGGCTCGACGCCGAGCACGAGGGGCTGCGCAGGCTCGCCGAACTCCGCGCGGCCATCGCGGGTCAGATCGGGTCGGCCGGCGATGACGTCCAGGCGCTCCGAGCGGCGATGGCCGCGGTCTTCGAGAAGGTGCACGTCGTCCCCGAGCAGCTCTACGAGGACCAGATCGAGCGCGCGGAGCAGCCTCGTGGATTCGCGCCGGGCCTCGCGGCTGGGCTCGAAGGTGACCTCCTCGTCGTCCCCGCCGTGCGGCTGGACATGATCGCGGACCCGCTGGAGGCGGGGGAAGCGGACGCGTTCCTACGCCGCGTCGCGCTCGCGTTCGGGCCGCTTCAGCGGCAGCCCGACAATCAGCACTTGACCTTGGTGTCGTAGTACATGACGCAGAAGACCTTGCGGCCCTTGTAGCAGTAGCCCGTGAGCGCTTTGTCGCCGTTGATGCGGTTGCGGACCGCGCCGCAGCAGTCGACGAGCTTGCGGACCTTGCCGCCGCAGCAGCGGTACCAGGCACCGTCGACGTAGGGCTTGAAGCCGTATACGTCGGCGGTGGCCGTGCAGACCGCGGTGCGCGTCGCGGCGGGCAGGCGGGCGCCGTCGGCGTCCGTCAGCGGCGCGCCGTCGTCGTCGAGGGGCAGGCCGGTGGCGTCGACGTAGCGGCCGAGGTCGTCGACGGGCCGGCCGTTCTTCGCGCGGATCGGGAAGCCTTTGCTGTCGATCCGCGGCAGGCCGGTCGGGTGCGGGCAGGAGTCCGTCGTGTAGATGTGCCCGCAGAAGTGGTACGCCTCGGCCTCCCCGGGGGCGACGAGGCTGCCGACCGTCTTGACGCCGGCGACCCCCATCGCGGCGGCGCCGACGCGGGCCAAGAAGCCACGGCGGGAGCTGGAGGCGGCGACGTCGTCCGCGAACCGGCCGCCGTTCACGCGCGCACCGCCCCGCGCCGTCGCTCCGCCGCGGCGAGCACGGTCTCCAGCTGCGCCCCGGTGTTGAACGTGCCCTTGGCGAGCACGGTCCCGTCCGTGTCGAGCGCGACCGCGAACGGGCTGCCGGGGACGTCGGCCGCCGCCCAGGCGTTCTTGTCGAGGACCTCGTCGAAGCTGCGCAGCTCGACCGCGGGGTGGCGGCCGAAGCTGTCGATCGTCGGCTTCAGCGCGCGGCACACGCCGCAGCCCTCCGAGGTGAAGACGGCGACGCCGAGCGTGCCGGGTTCGAGCGCGAAGTCGTGCGCCAGCGCGATGAACGCGCCGATCTCCGGGCCTTCGTGGTCGACCTCGAGCGCGCCCTGGGGCGCGACCGACAGCCGCAGCATGCCGACTTCACGGGCGAGCGCGAGTACGACGACGGCGAGCGCCACCAGGCCGAGCAGCGCCGCGCCGAGGCCGATGCCGAGCCACGTCTCGGTGCTCGGGTCCGTCCTCGGCAGCAGCGGCGCGAGCGCGAGGGCCGCGGCGAACAGGGCCGTCCGGCCCGCCGAGCGCGTGGACAGCGTGCCCTTCGCGCCGTAGCAGGCACACGGCGCGCCGCCCCGGCCCGCGGCCAGCGCGGCGATCTGCGCGGCGGTGAGCGCGGCGAGGAAGATCGCGGCGGCGCGCAAAGCCCATTCCAGCCCGGCGCCGACGAGCACGCCGAGCACGAGCTCGACGCCGATCAGGCCGCCCCAGACGGCCGTCGCGAGCCGGGGCTCACGGACGCCGTAGGTGGTGAGCGCCGCACGCGCGGACGCACCACCCGCCGCTTTCAGTCCTGCGGCGGCGACCAACCCGAGCCCCAGGGCGAGACAGACGACGACTGACACCATTGACGGCCGCGAAGGTAACAGCATTCGCTGAGAAGTCGACCCCGGTAGGCTCGGGGCCGCTCTCAGAACCGGCTCACGTGCAGGTCTTCTGCACCTTCGTCGAGCCCGGCAGCACGCAGTACGGCACGATCGCCGGCTGCTTGCCCTTCTTCAACGTGATCCGCGCGACCTTCGTGTTGAAGCTCGGCGCGCTGACCCAGATCTCGACCGTCTGGCCGACCCGGAACTTGCGCTGCTTCTTCGTGAGCGATGAGATCACGCTCGACGCCTGCTTGCTGATCTTGCCGGCCTTGAGCGTCTTCGACCGGAACGGGCACTTCTTGCCGGAGCACTTGATCGTGACCTTCCAGCCCTTCGGGAACTGCTGGGTCACCTTCAGGGTCTTGAGCGTGAACGTGCTGCCGCGCTTGGTGTAGGACCAGTTGTGCAGCACACCCGACGTGAGCGTCGGGAACGGCTCGGCCACCCCGTCGCAGTTCTCGTCGATGTTGTTGCCCTTGATCTCGGTCGCGCCCGGCCGGATGTTGCGGTTGCCGTCGTTGCAGTCCTGCCCGGCCATGAACCCGTCGCCGTCCGCGTCGAGCCCGGCCGGCACCACGTTCGGCGCGCCGGTGACGTGCACCTGGACCGACCCGTCGCCCTCGAACGTGCCGAAGCTCGTGTAGCTCGCACGGAACAGGATCGTGGTCGACCCGTTCTGGCCCTGCGGCGCCGCGTAGATCACGCTGGCCGCGCCGTGGTCGAACGCCCCGAGCGTGCCCAGCGTGGGCGGGTTGATCGTGCTGAAGGTCAGCGGGTCGCCGTCCGGGTCGTAGCACGGGATCGACAGCGCCGACACCGAGCCGTGGCCCACGGTGGTCGCGACGTGATTGCAGAGCGGGCCGCTGGAGTCACGACGGAGCGTGACGAGCCGTCCGGCGCTCGAGATCGCGTAGAGGTGCCGGCCGTCGGGCGCCACTGCCAGATCGGTCGGCGTGCCCAGCGACGCGAACGCGTTGCACGCGTTGATCACGGCGGTCGTCTGCACGCAGCCGCGCGCGTCGTTGCGCGGCGTGAGGTTGCCGGTACGGTCGAGCTCGACGACGCCGGTGCCCGTGGCGTAGACGTCCTGCCCGTCGGGTGTGGCGATGAGATGGCTGGCGACCGTGGTCGCGAGCGAACGGCCCGTCGCACAGCCGGCGACCGCGCCGTTGGTGACGCAGCCCGCGGCGCCGCCGCGTCTGCCGAGGCCTTCCGCCACCGGGTCGAGGGTGAGGACGCGGCCCGCCTGGGTGTCGCTGGCGGCGATCGTCGCGTAGATCGGACCGTCGGCGGCCGCGGCGAGGTCTGCCACGCCGGCGGTGACCTCGGGGTAGGTCAGGCAGCCGGCGAGCGCCGCGCCGAAGCACGCGTTCGGCCCGGCGGCGACCTGCAGCAGGCCGCTGCCCGTGTCTCGCTTGATCGTCACGATGCGCGAGGTGGAGGACGCGTAGACCCGGTCGCCGCGTGCGACGATCGAGTTCGCGCCCCCGAGGCCCGGGGACGTCAGGCAGTTGTCGTTGTTGGCCTGCTGCACGCACTCGGCGCCCGAGTTGGACTGTCCCAGCGCGCCACCGGGGCCGATCACGAGCGCGCTCACGCCACCGACGGCGCCGGAGGAGGCGACGTAGAGCGTGCTGCCCTCGATGGCCAGGTCCTGCGGCACCGACATCGCTCGCGCGTCGATGCACGCGTTCAACGGGGGCGGACCGCCGCCGTTCGCGATGCACGGCGAGCCCGGCTTGAACGACAGACCGCCGCCGGCACCGCGATCGAACTCGTGGATCGCACTCGTCCCGGCGTTGGCGACGTAGACGCTGCCGCCGTCCGGCGTGATCGCGATCGACGTGGGGCTGGACAGCGGGAGCGTCACCGGCATCGCCGTGCAGCCGGCGAGCACGCCCGTGCGCAGGCACTGGGCGAGCGCGAGCTGCCCGCTCGCGGGGTCACGCGCGAAGACGAGCAGCGCGTTGCCCGACGTCGTCACATAGACGTTCGCACCGTCGGGGGAGACGGCGATGTCGGTCGGGGCGCCCGCGAACGGCGAGCCGATGTTCGTGCAGCCCGCGGCCACGGCGTTGCTCAGGCACCCCGTCGCGTAGATCCCGCCCGGCACGACCGCCGAGGCCGTGCTCGCTCCCGCGAGCGTGCACAGCGCAGCGACCATCACCGCGATACATGCGCGTCGCGTCCAACTCAAGCCCCGCATCGGCGCCTCCCTGACCCTTCCGTTCTGCATCCCTGGGACGGCCGAAGCTAACCCGGCAAGTTCGAAACCGTCAACCCAAGACGGTCAGGTTGCAGGGCGTCTGGACCATCGTTCGAGCCCGCGACGGGCCGCGATCAGGTGCAGGACTTCTGCGGTTTGGTCTGCCCAGGCACGACGCAGAGCGCCTGGATCACGGGTTGCTTGCCCTTCTTGAGCGGAATCCGGGCCACCTTCGTGTTGAACCCGGGCGCGCTGACCCAGACCTCCACGGTTTGTCCGGCTCGGAACTTCCGCTGCTTGCTCGACAGCGACCCGATCACGCTCGACGCGTTGCGTTTGACCTTCGCGGCCTTGAGCGTCTTGGCCTTGAACGGGCACTTCTTGCCCGAGCACTTGATCTCGGCCTTCCACCCCTTCGGGAACTGCTGCGTCACCTGCAGCACCCGCAGCGTGAACGCCGAGCCGTTGCGCTTGAACCCCCAGTTGTGCACGACGCCCGCGGTCAACGTGGGGAACGGCTCGACGACCCCGTCGCAGTTCTCGTCCACCCGGTTGCCCTTGACCTCGACCGCACCCGGCCGGATCGCGCGGCTCGCGTCGTTGCAGTCCTGCCCCGCGAAGAACCCGTCACCGTCCCCATCGACCCCGGCGGGCACCACGACGGGCGGCGGACTCTGCGCATCCGCGCCCGAGCAGTCCTCGTCCACCCCGTTGTCGAGCATGTCCGCCACGCCGGGATGGATCGCGGCGTTGCCGTCGTTGCAGTCGGCGGGCACGACGTGCCCGTCGAGGTCCCCGTCGTCGCCGACGAAGCGCCCGTAGAGCTCGAACTCCCCATCGGCGAGGGGCGGACGGTTGTCATCCGCGCTCCACACGTGCAACCACGCGCGCTTGCCTGGGATCGCGGTCGTCGCGCCGCCGGTCGGGACCGATGTGGTCGTGCCATCGTTGCCGGACACCGTGAGCCGGAAGTCCTGGGTCTCGACCTCCGTGCCGGCGCCATCGATCGCCTGCCCGTAGCGCTCGATCTCACCGTCCACCATGCCTGGCAGGTCGTTCTCGGACGCCCACGTGACGAGATAACGGTCGAGCGCTGGGTGATAGCTCGCGGTCGTCGGGCTCGAGGTGGAGACGTCGTAGGCCACGTTGTTCTCCGGGCCCATGGACGAGATGCGCTGATCCGTTGCGTTCGGGAGCTGGGCCCCGGTCGAGGACACGCGCTGAACGAAGGCCTCGGCGCCGTCCGTCCCGAGGTTGTTGCGGACGAACGAAATCAGGACCTCGTTGCGCGCAGTGTTGACGGCGATGGCCGGCATGGTGGCGAGCCCGCCACCGGAGGAGATCTGCGCGGGTGCGACCACGGCGCCGCCCGAGATGGTCAGGATGGCTGCGACGATCTCGGTACCGCCCGCCACGGCGCCCTCCCATGTGGCCGCCCAGCGGTCCTGTGCCGGCATGTACGCGATCGCCGGCGCGTCGGCGCTGCCGGCCACAGTTGTCGAGACCTTGGACTCCGCGAACCCGTCAGGGTTGATCAGGCCCGACGACGCTCGCTGCGTGCTGACCTCGAAATCACCCTCGGTTGTGGCGTCCGAGAGCCAGAGGAACCGGTACTGGTCGTGCTCCGGGTCATAGGCCATCGCCGGATCCGAGGCTTGATCGGCGTCCGCGTTGTTTCTGTCGGTGTCAGAGATTCGTGCCGGGTTTCCCGAGCGGACGCCCGTGGCGGTGACCGACTGGGCGATCACCTCACGCTGGAGGGGCGGGCTGTTGTCCGGGCTGCCCGGGATGACCTTGGGGGTGGCGATGTACGCGACCACGTACTGGTTGACCACCGGGCTGTAGCCCGCGATCGGCTGAGCAGGAGCGGGCTCGCTGTCGGGCACGTCGCTGAGCTTCTGGATCGCGCCCTTCGGTGTTCCGCTGCCGTCGAGGATCTGACCGAGGATCTCGTCCTCGACCCCCGTCGCCGTGTTCCCGACCCAGACGACGAGGTACTCGTCGTTCGCGGAGTTGTACGCAACAGAAGGATTGCGGGCACCCACCGTGGTGGTCCCGTCGGGCCCAACGTGCGTCAAGCGCGCCTGCGAGCCGATCGCGAAGATGTCCGCCGCCTGCGCCGCCGACGGTGCGACGAGAAACAGTGCAAAGAGCAGGAGGGTTGCGCGGACGGTGGACATCGTCCGACGCTATCCCTGCCGCGACGGGGCAGTCAACTGGGCTGAGCGCATCGTTTGCATAGGACGCGTTGCGCGGCGATGGCATTCCCGGTTCACTGTCCGGCGAAGCTGGCGCAAGGTGTGTTGAATGCGTGAGAGTGCGTCAACTAAGGGGCGAATCACCGAAGGGCTGACCTATGAATGGCATGAACGTGATCCGACTGACAGGCGCGACGCTGATGGCGGCCGCGCTGTGGAACGTGTCCGCGCCGGCGGCGTCGGCTGGAACCTACGTCGTCGAGGCTTGCCGCACCAAGGACGGGCCCGCGCCGACCACGGCGTGGCGCGCAGTGGCGCTGGGGGACGGCGTGCCGATCCGCGAACCCTACGTCCTCAACGGATGCCTGTCCGGGGGGCCGATGATGATCAACGACCTTGCCTTCGAGCATCCTCTGCAAGTTGGGGTCCAGTGGGGTTTCACGCCTCCCCGAGGCACGACGATCGAGGGGTTTCGGCTGCAACGGCACGCACGCCAGTTCGCCGACGCCGGCCTCTACTACCGCGTTCGGGCCGGCGGAACCGAGGTGGAGGTGGGTCACCCTGACGTCTCGTGGGAGTTCGGCGACTATCTGGTCTCGGGAGAGCTCGTGGCGTCCGAACTACGTGAGTCCGACGTTGCCGTTGAGGTCTTCTGCGACATGGAGTGCCACAAGGAGTTCCAGATCACGATCGCTCGAGCCGCCGTCACGGTGCGGGACGAGATTTCGCCGGAGTTGGTTGGCGTGCCCTCCGGGACGCTCGTCTCCGGAGGGTCACTCCAGGGCGTGGTAGACGTTCACGTCGGGTTCCAAGACGTCGGTGGAGGGGTTGCGACGGCTGAGCTGACGGTCGACGGCCGGACGCGAAACTCCACCCCCGTCGGCGGGCCTAAATGCAGGGCTCCGTACGTTGCATCGGTCCCATGTGCGGCGGCGGGACAGGTTGAGCTCAGACTCGACACGGCCGACCTCGCACCCGGGCACCACTCCGTGGAGGTCGAGCTACGGGACGTGGCGGGGAACCGGACCACGGTGGGGCCCTATGGAGTATGGGTTCGAACGCCCACGTCGTCGGCGACGACCGAAGAACCGGCTCCGGGAGCGACCAGCGCGACGGCCGCACCGACGCCTTCGGGAACGCTGTCCATCACCGGAAAGCGCACGCGCCGGGTCAAGTTCGTCAGCACGAAGCTCGCCGGCACGCTCGCGGGCACGGCGATCGCCGGTCAGCGCGTCGAGGTGTGCACGCGACCCCTCCGCGGCGGCTCGTGGAGCGCGCCGACGGTCGTCACCACCGACGCCAAAGGCCGCTTCTCCCTCTCACTGCCCCGTGGGCCGTCGCGTGAGGTTCGCCTCGCGTACGGCGCATCGGTGCAGACGGTCAAGTTGATCGTCGCCGCGCCGGTGCGGCTCAAGGTGAACCGCAGGTCGACCCGGAACGGGCGTAGCGTGAGGTTCTCGGGAACCGTGCCGGGCACCGACGGCGCACGCACGCGGGTCGAACTTCAAGCGTGGGCGGGGAAGTGGGTGCCGTTCAAGACCGCCGCGCTCCGCAACGGGCGGTTCAACGCGAGCTATCGCTTCACGTCGACCTACTCCAAGACCCGGTACCGCTTCCGGGCCGTGATCCACGATGACGACGACTTCCCCTACGCCGGCGGCACTTCGCCGGAGGTGAAAGTCGTCGTCAGACCGTAGATCGGGCTAAGCGCGGGTGAGCTTCTTGTAGGAGATGCGGTGCGGACGGTCCGCCTCCGCACCGAGCTTCGCGCGGCGGTACTCCTCGTAGGCCTCGAAGTTGCCTTCGAACCAGGTGACCTGCGAGTCGCCTTCGAAGGCGAGGACGTGGGTCGCGACGCGGTCCAGGAACCAGCGATCGTGGGAGATGATCACCGCGCAGCCCGGGAAGGCGAGGATCGCCTCTTCCAGGGCGCGGAGGGTGTCCACGTCGAGGTCGTTGGTCGGCTCGTCGAGGAGGAGCAGGTTGCCGCCGCGGCGCAGGAGCTTGGCGAGGTGGACGCGGTTGCGCTCACCGCCGGAGAGCACGCCGACCTTGCGCTGCTGGTCGGCCTTCTTGAAGTTGAAGCCCGACACGTAGGCGCGCGAGTTGATCTCGCGGTTGCCGACCTTGATGTGCTCGTAGCCCTCGGAGATCTCTTCCCAGACGGTCTTGTTGGGGTCGAGCGCGTCGCGGGACTGGTCCACGTAGGACAGGTCCACGGTGTCGCCGAGCTTCAGCGTGCCCGAGTCCGGCTGCTCGTGGCCGGCGAGCATCTTGAACAGCGTCGTCTTGCCGGCGCCGTTCGGGCCGATCACGCCGACGATGCCGGCGGGCGGGAGGTTGAACGAGAGGTCCTCGATCAGGAGCCGGTCGCCGAAGCCCTTGCGCAGGTTGGTGGCCTCGATGACGGTCCCGCCCAGACGTTCGCCGCCCGGGATGTGGATCTGGACGTCGTCGAGCTTCGCGTTGCCCGCTTCGGCGACGAGCGCCTCGTAGCGGTTGAGGCGTGCGCGGGACTTGGTGCGGCGGCCCTTGGGGTTCTGCCGCACCCACTCGAGCTCTTCCTTGATCGTCCGCTGGCGGGAGCTCTCCTTCTTCTCCTCCATCTCGAGGCGCTTCTGCTTGGCGACGAGCCAGGCAGAGTAGTTGCCCTCGTAGGGGATGCCGTAGCCGCGGTCGAGCTCCAGGATCCAACCCGCGACGTTGTCGAGGAAGTAGCGATCGTGGGTGACGGCGACGATCGTGCCCTTGTAGTCGGCGAGGTGCGTCTCCAGCCACGCGACGCTCTCGGCGTCGAGGTGGTTGGTCGGCTCGTCGAGGAGCAGCAGGTCGGGCTTGGAGAGCAGCAGGCGGGCGAGCGCCACACGGCGGCGCTCACCACCGCTCAAGGAGGTGACGGGCGAGTCGCCGGGCGGGCAGCGCAGCGCGTCCATCGCCTGGTCGAGCATCTGGTCGAGCTCCCAGGCGCCGGCGGCGTCGATCTCGTCCTGGAGGCGCGCGAACTCCTTCGCGGTCTCGTCCGAGTAGTTCATGGACAGCTCGTTGAAGCGATCCAGGAGATCCTTCATGTGGCGGACGCCGTCCTCGACGTTCTCGCGCACGGTCTTGGTCTCGTCCAGGTGGGGTTCCTGCTCGAGGAAGCCGACGGTGGCGCCGGGCGCGAGCTGAGCGTCACCCCGGTACTCCTTGTCCTGGCCCGCCATGATCCGCAGCAGGGTGGACTTACCGGTCCCGTTCAGACCGAGGACGCCGATCTTGGCGCCGGGGTAGAAGCTGAGCGTGACTTCCTTCAACACCGTTTTATCCGGTGGATGGGTCCGGCTCAGCTTGTACATCGTGTAGATGTAGGAGCTCGACATCGCGCCTTCTGACTTTAGAAGGCTCGTTGAGCCCGACCGTTGGGCGAATTCACAAGTTGAAAACTTGGACCAACGGCGGGGTGTGCAACACGCCCGTGCGCCCGATGATCCTCCAATGCGGCCGCTCATCGGCGTCACCACCTCTGAGATGCGTCCCAGCAGCCTGGCGACGACCCGCCGCCACGGCGAGCCGCCGCACCCCGAGATGGCGCTTGGGATGACCTATCTCCGCACCCTCGACGCGGCGGGAGCGATCCCCGTCGTGCTGCCCCCGACGGGCACCGACCACCTCCAGGGCCTGCTCGAGCGCCTCGACGGCATCTGCCTGAGCGGCGGTCCGGACCTCGATCCGGCGGCCTACGGCGCGACCGACCGCCACACGCAGCTCGGCCCGACCGAGCCGAGCCTCGACGCCTTCGAGCTCAGCCTCGCCCGCGAGGCGCTGAGCCGCAACATCCCGATCCTCGCGATCTGCCGCGGCTCGCAGGCGCTCAACGTCGCCTGCGGCGGCACGCTGCACCAGCACATCGACGGCCATCGCCAGACGGCCACGGCGACCGAGCCCACGCACGCGGTGGAGGTCGAGACCGGCTCGCGCCTGCACCGGATCATGCGCCAGCGCAGCCTGTCGGTGAACTCCTTCCACCACCAGGCCGTGGACCGCGTCGGCGAAGGCCTGAAAGTCGTCGCCCGCGCCGACGACGGCACGGTGGAGAGCGTCGAAGGCCCAGGCGCGTTCACGCTTGGCGTCCAGTGGCACGCGGAGACGCTGTACGCCCACCTGCCGCTGTTCGAGGCGCTGGTTAGGGCGGCTGCCCGTACCGAACTGCGCATAGCCGCGTGACACCCTGGGCGGGGTGCCCGCCCTTCGCCTCCGTGGCGTCGTCAAGCGCTTCGGCAACCTGACGGCGGTAGATCACCTCGACCTCGAGGTCCCAGAGGGAACCTGCGTCGGCCTGCTCGGGCCCAACGGCGCCGGCAAGTCGACGACCATGCGCATGCTCACGGCGCAGGCGATCCCGGACGAGGGGGAGATCGAGATCCTCGGCCTCCCGGTCCCGGCCCGCAGCAAGGAGGCACGCGCCCTGTGCGGCGTCGTGCCCCAGCTCGACAACCTCGACGTCACGCTCACGGTCGAGCAGAACCTGCGCGTGTTCGCCTACCTGTACCGCGTGCCGCGCAACGAGCGCAAAGCCGCGGTCGAGCGGGCGCTGGGGATCGCGAACCTGTCCGACCGCCGCGACACGAAGGTCGACAACCTGTCCGGCGGCATGCGCCGGCGACTGCTGATCGCGCGCGGGCTGGTGCACCAGCCCCAGCTCATCCTGCTCGACGAGCCGACCGTCGGCCTGGACCCGCAGGTGCGCCAGGAGCTGTGGGCGCTCGTGGACCGGCTCCGCAGCGAGGGCGTCTCGATCCTGATGTCCACGCACTACATCGAGGAGGCCGAGCGCCTCGCCGACACGGTGACGATCATGTCCCACGGCAAGGCGGTCGCCGCCGGCACGCCGCGCGCGCTGATCACCGAGCACGCGGGCGCCGAGGCGGTCGAGGTCTACGGGCCGCCGGCGAAGCTCCAGGAGGTCGAGCTCCAGGCGAAGGCCGCCGGCTACTCCACGCGCCGCACCGGCACGAGCATCAGCGTCCTGAACGCCAACGGCTACGAGGGCGAGCGCCGCCCGACCAACCTCGAGGACGTCTTCGTCCTGCTGACCGGCGAGGAGATCGCGTGAGCGCCCAGCAACGCAGGCTCGGCCGGCTCGAGCGCCCCGCGCTGATGGGCGTGCTCGTCCGCGAGATCATCAACTTCGCGAGCTTCTGGCGGTCCTCCACGTTCAGCGCGACGGTGGAGCCGACCGTCTACCTGCTCGCGTTCGGGTTCGGCTTCGGGTCGCTGGTGAGCACGGTCGGCGGCTACGACTACGTCGAGTACGTCGGCACCGGCACGGTCGCCACGGCGGTGCTGTTCTCCAGCGCGTTCCCGGCCATGTTCGGGACGTTCATCAAGTACAAGTTCCAGCGCACCTACGACGCGATCCTCGCCGCGCCCGTGGACACTGAGGAGCTCGTCACCGCCGAGGTGCTGTGGCTGAGCGTACGGGCGGGGACGTACGGCTGCGCGCCGATGCTCGTCGCGATCGCGTTCGGGCTGGACCCGAGCTGGGGAATGCTGCTCGTCCCGTTCATCGCGATGATCGCCGGCTTCGGCTGGGCGAGCTTCGGCACGGTCATCGCCGGCGTCATGAAGTCGATCGACAACTTCAACTACGTCACCAGCGCCGTGCTCACGCCGCTGTTCCTGGTCGCGGGCACGTTCTTCCCGATCGACGGACTGCCGCAGTGGGCGCAGGTACTCGCGCAGATCAACCCGCTCTACCACCTCGTCGAGCTCGTCCGGCACGCCGTGTTCGGCTTCGAGCCCGGCGCGGACCTGATTCACCTGGGCGTGCTGGTGGCCTTCGCGCTGCTGATGTGGCGGCTCGCGATCCACTTCATGGAGAAGAAGCTGATCGACTAGGTGACGCTAGGCGGGCGGGCCGAGCACGAACGGCCCGTCCAGGGCGCCGCGGACGGCGCGCTGGACCTGCAGCTCGGCCTCGAGGTCGGCGATGTGCTCGAGGTGGTCGCTGTGGCGGCCGCGCAGCACCTGCGTGGCGAACAGCCAGACGAGCCGGCCGTCGAGCTGGGAGCCGGCGACGTTGCGCAGCTCGTCCTCGGCCTCGTGCGCGGGCATCTGGAGCCGGTAGGAGTCCGGCGAGGTGAGCACGTCGTAGACCTCGGCGACCGCGAGGATGCGGGCGGTCATCGGGATGCTGTCGCCGGCGAGCCCGTCCGGGTAGCCCTTGCCGTCGATCCGCTCGTGGTGGGCGAGCACCGCCGCGGCGACCTCGCCCATGCCCTCGACGCGCAGCAGCAGGCGCGCGCCGTCGGCCGGGTGGCGCTTGATCAGGCGGATCTCGGCGGGGTGGAGCTCGCTGCGCCCGATCAGGATGTGGTCCGGCAGCGCCTCCTTGCCCAAGTCGTGGAGGAGGCCCGCGGTGTGGACGATCGCCTGTTCGCGCTCGGACAGGCCCGCCGCGCGGGCGAGCTGGTGCGCGTAGTGGGCGACGGCGGCCGCGTGGCGTGCCGCGCTCGGATCGCGCAGCGCGAGCGTCTCCAGCAGCAGGCCGAGCATCCCCTCGTGGCGGACGTCGAGCTGGTTCGTCCGGCGTTCGATCTCCTCCGAGTGCGCCTGGCCCTCGAGCAGCGCGCGCAGCAGCAGCTGGTAGACGCCGAGCGCGAGCGCGAACAGGCCGATGATCCCGGCGCCCCAGACCTCGAAGCCGTACACGGCCATCGCGGTCATCACGGCGCTCGCGATCTCCCACGGCAGGACCGGGACGAAGACGCCCTTGAACATCTCCAGCAGCGAGCCGCCGCGCAGGATGCGCGTGTGCCCCGCGATCATCAGGAAGTTCACGAGGTTGGTCGCGAGGAAGATCACGAAGACCGCGACCGCGTAGCCGCCCTCCTCGGTGTTCCCGCGGTGCAGCGCGTCGAGCACGAGCCCGCCGAGCAGCGGGAACGTCGTGTACGTGAGCAGGTTGTTGAGCAGGTACGTGCCGCGCACCTTGCGGCGCAGCGCGTCAACGAGGGCGGACGCGAGGCCGAGGAGCGCCGCGGGCGCCGGGCCGAGCAGGGCCATCGCGAGCACGAGGCCGGTGAACGAGCCGCCGATGCGGAAGCGCTTGGCGTCCAGCACGAGGATGTCGGAGCCGAGCACGAGCAGCGCGATGAGGCCGACGAGCGGAAGCGGCTGCCACTGGCTCTCGGTCGAGAGGTAGGCCGCGGCGCCCAGCACACCGGCGAGCAGGACCCCCTGGGTGATCGCCGTCGCGCGGCGGCGACCGGCGAACGGGACGCGTCCGAAAGCGAGCCGGTCGGGCGCGGGCGGGGGCGCGTCGGCCACCGCAGCCGCCCTCACGACGGAGAGCGCCCAGATGACCAGGCCGAGCCAGACGATCAGTGCGAGCCAGACGACCACGGAGAGCAAGTTAGTGCGTACCCCTGTTCACGCGCAATCAGGCCCAGGCCTGAGGTTTCTGGCACTCATCGACCGGTTGATCGATCCACAACCAAAAAGTCTTCCGATGAGCAATTTTCTGGTTCGAGAATAAGCGTCTGACTTATGGGTATATTTCGCCACGGCGGGGGTCAGCCCGCCTGTTCCGAATCCAGCGACCGTCAGGGGGGTCATCATGGGTTGGCGGAACTAGTTCCGGTGCGCGCGCCGGCGCGGCGAGGTTGTAGGGGTCGCCGCGCCGGCAGCGCCGAGAACCGGTGCGTCCTCGCTCGGTACCGTGTACGGGTCATGCCGCAGGTGCTCGACATCGAACAGTCCGTGTTGCTGCTTGAGATCGAGCCGCCCTTCGACAAGCGCGACATCCAGAAGGCGCGCCGCAAGCTCGCGAAGGTCTGGCACCCGGACATCGCACCTCCTGGTCGGCAGCTCGAGCACGAGCGCCACCTGAAGGCGATCAACCAGGCCGCCGACCAGCTCGAGTCGCTCGCCGAGCAGTCCCGCGGCGGGAAGGTCTCCAAGAACGCCGTCAAGGTGTCCGCCGCCGCGGCTCGCAAGCGTCGCGCCGAGGAAGGCGCCAGGGCGTACGCGGAAGAGCAGCGCCAGCGCGCCGAGGACGGCGAGCGCCAGAAGCACGACCCGTTCGGCTCACGCGTGCCCGACCACTCGGTCGTGCATCGGTACGCGCGCTGCCTCTCGTATCCCGAGTGGGGCGTCGGCAGCGTCAACGGCATCTACTTCACGGGCCACGGCGACGACGTTCAGCAGTGGGCGCGAGTCTCCTTCCAACCGGGGATCAGAACCGTTCCGGCGGGTTCGCTCCAATTCGTCGACTTCTCGAAGCCGGATCCCGGCGCGGAGCGCGTCATGCGCTTCATGACGGCGGCCAAGCACGCGCTCGCGGAGGGTGACTTCAAGCTCGCCGCGCGCCGGCTCGTGTTCGCGCGCGACGCCGAGCCGGACAACACGCAGGTCCTGCGGCTGATGACGCTCGCCTTCTGGCAGGCAGGAGACTTCAGCGCCGCGGCGCGCTCCGTGCGCGACTGGATCCGTGCGGAGAAGGACCGCCCCGCGCCCTACCGGTACGCCGCGCGGATCTACGAGAGCATGGGCGCGTTGTCGCAAGCGGTTGACGCCGGGCAGCGTGAAGTGGCCGCCGATCCGACCGACGCCTCCGCCTGGGAGCGCCTCGGCCGGCTGCGAATGCGGACGTTCGACCGCGAGGGCGCGCGTGAGGCCCTCGACCACGCCCGGGCCGTCGGACCGTCCGAGGAGGGCCTGATGGACCTCGCGTTGGTCGCGAACCTGATGGGCGACGTCGGCACCGAGGTCAGCGCCTGCGAGCAGGCCACCCAGCTGTTCCCGGAGAGCGAGACCGCCTGGGCGCGCTACGCCCACGCCCTCGCGCGCACGGACCGGGTCAGCGACTGCCTGGAGGCGTGCGAGCGCGCGCTCAAGCTGGCCGATGATCCCGAGGTGCGCGACCTGCGTGACCAGGTCGCACGGCTCGCGCCGCGCGAGCTCAAGGCCGCGTAGCCTCAGCAGCGGCGCTGCGGCTTCAGCTGCCCGACGGGCACGCAGAGGCTCGTGCCGCTCGGCGTCACCCCGCGCCGGATGGTGAAGCGGGTCACCTTGGTGATCATGTTGGGCGCGGCCACGTGGACCTCGACCCGCGTGCCGGAGCGCAGGCGGCGGCCCTTGAACAGCTTGGTGAGCGACACCTCGCCGTGCTGGTCGGTCGTCTTGCGGCGCAGCTTGAACGGGCAGCCGCGGCCCTCGCAGGTGACCGTCACCTGCGCGCCCGCGACCGCGTCGCGCACCCGCATGAACCGCACCTTCGGATTCGTCCGCGCGGTGACCGTCCAGTCGTACTTGACGCCGCCCGGCATCTTCGCGGCCTGGTCACCGCCCGCGCAGTCGTCGTCGAGCCCGTTACCGGGGTACTCCCGCGCGCCGGGGAACACCGACGAGTTCGTGTCGTTGCAGTCCGTCGTGTCCGGGAAGCCGTCGCCGTCACGGTCGGCAGGGGGTGCGGGCTGCACGGTCGGGGTCGGCGTCGCGCCCGGAGCGGGGCCGGGCGAGGCGGGCGGGGCCGGGCGCGCGAAGGTCTGGGTGACGCACTGCGCGTTCGGCACCGTGCACAGGTCGAAGCGCACCGACTGCACCGGTGCCGACAGGTTCAGGCGCCGGTCCAGGTCGCGGTAGACGGCGCTGCCGTCGGAGACCGTGTACTGGTCCAACTGCTGACCCGCGGTGCCGAGCGCGGTCACCGTCATCTTCACGGAGTACGAGTCGGGCGTGCCGCGGTCCTTGATCTGCCCGCGCGGATGGGCGCTGTTGGCGCCGAGCGGCGCGCCGGTGCTCGGATCCACGAACGGCTGGTTGTCGACCCAGGCCCAGGCCCACGGGGTCATCATGTCGACGCGCTCGGCCTGCGCGGTTGCCGCCATCAACAACATCGCCGCCACCGTCACCCCGCCCACCAACGCCCGCATCGGCGCCACCATCTCAAATCCGCGGCGCGGTTGCACGCATCGTCAGCGCTTGGTGCGTAACGGGTGTTCCGGTAGGAGGAAGGCGAGTACGAGCACGACCGCCGCGAGCGGGACGGCCGCGACGAAGACGGCGTGGGTGCCCGCGTTGAGCGCTTCGCGGGCGGCCTCGGGGACCTGCGCGCCGCCCACGGTGAGCCGGTTCGGGTCGATGCCGGCGGGCAGGCGCGCGATCAGCAGCGCGCCGAGCACCGCGACCGCCAGGCTGCCGCCCATCGAGCGGAAGAACTGGATCGCCGCGGTGGCGACGCCGAGGTCGGCGGTGTCGACGCGGTTCTGGGTCGCGATCACGAACGTCTGGAACATCAGGCCCATGCCGACGCCGATCACGACGAGGTACGCGCTCGCGAGCGTCTTCGAGGTCTCCGTGTCGAGCGTGGTCAGCAGGATCGTGCCCGCGAGCACGGTCGTCGAGCCGATCAGCGGGTAGATCCGGTAGCGGCCGGTGCGGGAGATGAGCTGGCCGCTGGTGAAGCTCGCGACGACCCAGCCGAGCGTGAGCGGGATCAGCACGATGCCCGAGCTCGTCGCCGAGGCACCGAGCACGCCCTGCATGTACACGGGGACGTAGATCGTGATCCCGAACAGGACGGCGCCGATCATCAGGGCCGCCAGCGTGGAGACCGTGAACGTCCGGCCGCGGAACAGCGTGAGCGGCAGCAGCGGCTCCCCGGCGCGGCGCTCGACGGCGCCGAACGCCATGATCGCCACGGCGCCGATCCCGAACGCGGTGAGCACCTGGGCGGACGTCCACGCGTAGTCCGTGCCCGCCCACGCGCAGGCGACGAGGATCGCGGACACGCCGACGCTGAGCAGCGCGGCGCCCGCCCAGTCGATCCGATGCTCACGCGTGCGCCCGCCGGGCTGCATCGTCCGCATCACGACGACCAGGGCGAACGCGGCGAGCGGCAGGTTGATGAAGAAGATCCAGCGCCAGCTGACCGTGTCGGTGAGCGTGCCGCCGAGCAGCGGGCCGGCCACGGCGGCGGTCGCCCACACCGAGCCGATGTAGCCCTGGTAGCGCCCGCGCTCCCGCGGCGAGAACAGGTCGGCGATCGCGGCCTGGCTGAGCGGCAGCAGCCCGCCCGCGCCCAGTCCCTGGAGCGCGCGGAACGCGATCAGCTGGGTCATGTCCTGCGCCACGCCGCACAGCAGCGAGCCGGCCAGGAAGACGCTGATCGAGACCACGAACAGCCGCCGGCGGCCGTACAGGTCGCTCAGCTTCCCGTACAGCGGCACGGTCACCGTGCTCGCGAGCAGGTACGCGGTGACCACCCAGCTCAGATGCTCGAAGCCCTGCAGGTCGGCGGCGATCTGCGGCAGCGCGGTCGCGACGATCGTCTGGTCGAGCGCCGCGAGCAGCGTCGCGAGCATGATCGCGGCGAAGGCGACCAGCACTTGCCGCTGCGAGCGTGTTTCGGTCGCCATCGGACGCTTACGGTAGGCGCGCGGTGTCCGATCATTCATCTAGGCTCGATGAGCCATGCGTTTGATCGTCGCCCGCTGCTCCGTCGCCTACACCGGTCGTCTCACCGCCCACCTGCCCGAGGCGCTCCGGTTGATCATGCTCAAGGCCGACGGCAGCGTGCTCGTCCACGCCGACGCGGGCGGCTATAAGCCGCTGAACTGGATGACGCCGCCGACGGCCGTCATCGAGGAGGGTCAGACGATCGTCGTGCGCAAGGTCAAGGGCGACGATCAGCTCGAGATCACGCTGCACGAGGTCCTCAGCGACGTCACGCACACGATGGACTTCGACGCCGACCGGCTGAGCAAGGACGGCGTGGAGGCCGATCTGCAGGTCGCGCTCGCCGATGCGCCGCACTGGTGCGGCGAGGGCTTCCGCCTGGTCCGGCGCGAGTGGCCGACGGACATCGGCCCGGTGGACCTGATGTGCCGCGACGAGGCGGATGGCTGGATCGCGGTGGAGATCAAGCGCGTCGGCACGATCGACGCGGTCGAGCAGCTCTCGCGCTACCTCGAGCGGATCCGGCAGGACCCGGGCAAGGCCGACTGCCGGGGCGTGCTCGCGGCGACGACTGTGAAGCCGCAGGCCCGCGTCCTCGCGGAGTCCCGCGGCCTCACCTGGGTCGAGGTCGACCTGGCCGTGCTGCGCGGTGAGCGCGAGCCCGCGCTCACGTTGTTCGCCTAGAAGCCGGTCTTGAGCGAGTAGTTCAGGTTCGCGACGGCCCAGTCGCCGCCCTCCTGGGCGTTGGTCACGTGGTACTGCTTCGTGAACTTGAACGGCGCGTGGATCGTGCCGAAGTCGAACACGACCGAGCCGTCCAGGTCGGGGGTGGAGCAGCTGTCGCCCTCGTACAGGTCGGCGCGCGTTCGCAGGGCCGGGACGCCGTTGATCAGCTGACGCGTGATGCGGATCTCGACGCGGACCTCGTCGCCCGCGCAGCGGGAGACGAGGAGCGTCTGCGGCGTCGTCACCGAGTTCTTGAACTTGCCGACGGAGCCGCTGAGGTCCCACGTCTTCTCCACGTCGGACCCGAACGTCTCGTCATCGTGGATCTTGATCGTCGAGCCCGGCTCGAAATGGACCTCGGTGAAGCTCGCGGCCTGCGCGGAGGCGCTGCCGGCGAGCAGGACGGCGGTGGTGGCGATCAGCGTGGGGAGGATCTTCTTCATGGGCCGCATGCTGCCGCCCACGGGCCCGGCCAGCATCGGGGTCACCCCCGGCCCTTTTCCCTGATCTTCTTGCGTGTACGGAGAACCGCACCCCTCTGGGTGCGGGCTCTACTCCCCGTTGAGGGTGAGGACCAGCGACCGCGGACCACCGTGGTCGCGGTGCTCGCACAGGTAGATGCCCTGCCAGGTGCCGACCGCGAGCCGGCCGCCGCTCACCGGCAACGAGAGCGATGGGCCGAGCAGTGAGGCCTTGATGTGCGCGGGCATGTCGTCCGGACCCTCGATCGTGTGGGTCCAGTAGCGCGCGTCCTCCGGGACGGCCTCGTTGAACCAGGCCTCGAAGTCGTCGCGTACATCCGGCGAGGCGTTCTCGTTCAGGGTGAGCGACGCGCTCGTGTGGCGGATGAACACGTGCAGCAGCCCGACCTGGAAGCGCTGGAGCTCGGGCAGGGCCTCGAGCACGTCGCGCGTGATCAGGTGAAAGCCGCGCGGGCGCGGCCGCAGGGTGACCTCTCGCTGGACCCACATGCCGCTCACGGTATCCGTGCGGCGTGCATGTCCACGCGCTCGCCCCGGAACGGCACGCCCTCTTGCTCCAGCAGTGCCCGCTGACGCGCGCCCTTGGCGAGGGAGCCGTCGGCGCGGACGATCCGCCACCAGGGCACGTCCGCGGACGTGGAGGCCAGGACCGTGCCCGCGAACCGCGGCGCGCCCGGCGAGACGTCGCCGTAGGACCGCACGAACCCCTCCGGCACCTCGCGGATGCGGGCGAGCACCCGCGAGGCGTTGTCATCCCGGTGGGGCATGAAGCGGTGGTTAGCAGATCACCTGCAGGTGGAACGAGCCGCGGCGCGCCGCGGGCGGAGTGGCTTCGGAGCCGCCGAAGTTGACGGCGACCTGGTTGACCTGGTTCGGCACCGCGGCGACGCCCGGAGCGACGGGGCTCGGGGAGCCGATCGGGGCGGCCGTGTAGGAGCACTTGCTGACGTCGCGCTTGAGGTCGACGGTGTAGACGGCGTTGTCGCCGGTCGTGGCCAGCGTGACGGTCGGCGTCGTCGGGCCAGTGGCGGTCGGGGTGGCGGTGCCGTCGTCGCTGATGGCGGCGAACGTGAGGCTCGTGGCGGGCGCGAAGTCCGCCGCTTCCTTGCCGTCGACCTTGTCGGCGTTGAAGCCGGTGGCCACGCCGGTGGCGTTCGTCGTCAGCGGAGCACCGGTCTTGTCGCCGCCGACCTCGATGCGGCCGCCTTCCTTGCCGATCGTCACGAACTCGAAGGCGCGTCCGCCCTTGAGGTTGTTCGCGCGCAGGCAGGGCTCATTGCCCGGGTTCGAGCGGCAGCCGTAGATCGCGGAGCCACCGTCGCCGTCCTTCTTGTTGGACTGACGGGTGCCGTACGTCGTGGTGTCGGCGATGATCTCCGTCTCGGTGTTCAGCGCGAGGTTCGCGTTGTTGGACGGGTTGCGCTTGCCGAGGAGCAGGTTGCGCCCCTCGCCGAAGCCGACGGCAACGGACGGGATCCCGAGGGCGAGGATCAGGGAGCACACGATGGCCGCGCGGCCGGAGAAGGGGATTCGCTTCATGCCCGTTCCGACACCACGGGGGCAAGCAAGTTGCGGCCTGCAACGCCACGCCCAGCGCTTCGGTCCGCTCAGTTACGCAACGAAAACGGCCCGCGTAACAAACGCGGGCCGCTCTCGTTCAGCTGATTTCTCCTAGCGTTCCCCGGGCAACTTGTCCGGGTTCACCGAGACCGGCACGGTCGTGTCCAGCGCGGTGCGGATGATCCGCGTCTGCTCGACGGTGTGCGCGGCCGGGTAGCCCTCGCCCGGCGAAGCGCGCTCCGGCCGGCCGACGTACCCGAAGTCGATGTCCGGCGGCAGGATGTGCAGCAGGCGCGGGGACATGTGCGCGCGGGCGCCCATGTTGCGCGGCTCCTCCTGCACCCACAGGACCTCGCGCAGGTTCGGGTAGCGCTTGACCTCTTCCAGGATCTGCCCCTGCGGGAACGGGTACAGCAGCTCGACGCGGGTGATCGCGACGGACTCGTTGTTCTCGCGCGTGGCGTGACCCTTGAGGTCGTAGTAGAGCTTGCCGGTGCACAGCACCAGGCGGGTGACCTTCGCCTCGTCGATCCGCGGCTCGGCGAGCACCGGGAAGAACCGGCCCTCGGCGAGATGCTCGATCCGCGACGTCGCCTGCGGCAGGCGCAGGAGCGACTTCGGGGTCATGATCACCAGCGGACGCTGCTTCGCCACCCGCGCCTGGCGGCGCAGGAGGTGGAAGTACTGCGACGGCGTCGTGAGGTTCGCGACGCGGATGTTGCCCTCCGCCGCAAGCGACAGGAAGCGCTCCAGGCGGCCGGAGGAGTGTTCCGGACCCGAGCCCTCGTAGCCGTGCGGGAGCAGCAGCGTCAGGCGCGTCGTCTGGCCCCACTTGGACAGCGCGGAGACGATGAACTGGTCGATGATGACCTGCGCCGAGTTCACGAAGTCGCCGAACTGCGCCTCCCACAGCACCAGCGACTCCGGCGCCTCCATCGAGTAGCCGTACTCGAAGCCGAGGCACGCGATCTCGCTGAGCGGCGAGTTGTGCAGCTCCATCGGCGCGAGCGCGCCGGGCAGGTTCTGGATCGGGGAGATCCGCTGGCCGGTCTTCGGGTCGTGGAAGACGAGGTGGCGCTGCGAGAACGTGCCGCGCTCCGCGTCCTGGCCGGTCAGACGCACCGGCGTGCCCTCGGTCAGCAGCGACGCGTACGCCAGCGACTCGGCCTGGGCCCAGTCGATGCCGCCGTCGGGCCCGATCGCCGTACGCCGGCGCTCGAGCTGCTTGACCAGCTTCGGGTGGACGGTGAAGCCCTCGGGGAACCGCAGGAGCTCCTCGTTGAGCGTCTCCAGGCGATCCTTGGAGACCTGGGTCTTGACCTCCGGCGAGGCGGAGCGATCCAGCTCGTAGCCGCCCGTGGGCTGCTCGTCGCCCGTGCTCGCCAGGGCCTCCTTGAGCTCGCGGTGGCGCTTGGCGAGGTCGTCCCAGATCTCGGTGGCGACCGCGTCGGCCTCCTCCTGGGTGATCGTGCCGTCGCTGACGAGCGACGCCGCGAACAGCTCGCGCACCGGCTTCTTGGCCTTGATCTTGGCCGTCATCTCCGGCTGCGTGTAGGCGGGCTCGTCGGCCTCGTTGTGGCCGTAGCGGCGGTAGCCGATCAGGTCGATCAGCACGTCGTGGCCGAACTCCTGGCGGAATGCGAACGCGAGCCGCACCGCGGACACGCACGCGGCCACGTCGTCGGCGTTGACGTGGAAGATCGGCACGTCGAAGCCCTTCGCGAGGTCCGACGCCCAGCGCGTGGAGCGCGAGTCGTCGGGGTCCGTCGTGAAGCCGACCTGGTTGTTCTGGATCAGGTGCAGCGTGCCGCCGACCGTGTAGCCGTCCAGCGCCTGCAGGTTGAACGTCTCCGCGACGACGCCCTGGCCCGGGAAGGCCGCGTCGCCGTGCAGGACGATCGGCACGGCGGCGCTGGTGTCCAGCTGCGCGTGCGTGCCCTGCCGGGAGGTCTGGATGGCGCGCGTGGCGCCGGTGACGACGGGCGCGACGTACTCGAGGTGCGACGGGTTGGACTCCAGCCGCACGAGGACGCTCTCGGTCTCGCCGCACTGGTAGGTGCCCTGGGCGCCGTGGTGGTACTTGACGTCGCCGGTGCCGCCCTGCGGGATCGTCGTGACCGCCTCGATCGACGACGCGCCCTCGAACTCGCGGAAGATCGTCTCGTACGGCCGGCCGAGGTTGTGCGCCAGCACGTTCAGGCGGCCGCGGTGCGCCATGCCGATCACGACCTCACGCGCGCCCTCGCCCGCGGAGAGCTGGATCATCTCGTCCAGCATCGGCACGGTCATGTCCAGGCCCTCGACCGAGAACTGCTTCTGGCCCAGGTACGCCTTGTGCATGAAGCGCTCGAGCGAGTCCACCTGCGTCAGGCGGCGCAGCAGCGCGTACTTCTCCTCGCCCGACAGCGGCTTGCGGAACGCGCCGGTCTCGATCTTCTCGCGCAGCCAGACGCGCTGGCGGTGCGAGGCGATGTGCTCGATCTCGTACGCGATCTGGCCGCAGTAGGTCTCGCGCAGGCGCGGGATGACGTCCGCGAGCGTCTCGCCCGGGACGCCGACGCGCAGGATCGAGGCCGGGATCTTGGCCATCAGCTCCGGCGTGAGGCCGAGCGGCTCGGGATCGAGCGCGGGGTCGCCCTCGGGCTCGGAGCCGAGCGGGTCCAGGCGCGCGGCCAGGTGGCCGTGCGTGCGGTGCGCCTTGATCAGCGACATCGCGGCCTGGACGGCCTGGAGCAGCTCGAGGTTCGGCTCGGCCGAGGTGGCCGGCGCCGGCTCGGTCTTGGTCTCCGGCATCGCCTGGGCGATCGCCTGCGGCGTCGGGGCCGTCGGGGCGGGACCGATGTCCGCGCCCAGGTCGGAGAAGACCTGCTCGTAGAAGCCGTGCTCGCCCTGCAGGTACTGCTCGACCACCTGCAGGAACTGGCCGGACTCGGCGCCCTGGATGATGCGATGGTCGTAGGTCGACGTCATCGTCATCACCTTCTCGGCGCCGATCGTGGCGCCGATGGCCCCGAGGCCGGGCGGGTAGCCGATCGCGCCGGTGGCGACGATCGTGCCCTGCCCGTTCATCAGGCGCGGCACGGACGCGATGGTCCCGATGCCGCCGGGGTTGGTGAGCGAGACGTTGGCGCCCTGGAGGTCGTCAGCCGTCAGCTTGTTGTCGCGCGCCTTGGTGATGAGCTCGCCGAAGGCGTCGAGGAACTGCGGGAACGTGAGGCGGCCCGCGTCCTTGATGACCGGGACCATCAGCGTGCGGCCGCCGCCCTTCTTCTCGACGTCCACGGCGATGCCGAGGTTGACCGCGCCGTCGTCGATCACGTGCGGCTTGCCGTCGAGCTCGGCGAAGTGCGTCGCCATGACCGGCATCTGCTCCGTCGCCGCGCGCGCGATCGCGTACGCGATCAGGTGCGTGAAGGAGACCTTCTGGCCCGCGCCCTTGAGCTGCTTGCGGTAGCCGTCGAGGGTGGTGACGGTGAGCGTGCGGAAGGACGTCGCGGTCGGGATCGCGCGCGACTCGTCCATGTAGCGCGCGAGCATCGCGCTCGCGCCCTTGAGCAGGGTCTGCTTGCCGCCGGTGGGCGCCGGAGCGGCGCTCTTGGCGGGCGCGGACGCGCCGTTCTGCTCGAACGCGAGCACGTCGGCCTTACCGATGCGGCCGTTCGGGCCCGTGCCCGTGACCTTGGCGAGGTCCACGCCCTGCGCGGCGGCGACGCGCTGCGCGACCGGCGTGACCTTCAGGCCGTCCTGCGTCTCGATGGTCTCGGTCTCGACGTCGCCCGCCGGGCGGATCTCCGTCGGCTCGGCCTTGGGCGCGGCCTTCGCGGGCGCGGCACCGTTGCCGGAGCTCATACGCGCGATGACCTGGCCGACGGTCACGGTGTCGCCGGCCTCGGCGAGCAGCTCCGTGATCGTGCCCGAAGCTGGCGCGGGAACCTCCGCGTCGACCTTGTCCGTGGAGATCTCGACGAGCGTCTCGTCCTCGGCGATGCTGTCGCCGACGGCCTTGGCCCACTCGAGGATGGTGCCCTCGGAGACCGACTCGCCCATCTGCGGCATCTCGATCTCGATCACGGTGCCTTCGCCGCCGCCACCGTTCTCACCGCCGGGCGGTGCGTCGCCCTCGTCCTCATCGGCATCGCCCGAGAGCGCCGGCCCGGAGCCGTTCTCACTCGGAGCGATCTCGGCGAGCACGCTGCCGACACCGACGGTGTCGCCCTCGGCGGCGTGGATCTTGACCACGGTGCCGGAGACTGGAGCGGGGACTTCAGCGTCCACCTTGTCGGTGGAGATCTCGACGAGTGTCTCGTCCTCGGAGACCTCCTCGCCTTCCTGCTTATGCCACTCCAGGATGGAGCCCTCGGAAACCGAGTCGCCCATTGGGGGCATGACCACTTCGACCGTGGTGTTTACCGCCATATCAAGGTCCTAGACCATATCGCGTTGAGGGATTCGCGACGCCGCTCTTGGGCGCCGCTCTGCATACACAAAACCGATGGTGCCCGCAAACGGCCCGACGCCACCGACGACCGCGACCATCACCCCGAGCCAGAGCGGGATCACGCGCCGTCTAACTGCGTCCACGCATAGCAGCGACATGACGATCCAGCCGATGCCGTGACACCAGCCCAACACGTACTTCACATCGTCTAACACTCCTGCAATCGCGATCACGATCAGGGCCGTGTAGATGGCGGAGTGGACGAACGAGAGGTACTTGAGCGTGCGGAAGCTCATACGGGGTCTTCGGTAGAAAGCAACGTGGCCATGCGCTGAAGTTGCGGATGTGCGTCATCCGGCCAGTCGTTCGGGTCAGAAGGCCACCACGCGTGCGCGTCGTGCTCGTGGTCGCGGGTGACCTCCGCACCGGGTGCGAGCCACGCTTGGCCGATCAGCATCGTCATATCACCGGGGGTGGCGAGGAGCGCCTCGACCTGGATCGACACGGGCTCGACGGACCACTCCTCCTGCAACTCTCTGCCCAGAGCGAGCGCGGCGTCCTCACCCGCGTCCACGGCGCCACCGGCGCCGAGCGCCCAGAGGCCCGCCCAGCTGGCGACCCACGCCGCGCGCCGGCCGGCGAGCCAGCGGCCTTCGTGATCGCGCACGACGCACAGCACGCTCAGCGCTCCGAGCGCGTCCTCGGCCAGCCGCAGCGCCCAGCGCATCTCCTCGAGCTCGAGCGCCAGCGCGCCGTCCTCGACGCGAAAGCTCGCCAGGCGAGCCGCGATCCCGTCGTAGGCGGGGGAGCCACGGTCCTTGAGGCCCGCGATGACGCGGTCGGCCTCGGCCGTCTGCGCGGGCGACGGCTCGTACGTCTTTCCGCTCCAACGCGAGGACACCCGGTCCAGCGGCCACGGACCGCGCGCGAGGATGCCGGGCGAGTAGGGCAAGTCCCTTTGCAGGGTAGTCTTTTCGTCGTGAGCGTTGAGGCTTCCGGCAAGAACATGAAGGTTGTGTGCGATGCGAAGGAGCATCACGACAAGACCTGCCGCTGGAAGGGCAAGGCCACGGAGGTCCACATGGCCTTCTTCGACATCGAGCGCCTCGGCTGGGAAGAGGGCGACGTGATCTGCGGCCTCATCGTGGTCGCGGACGGCACCGTCACCTCCGGACGTCTGCGGGTCACCTGCGACGCCGAGCCGGACGGCGGCGGACGCAAGGAAGAGGAAGAGGTCGAGGAGGTCGTCGACGCCGTCGCGACCCGCGAGCTCCAGCCGGTCGGTCCGGGCTACGGATCGTCCAACACCTGGCACTGCTGCTAGTCGGACCTTCGTCCAGCACAGGCCGTTTGCGTCACGCGCGAGTTACCGTGCGCGGCGATGCACCGGCTCACCCTGCTCGCGGCGCTCCTGCTGACGCTGCTGATCGCTCCGGCCGCGGCGCACGCCGCCGGCCCCAACCTGCTCCGCAACGCGTCGTTCGAGCAGCCGTCGCTGAGAGCCTGGAGCCTGTTCGGGCCCGGGCAGGGCGGCACGCAGACCACGCCCGGCGTCGCCCGGGAAGGGCGCGGCTACGGGATCGTGCAGACCTCCGCCGCGTCGGACACGATCGCTCAGGACGTCAGCGTCAGCGTCGCCCAGTACCGCAGCTACAGCTTCTCGATGTGGGTGCGGTCGGCCAGCGGGCGGCCCTTCAAGGGCTCGATCGTCCTGTTCGGGCTCAGCGGCCCGGTCGAGGGCACGGGCACGGACTTCACGGCGGACGCCGACTGGCAGCTCGTCACCGCGACCTTCATGGCGACCCACGCCCACACGGCGCTGCGGGCGCAGGTGGACCTGCACACGGCGGGGGAGCAGCTGCTGCTCGACGGCGCCCAGCTGCTGCCGGTGCGGCTGCGCAACGCGTCGTTCGAGGACACCTCCGGGGCGGGCTGGTACACGGACGGCGCCGCGCTGCAGATCTCGGGTGCCGCGGCGCGCGACGGCGTGCGGTCGGGCGTGCTGACCGCGGCCGAGCGTGGCGGCTCGCTGCTGCAGGACCAGCCGATCGTGCCGGCCGCCGGCGAGCACTACACGTACTCGGCCTGGGTGCGGTCGGTCAGCGGCGCGCCGGTGAGCGGCCGGATCGGGCTGTGGGCGACGGCGAGCGAGAGCGAGACCGGGTTCACCCCGTTCACCGCCGGCCCGGAGTGGCAGCTCGTCACCGTCACGCTGCGCACGACGAGCGGCGCCGACATCCTGCGCACGCAGGTGCAGCTGCTCTCGCCCGGTCTCGGCGTCTACGTCGACGGCGCGCAGCTCACGCAGCCCGGCCTCGGCAACGCGTCGTTCGAGCAGGCGTTCTTCCGGTCCTGGGACCTCTTCCCGCGCGGGCCGCTGACCGCCGCGAGCGCGCAGCCCGGTGACGCGCGGGACGGCAGCGCGTTCGGCGTCGCGCGTGCGGACGCCGCCGGTCGCTCGTTCGCGCAGGACGTCGCCGTCGGCACCGACGCGGGCGGCAGCCAGACCTTCTCGGCGTGGCTGCGCTCACCCGACTCGGCCGGCGCCGCCGGCTCGCTGGTGCTGACCGGCACCGGCGGTGGCGACGAGACGGCGAGCACGCCGTTCAGCGTCGGCTCGGCCTGGACGCTCGTGTCCGTCCCGCTCGACGCCGAGCGCGCGCACAGCGGGCTCCGCGCCGAGGTCGTCCTCGATACGCCCGGGCGCGAGCTGCAGGTCGACGGCGCGTCGCTGGCTGCGGGCAACGCCCGCGACGACCGGCTCCTGAGTCCGCCGGTCGCAGACACGCCGCCGCCGGCCGGGCCCGTGACGCAGCCGCAACCCCAGCCCACGCCCGCCCCGACGCCGGCCGCGCCCAGGTTCGTGCGCTCGGCGGTCGCGTACAAGTGGAAGGCCAATCGCCGCTACACGACCGTGACGACGCTGGTCGTCCGCGACGTACCCGAGAACGGCTGGGTCGAGCTGCGCTGCACCGGCAAGGGCAAGGGCTGCCCGACGACGCGCACGGTCACCCGCAAGCGGATCGCCACCACGAGCTTCAAGACCCTGTTCGGCAAGCGCAAGCTCAAGCCGGGCGCGCAGGTCGAGATCCGCGTCCTCGCACCCGGCCTGGTCGGGAAGGTCGCGCGCTTCCAGATCCGCAAGGGCAAGCTGCCGAAGGTGACGTTCCTGTGCCTGGCCCCGGGCGCGAAGCGGCCCGCGAAGTGCGCGTGAGCTAGGCCTTAAGGTCCACTTTAGGTAGCGGAAAACTGGACCGACGAGCACTGCCGCGGTCCGCCGCGGCGCGATGTGCTGCCGGGCATGTCAGTCGCCACCTCAGCGGCCGCGCCCGTCGCGGCCCCTCGAACGCATGAGCTGGCCCGCGACGCACTGGGCCTGCCCGCTGTCCTCTTCTGCATCGTCACCGGAGCGGCTCCGCTCGCGGCGATGATGTTCAACGTGCCGGTCGCCGTATCGGGCGGCGGGTACGCCGTGCCGGCCGCGTTCCTGGTCGCGACGATCGCGCTCACGATCTTCTCCACCGGCTACATCGAGATGGCCCGGCGGGTGACGTCGACGGGCGGGTTCTACACGTTCATCTCGCGCGGGCTCGGGAACGTGCTCGGCCTGGGCTCCGGGATCCTGATCGCCCTTTGCTACGTGATCTTCGCCGCGGCGGTGACCGGCGTATTGGGCTACTTCGCGTCGACGACGTTCGACGCCTGGTTCGGCATCAACCTGCCGGCCTACGTCTACATGTTCGGCGCGCTCGCGCTGATGACGAGCTTCGCCTGGTTCCACATCGAGCTGACCGCGAAGGTGCTCGGCGTGGCGCTCGTGGCGGAGGTGCTCGCGCTGCTGGCGATGTGCATCGGGATCATCGTCACCGGCCCGCCCGAGGGCTACAGCGCGGCGCCGCTGAACCCGGCGAACATCTTCGACAACGACGCGGCGCTGTCCGTCTTCGGCGCGGCGGCGGCCGGCGTGGCCATCTTCGGCGCGTTCTGGTCCTGGGTCGGCTTCGAGATGGCGCCCAACTACGCCGAGGAGTCACGCGAGCCGAACAAGATCGCCAAGGCCGCGACCTACGGCAGCGTGATCGGGCTCGGGATCTTCTACATCTTCGTCTCGTACATGTTCGTGTCCGGCTGGGGCCTGACCGGCTCCGCGCAGGCCGTCGCGAGCCAGTTCGAGGGCACGTACGCGTCGGCGTTCTATCCGCTGACCGACAAGTACGTCGGCGGTGGGCTGACGACGATCGTCGAGCTGCTGATCGTCACCAGCTCGTTCGCGTGCGCCATGGCCTTCTACAACACGGGCGCCCGGTACCTGTTCGCGCTCGCGCGGGAGGGCGTGCTGCCGAAGGCGCTCGGCACGACGCACGAGCAGCGCAAGGGGCCGATCGTGGCGAGCATGGTCGTGACGGCGATCGTCGGCCTGTACATGCTCGGCTTCGTGATCATGGACTCGAGCACGGAGGCCGCGCTGCTCAAGCTCGGCACCTGGACGCCGCTGCTCGGCGTGCTCGGCATCCTCGCCGTGCAGGGCCTGTGCTCGGTGGCGATCATCCGCTTCTTCCTGACCGAGGCGCGGGACGGCTTCCACCCCGTCAAGACGCTGATCGCACCCATCCTGGGCGCGCTGGCGATGGCCGGCGCGTGCTACCTGCTGATCTCCAACCGTGGCGTCCTCTCCGGCGCGGGCGACTCGATGTTCATCAAGCTGATCCCGTTCGTGGTGCTGGCGGTGTTCGTCGCCGGCATGCTCCTCGGGCTCTACCTGCGCTCGCGTGACCGCGAGACCTACGCGAAAGTGGGACGCTTCAGCAGAGAGGAGATCCCGGCATGAGCACCCTTGACGCACCGCCCGTCCTGCACCCGTTGGAGCCGCTCAGCGCGGACGAGGTGCGCGCGGCGAGCGCGATCCTGAAGGCCGAGCAGTCGCTCGCGGCGACGGCCCGCTTCGTCTTCATCAGCCTGCACGAGCCGGCCAAGGCGGCCGTCCAGACGGGCGAGGGCGTCCCGCGCGAGGCGTTCGTCGTGCTCTACGAGAAGGCCGAGCGCAAGACCTACGAGGCGGTGGTCTCGCTCACGGACCAGGCCGTGGTCTCCTTCACGCACATCGAGGGCGTGCAGCCGCCGATCACGGCCGAGGAGTTCATGGCCTGCGAGGAGGTCGTGCAGAACGATCCGCAGTGGCAGGCGGCGATGCGCCTACGCGGGATCGAGGACTTCACGCTGGCGATGATCGACCCGTGGGCCGCGGGCTACACCGGGCCTGAGGACGATCCGTCGCTGCGGCGGATCGCGCGGCCGCTCACGTGGGTGCGCTCCGAGCCGGGCGAGCACGGCTACGCGCGGCCGATCGAGGGCCTCGTCGTGACCGTGGACCTCGACGCGATGGAGGTCGTGCAGGTCGACGACTACGGCGTCGTGGCGCTCCCGCCCGCGCCCGGCAACTACGACGTCGAGCGGATGGCGGCGCCGGACAACGTGCCGTCGTTCGCCTCGCCGCGCGAGGACCTCAAGCCGATCTCGATCACCCAGCCCGAAGGCGCCTCGTTCACCGTCACCGGTCATCACGTCGCGTGGCAGAAGTGGTCGGTGCGCGTCGGCTTCACGCCGCGTGAGGGGCTCGTCCTGCACGAGCTGGCCTACGAAGACCGGCCGATCATCTACCGCGCGTCGCTGGCGGAGATGTTCGTCCCGTACGGCGACCCCGCGCCCACGCACCGCTTCAAGAACGTGTTCGACCAGGGCGAGTACGGCGTCGGCTGGCTCGCGAACTCGCTCACGCTCGGCTGCGACTGCGTCGGGGAGATCTTCTACTTCGACGGCGTCGTCAACGACCAGGACGGCGAGCCGGCGACGATCGAGAACGCCATCTGCATGCACGAGGAGGACTACGGCATCGGCTGGAAGCACACGGACTTCCGGACCGAGGACGTCGAGGTCCGCCGGCTGCGGCGCCTGGTGATCTCGTCGATCGCGACCGTCGGCAACTACGAGTACGGGTACTTCTGGTACCTCTACACCGACGGCACGATCGAGTACGAGGTCAAGCTCTCCGGCGTGATCTCGACCGGCGCGCTGGAGCCGGGCGCGCGGCCCGCCCACGGGACACTGGTGGCGCCGGGGCTGTACGGGCCGCACCACCAGCACTTCTTCTGCGTGCGGCTGGACATGGCCGTCGACGGCAACACGAACACGGTCGTGCAGGTGGACTCCGAGCCGCTGCCGTACGGGCCCGCGAACCCCACCGGCACCGCGTGGGTGACCAAGCGCACCGTGTACGCCGACGAGTCCGCGCGCGGGCAGATCGACCCGCTGCGGGGACGCTTCTGGCGGATCGAGAACCCGGAGAAGGTGAGCGCTCTGGGTGACCCGGTCGCCTACAAGCTCGTCCCCGGCGAGAACGTGGCGCCGATGTTCGCGCCCGAGTCGCGCTTCGCGCAGCGGGCCGGGTTCACGGGCGAGCACGTGTGGGTGACCGCGTACGACCCGAGCGAGCGCTACGCGGCCGGCGACTACCCCAACCAGCACCCGGGCGGCGACGGCGTGCCGCGCTACGCGGCCGCGGGGCGGGACACCGAGAACACGGACGTCGTGCTCTGGTACACGTTCGGCGCCCACCACATCGTCCGGCCGGAGGACTGGCCGGTGATGCCGGTCACGCACGTCGGGTTCAAGCTCAAGCCGGCGGGCTTCTTCGCCGGCAACCCGGCGCTGGACATGCCGCCCTCAAAGGCGGCCGGGCACTGCTGTCACCACGACTAGGCCGCGGTGGTCCGTCGGCGGCCCGCGATGAGGTCCATGTGCTCCTCGCCCCACTCGCCGAGTGGGGCGAGCGCGGCGTTGAGTGAGAGCCCGAGCGGGGTGAGCGAGTACTCGACGCGCGGCGGGATCTCGGGATAGGCGGTGCGGGTGACGAGCCCGTCGCCCTCCATCTGCCGAAGCTGCTGGATGAGCATCTTCTCGCTGATCCCCTTCACGCCCCGGCGCAGCTCGCCCGGCCGGCGCGGCCGCTCGGCGAGCGCCCAGAGGATCGAGACCTTCCACTTGCCGCCGATCACGTCGACCGCCGCGTCCAGGCCGCACTCGTAGGGAGGGACGATGTCGTCAGCGTTCATCACATTTCTCACTCTGAGGTGGGTACCCAACTTTCACGTAGGTACTTGACGATCGTACCGTGCCGACGGACCATCGTCGGCATGAGTCGTTACGCGGGCCGCAGCGCGGTCATCCTCGGTGGGACGCACGGCATGGGTGAGGCGACCGCGGCGCTGCTGCGCGCCGAGGGCGCCGAGGTCCTGGTCACCGGCCGGCGCGGCGGCGACGTGCACGTCGACCTGACACGGCTCGCCGACCTCGGCGCGCTCGCCGAAGCGGTCCGCGAGCGGTTCGGGCAGGTCGACCTGCTCCACGTCAACGCCGGGTTCGCGAAGCTCGAGCCGTTCGACGCCGTCACCGAGGCGTCCTACGACCGCACGTTCGACGTGAACACGAAGGGCGCGTTCTTCGCCGTGCAGGCGCTCGCGCCGCTCGTGCGCGACGGCGGCGCGATCGTGTTCACCAGCTCGGTCGCCGACCAGGGCGGCTCGCCCGCGATGATCGTCTACGGCGCGGCGAAGGCGGCGGCGCGGTCGCTCGTCGCGGGGTTCGCGGCGGCGCTGCTGCCGCGTGGCATCCGCGTGAACGCCGTGAGCCCGGGGTTCATCGACACGCCGAGCTACGGGATCGAGGGGATCAGCGACGATGACCGCGCGGCGTTCCACGCGGTCGGCGACGCGATCACGCCGATGGGTCGGCACGGCACCGCCGAGGAGGTCGCCCGCGCGGTCGTCTTCCTCGCGTTCGAGGCGACGTTCACGACCGGCGCCCGGCTCGCCGTGGACGGCGGGCTCGGCGAGGGGATCGAGGCCCCGACGGCGGCCTAGCCGTAGAACTCGGCTTCTTGGCGGCCCAGCTCGGTCACGGGCGGGTCGCCGTACATCCACTCGCGGGCGATCCGGTGCCAGTTCGCAGTCGCGGAGAGCTGGCCGAGCACGGCGAGCGTGAGCGTCTCCACGCGGCGGCCGAAGATGTGGTCGGCGGGGAGCGTCTCGTGGCGCATCTGGCCGAAGTGCGTCGAGCGCGGGTCGGCCATGTCGATCATGACCTGGGTCGCGATCTCCGGGACGAGCTCGATCTCCTCGTCGGTCAGGTACCACCAGGTCGCGTCGAGGAACTGCGAGAGGAGCTTGTCGGGGCGGAACTTGTCCGGCTGCTTGAGCAGCCCGCCCTCGGCCCAGATCTCCCACAGGCGCTGGGCGTCGCCCTCGTGGCCGGCGCGCTGGGTCTCCAGCTCGAGGTCGATCAGGTGCTTGGGCATGACCTTGAACAGTCCGAAGTCCAGGAAGGCCACGCGGCCGTCGGGCATCTGCAGGAAGTTGCCGGGGTGCGGGTCGCCCGAGAACTGGCGGTGGCGGTACATGCAGCCGAAGTAGAAGCGGAAGATGATCTCGCCCAGCCGGTCGCGCGTGGCCTGGTCGGACTCCTTGACGGAGTCGAAGCCCTCGCCCTCGACGAACTCGGTCACGAGGACCTTCTCGGCCGACAGGTCGCTGACGACGGCGGGCACGACGATGAACGGGTGGCCCTTGAAGATCCGCGCGAGCGAGCGCTGGTTCTGGGCCTCCAGCTCGTAGTCGAGCTCGTCGTAGATCCGTGAGCGGATCTCGTCGGCCGTGGTCTTGACGTCCAGGCCGGGCGCGATCCGCTTCATCAGCCGCAGGATGATCCCGAGGTTCTGCATGTCCGCCCGGACCGCGGCGGCGACGCCCGGGTACTGCACCTTGACCGCGACGACGCGCCCGTCGTGCAGCCGGGCGCGGTAGACCTGCCCGATCGAGGCCGCGGCGATCGCCTCGGAGTCGAACTCGGCGAAGTGGTCCTTCAGCGTGCCGCCGAGCTCGTCCTCGATCACCTTGCGCATGCCGGCGAAGCTCACGTTCGGCGCGGCGTCACGCAGCTTGGCGAGCTTGCGCTGGAACTCCTCGCGGTGCTCCTCGGGCACGAGCCCGACGTCGAGGAAGCTCATCACCTGCCCGAGCTTCATCGCCGCGCCCTTCATCGTTCCGAGCGCGGTGACGATCTGCTCGGCCGCCTCGACGTGGCGCTTCTCGAGCGCGGCGCTGCGTCCCTCCTCGGAGCGCGCGATGTTGGTCGCGCGCGTCCCGAGGTGCCGCGCGGCCTGGCCGGCCGCGAGGCTGGACACCTTCGCGGTGCGGGCGATCCGCGAGGTGGGGATCTTGTCCTTGGCCACTAGGGCGTGGGGACCGGCGTCGCGGTTTCGGTCGGGGCGACCTGCGGGTCCGGCGTGGCGCCGACCGGCGGCGTGGCGGTGGCGGTCGGGGTGACGGTCGGCGTCTCCGTGGCTTCGGGCGTCTCGGTCGCGGTCGGCGTGGCGGTCTCCGTCGGTTCCTCGGTGGGCGTCTCGGTCGCGGTCGGCGTCGGCGTGGCCTTCTCCTGCTTGGAGGAGGAGCCGCCGCCGAACACGCTGGTCGAGCGGCCGGAGTCGCCGACCGAGCGGCCGAAGATCGCCAGCTCGGACGCGGTCACGACGCCGGCGCCGATCACCGCGGCCACCAGGCCGGTGATGATGCCGAGCTTCCACGGGAAGCCGCGGCGCTTCTTGGGTTCCGGGCTCCGCAGACCGAAGGGGTCGTCCTCATCGCCCCACCGGCCTACCCGTTCCGGCTCTTCGACGCCCTTGACCTGATGGGCGTCGTGGGCCGCGGTCCGGCGGGTGACGCGGGGTGCCGCCTTGGCGACGACCTTGGCAGGACGGTTCAGGCCCTCGGTGACGAGGGCCACGATGATCGGGGTGACGGCCACCGCGATCAACGAGCCTCGTTCCCAGAAGTACGGGACGATCACCGCCGCGGCAACCGCGGAGAGGCTCGAGATCAGCAGCGTTTGGAGCTGGAGGCCGCCCTTTTCTTGCTTGGGCTCTGAGCTCACCCCTTCGACACTAGCGAGGGCTACCGCTCGACTTTCGAGCCGGGCACGATGTCGTCGCGCCCGTCGGGCCAGCGCACCCAGGCCTTGTGGCCGCCGTCGTAGTCGTCGCCCAGGAGCACCAGCGTCGCGTCCTCGCCGAGCGCCTTGCACGGCTCTGAGCCTTCCTCGTCGAGGCCCCGCCAGATGCGCACGAACTTGTTGTGCTCGAGCTCGTCGGCGACGGTGGTCGGGTCGGTGTGGCCGGGCCGGATGACCGTCTCCGGCGGGAGCGTGAGGATGACCTCCATGATCGAGTGCTTGATGTCCTCGAAGGAGGTGCTGCCGGGCGCGCGGACGCCGCCGACGGAGCCCTTGAAGAGCGTGTCGCCGGTGAACAGCTCCTTGTCGTCGACGAGGAGGTTGAGCATCCCGGACGTGTGGCCGGGCGTGTGCAGGGCCTTGATCTTCAGCCCGCCGATCTCGAGCTCGTCGCCGGGGTTCAGATCGCCCGTGGTGCCGGGGACGCGCTCCTCGGGATGCGCCAGGACGATCGCGTCCGGGTAGCGCTCGAGCGTCTCGCCCAGGTCGACCACGTGGTCGCCGTGGTGGTGGGTGAGCAGGATGTGGGTGACGTTGAGGCCGAGCTCTTCGGCCTTCTCGAACAGCGGCGCCATCGGCCCACCCGCGTCGACCAGGAACGCGTCGGTGTTCGGCCCCGCCGCGACGAGGTAGGTGTTGGTCAGCCAGCCATCACTCATGGAGCGCTCGACGATCATGGCCATGACGGTACTCTCGCCAACGCTATGGAGCTCATCCACACCTGTTACCGGATCGGCGACATCGACCGGTCCGTCGCCTTCTACGAGGCGCTGGGTTTCGAGGAGCGGCGGCGGATGCCGATCCGCGAGGAAGCCATCAACGTCTTCATGGGTCTGCCGGGTGACGGCGACCGCCTGGAGCTGACCTACAACCACGGGGTCGACGCCTACGAGCTCGGCACCGGCTACAACCACATCGCGCTGACGGTGGACGACATCGCCGGCACGCTGGAGCGGCTCGGCGGGCAGGGCATCGAGCCCGAGAAGCCCCCGTACCGCGTGCGCGAGGGCGGCTCGCTGATCGCGTTCGTCCGCGATCCCGACGGTTACCGGATCGAGCTGATCGAGAAGAACAAGGGTTGATGGAGCGACGACTCGCTGTCATCGACTGCGGGTCGAACTCCTTCCGCCTCGTCGTCTTCACCTACACGGACACCTGGTGGAAGCGCACGGACGAGATCCACGAGGCCGTCCGTGTCGGCGAAGGGCTGGAGGGGACCGGCGCACTCCAGCCCGCGCCGATGGAGCGCGCGCTCGAGACGCTCGAGCTGTACGCGCACTTCTGCTCGGCGACAGGGATCGACGAGATCCGCCCGGTCGCCACCTCGGCGATCCGCGACGCGTCCAACCAGGCGGAGTTCCTCGCCGCGGCGCTTGATCGGTCGGGCTTGTCGGTCGAGGTGCTGCCCGGTGCGAGCGAGGCGCGCTACGGCTACCTCGCGGCGGTCAACACGACGACGCTGTCCGACGGGGTGGTGCTCGACCTGGGCGGCGGCTCGATGCAGCTCACCCGCGTGGCCTCGCGTCAGGCCGTCGACGCGCGGTCGTGGCCGCTCGGCGCCGTGCGCATGACCGAGCGCTTCGCGCCGGGCAAGAAGAAGCGCACCGAGGCGCTGCGCGAGCACATCGCGCAGGAGCTGGAGAGTGCGGAGTGGCTGGGCGAGGACTCGCGCCTGGTCGCGGTCGGCGGCACCGTGCGCAACCTCGCCGCCGCCGCGCAGCTCGCCGCCGGCATGCCGTCCTACGGCATCCAGGGCTATCTGGTCACGCGCACCGCGCTGGGCGAGCTGATCGAGCGGTTCTCGTCCGGCCCGCCCGCCGATGTCCCGGGCATCAAGGCTTCCCGCGGGGACCTGATCCTCGCGGGCGCGCTCGTGATCGACGGCGTGATGGAGGCCGGCGGCTTCGAGGCTTTCGAAGCCACCGAAGCCGGCCTGCGTGAGGGCGTCTTCTTCGAGCGGCTCCACCCGGAGGGCCTGGCGAGCGACGTGCGCAGGGACGCCGTCCGCAACCTCGCCTCCCAGTACGACACCGACTTCGCGCACTCCGAGCACGTCGCGCGGCTCTCGCTGGAGATCTGGGACGCGCTGGGCGCGCAGGGGCTGCACCGCGCCGACCCGGAAGAGCGCGAGCTGGTCTGGGCCGCCGCGATGCTCCATGACATCGGCGTCGCCGTCGACTACGACGACCACCACAAGCACTCGCGCTACCTGATCCTGAATGCCGGACTGCCGGGGTTCTCGCCGCGCGAGACGGCCTTGATCGGGCAGGCCGCCCGGTACCACCGCAAGGGGAACCCGGGCCTGGGCGAGTTCGCGGCGGTGGCGCGCGACGGTGATCGCGCGGTGCTCGATCGTGTCGCGGCGTGCGTCCGGCTTGCCGAGCAGCTCGAGCGGTCGCGGGACCAGTCGGTGCATGCGTGCTCGGTGGTCGTGGCGAACGGCGTCGCGGAGCTGCGGCTGCGGGCTTCGGGGGACACGCGGATCGCGCGGTGGGCGGCCGAGCGGCAGGGTGATCTGTTCCAGCGAGCGTTCGGGCGGGATTTGAGCGTGGTGTAGGGACGAACAACGGCCATCGAGGGGGAAGGGAGCGGCACGGACACGGAGATCGTCCCTCGGCCGTCCCGCTTGGGCTCGGCGTGATCGCTTTCCGGTCGACGAACGGGCGTGGGGAGGGGGGTGTGTCCCGAAACTCCCGCTATGCGGGAGTTTGTGACCACACCCCCTTTGTTCGGAGCGCGGTCGTGCGCGACCCTGATCGACCGGCTACTTCGTCTGTGCGAAGTTGCGCAAGACCGCTTCGCCCCGCGGTGAGAGGCGGTAGCCGACATCGAGCGAGATCGTCAGGCCGAGCTCCTTGAGCTTGCGGATGTCCCGCTTGAACGCGGCCGTCTCGCGACCGAACGACTCGGCCAGATCAGGCGCCCGCACCGCGGGCCGTTCGGCGATCGCGCGCAGGTAGTCGTAGGCCCACGGCCACTTCTCGAGCTGAGCGAAGACCGCCTCATCCGGCGGCGCCTCCCGCAAGGCCACGCGCGGGTCCGGCCCGACGAGCCGCAGCCCGACCCGATGTACGCGTCCCGTCTTGCGCATCCGTGCCTCGACGTCCTCAGGCGACGCGAACCCCGCCGCCCGCGCGTCCTCGTCGGTGATGACATCCACCTGCTCGCACGAGCTGAACTCCACGACCCCCACGCGGGTCTTCTGCTGCGAGCCCACCTTGACGCGCGGCTTGTCCCACCGTCGGAAGGCAAGGGTGATGGTTCCGGCCGCGATCCCGTCGAGATCCTGCGGCCGGAACAGCACCGAGCTAGACCTCTTGGATCTGGAGCAGCGACGTGGTGCCGGGCTTGCCGGAGGGCAGGCCGGCGGTGATGCCGACGCGGTCGCCGGGCTGGCACCAGCCGAGCTCGACGACGCGCTTGGCGGCGGCGGCGATCAGCTCCTCGGTGACTTCGAGGCGGCGCATGGAGGCGGCCTGCACGCCCCACATCAGCCCGCAGCGGCGGACGGTCTCGCGGCCGGGTGAGAGCGCGTAGATCGGCACCGTCGGGCGGTGCGCGGAGATGAGCCGCGCCGAGCGGCCGGACAGCGTCGGGCAGACGAGCGCCTTGAGGCCCAGCTCCGTCGCGGCGCGCGTCGCCGTGTAGGCGAGCGTGTAGGCGGGATCGCGGCGGTCGCGCCGCACGCGCCGCTCGTTCCACTCCTTGTACGGCGCGGTCGACTCGGTGCGCAGCGCGACGGAGGCCAGCATCGCGACCGACTCCACCGGGTACTGGCCGACGGCGCTCTCCTGGGAGAGCATCACGGCGTCGGTGCCGTCGAGGATCGCGTTGGCGACGTCGGTGACCTCGGCGCGCGTCGGGCGCGAGGAGGCGACCATCGAGTCCAGCATCTGCGTGGCGGTGATCACCGGGCGGGCGAGCGCGCCGGACAGCGCGATGATCTGCTTCTGGACGATCGGCACGTCCTGGATGTCCATCTCGATGCCGAGGTCGCCGCGCGCGACCATCACGCAGTCGGTGGCACGGACGATCTCCTCCAGGCGCGTGACCGCCTGGGGCTTCTCGATCTTGGCGACGAGCGGCAGGCGGGTGTGCTTGCGCAGCTCGGTGACGTCTTCGGCGCGGCGGACGAACGACAGCGCGACGATGTCCACGCCGATCCGCTCGCCGGTGCGCACGTGCTCGAGGTCCTCGTCGGGCACGGACGGCAGCGCCGCGGTCTCGCCCGGGATGTTCAGGCCCTGGCGCGAGGCGACGGAGCCGCCGATCTCGACGACGGCGTCGATCTCGCCCGAGTCGGCGCGGACGTCGGTCACGCGCAGGCGGACGGAGCCGTCGGCGAGGTACATGATCTCGTCGCGGTCGACCGTCGAGGCGAGGCCGGCGTAGGTGATGAACAGCTTCGACGCATCGCCTTCGCCCACGTCGGGCCCGCAGACGAACGTCGTCTGGTCGCCCGGCTTGAACTCGACCACGCCGTCGCGCAGCTTGCCGATGCGGAGCTTGGGACCGGGGAGGTCCTGCAGGATCGCGACCTGGCGGCCGGCGCGACCAGCGGCCTCGCGGACGAGGCGCGCGGTCTCCGCGTGCTCGTCGGCGCTGCCGTGAGAGAAGTTCAGGCGGGCCACATCCATCCCGGCCTCGACCATCCTGGCGAGGACCTCGGGATCACGGGATGCGGGACCGATCGTGGCGACGATCTTCGTACGGCGCTCCATGGGTGTCCGGAACTTAGCGGGCAGCGAGTGGGCAGGTGTGTCCGGTGGGTAGCGCGGTTCACATGGCCCGAGCAGCAAGCGAGTCCCCGTCCCAGTCCTCGTCCGGTCGGTTCGGCCGTGACGATGACACCGAAAATCCGACTGATCTCCCCAAGGAGTCCTGGCCGGCGATCCTCAAGCGCACGGTCAAGCAGTTCAGCGAGGACCAGCTCACCACCTGGGCCGCCGCGCTGACCTACTTCGGCGTGCTCTCGCTGTTCCCGATGATCCTCGCGCTCGTCTCCGTCCTGGGCGTCATCGGTCCCTCGGCCACGCAGCCGCTGCTCGACCAGCTCGGGTCGGTCGCTCCCGGCCCGGCCAAGGACATCCTGACCAACGTCCTGACGAGCCTCGAGCAGAACCAGGGCGGCTCGACGGTCGCGCTGATCATCGGCCTCGCCGCCGCGATCTGGTCGGCCTCGGGCTACATCAGCGCGTTCATGGACGCGTCCAACAACGTCTGGGACGTGCCCGAGGGGCGGCCGATCTGGAAGAAGCTCCCGATCCGCCTCGGCGTCACCGTGATCCTGCTCGTCCTGCTGACGGTCACGGCGCTCGCCGTCGTCTTCACCGGCCCGCTCGCGCAGGAGATGGGCGACCTGATCGGCCTCGGCGGCACGTTCGTCGACGTCTGGAGCATCGCCAAGTGGCCCGTGCTGCTCGTGGTCGTGAGCTTCATGATCTCGCTGCTCTACTGGGCCTGCCCGAACGTCAAGCAGCCCGGCTTCCCGTGGGTCACGGCCGGCGGCCTCCTCGCGGTCGTGCTGTGGATCGCGGCCAGCGCCCTGTTCGCGCTCTACGTCGCGAACTTCAGCTCCTACAACAAGACCTACGGCTCGCTCGGCGGCGTGATCGTGTTCCTCACCTGGCTGTGGATCTCGAACATCATCATCCTGCTCGGCGCCGAGTTCAACAGCGAGATGGAGCGCAGCAAGGCGATCCAGGAGGGGCACCCGCCGGAGAAGGAGCCCTACCTGCCGCTGCGCGACGACACGAAGCTGAAGGACTGAGGACTCGAACCGCGCGCCGTTTCTACGGCGCGCGATGATGGCGGCGTGGCCGCCGACCAGCTGATCTACCGCGTCACCTATCACCTGCTCGCCGGGCAGCACGAGGCGGCGGGCCTGGTGGTGGAGCTGGGCGAGCAGTCGCCCCGCGAGCTCGTGCGCTTCGACCAGCGCTCACGCCGCGAGCTGCCCTGGGGCAGCGTCGTGCGGATGTCGCCCGGACCACTCAAGGACGTGCTCGAGCTGTTCTCACCGAGCGGCCACGTCCGCCAGGCCGCGCTCGAGACCGTCCCGCTCACGCCGCTCACCGCGCGGGTGCTCGTCCTGCGGTGCGCCGACTGGGTCGCGGAGGTCCGCTCGGCGGCGTTCACGCGCCTGCGCGCGTGCGACCGCGACCTGCTGGTCGCGGCCCTGCCGCTCGTCGCGTGGGTCATGGACGAGTGGACGCGCGGCGACCTGCTGGGCGCTCTGCTCGACGAGCGCCTCACCGACGACGACCTGCGCGCGCTCGCCGACGTCCCGGACCTCGCGCTGCGGCGCGCGGCGTGGCGGCGGCTGACGGCGCGCGGCGCGATCACGCCCGCCGACGTGCAGCGCGCGGCCGCGGACGAGGACGTCGCGGTCCGCGGCATCGCGGCCCGTTCGCTGCCGGACCTGGCCGAGGCCGACCGACGAGCGGCGGCGGAGCGACTGCTGGACGATCGCGTCGGCTGGGTCGCGGTCCGCGCGCTCACGGAGCTCGTCCGGCTCGACGGCGCCGACCGGATCGTCCCGGCGCTCACGGCGCGCTCGGCGACGGTCCGCCGCGCGGCGAGGGACTGGGCCCGCGTGCGCGACGTGGACGCCCGCGCCGTCTACCTCGCCCGCGACCCACGCGACGAGCTCGCGCTGGTCGGGCTCGCCGCGCTCCGCGACCCACGCGACGCCGAGCTGGTCCGCGCGATGGTCGACGACCCCCGGGCGCGGGTCCGCCGCGCCGGGCTGCGCGCCCTCGCCACGCTGGACGAGCCCGAGGCGCGCCGCATCGCGCTCATCTGGCTCGAGGCGGGCGCCGGCCGCGTGGCGGCGGACGTGCTGCGCGCCGGGTCGCCGAGCGCGGCGGAGATCACCGTCCTGACCGCGATCGCCTGCGACCGGGAACGGCGACCGGGTGCGCGGGAACGCGCCCTGTCACTGTTGCGCGTCGGCACGTGGACGCACTTCACGGTCGCGATGGAGGCGAGCCTGCTCACGGGCGTCCTGCCGGTGCCTCAAGGTCGGCCCAGGGCGCACCTGCGCGCGCGGATCGCGCGGCTCCTCCCCGCCTACGACGGGGCGCGCCGCGCGGCGATCGAGCTTGCGCTCAGGTGAACTGGCCGTCGGCGAGGATGACCTCGCCGTCGGCGCTCAAGGACCCGCCCTGGCGCAGGTCGCAGATCATGTCCCAGTGCACGACCGACTCGTTGGTGCCGCCGGTCTCGGGATAGGAGCGGCCGACCGCGAGGTGGACGGTGCCGCCGATCTTCTCGTCGAAGAGGATCGCGCCGATCGGGCGGTCGATGCCGAAGTTCGTGCCGATGCCGAGCTCGCCGAGGAAGCGGGCACCCTCGTCGGTGTCGAGCGTGGCCTGCAGGTAGTCGTCGCCGCGCTCGGCCCTCGCGCTCACCACGCGACCCTCGCGGAACTCCAGCGTCACGTCCTCGACGACGACGCCGCGCGGGGCGGTGGGGATCGTGAAGCGGATCACGCCCTCGGCGGAGGTCTCGTGCGGGCCGGTGAAGACCTCGCCGCTCGGCATGTTGCGCTTGCCGTCGGAGTTCACCCAGACGCGGCCGTCGACGGTGAGCTTCAGGTCGGTCCCGGGAGCCTGGATGTGGATCTCGCGCTTGGGCGTGAGACGCTCGATGAGGCCCGCCTGGAACGCGCGCAGCTCGCCCCACGCGGCGGCGGGATCGTCGCGGTCGAGGAACAGCGCGCGGGTGACGAAGTCCGTGAACTCGCCCGTGCCCATGCCGGCCTGCTGGGCCGCGGCGGCGGTGGGGTACAAGCTGATCGCCCAGCGCCTCGCCAACACGACCTCGCGCAACGGCGAACGAGCGCGCTGCGCACGGGAGAGCCGCGCCGGGTCCACGCCCGCCAGCGCGTTCGCGTTCTCGGTGGCCTGGATGCGCAGCGAGGCGTCGAGCTGCTCGGCCTCGGCCAGCTCCGCCGAGGGAAAGCCGTCCAGGTGGCGGTCGCGCGCGGCGCGCCAGTAGCCCTCGCCGGCACCGGGCAGCGAGGCCCGGATGAGCGGCCACGCGTCACGCTCGAGGATCTCGCGCTGCAGCTCGAGCAGCAGCGGGCCGGCCAGCGTCGAGGACTCGACCAGGATCTGCTGGCCGGGCTGCACCTCGAGGCAGTAGTCGGTCAGCAGGCGGGCGAAGCGGACGTCGTCGATCACGGGGCTTGCATCTCCGGGAAGTGCTCGGCGAGGTGCTCGCGCAGCACCCCTCGGATCCAGACGCGTTCGTCCTGGGAGGCGAAGCGGTAGCGCGCCAGCAGCTCCTTCTGCTTGCTGATCGGCGGCGTGCCGGCGATCTCCCAGCGCACGACGAGGCGCTCGAACAGGAACTCGACGGAGCGGTGCCAGGCGTCCTCGCGGCTCAGGATGTTCCCCTGCACCACCTCGGCGTACTGCAGCCGGGTGGAGGGCGTCATCGAGCCGCGCAGGACGAGCGTCGTGCCGTCCTCGGCGCTGTAGGAGAACTCCGGGGCCTTGAGGCGCTGGTTCTTCGCCATCGCCACGACGGTAGCGTGCACGGCGTGCGCAAGCCGACCCGACCGCGAGAGGTGGGCCGGGGCGAGCGCGTGCTGCCCGGAGTGTGGCGGCTGCGCCTCCCCCTCGACCTGCCTGGCGTCCCCCATGTGAACGCCTGGGCCCTGAAGGCCGGCGACGGCATCGTGCTCGTCGACACGGGCATGCACGACCGCGGCACGATGGCCCACCTCGAGCAGGCGCTGGACCGCACGGGCCACCGCGTCCGGGACATCGAGCTGATCGTGGTCACGCACGCCCACATCGACCACTGCGGGCAGGCCCCGCCGCTCGCCAAGCGCGCCGGGTGCGAGGTGTGGATGCACCCGAACTGGAAGCTCCACGCGCACGAGGACCTCGACAAGTCGATCGACATCGCGCTGCTGAGCGGCGTGCCGGAGGGGCCGCTGCGCCAGTGGGCGGAGGCGCGGCGCGGGATGGGGACCGGCCAGGCGGGCGAGCTCTACAGCGACAAGGACCTCGTCCCGGGCGTGACCTTCGAGACCGACGCGGGCGTCTGGCAGGTGATCGAGACGCCCGGCCACGCGCCCTCGCACGTGTGCCTGCACCAGCCCGACCAGCGCGTGCTGCTCACCGGCGACCACCTGCTCGGCCGCGTCTCGCAGTACTTCGACGTCGGCTACACGCCCGACCCGATCGGCGAGTTCCTGGAGTCGCTGACCGTCGTCGAGCGGCTGGAGGCGCGGCTCGCGCTCGCCGGCCACGCCCGCCCGTTCACCGACATCCAGGCGCACATCGACGCCAACCGGGTCGAGGTGCAGGCCAAGCTGGACGCCACGCGCGCGGCGCTCGCCGACGGCCCGAAGAGCGCCTACGAGCTCGCCCGCACCGTCTACGCGCAGACGTTCAACGCCGACATGGCGAGCTGGCTGATCACGATGACGCGCGCGTGGCTCGTGCACCTCCAGCGGTTGGGGGAGATCCGCAACGATGGTGGAGATCCCGTGGAGCGCTGGGCCCGCTCCTCGTAGACTCGGCGCGATGCGCATCGACGAACGGATCGCGAGCGGGACCGAGCCGGCCTTCTCGTTCGAGTTCTTCCCGCCCAAGACCGACGACGGCGAGGCCAACCTCGAGGTCGCCCTCGGGGAGCTCGCGCGGCTCGATCCGACGTTCGTCTCCGTGACCTACGGCGCGGGCGGCACACCCGCCGAGCGCGGCAAGACGATCGACATCGTCAGCCGCATCAAGGCCAACCACGGCCTGGAGGCGATGGCGCACTTCACCTGCGTCGGCGCGTCCGTGGACGAGCTGCGCGGCGTGCTCGACCGGATGCGCGACGCCGGCATCGAGAACGTGCTCGCTCTGCGTGGCGACCCGCCCGCGGGCGTGGACGCCAAGGAGTGGCAGGCGGCCGACGGCGGGCTGCGCTACTCCCGCGAGCTGATCGAGCTGATCCGCGCCGACTACGACTTCGCGATCGGCGCGGCCTGCTTCCCGGAGGTCCACCTCGCGGCCGAGTCCGCCGAGTCCGACCTCCAGTACACCCGCGAGAAGGTCGAAGCCGGCGCGCGCTTCCTCGTCACGCAGCTGTTCTTCGACAACGAGCTCTACTACGACTTCGTCGCCCGCGCGCGGGAAGCCGGCATCGACGTCCCGATCATCCCCGGCATCATGCCGATCACGAACGTCAACCAGGTCAAGCGCTTCACCGAGATGTGCGGCGCGTCGATCCCGCCCGGCCTGCTGCGCGAGCTCGAGCTGCGCTCCGACCAGCCGGACGCGGTCGCCGACTTCGGCGTCGCCTACGCGACGATGCAGTGCGCCGACCTGCTCGCCAACGGCGCGCCCGGCATCCACTTCTACACGCTCAACCGCTCGCCCTCGACGCGCGCGATCCTCTCCGCCCTGCGCTGCCTCGCGCCGTGGCGGAAGGCCGTCAGCGCTTGAGCCGCACCCGCAGGGCGCCGCGCTTCGCGGTGCCCTGCACGTCGCGCAGCGTGTAAGGCAACCGCGCCGACCCGCCGCGTGGGCGCGGGAGCGATACCCGGACCACCTCGAACGGCTCGAGTGCGCGTCGAAGTGGCGCGGTGCTCGCCGAGAAGCCGCCGTCCTCGTATATGCGGGCGCCGTCGACCGACAGGCGGCAGGTCGCGGTGCAGAGCACGTACACCAGGAGCCGGGAGCCCTCGACGTGTGACCGGAGCACCCGCACGCGTGGTTTGCTCCGCGGTGCCTCCCCGTACGGGACGAGGGCGACCCCCGGATGGGCCTGGCGGGCGAACGCGACCACACCCGGCCGCGCCGTCCAGACCGGCTCGGTGGCCGCGAGACGGGTCGCCACGCGATCGCCGTCGAAGACGCCATCGGCGCCCGGTAGGGCCACGCGCCAGTCGTCGTGGTCCTCCCTGCCCGTCCGGTACAGCAGCCGGGCGGTGCCGTCCGGCCACGTGAAGAGCCGCACATAGACGCAGCCTTCCTTGCACGCCTTCCGGACGGCGGGGCCGATGGGCACGCGCCGTGAGTCGTCGGCCGCGATCACCGTGTCGTCGGGCGCCTCGAGCGGAGCGCGGATGAACGCCGCGCCCGGGCCGGGGCGGACCAGACGGTGCCCTTCCCAGCTGAGGTCCGGGGCACCGTCCTTGATGTCGGCGAAGAAGGTGAACAGACCTTCGTCGCTGATCGGACCGAGGTCCTGTGCCGCGCCGAAGGCGCCGCCGGGATCGCGGACGGCCACGACGACGCGCGGATGGACGGCGACGATCACGACCGTCCCGGCCTCGTCGTAGGTGAGCGTGACCGTGAAGCTGTCGCTTGTAGGCATCACCGCCTGCGCCGGTGCGAGCACGCCGTCGTGCGTCCACGTGCGCACGAACTGCGTGCGCCCGTCACCCCAGGTGACGAGGCCGCCGCCGTTCTCCAGCCGCGCCAGGCCCACGTCCCGTGCGTCGGGGATGCCGAAGGCGTGCCAACGCCCGGCGGCGTCCGCGTAGTGGACGCGTTCGCCGACGATCAGCGCCGTGCCGTGCGCCGGCCCGGAGCTCGCGCTGCGGACCGGCGCGTCGTCGGGCGACTTGAACGGCAGGACGATCGGGTCCCCGAGCTGCCACGGCGAGGGGGGCGCGTACGCCGACGCGGGCGCGACGAGCAGCGCGGCGACAATCAGCAACCACAATCCGGTGCGCAAGCGCGCAACGTTACCGGCTGCGGCGGCCGCCGGGGCGGGATGCGTAGAGCTCGCGGTCCGCGACCTCGAGCAGCTCCATCACCTCGGCGCCGCCCTCGGGCGTCTGCGCCAGGCCGACGGTGATGCCGAGCGGGCTCTCGCCCGTGACGAGCTCGACCGGGAGGCTGTTCGCGACCTCCTGCATGATCGTCTCGGCCGTCTCGCGCCCGGCGGTCTCGCCCTCGCGTACCCAGAGGCCGAACTCGTCGCCGCCGAGCCGGCCCGCGACGCCGTAGCGGGCGAGCACGCGGGCGACCTCGGTCAGGATGAGATCTCCGGCGCGGTGACCGTGCGCCTCGTTGACGTGCTTGAAGCCGTCGACATCGCACACCAGCAGCGCGCCCTCGGTGCCGGCCTGGAGCTCGCGGCGGACCGTCTCGATCCAGCTGCGGCGGTTGTGCAGCCCGGTCAGGTCGTCGGTGTGCGCGGCCGCCTCGAGACGGCCGACGGCCTCGGCGAGGTCGCCGGTGGCGCCCGCGGGGGCGATCACGCCGGCCTTCTCGGCCACCTCGTCGAGCAGCTCGGGGGACGCGCCGAGGCGGTCGAGCGCGATCGCCAGCAGCTCCCGGTCCGGGTCGCCGCCCGTGACCATGTGCGCGAGCACGTCCGCGACGACGACGCACGCGGTCTCGTCGGACGGGACGGCGAGCCCGGTCGGGCCGCCGTGGTGATAGGCGATCGCGCGGGTGACGTCGTCGGCGGGCTCGCTCAGGCCCACGAGCAGGGAGCCGGCCTGCGCGTGGTCGAGCCCGAGCTCCTTGCGCTCGAGCGTGGCGCGGGCCGCGCCGAACGGTGCCCGCGCGGCGATCTCCTCCAACGGCACGACACCGAACGCGGCCGGCATCAGCAGCTTGCCGACGTCGTGCAGCAGGCCCGCGAGATGCGCGGTGTCGGCGTGCGCGCCACGCAGGTCGGCGGTGGTCGCGGCGTAGGCGGCGACGGTCACGGCGTGCACGTGCAGCTGCCCGCGGCTGAGGTGCGCCCCACCCGGGAAGCGCTCCAGGAAGCGGTAGGTCTCGGCCTCGAGTGCGATCCGCACCAGCGCGCGCCGGCCGAGCAGCGTCACCGCCTGGCGGATCGTCCGCGCGCGGATCGGCCGCGCGTTGGCCGCGGAGTTCGCGTAGCGCAGGAGGTTCGCGCTGAACGCCTCGTCGGACTCGATGACGGCGACGAGGTCGGTCGTCGTGCCGTGCGGGTCATTGGCCAGCGTGCGGATGCGCGACACCGTGCCGCTGAGCACGGGCAGCGGCCCGATGCGTCTCAGCGCGTCGTGTACGCGGGTGTCGGGCTTGTCGAAGCGGGCCATCCGGGAACGTCATCGGCGGCTCCTGCGGGCAGCATGAGAGATACCTCTAGGGGCCGGTTTTCGGAGCGCTGGGCTCGATGTCGAGGGCGTGCGCGACACGCGGTTGACCGTCCACGTCCCACGCGACATCCACCTGGTCGTTGCGCTTGTAGGTCCCAATACCCCATGCACCGAGGAACCACCGCCAAAAACCCAGCTTGGTCTCCTTGACGATCTCCTTGTTGAAGACCAATGTGTGCTCGGAGACGGAGTAATCCGGCCCCAGCTCCTGACGCACCCCATTCAGGTAGACGGTGAACGGCTCGCGCACGCCGGCGGGCAGACGGACTCGGGTCTCGGCCATGAGGTCCGGAAGAGTACGCCGCCAGCGGCGGCTCTCGCCGGTACGCACGATTCTGGCGGCCGCCGATCACCGCCTGGCGCCACCCGGCAACCGGTCATGGGCAACCAGCCCACTTCCGGTCACCGGTCGGCGCCAGCCGGCGCCGGCGACCACCAGCGATCGCGCGTACCGTCGTTCGCCGCCGGCGGCTCTACGCTCTTTCCGCCGTGTCCGCGCAGCCGTATCGCATCCGTCGTAGCGACCGCGCGCGTCGCATCCGGGTCAGCGTGGACGGCAACGGCGAGATCGAGGTCGTGCTGCCGAGCCGCTCGCCGGAGCGGCACGCCGAGCAGGCGGTGAAGGAGCTCGCGCCGTGGATCGAGCGTCGCCGCCGTGCCGTCGCCGCCGCGGCGCTGGAAGTGGGTCGCGCGCCCGGCACCGTGCCGTACCTCGGCGAGACGTTGACGCTGCTCCCCGAGCGCGGGCGCACGCGCGTGCACCGCAGCGGGGATCGGCTGCTCGTCCCGGAGGTCGAGACGAGCGAGGCGATCGAGCGCTGGTACCGGCGCCAGGCCCGGCTCGAGGTCGCGCCGCGGCTGGACGCGGCCTGTGCGCGCGCCGGCTCCACGTACACGGGCCTGACGATCCGCGGGCAGAAGACGCGCTGGGCGTCGTGCTCGTCCACGGGCGCGATGTCCTTCAACTGGCGGCTGCTGCTCGCGCCGCCGGAGATCCTCGACTACGTCGTCGAGCACGAGGTCGCCCACCTCGAGGTGATGGACCACTCGCCGCGCTTCTGGCGCCTGCTGGCGTCTCGCTCGCCGCGTTGGCGCGAGCACTCGGCGTGGCTGAAGCGCTACGGCTCGACGCTGACGCTCTGACGCAGCGCCCGGAGCGCCTCGCCTTCGAGCGGCGTGCGGCGGATCCGGCCCGTCCACGCGACGAGGGACCCGTCGCCGCGGACGTCGACGCCCGCGCGCTTGGACGCGCCCTTGAGCTCGATCCGCGCGGCGACCAGCTCCTCGGGTTCATACGTGCGCCCGAGGGCCTCCACGGCGCGCCGATCACCCCGCGCCTCGCGCTCGACCGCCGCGAGCGCCTGGTTGAGCGTCTCGTAGTCCTCGTGCGAGACCTGCGACCCGCGCCGCACCGTCACGCGGTAACTCACTTGACGTGGGCGAGGAGCGGCTTGACCCGGTCCCAGCGCGCGACCTCGCACCCGTCCGAGCGTGAGAAGCTCGCGTCGACGGGCTCGCCCCGGAGCGTGCCCTTGATCGTCGCGGTCTCCGGACCGCCGAAGATCTGCGTGCAGGCCACGTCGTCCTTCTTGGGCGCGAGGTCGGCGGCGGCGGTGCCCGCGACGGCGCCGCAGACGTCGCTGTCGGTCGGCGCCTTGCAGCTGACCTGGAGCTCCTTGGCGGCCTCCCCGGAGTCCCCGTCGGCGTCGACGGTGATGACCAGGTTCGCGAGCTCGTCGCTCCCACCGCCGGTGGCGGGAGTGGTGGGCTCGTCGGAGCCGCAGGCCGCGAACAAGAGTGCGGCGGCAGCGAGAAGAACCGGCGCGGAGCGGTGCATGAGGCCTAGCGTAGTGACGCGGCGACCAAGCGGACCGGCTCGCCCCAGCCGACGGCACCGATGAACGCGCCGTCGTCATCGTGGCTGAGCGACCAGCGCCAGGCGACGTAGGGCGTGTCCGGCAGCGGGCGGCCCAGCAGCTCGTGCTCCGGCCGGCCGAGCGCCGCGCACGCGGTGCCGTTGGCGATCTCGACGCGGCCCTCGGCGTCGAGCGCGACGATCAGCGCGGTCGCGCCGTCGAACGCCCGCCGCGCGCGGGCCCGCTTGCGACGGCGCGCGAGGTAGGAGCCGAGCTGGGCGCCGATCGTCGCGAACAGCGCCGACACCTCGCCGTTGGGCTCGCGGGCGTCGGTGGCGTAGAGCTCGATCACGCCGACGCACTCCTCGTCGGAGGTGATCGGGAAGGCCGCGGCGGTCACCAGGCCGGCGCGCAGCGCCTCGTCGGGCGCGCTGCTCCAGATCGGGCGCCGGAAGCCCCACACACGGCCGGCGAGGCCCTGCCCGGCGGCGAGCGAGCGCTCGCGGGTCGCGTTCATCAGCAGCGCGATGCTGGCGCGCGAGCTCGCGGCGTGCCACGTGGTCGCGCACTCCAGTCGCGTGCCGTCGGCGCGCCAGACGGCGCCGGCCGACCAGCCGAGCGACTCGCCGAGCGTGGCGAGCACGCGCTCGCACAGCACCGCGGGCTCCAACCCGGCGGCGAGATGGTCGCCGATCGCCTGCTGGGCGCCGAGCAGCCGGTGCGCGCCGCCGACGCGACGGCGCATGCGCGCCTGCTCGAGCTCACGGGTGAGCACCGCGCCGAGCTGGTTGAGCGTGGACACGCGCGGCACGCCGTGCGGGAGCGTGCCCTCGCTGAGCGGCGAGATGGCGATGAAGGGCAGGTGCGGGTCCGCGAGGCGCACGAGCGCGAGCGCCTTCTGGCTCGGGACCGCGTTCGTGCCGTCGCCGCCGTAGAGGACGGCGTCCCAGCCGCGGCGGGCGAGCGCCGCGTTGAAGGCCTCCTCGCCGTGCACCGGCACCGCGCGCTGGATCACTCCCGTCCGGGAGATCTGCGCGGCATGGCTCGCGGGGACGTCGACCAGCAGCGCGGTTACGGATCTCACGCGTCAGTGCATCGGCGCGACCAGTTGGGCGCTTGAGGCGAACTGGACGACGATCTCACGCACGCCCGACTCGATCAAGTCGCGGTCGATGTGCGTCCCGAAGCCGCGCATCAGCCGCACCGCGCCGCGGTTCGTCGCCATCATCGTGCCGCTGAAGCGCGTGATCCCCTGCGCGGACGCACGCACGGCCAGCTCGTCCACCAGCGCCCGCCCGAGGCCCTGCCGCTGCCACGGATCGCCGATCACGATCGCGAGCTCCGCCGTGTCCGGGGCCACGCGCACGCAGCGGGCCACGCCGATCAGGAACCCGTGGTCGGCGTCGACGGCGACGAGCGCGATGTGGTCGACCTGGTCGACCTCGGTCAGGTACCGCAGCTCAGCCGCGCTGAACGACGTCTTGAGCGTGAGGAAGCGCCGCATGGCGGTCTCCGGGCTCAGCGTCTTTAGGCCGAGGGAGAGCAGCGGCTTGTCCTCGGGCTCGATCGGCCGGACCAGGACCGTCGTGCCGATGGGGAGGGTGAGGAGCATGAGTTGCATGAAACAACCCAGCCCCTCGTCCCGTCAAGGGGGGTTAGCCGCCTATCAGTGCTTAACGCTGCGAGACCGGGATGTAATCCCGGTTGCGCTCACCCGTGTAGATCTGGCGCGGGCGGGCGATCTTCTGCTCCTTGTCGTCGATCATCTCGAGCCACTGGGAGATCCAGCCGCTCGTGCGGGGGATCGCGAAGAGCACCGTGAACATGCCGACCGGCATATGCAGCGCCTCGTAGATCAGGCCCGAGTAGAAGTCGACGTTGGGGTACAGCTTGCGCTTGACGAAGTACTCGTCCTCGAGCGCGATCTTCTCGAGCTCGATGGCGATCTCGAGCAGCGGGTTCACGCCCGTGACCTCGAAGACGTCGTCGCAGGCCTTCTTGATGATCGTCGCGCGCGGGTCGTGGTTCTTGTAGACCCGGTGCCCGAAGCCCATCAGGCGCTCCTTGCCCTCCTTCACGCCGGCGATGAAGTCCGGGATGTTCTCCTTGCGCTCGATCCGGCGCAGCATGCGCAGGACCTGCTCGTTGGCGCCGCCGTGCAGCGGGCCGTAGAGCGCCGCGACGCCCGCGGCGACCGCGGAGTACGGATCGACCTGCGAGGAGCCGACGGCGCGGACGGCGCTCGTCGAGCAGTTCTGCTCGTGGTCGGCGTGGAGGATGAAGAGGATGTCCAGCGCCCGCGAGAGCCGAGGATCGGGCTCGTACTTGAGCTCGCTCATCTTGAACAGCATCGACAGGAAGTTGCCGGGGTAGTCGAGCTCGTTGTCCGGATAGACGTACGGCTGGCCCATGTTGTGGCGGTAGGCGAACGCCGCCAGCGTCGGCATCTTGGCGATCAGGCGGATGATCTGCAGGTAGCGGATCTCCGGGTCCTTGATCTGGTTCGCGTCCGGATAGAACGTCGAGAGCGCGCCGACCGACGCGAGCAGCATCCCCATCGGGTGCGCGTCGTAGCGGAAGCCCTGGATGAAGCTCTTGACGTTCTCGTGCACGAACGTGTGCGTCGTGATCTTGTTCGTCCACTCCTCGAGCTGCTTCGCGTTCGGCAGCTCCCCGTGTACGAGGAGATAAGCGACCTCGAGGTAGGTGGAGTGCTCGGCGAGCTGCTCGATCGGATAACCGCGGTATTCCAGGACGCCGGCCTCGCCGTCCAGGTACGTGACGGCCGAGCGACACGACGCGGTGTTCATGAAGGCGGGGTCGTAGGACATGACCCCGAAGTCGCTCTCTTTGACCTTGATGTCGCGCAACGCGGTCGCGCGGATCGTGCCGTCCTCGAGCGGGACCTCGTAGGTCTTGCCCGTGCGATTGTCCGTGATCGTCAGCGTCTCAGACGCCGTCGCCACGCCACCAGTTTCAGTCTGCTCCTCGGTTCCCATGCTGCTCCTCTTGGAGGGGAGGGTTAAGTCTCTGGCCCCCCATTGTGGCGGGGACCGAGGCCCGGGCGTCGTCTACCCGGTGATGACGGCGGTGTAAGCCGCCGCGGCCACCAGGATGAGCGTCACGAGGATGAGGCCGTTGGCCACGCCGCGGGAGGGCGGGAACGTCGCGTGGCGGGCGATGCCGACCGCCGAGAGCAGCGCGGCGAACGCCACGAGCGCGCCCGCGGCGACGTAGAACGGCGTCTTGGAGACTTCCTCTTCGACGAGGTGCTCCTGGGCGAACAGCAGCAGCGAGGCGAACACGCGCGGGAAGCTACCGCATGTAGCGGCTCTCGGTGGCCGCCACCTGGCCCTGGTAGTGCGAGCCCAGCTCGGCGGAGCCGTACGGCTTCTCCGCGGGGCGGTCCAGGGTCATGAACGAGAGCTGCGCGATCAGCAGCCCCGGATAGAGCTTGATCGGGACGCGCGTGAGGTTGTTGAGCTCGAGCGTGAGCGTGCCCTTCCAGCCCGGGTCGATGAACCCGGCGGTGGCGTGGACGATCAGCCCGAGCCGCCCGAGCGACGACTTGCCCTCGATCCGGGCGACGATGTCGTCGGGCAGCTCCACCCATTCCTCGGTCCGGCCGAGGCAGAACTCGCCGGGGTGGATGACGAAGCCCTCCTCCGCGGTGACCACGACCTCTTCGGTCAGGTTCGCGGCCGGCCCGTCACGCAGGTCGATGGTCGCGACCTTGTGGTTGCTGAAGACGCGGAAGGAGTCGCCCAGGCGCAGGTCGACGGACGCCGGCTGCACGAGCGACGGGTCCCAGGGCTTGACGACGATCTGGCCGTCGTCGACGAGACGGCGGATCGTGCCGTCGGAGAGCACGGAGGCGGTCACGAGGCGGACAGGCTACCGGTGCAACGTACGAGCACGGCCCGCGGCGGTGACGGAGCGGACGCGTGGGGGTGGCGAGACGTGCGCTCCGCAGCCCGGGCCGCCCCGGCGCGGCGGGCGCGGGCGGCGCGGCCGACGGGGATGCGGACGGCGCGGGATCGGCGTCCCGCCGTCGCTGATGACGTCGTCCGTGTCGGTCGTCTGCCGGACCGCCCACCAGATGATCCAGCAGGCCGCGACGATCGGCAGCTTCAGGAACACGAACAGGTAGAGCATCGTCCAACCCATCCCACGGTCATCGTACGCCGCCGGATGTAGCTCGTGCGCCAACGTGGTGATCCAGGTTCCGGTGCACCTGCGCTTCATTGCCATGAACGCCTTGAACCTCGAAGTTCTGGATCGCGAAGGCGCGATCCGCGAGATGGCGAAAGACGCTGGTGCCACGCGCGGGGACATCCTCAAGCGCGCCGGCATCGCCACGGCGGGTTTCGTGGCTGCGGGAGCGATGTTCGAGAGCCTGCTCTCGCCCGCCGCCGCCGCGATCTCCACCTCCAAGAAGTCGGCCAAGAACGACGTCAAGATCCTGAACTACGCGCTCACGCTCGAGTTCCTGGAAGCCGAGTTCTACGCCGCCGCGAAGGCGGCCAACATCGTCAAGACGCCGGACGTCCTGAAGTTCCTGGACACGGTCGCCGACCACGAGGCCAAGCACGTCACGCTGCTCAAGAGCGTGCTCGGCAAGGCCGCGGTCAAGAAGCCGACGTTCGACTTCAGCGCCGCCCTCGGCGACGAGAAGACCTTCATGCAGACCGCGCAGCTGCTCGAGGACACGGGTGTGGCGGCGTACGCCGGCCAGGGCCCGAACATCTCGCAGAAGGCGGTCGTCGTCGCCGCGCTCGGCATCCACTCGGTGGAGGCCCGCCACGCGGGCTGGATCCGCTTCCTGAACATGACCTCGCCGGCACCCGGCATCACCGACCCGCCCAAGCGCGAGTCGACCGTGCTGTCCGCGGTGGCCGATACCGGCTTCATCCAGTCCTAGGAGCCTGTTGATGACTTCGCTTTTGAACCTCGCCGCCTTCGACAAGGACGGCGCGATCGAGGAGACCGCGCACGCCGCCGGTGCGACGCGTGCTGACTTCTTCAAGCGCACGGGCGCGGCCACGGCCGGGCTCGTCGTCGCCGGCAGCGTGTTCGACGGGCTGCTCTCGCCCGCGCACGCCGCGATCTCGTCCAAGCCCTCCAAGGCCAACGACGTCAAGATCCTCAACTACGCGCTCACGCTCGAGTTCCTCGAGGCCGCGTTCTACATCCAGGCCGTGCAGGCGAAGGCCCTGCCGGGCTGGCTGATCTCGAACTTCGCGGAGGTCGTCGCGGCGCACGAGGACGCGCACGTGCGGCTCCTGCAGTCCGTGCTCGGCAGCGCCGCGGTCAAGAAGCCGACGTTCGACTTCAAGGACACGATCACCGACCAGGCCAAGTTCATGGCCACGGCGCAGGTGCTCGAGGACACGGGCGTGGCGGCCTACGCCGGCCAGGGTCCGAACATCTTCCAGCGCCCGGTCGTCAAGGCCGCGCTGAGCATCCACTCGGTGGAGGCGCGCCACGCGTCCTGGGTCCGCCTGATCAGCGGTCAGAACCCGGCACCGGCCGTGGTCGACGAGCCCAAGACCGAGAAGCAGGTCCTGGCCGCCGTCACCGGCACCGGGTTCATCACGGGCTAAGTAATCCACCGGGGGGGCTGCCGCCCCCCGCGGGCCCCCCGCTTTAGCCGCGGAGCGGCACGGGTGACGCGTCGAAGACCGTCACCCGCTGCAGCTCGGCGACGCGCTCGTTGACCTCGTCGGCCGTGAGGGTCTGCATGCGCTCGGTCCCGAACGCCTCGACGTTGAAGGAGGCCAGCGCCGTGCCGTACGCCATCGCGCGGCGCAGCAGCTCGTCCGTGATCTCCTCGTCCGCGTGCGCGGCGATGTAGCCGACGAAGCCGCCGGCGAACGTGTCACCCGCACCCGTGGGGTCGACGACGTCGGCCGTCGGGTACGCGGGGATGCCGAAGACGCCGTCCTTCGTGTACATGTTCGCGCCGTACTCGCCGAACTTGATGACGACGACGCGCGGGCCCATCTCCATGATCTTCTGCGCGGCGCGGACCAGGTTCGGCTCGTCCGTGAGCTGCTTGGCCTCGCCGTCATTGACGATCAGGCAGTCCACGCCGGCGATCGTCTTCACGAGCGACTCGCGCGCGATGTCGATCCACAGGTTCATCGTGTCCAGGGCGACGAAGCGCGCGCCGGTGCACTGCTCGCGCACGGCGCGCTGCAGGTCGGGCTGGATGTTCGCGAGGAACAGCACGTCCGCGTCCTGTGAAGCCTGCGAGAGCTTGGGCTCGAACGTCTCGAAGACGTTCAGGTCCGTCTGCAGCGTGTGGCGGATGTTGACGTCGCGCTCGTAGCGCCCCGCCCAGAAGAACGTCTTGCCGCCGGGCACGTGCTCGACGTCGTCGGTGACGACGCCGCGGTTGTGCAGGACGGCGTACTCCTCATCGCCGAAGTCGTCGCCGACTGGACCCACCACACGGGTCTCGGCGAGGAACGAAGAAGCGAGGGAGAAGTGCACGGCCGCGCCGCCCAGCAGGCGGTCGCGCTTGCCCGACTCGGTCTCGACGGCGTCAAAGGCGATGGATCCGACTACGGTGAGCGACATAAGGCGCACGAGCCTAGCGGCCACTCCGCGCGTGATTGCGGCGAGTGTTCTAGCCTCCTGGATCGAAAATGACGACTTTTGCCGAGCTCGGACTGTCCGAGCCGATCCTTCAGGCCCTCCAAGACGTCGGGTACGAGAACCCGAGCCCGATCCAGGAGCAGGCCATCCCCCCGTTGCTCGAAGGGCGGGACGTGATCGGCCAGGCGCAGACCGGCACGGGCAAGACCGCCGCCTTCGGCCTTCCGCTGATGGAGTCGGTGGACCCGGACGACAACGAGGTCCAGGCCATCGTGCTCACGCCGACGCGTGAGCTCTGCATCCAGGTCACGCAGGCGCTGCGGGCCTACGGCGCGCGCAAGGGCATCGACCCCGTCGCCGTCTTCGGCGGCGCGCCGATCCGCACTCAGCAGGCGCAGCTGCGCGCCGGCGGGCAGGTCGTGGTCGGCACCGTCGGCCGCGTGCTGGACCTCATCAGCCGCCACTCGCTCGTGCTGCACTCGGCGCGCTACATCGTGCTCGACGAGGCCGACGAGATGCTGGACCTCGGCTTCCTCGAGGACGTCGAGAAGATCCTCAGCCTCGCGCCCGGCAGCCGCCAGACCGCGCTGTTCAGCGCGACGATGCCGAACGAGATCAAGCGCCTCGCCGAGCGTCACCTGTACGACCCGGTGCTGATCAAGGTCAAGGCCGCGACGCTCACGATCGACACGGTCGAGCAGTTCTACCTCGAGACCAAGCCGCAGGAGAAGACGGACGCGCTCGCCCGCGTGCTCGAGTCCGAGAAGCCCGACCAGGCGATCGTCTTCGCGCGCACGAAGATCCGCACCGAGCAGCTGTTCCAGACGCTCAAGAACCGCGGCATGAACGTGCGCGCGCTGCACGGCGACATGAGCCAGGGCTCGCGCGACGGCGTCATGATCTCGTTCAAGAGCGGCCGGGTGCCGATCCTCGTCGCGACGGACGTCGCCGCCCGCGGCCTGGACATCTCGACGGTCACGCACGTCGTGAACTTCGACGTGCCGACCTCGCCCGACGTCTACGTGCACCGCATCGGCCGCACGGGCCGCGTCGGCCGCTCCGGGCGCGCGATCACGTTCGTGGAGCCGCGCCAGAAGCGCGAGCTCGAGGCGATCGAGAACCACGCGTCGACGAAGATCGCACCGTGGACCGAGGGCGCCCGCGTCGCTCCGGCGCCCGCGTCCGAGCCGCGCCCGCGCCGCCACACGAAGCCGCGCGACGCCGAGACGCCGGCCGAGAACACCGCGGTGTTCGTCAAGCTGATCGCGACCGCCGGGCGCCACGACGGCGTCGAGGCCGCCGACCTGATCGCCGCGTTGACCGCGAGCGGCCTGGACGGCGAGGCGATCCGCAACGTCCGCATCCTCGAGCGCTTCGCCCTCCTCGAGGTGCCCGCCGGCTCTGCGCCGGCGGTCGTCTCGGTGCGCGGGCACGAGATCGCGCTCGAGCCAGTCAGTAACTAAGAGGAGGCCTAAGCCAATGTCCGTGGCAACGATGACCACCAACCTCGGTGACATCACCATCGAGCTGTACGACGAGGATTCGCCGAAGACGGTCCAGAACTTCAAGGACCTCGCCGCCAAGGGCTTCTACGACGGTCTTTCCTTCCACCGGATCATCAAGGACTTCATGATCCAGGGCGGCTGCCCGCAGGGCACCGGCACCGGTGGCCCGGGCTACACGTTCGAGGACGAGATCAACGACCACAAGCTGGTCCGCGGCTCGCTCGCGATGGCCAACGCCGGCCCGAACACGAACGGCTCGCAGTTCTTCATCGTCACGCTGGACGCCACGCCGTGGCTGGACGGCAAGCACACGAACTTCGGCCAGGTCACGTCCGGCATGGACGTCGTCGAGAAGCTCGAGGGCCTGCCGACCGACGGCCGTGACAAGCCGCGTGAAGACGCGAAGATCGAGAAGCTGACGATCACCGAGTAGGTAGGCTCGGCCGCATGGCCGAGACGATCGCTGTCGAGAACCCCGCGACGGGCGAGACCATCCGCGAGGTGCCGGTCACGTCCCCCGAGGACGTGGCCGGGCTCGTCGAGCGCGCCCGGGCCGCCCAGCCGGCGTGGGAAGCGCTGGGCTATGCGGGCCGCGGGCGAATCCTAAAGCGGGCGCAGCAGTGGCTCGTCGAGCACGCCGAGGAAGTCGCGGACACGATCGTGGCCGAGACGGGCAAGGCGCGCGAGGACGCGATGCTCGTGGAGGTCGCCTACGGCGCCAACGCGCTCGGCTTTTGGCCGCGCAAAGCGCCGAAATGGCTTGCGGATGAACGAGTCCGGACGACGAACCCGTTCGTCCTCGGGCGTTCCATGGTCGTCCGCTACCGCCCCCTCGGCGTCGTCGGCGTGATCGGGCCCTGGAACTACCCGCTCGTCAACTCGGTCGGGGACGCCATCCCAGCGCTCGCCGCGGGGAACGCCGTCGTCGTCAAGCCATCCGAGGTGACGCCGCTGACGTCCCTCTTGTTCCAACGTGGGCTGCATGAGGCCGGCCTCCCTGAAGGGATCTTCCAAGTTGCGGTCGGCACCGGGGAGACCGGGGCCGTCCTGATCGACCATGTCGACATGGTGATGTTCACGGGCTCCACGCGCACTGGACGAAAGGTCATGGAGCGCGCCGCCCAGACCCTCACGCCCGTCTCGCTGGAGCTCGGCGGCAAGGACCCCATGATCGTCCTCGCCGACGCGGACCTCGAGCGGGCCGCCAACGCGGCGGTCTACTACTCGATGCAGAACGGTGGCCAGACGTGCATCTCGATCGAGCGCGTCTACGTGGAGGCTCCGGTCTACGACGAGTTCGTGGCCAAGGTCGCGGACAAGACCAAGGCCCTGCGTCAGGGCCCACCCGAGGGTGCGGGCTCGATCGACGTGGGCGCGATGACGTTCCCACCGCAGATGGACATCGTCGAGCAGCACGTCCAGCAGGCCCGGGACGCGGGCGCGCGCGTGCTCGTCGGCGGGCATCGCCGTGAAGGCGCCGGCCGGTTCTTCGAGCCGACCATCATCGCCGACGCCGACCACTCGATGACGGCGATGACCGAGGAGACCTTCGGCCCCACGCTGCCGATCATGCGCGTCAAAGACGCCGACGAGGCGATCCGCCAGGCCAACGACTCCCCGTACGGGCTGGGCGCGGCGGTCTTCACGCGCGACGTCGCCAAGGGGCAGCGGGTCGCCCGCCGCGTCGAGGCCGGCGCCGTCTGCATCAACGACGCGGCCGTCAACTACCTCGCGCTCGAACTGCCCATGGGCGGCTGGAAAGCGTCGGGCCTGGGCGTGCGTCACGGCCCGGCGGGCCTGAAGAAGTACACGCGTCAGCAGGCGATCATGACCTACCGGCTGCCGCTCAAACGAGAAGTGCACTTCTTCCCCTACAACGCAAAGGTCACCGGGCTCATCACGAAGGGCCTCAAGCTCTTCTACGGGCGCGGAAAGGCCTAGGCCGCCGCTGACGTCGGCGCCCAGCCGGACTCGGTCAGCTCCTCGCGCAGGCGCCGGCGGGCGCGGTGCTGGAGCGCGTGGACGGCGTCGACCGAGCGGCCGAGCTGCTCGGCCACCTCGGCCGGCGAGTGGCCGGCGACGAGCCGCAGCAGCATCACGTGCCGCTGGTCCTCCGGCAGCGCCGCGAGCGCGTCCTTGAGCGCCTCGAGGCGCTCACCGGCCTGCGACTCGGCGACCGCGCCGGTCGCGTGGACCTCCGCGAGGGGCACCGAACGCTGCGCTCGAAGGTGATCGAGCGCAGCGTTTCGGGCGACCCGCAACAGCCATGCCGCAAAGGGGGTGGCACCCGCCCGGTAATGGGTGAGTGCCCGCGGCAGGCGGGTGAAGATCTCGCTGGTCACGTCCTCCGCGTCGTGCTCGTCACGCACGATCGCCAGGACGTAGCCGAACACGTTGTCGGCGTACAGCAGGTACAGCAGGCGCAGCGCGTCGTCCTCGCCGTCCCGGGCCCGCTCGGCCGCGGCGGCGACCAGCGCCTCCGCGTCCTGCGGTAGGTCGAGGTGACGACGGCGCCGGTAACCCGTACGCGCCGCCGTCGCCTCCAAGCGATCCGCCGCACGGCGCATCGCGACATCTCCCGGTCCCTGGAAAATGAGCAGCCTTGCCCTTGTCCGAAGTTTCCACCGCCATCCTTGACGGTGGACGGCCAATGTCCCACCGCGGGCAGGCGGCGTGAAGACCAACATGCGTCCACTGGACGCTTGGACAGCTCAACCGAAGGCGGTCTTGCGGGCGCGTTCGGCGATCTCCGGCACGCCCTCCTTCAGGCGGTCGAAGAACGCGTCCTCGGTGGTGCCGGCGAGGCGTCGCTTATAGCTGCCTTCCAGGAAGATCGCCGACTTCCAGAGGGCGAGCGTCGTGTACCAGTCGAGCGCCCGCATCGACCGTCCTGAGCGCTCCTCGTAGCGGGCCACGAGGGCGTCGCGGGTGGGGAAACCGGGCTGCCGTGTGACGGTGGTCAAAGAGGCGATCGTGCTCTCCGGATCCCCCTCTTGCGCCCAGGTCGCGAGCAGATAGCCCACGTCGGCGAGCGGATCCCCGATCGTCGCGAGCTCCCAGTCGAAGATCGCGCTGAGGCGCTCGCCGGTGAACATCACGTTCCCGAGCCGGTAGTCGCCGTGGACGATCGTCGCCGGGCCGGACTCCGGGATGTGCTCGCCGAGCCACGCCGTGACCTCGTCCAGCGCCTCGATCTCGCGCGTGGCGTTGTGCTCCCACAGGCCCGTGAAGCGCCGGACCTGGCGGGCGAGGTAACCCGTGGGCTTGCCGAAGCCCTCCAGCCCGCACGCCTGCCAGTCCGTGGCGTGCACCTCGACGAGCGCGTCGATCAGCTCGTCGCCGACCTGTGCGGGGGTGACGGCGCCCGGGAGCGTGTCATTGATGACCTCCCCCTCCACGCGCTGCATCACGTAGAACGGCGCGCCGATCACGCCCTCGTCCTCGCACGTGGCGAGCACCTCGGGCACGCGCACGGACGTGCGCTCGAGCGCGCGCAGGAGGAAGGCCTCGCGCAGGACGTCGTGCGCGGACGGCGGCAGCGGCGGGCGCGGAGGGCGCCGCAGGACCCAAACTCCGCCACGCCGGCGCACGAGGTACGTCACATTGGAGTGGCCATCACCGACCGGTTCCGCCGTGATCGTCCCGGTCCCCAGACCGTGCGAATCGAAGAAGCGCTCGAGCGGCCGCAGGATCAGCAGCGGCGGTTGGCTGAGTGCTTCACCCTCTTCTGGGGTATCAACGATGGCGGTCACGCTTATGCAGCGTAAACCGCAACCTCGTTATCTAACGCGGGTTGCAAACACAGCCGACTCTCCCCCTTTCGGTCGGCGCTCCCCCTTCTTGATGAGACGAACCCTTCTGATTCTTCCGCTCCTCGCGCTGTGCGCGTGGGCCCCCGCCGCCGGTGCGTCCGCGCGCCAGACCGTCACCTTCGAAGCGCCGCGTGAGCTGCTGTCGGCCTCGACGCGCACCGCGACGCTCGACCAGATCCAGGCGTTCGGCGTCAAGCGCGTGCGCCAGCTCGTGTACTGGCGCGACTTCGCTCCCGAGCCCGAGAGCAAGACGCGGCCCGCCGGCTTCGACGCCTCCAACCCGGACGCCTATCCCGCCGACAAGTGGGACAACCTGGACGGGCTCGTCGCGGCCGCCAAGGAGCGCGGGATCGACGTGACGCTGACGCTGACCGGCCCCGTGCCGCGGTGGGCGACGAAGACCAAGAAGGACACCTACACCGAGCCGCTGCCCGCGGAGTTCGGCGCCTTCGCCACCGCGATCGGCCGCCGCTACGGCGACAGCGTGAACACGTGGTCGGTCTGGAACGAGCCCAACCAGCCGCAGTTCCTGCGCCCGCAGTTCAAGAACGGCAAGGCGTACTCGCCCAAGCTGTACCGCAAGCTCTACCAGGCGGCCTACAAGGGCATCCGCTCGACGCCGGCCAACGCGCAGGACACGCTCCTGGTCGCCGAGACGTCCCCGCGCGGGAACTCGAACATCGTCGCGCCGCTGGCCTTCCTGCGCGGGATGCTGTGCCTGAACTCGAAGTACGAGAAGGCGAAGTCGTGCGCCAAGCTCGACGCCGGCGGCTATGCCCATCACGCGTACACCACCTCGGCCGGCCCGCGCTGGGAGCCGCCGAAGGCCGACGACGTGACGATCGGCGTGCTGCCGCGGCTCATCACCGCGATCGACAAGGCCGCCAAGGCGGGCGCGCTGCCCAAGAACCTGCCCGTGCACCTGACCGAGTTCGGCATCCAGACCGAGCCGGACAAGATCAGCGGCGTGTCGCTCGAGCGCCAGGCCGCGTACCTCGCGATCTCCGAGCACATCGCCTACGTCAACCCGCGCGTCGCCGCGTTCTCGCAGTACCTGATGAGCGACGACCCGCCGCGGTCGAGCGGCTACAAGTACGGCGGCTTCGAGAGCGGCCTGCGCGACGCCGACGGCAAGGAGAAGCCGGCCTACAACGGCTTCCGCCTGCCGCTCGCGGTCGAGACCTACGGCACGCAGGACGTGCTCTGGGGCCTCGTGCGCCCGCAGCGCGCCGTGAGCAAGGTGACGATCGAGCGCCGGATCACGGGCTTCAAGACGTGGCGCGTGCTGAAGACGATCGACACCACGTCCTCCGGCGTGTACGCGCTGAAGACGCCGCGCAAGGCGGGCGTGCACTACCGCGTGAAGTGGACCTCGCCCGAGGGCCAGACCTACACGGGGCCGTCCGTGAAGGGCTACTGATTGGGGTCTTGACCCGGTACGGCTAGCTCCATCGAGGCCCGATACCTGTCCCATGCGGAAGCGTTGGAGCCGATGGAGCGTTCTGGGTCAGCAGGTCAGCGACGGGGCCGGTGTCCCGATCGGGGAGGTCGTCGATACCTACCCCTTCGACGGCGGTGACGTCGAGATGGTTGTAGTGAGGCTCGATCGGGCGTTCGGCGGCAAGCGGATGCTCGCGGTCGAGGACCTCTGGATCGACGGGTTCAGCCTGCGCACGCCGTTCGCGCGCTGGCAGGTCGAGGACTCGCCGGCGTTGACGGACGGCCGCCACGCGGACGAGGACCCGTACCGGGCACGGAGCCATTGGCGCTTCGAGGAGCCCGCGACGGACCTGTACGCCGCCGCCTGAGTAGTCTTCGCCGCGATGGCGGCGCAGCTGTGGATGCTGCGGCACGGGGAGGCCGTGCCGCACGACTCCAAACCCGACGCGGAGCGTGAGCTCACGCCGCGCGGGCGAACCCAGGCCGAGGCGGCCGGGCGGGCGCTGGCGGCGCTCAACGTGGAGCTCGCCGCGTGCTACGCCAGCCCGAAGGTGCGCGCGTGGGAGACGGCGCAGCTCGCGTGCGCGGCGCTCAACGTGAAGCTGATCCGCGAGGACGCGCTGGCGAACGGCTTCAGCCGCGTCGACGCGCTGACGCTGCTGGAGGCCCACGACGCGCACATCCTCGTCGTCGGTCACGAGCCGTCGTTCTCGCAGGTCGTCTACGACCTCACGAGCGCCCGCGTGGACTTCAAGAAGGGTGGCGTCGCGGCGATCAGCGCGACGCGCACCGCCGGCCAGCTGCTCGCCCTGCTGCGCCCGCGCGACCTCGAAGCTATTTCAGCGCCGCGAGGATGAGCGCGAGCGCCACTTCGGCGCGACTGTGCAGCGAGGCCTCGAGGACGAACTCCTCGGGGTTGTGCGCCTTGCCGCCGCGCGGGCCGAGACCGTCGACCGTGAGCGGGATGGTGGCCGCGAAGTGGCTCGCGTCCGAGGCGCCGCCACGCGCGGCCGCGACGATCGTGCGCCCGAGCAGCGTCGACGCGCTCGCCAGCAGCGGCGCGGTGGCCTCCTCGCTCTGCATGCCCGGCCAGCGCCGGACGAGCTCCGCCTCCAGACGCACGCCCTCGTGCTCGGCGGGGATGTGGGTGAGGATGTCCTCGATCGCGTCCAGGCTGTCGGCGCGCACGTCGCAGTAGAGCTCGCCGGCGCCCGGCACGACGTTGAACGCGTCGCCCGAGCGCAGGATCGTCGGCACGGCGGTGAGGTGCGACGGGCCGTCCGGCGCGTGGCGGGACGCGACGGCCTGCGCGGCCATCGCGAGCGCGAGCAGCGCGTTGCGGCCGCGGTCGGGCGCGGAGCCCGAGTGCGCGGTGCGCCCGTACGCGCGGATGTGGATCGTGCCCGCGGCCTTGCGGCGCACGACGACGCCCTCGCCGGCCTCCGCCAGCTCGCCGGCCTCGAAGCACAGGCAGGCGTCGAAGCCCGCGAAGCGCGGCACGTGGCTGAAGTCGTCGGTGCGCCACTCCTCGTCGCAGACGAGCAGCAGCGCGAGCTCGTCGTAGAGCTCCGGCCGCTTGGCGAACGCGCGCAGCGCGCCGAGGGCCAGCACGTTGCCGCCCTTCATGTCCACCGCGCCCGAGCCGACGAGCTGCTCGCCGACGCGCTTGAGCGGCTTGTGCTCGGCGTGCGAGATGACGGTGTCGTTGTGGCCGACGAGCAGCACCTTGCGGGTGCCCGTGCCCTTCAGGCGGATGACCTGGTCCTCGGCGTGCTCGGGGCTCGAGCACGGCACGCGCTCGATCGTCGCCTCGTCCGGCGCGAGCGCCGCGGTCAGCGCCGCGCACTCGTCCGCCGCGTGCGCGTCGCCCGACGGCGACGAGACGGCGACGAGCGCCTCGAGCTCACGCGGCGCCCGGCGGGCGATCTCCGCCGCCGCCTGCTCGATCCACTCGTCCATTCCGATCAGGCTAGTGTGCAGCGCGTGCCCGAGCTGCCGGAGATGGAGATCACCGCCCGCCGCCTGGCCGAGGCACTCCCCGGTCTGGAGATCGAGTCGGTGATGACGCCCGGGCTGAACGTGCTCAAGACGTTCGACCCGCCGCTGGCCGCGCTGGACGGCGCGCGGTTCACCGGCGTCCGCCGCCGTGGCAAGCTGCTGCTGCTGGAGGCGGACACAGAGGCCCACGGGCCGCTCACGCTGCTCGTGCACCTGATGAGCGCCGGACGCCTGATGGTCTACGACAAGCGCGGCTCGATGCGCGACAAGACCTCCCGCGTGCTCGTCCGGCTACCCGGCGACCGCGAGCTGCGCCTGCGCGAGTTCGGCACCAAGCAGGCGGCGTGGATCAAGCTGCTCACGCCGGACGGGCTGGAGGCCGAGCCGGCGCTCGGGTCGCTCGGGCCCGAGGCGTGGCCGGATCCGCCGAAGGACCTGCGGGAGATCCTGAAGGCCCCGCGCCCGCTGCACTCGCTGCTGCGCGACCAGCAGGTGATCGCGGGGATCGGGCGCACGTGGGTCGACGAGATCCTGCACGCGGCGAAGCTCTCGCCGTTCAAGCGCGGCGACGACCTGTCCGAGCCCGAGGCCAAGGCCCTGCGCAAGGCGATGGTCTCCGAGCTCGGCCGGGTCCTGGACGTATACGAGGAGAAGGTCGCGCTCCCGCTGCCGGAGAAGTTCCCGAAGCCGACCCGGGTGCACGCGCACCAGGGCGAGCCGTGCCCGCGCTGCGAGACCGTGCTCGAGGCCGTCTTCTACGAGGACTACGTGATGTCGTACTGCCCGCACTGCCAGACCGAGGGCCGGATCCTTAAGGACCGTAGGCTTTCGCGTCTACTGAAGTAGCGCGCGGGTAGCCTCCATGAGCGAATGATGAACGTGATGGCGGCGCCTGGGGACTGGGCGCGTAACGCGGTCTCCAGCGGCGGCTATCCCGCGCTGGCAGGCCTCATCCTGGCGGAGAACCTGTTTCCGCCGATCCCTTCGGAGCTCATCCTCCCGGTCGCCGGCTTCTACGTCGGCGAGGGCACGATGCACTTCGTCCTCGCCGTGCTCGCGGCGACACTCGGCTCGGTCGTGGGTGCGCTGATCCTGTACGCGATCGCGCGGTTCGGCGGGCGCTCGGTGGTGCTGCGGCTCGGCAAGTTCGCGCGCGTCCGCGAGGACGACCTGGACCGCGCGGACGACTGGTTCGACAAGCGCGGCGCCTGGATCGTGCTCTTCGGCCGGCTCATCCCCGGCGTGCGCAGCCTCGTCTCGGTGCCGGCGGGCCTGTCCGAGATGCCGGTCATGCGCTTCACCGCGCTCACGGCGCTCGGCTCCACCGTCTGGAACAGCGCGCTGATCGGCGCGGGCTGGGCCCTGGGCAGCAACTACGAGAAGGTCGGCAACATCATCGGCCCGATCGGCACCGTGATCGTCGGCGTGTGCGCGGTCGGCGTCGCGGTGCTGGTCTTCTGGGCGGTCAAGCGCCGCCGTACCGCCGCCTAGCGAGCACCGCCGGCACCGTCGCGAGCAGGATCTCGAGGTCGCGCGCGAGCGACCAGCCGGCGACGTACTGGTCGTCGAGCTCGATCATCGCGCCGAACGGGAGCTGCGAGCGGCCCGAGACCTGCCACGGGCCGGTCATCCCGGGGCGCAGGTCGACGCGGCGCCGCCGCCACTCCTCGGTGAGCGCCGCGTGCTCGGCCAGCAGGAGCGGGCGCGGGCCGACGAGGCTCATGTCGCCCTTCAGGACGTTGACCAGCTGCGGGATCTCGTCGAGCGAGAAGCGCCGGAGGACCCGACCGACGCGGGTGACGCGGTCCCCGTCGGAGCGCTTGACGATCACGCCGTCCTCGCGGACGAGCACGGTCGAGTCCACCCGCATCGCACGCAGCCGGTACATCCGGAAGAACCGCCCGCCGCGCCCCGACCGCTGCTGCGTGAAGAGCGCGGGACCGGACGAGTCGAGCCGGATCGCGACGACCAGGACCGCCAGCACGGGGGTGAGGACGACGAGCCCGAGCCCAGCGCCGACCACGTCGAGCGTCCGCTTGGCGATGCGCTCGAGGGTGGAGAACGCCGGTGGCCGCGTCGGCTCCGCCCGTGGCCGCTCCACCCGTGTGCGGGCGCGGCCCACGCTGCTCACCAGGCCGGTGAACGCCACGGCGGCGAACGCGCCGAGGACCGGTGCGCGGGCGTCGAGCGCGAGCAGGAGCCCGTAGGCGGGCCACGAGAGGACGAGCGCCGTGACGGCGAGGCGCGTGAAGTCGCCCGCGCCGGCGCGCGTCCCGTCGAGCGCGTACAGCCCGCAGATCCAGGCCAGCAGCGGCCACGCCAGGCACATCGCCAGCACGACGACGGGCAGCTCCTGCACCGTCAGGCCGCTGGCGAACGCGACGGCCGCGCCGACGAGCGATCCGGCGATGATGTCGGCGGACAGCAGCTGACGCCGCACCGCCCGCCGGCGGTCCGGAGCCGGCTCGGCCGGGATCGAGGCGTCGGTGAGAGCGTCCGTGCTCGCGCTGGGATGGACCATCCGCGACGAATGGTCCCGGCTGGCGGCGCGCTTGTCCATCGTCCTCGGTGCGGTTTCTGGAACCCTTCCAGAAAAGCCGCTAGGCTCCGCCACCAGTGCCGTCGATCTCGGACCTCGAACACCTGCTGCGCGATGCCGGCCTCCGGGTCACGCGCCCGCGCGTGGCGGTGCTCTCGACGGTCTACGAGCGTCCGCACGTCGACACGCACTCGATCATCGACCGCGTCCGCGCGCAGCTCGGTGACGTCTCCACGCAGGCCGTCTACGACGTGCTCAACGCGCTCACGGAGGCGAGCCTCGTGCGGCGCATCCAGCCGCAGGGCTCGGTGGCGCGGTACGAGTCACGGGTCGGTGACAACCATCACCACGTCGTGTGCCGATCCTGTGGGGTCATCGCCGACGTCGACTGCGTGGTCGGCGACGCGCCGTGCCTGGCCGCTTCCGACGACCACGGCTTCGCGATCGACGAGGCCGAGGTCGTCTACTGGGGCATCTGCCCCGACTGCAAGTCCGCTCGAAACTCGTAAGTACCGGAGGAAAGGGTCGTATGGCCGATCAGGAGCACCCCAACGCCGTCGTAGGCGACATGAACGAGCCGATCGAGGCTGAAGGCTGCCCAGTCCACGGCGCGCGCGCCCCGCACCCGACGCAGGGTGATGCGAACCGCGAGTGGTGGCCCGAGCGTCTGAACCTGAAGATCCTGGCCAAGAACCCGGCCGTCTCGAACCCGCTCGGCGAGGACTTCGACTACGGCTCGGCGTTCAAGGCGCTTGATCTCGCCGCGGTCAAGGCCGACATCGCCGAGACGCTCAAGACCTCGCAGGACTGGTGGCCCGCGGACTTCGGCCACTACGGCCCGTTCATGATCCGCATGGCCTGGCACAGCGCCGGCACGTATCGCATCAGCGACGGTCGTGGCGGTGGCGGCGCGGGTCAGCAGCGCTTCGCCCCGCTGAACTCGTGGCCGGACAACGGCAACCTCGACAAGGCCCGTCGCCTGCTGTGGCCGGTCAAGAAGAAGTACGGCCAGGCGCTCTCGTGGGCCGACCTGATGATCCTCACGGGCAACGTCGCGCTCGAGGAGATGGGCCTGGAGACCTTCGGCTACGCCGGCGGCCGCGCCGACGTGTGGGAGCCCGACGAGGACGTCTACTGGGGCCCGGAGACCGAGTGGCTCGGCGGCGACCTGCGCTACACGGGCGACCGTGAGCTCGAGAAGCCGCTCGGCGCCGTCCAGATGGGTCTGATCTACGTCAACCCGGAGGGCCCGGACGGCAACCCGGACCCGGTCGCCTCCGCGCGCGACATCCGCGAGACGTTCGGCCGCATGGCCATGAACGACGAGGAGACCGTCGCGCTGATCGCCGGCGGCCACACGTTCGGCAAGACGCACGGCGCCGCCGACCCGGACCAGTTCGTCGGGCGCGAGCCCGAGGGTGCCTCGATCGAGGAGCAGGGCCTCGGCTGGAAGCAGTCCTACGGCACCGGCAAGCTCCAGGACGCGATCACGTCCGGCCTCGAGGTCACCTGGACCGCCACCCCGACGCAGTGGGGCAACGGCTTCTTCGACAACCTCTTCGGCCACGAGTGGGAGCTGACCAAGAGCCCCGCCGGCGCGCACCAGTGGCAGCCGGTCGGCGGCACCTCCGCCGTCTCGGTCCCGGCCCCGAACGAGGGCGGCGCCCCGCGTCTGCCCACGATGCTGACGACGGACCTCGCGCTGCGCATGGACCCGGCCTACGAGAAGATCTCGCGCCGCTTCCACGAGAACCCGGACGCGTTCGCGGACGCCTTCGCCCGCGCCTGGTTCAAGCTCACGCACCGCGACATGGGCCCGATCCAGCGCTACCTCGGCCCCGAGGTCCCGTCGGAGACGCTCATCTGGCAGGACCCGGTTCCGGCCGGCCCCGCGCTGGACGACGCCGACGTCGCGACCCTGAAGAGCCAGATCCTCGCCTCCGGTCTGTCGGTCTCCGAGCTCGTCTCGGTCGCCTGGGCGTCCGCCTCGACCTTCCGTGGGTCCGACAAGCGCGGCGGCGCGAACGGCGCCCGCATCCGCCTCGAGCCGCAGAAGAGCTGGGAGGTCAACAACCCGGCGCAGCTCGCCAAGGTCCTTGGCGTGCTCGAGGGCATCCAGGCGGGCTTCGGCAAGCCGGTCTCGATCGCCGACCTGATCGTCCTCGGCGGCACCGCCGCGGTCGAGAAGGCCGCCGCCGACGCCGGCGTGGCGGTCGACGTCCCGTTCGTCGGAGGCCGCGGCGACGCGACCGAGGAGTGGACGGACGCCGAGTCCTTCGCCCCGCTCGAGCCGACCGCGGACGGCTTCCGCAACTACTACCGCAGCGAGGCGCACCGCCTCCCGGCCGAGTACCTGCTGCTCGACCGCGCGAACCTGCTCACGCTGAGCGCGCCGGAGCTGACCGTCCTGGTCGGCGGCCTGCGCGTCCTCGGCGCGAACTGGGACGGCTCCTCGCTGGGCGCCCTCACCGACACGCCGGGCACGCTGACGAACGACTTCTTCGTCAACCTGCTGGACCTCGGCACCCAGTGGCAGGCCTCCGGCGACGAGTTCGAGGCCCGCGCCGACAACGGCGACCTGCGCTGGACCGGCTCGCGCGCCGACCTCGTGTTCGGCTCGAACTCCGAGCTGCGCGCGCTGGCCGAGGTGTACGCCTCCGACGACGCCCGTGAGAAGTTCGTCCTGGACTTCGTGGCCGCCTGGACCAAGGTCATGAACCTGGACCGCTACGACCTGAGCTAGCCACGGAGGTTCGCCATGATCGAATGATAGAAATTATCTATCATTCGATCATGGTCTTCCGGACGCCATCTCCAGGAGAGCTCGAGAACGAAGTTCTACGGATGATCGACGAGCTCCGGGAGGAGCTTCGACACCGTGTCTCCGAGCCTCGGCGGTGGGCCGGAAGTCTGCGTCGACTGACGTTCGCGCGGGCCGTTCAAGCCTCAAACAGCATCGAGGGCTACAACGCCACGCTCGACGATGTCGTTGCCGCAGTCGACGGTGATGACGTTCTCGACGCGTCGGCGGAGACCGCGTCGGCGGTCTCGGGTTATCGCGACGCCATGACGTACGTGCTGCAACACGCGCACGACGAGACGGCGAAGGTCGACGAAGGCCTGCTCAAGGCCCTTCATTTCATGATGATCAAGCACGACCTGGCGAAGAATCCAGGGCGTTGGCGGCCGGGAGCCATCTGGGTCCGGCGAGAGCCCGAGGGCGCGATCGTGTATGAAGGCCCGCCGAGTGACGAGATCCCGGCACTCATCGTCGAGATGATCCGCGAACTGGAGCGAAGCGACGCGCCAGTGCTGTTCCGGGCCGCGGTCGCGCACCTCAATCTGGTGATGATCCACCCGTTCAGTGACGGCAACGGCCGAATGGCCCGCGCACTGCAGACCCTCGTCCTGGCTCGCGAGCAGATCGTCGCTCCGGTGTTCTCGAGCATCGAGGAGTACCTCGGCCGCAATACGCAGGCCTACTACGACGTGCTGGCGCAGGTGGGTGAGGGCGCTTGGCATCCTGAGAATGACGCGCGGCCGTGGGTGCGGTTCTGCCTGACCGCCCACTACCGACAGGGACGCACGCACCTCCGACGCGTCCAAGAGGTCGAAGAGCTGTGGCTCGCATCCGTCGCGCTCGCCGAACGGCACCGGCTACCGGAACGCGCGGCAGCCGGTTTGATGGACGCGGCCTACGGTCTTCGCGTACGCAACGCGCGGTACCGCGCCTCCGTCGACTTCTCATCAGGCGAGGAGATCTCAGAGCTCACGGCGACACGAGACCTCAAGGCGATGGTCGAAGCGGGGCTGCTGACGGCTGTCGGTGAGCGCCGAGGGCGTTTCTATGTCGCGAGTGACCCGTTGCTGCAGGCGCGGCAGCGCATCCGTGCGGAACGCCCGACGAAGGAGCTCGCGGATCCCTTCACGCGAGCGTCGGAGCAGCTTTCGCTCGAGATCTGAGCATCGTCGCGGCCAGTCGCATCGATATGTTCTCGCCCATGACGCCGCTGCGGATCGTCATGGGCGAGGACGACGTGCTGATGCGCGAGGGGATCGCGCGGCTGCTCGAGGACGCGGGCTTCGAGATCGTCGCCCGCGCCGGTGACGCCGACGACTTCGCGCGCAAGGTGCGCGCCCACAAGCCCGACGTCGCGATCGTCGACGTGCAGATGCCGCCCGACCGCACGGACGACGGCCTGCGTGCCGCGCGCACGCTGCGCGCCGAGCTCCCCGGGCTGGGTGTGCTCGTGCTCTCGTCGCACCTGGAGGAGTCCTACGCCAACGACCTGCTCGGGGACGACCCGCAGGGCGTCGGCTACCTGCTCAAGGAGCGGGTCGGCGACGTGGACGCGTTCGTCGACGCGATCCGCCGCGTCGCCGCGGGCGGTACCGCGCTGGATCCCGAGGTCGTGCGGCTGATGCTTGGCCGCAGCCGGCGTCAGGGGCCGATCCATGACCTCACGCCGCGTGAGCTCGACGTGCTGGCGGCGATGGCCGAGGGGCGTTCGAACCTGGGGATCGCGGAGGAGCTGGTCGTGACCGAGAACGCGGTCGAGAAGCACGTCAGCCGGATCTTCCGCAAGCTCGAGCTGTCGAGCTCGCTGCCGACGGATCACCGCCGCGTGCTCGCGGTGCTCGAGTACCTGCGCACCGCGCGCTGACCGCACCACCCGTTGTCCGGGCAGCCGGACACCGCTGTCAGGGCCGCCCGGCTGGGCGGGGCGGGCGTGTTGGAGGAGAGTCAGAGGCATGAGCACCTACGCCCCCTCAGCCCCTCTGGCACGCACCTCCAGCAGCGTCTTCGGGCGCGTCATGTCCCTCGTCGGCGTCGCGATCGCGTTCACGGTCGCCGGCGCGTACTTCGGGCGCGACCTCGCGCTCGGGACGGCCCAGGTTCTTGGCTTCGTCGCGATCGGGATGCTGTTCGCGCAGTCGTTCTCGGCGTCGCTGCGCCGGGGGAGCACCGGCCTCACGTGGCTGTTCGCGCTGGCGCTGATCCTGGGCCTCAGCCTCGGCCCGGTGCTGCAGGTCTACGCCAACGCCGAGCCGGACGTCGTGATCCAGGCCGCGGGCGCGACCGCGCTGACCACGCTGGCGATGGGCGCCTGGGGGATGGCGACGAGCGCCGACCTCAGCCGCTGGATGCGGCCGCTGAGCTACGCGATGCTCGGGCTGTTCGTGATCGGCCTGCTGCTCCTGCTCTTCGGCGGCGCCGGCAACCCGCTCTTCAGCCTGGCCGTGATCGCCGTCTCCGCGGCGCTGCTCGTGATCGACTTCAACTTCGTCCGCAACCGCGCCAACGACGACGACGTCATCTGGCTCGCGACCGGGATCTTCGTCTCGATCCTGAACCTCTTCATCTCGTTCTTGAACCTCTTCGGCCGCCGCTGAGCGGTGCGAGCGCCAGAATGGCGCTCGTGCTCCTCGCGCTCGCCGTCGTCGCCGCCGTCACGCTCATCCTGTATCCGATCTCCGAGATCGACCCGGGCGTGTCGAGCGGCGTCCTGTACGTCCTGGGCGTGCTCATCGTCACCACCACACGCGGGCTCCGATGGGGGCTCGCGTCGGCCGCGTTGAGCCTGTTCGCGCTCGACTACTTCCACACCGACCCGACGGGCGGCCTGATCGAAGGCAAGAGCGCGGGCGACCTCGTGGCGATCTTCACCGTGACGCTGACCGCGGTCGTGGGCGCGGTGATCGCCGACACCGCCCGCCGGCGCGCGGTCGAGTCCGAGGAGCGCCGCGTGCGCCTGGACGAGGTGCGCGACTCGCGCGCCCGCGTGCTCGCGGCCGCCGACCGCGAGCGTCAGCGCGTCGTGCGCGACATCCACGACGGCGCGCAGCAGCGGCTCGTGCACACGGTCGTGAACCTCAAGCTCGCCGTCCGCCAGCTCGACAAGGACCCGGACGCCGCCAAGGCGATGGTCCAGGAGGCGCTCGAGAACGCTCAGCGCGGCACGGACGAGCTGCGCGAGCTCGCGCACGGGATCATGCCGTCGGCCCTCACGCGCGGCGGCCTGCGCGCGGCGGTCGGCACGCTCACCGCGCGGATGCCGATGCCGGTCGTCGAGGAGATCACCGACGAGCGCTTCCCGGCCGAGGTCGAGGCCGCGGCCTACTTCGCGGTCGCCGAGGCCCTGACCAACGTGGCCAAGCACGCCCAGGCCGAGGAGGCGCACGTGACGATCACGCCGGTCGACGGGCACCTGCAGATCGAGATCCGCGACGACGGCGTCGGTGGCGCCTTCGCGGGCGGCTCGGGCCTGCTCGGCCTCGAGGACCGGCTCGCGGCCGCGGGCGGGACGCTGCGCATCGACAGCCCGCCCGGCGACGGCACGACGATCGCGATCGACCTCCCGGTGGACGCGGCGGGTTGACGCCGGAACAGCGCGCGGCGGCGTGCAACGATGCGAGGCATGCTCGAGACCGGAACCGCAGCGCCCGACTTCACCCTGCCCGACCAGGACGGCGAGGACGTCTCCCTCTCCGCGCTCAAGGGCCAGACCGTGGTCCTGTACTTCTACCCCAAGGCGGACACGCCCGGGTGCACGACCCAGGCGTGCGGCATCCGCGACCACCTGCCCGACTACACCGCGGCGGGCGTCCGCGTGCTCGGCGTCTCGCCGGACCCGGTCAAGGCCGTGAAGAAGTTCCACGACAAGCAGGCCCTGAACTTCACGCTGCTCGCCGACGAGGACCACGCCGTGTGCGAGGCGTTCGGTGTCTGGGGCGAGAAGTCGATGTACGGCAAGACCTACATGGGCGCCAACCGCGCCACGTTCATCATCGACGGCGACGGCACGATCGCCCACGTGATCCCGAAGGTCTCGCCGAAGACCCACGACGACGAGGTGCTCAAGGCGATCGGCGAGCTCTCCGCAGCCTAGTGCCCGTAGAACCCGCGGGCGAGCTTGTCCGGGAGCTGCGCGAAGGGGACGTCCGCCTTCGTGAACGCCTCCCGGACCTGGTCGTCGCGGACTGACCCGGACGTGGCGAAGACGGCGCTCACGCCCGCTTCGAGCAGGGTCTCCGGCGCGTCCGGGAACGGGAAGAAGGAATCGCTGTAGGCGACGGCGCCGGGGATCGCGTGGCCGGCGTCGCGGGCGCGGGTGAGCGCGAGCGCGCAGCAGGAGACGCGGTCCTGCTGGCCGACGCCGTTGCCGATCAGGGCGCCGTCGCGCACGAGCGTGATCGTGTTCGAGTTGCTGGTGGCGCCGACGGCCCAGGCGAGCAGGAGGTCGTCCTTCTGCGCGTCGGTGAGCTCACCGGTGATCTCGGCCTCGTCGAGGTCGAGCACGAAGGTGTAGTTCGGCTGCTCGAGGAACCCGCCACGGACGTAGCGCTGCCGTGGGGCGGTGTCGAGGGAGTCCTTGTTGAGCGTGCCGAGGGCCGGGTTGGCGAGCAGCCGGCACTTGCCGTGCTTGCGGGCCAGGAGCTCGATCGCCTCCTCGGTGAAGGACGCGGCGGAGATCAGGTCGAGCAGGCGGCGCGTCGGGCTCTCGTGGCTGAGCAGCAGCTCGGCCTCCGCGGCGCCGACCTCGAAGCCGAGCATCACGCAGCCGCCGAAGATCGCGCGCAGGTCGCCCTCGAGCATGCGCTTGATCGCGTCGGCGGGTGTGGCCGCCGCGGCCGCACCGCAGGCGTTGCCGTGCTTGCTGCCGACCGCGAACGCGAGTCCGCGCCCGTCGAGCGCGGCGGCCATGTGGGTGATCGTCTGCAGCTGGCGGTCGACGTCGACGAGGTTGTTGAAGCTGGGCGCCGCGCCTTCCACCTGCACGAAGTTCGCGAGCGCCAGCGGATCAGCCGACTCGGAGGCGTTGAGGCTGGCGGGGGCCTGTGCGGCGTTCTCTCCGTAGGCGCAGGCGAAAGGCTGGTTCGGGGCGGCGAGCATGGGCGGCGAGGCTAGCCAATGCGAAGATGCGGCCGTGGCCCTCGAGTGCGCGGAGCTGGTGGTCGGCGACGTCCTGCGGGGCGCAGCGTTGCGCGTGCAGCGGGGTGAGGTGGTCGCGCTGACCGCTCCGAGCGGGGCGGGGAAGTCCACGCTCCTGCGCGCGGTCGTGCGGCTCGTGCCGCTCGATGGCGGGGTGGTACGGCTCGACGGGACGGACGTCGCGACGCTGGACCCGCGGGTGCTGCGGCGTCGTGTCGGATTCGTCGCGCAACGTCCCGTGATGCTGCCCGGCACCGTCGCCGACAACTTGACCTACGCGCTCGACGAGCCCGCCGACTTGGCCGCGGCGCTCGACGCCGCCGGGCTGGACGCGTCCTTCGCCGACCGCGACGCGACCCGCCTCTCGGGCGGCGAGCAGGCGCGCGTGGCGATCGCGCGGGCGCTGACCCGCAAGCCGGAGGTGCTGCTGCTCGACGAGCCGACCTCGGGGCTGGACGCGCCGCTCGCCGAGGCGATCGGCCGCCACGTGCGCGAGCTCGCCGCCGCAGGCCTCGCGATCTGCCTCACCTCGCACGACCGTGCCGTCGTCACGGGCTGGGCCGACCGCGAGCAACGGCTGTGAGCGACGTCCTCGTCCAGGGGCTCGCCGGGATCGCCCTCGCGGTCGTCGCCGTCGCGCTCGCCTGGCGGCTGGGCCTCGGCCTCTCGAAGGAGCTCGCGCTCGCCGCCACCCGCGCCGTCGTCCAGCTCACGGCCGTCGGCGCCGTGATCGTCGCGATCTTCGAGATCCCCGCGCTGGCGTTCGCGTTCGTCGCGGTGATGCTCACGACCGCCGCGTTCACGGCCGGCCGGCGGATCGGCGGGATCCCGAACGGCCGTGTGTGGGCGTTCGTGGCGATCGCGACGCCCGCGCTCACCGCCACGGGGTTCCTGCTCGCGGTCGGCGCGTTCGACTTCACGCCGCGCGCCGCGGTCCCGACCGCGGGCATCCTGATCGGCGGCGGGATGGCGGCGGTCAGCCTCACCGGGCGCCGGATGACCGAGGAGCTGGAGTCCGCGCACGCGGAGATCGAAGCGCGCCTGTGCCTCGGCGATAGCGCCCGCGACGCCCTGCGCCCGAGCATCCGCCGCGCGATCCACACCGCCCTTACGCCCGCGATCGACCAGACCCGCAGCGTCGGCTTGGTCACCCTCCCCGGCGCGTTCGTCGGCCTGCTGCTCGGCGGCGCGAAGCCGGCGGAAGCGGCGAGCACGCAGCTCGTCGTCCTGCTCTCGCTCCTGGCCGTGGAGCTCGCCGCGGCCGCGTTGCTGGCCACGTTCGTCCAACGCGCCGCCGTCGCACCGGGCGAGCGCGTCCGTCGGCTCTCCTAGCTCACCACGGCACGAGGCCGTGGCGGTCACGGAACTCGCCGGTCGGGCCGTCCGGGCCGATCTGGGCGAGCTCGACGATCGCGTCCGTGCCTTCCTCGACGGTCTGCGGGCCGCTGTGGTTGTTGATGTCCGTCGCCGTGTAGCCGGGGTCGACGGCGTTGATGCGCATGCCCGGGTAGGCCTTGGCCCACTGGGTCGTGAGCATGTTCAGCGCGGTCTTCGACGGCGAGTAGCTGAGGTTGTGCATGCCGGACTCGACGCGGTCGGGGTCGCTGGTCACGCCGATCGAGCCCATGCCGGAGGACACGTTGACCACGACCGGGTTCGAGGACTGCTCGAGCAGCGGTCGGAAGGCCTGGAGCACGCGCACCGGGCCGAACGCGTTGACCTCGAACACGGGCCGCAGGTGCTCGACGGTGACCTCGGACAGCGCGACGAACTCGCCGGGGATGCCCGCGTTGTTGATGAGCACGTCCAGGGACCCGACGGTCTGCACGGCGGCGGCGACCGAGTCGTCGGAGGTGACGTCGAGCTGCACGAAGCGCGCGCCGAGGGCTTCGGCGGCGGCGCGGCCGCGCGCCTCGTCCCGGGCTCCCACCCAGACGTCGTGGCCGGCTTCGATGAGACGGCGGGCGGTTTCATAGCCGAGGCTGCGATTGGCCCCGGTGATCAGAATGGTCGACATGCCTGCAGTCTGGGCGCGCCGAACCTGGAAGACCATGCCCCTGAAAGGGATACCTTGGGTGCGGTGACGACCGATCTCGCCGGCAACCTGCGCACCTGGCGTGACCGTCTCACGCCCGCCGAGCCCGGCCGCCGCCGCGCGCCCGGCCTGCGCCGGGACGAGATCGCCGCTCGCGCGGACGTGTCGGTCGGCTACCTCACGCGGCTCGAGCAGGGGCACGCCGCGCACCCGTCATCGCTCGTGTGCGGCGCGCTCGCTCGCGCGCTGGAGCTGAACCTCGAGGAGACCGAGCTCCTGTACCGGCTCGCCGGCCACGCGCCGCCGTCCGCGGAGCGCTTCAGCCGCGAGCTCACGCCCGCCGCGCAACGCCTGCTCGACCGCTTCGACGACCTGCCCGTGATGGTCTACGACCCCGCCTGGGAGGTCGTGGCGACGAACGCGCGCGGCGAGTGGCTCATCGGCCCGACCTACGGGAACATCGCCCGCCGCCACTTCCTCGGCCCGGGCACCTACATCCAGCACACGCCCGATCAGCAGCACGCGATGAGCGCGTCGATCGTCTCCGACCTCCATCACTCGCTCACGCGCTTCCCGGCCGACGAGCGCCTGCACGCCATCGTCGACGAGCTGCGCCGCGAGAGCCCGCGGTTCGCGGAGCTGTGGGAAGAGCGCCCGGCGGCCGTGCACAGCTCGGCCACGAAGTTGGTCGAGCACCCGGTGGCCGGCTCGTTCACCCTGGAGTGCGACGTCCTGCGCGTGGAGGGCTCAGACCTGCGGATCGTGGTCTACAGCGCCGCGCCGGGCACGCCGGACGCCGAGGCGATCTCCCGCTTCGGCGCCGCGGAGGCCGTGCTCAGCCGTTGAACGTGTCGGGGTCCGGGCCGGTGCGGTGGCCCTTGTCCAGGCCCTCGATGCGCTCGACCTCCTCGGAGGTGAGCTCGAAGTCGAAGATGTCGATGTTCTCCTCGATCCGCGAGGGCGTCATCGACTTCGGGAACACGACGTTGCCGAGCTCGACGTGCCAGCGCAGGACGATCTGGCCCGGCGTGCGGCTGTGCGCCTCCGCGATCTCGGTGATGACCGGGTCCTCGAGCACCGCGCCCTGGGCGAGCGGGCTCCAGGCCTCGGTGACGATGCCGCGGTCGGCGTGCTCGCGCCGCAGGCCGTGCTGCGTGAGGTACGGGTGCAGCTCGATCTGGTTCACGGACGGCGTCACGCCGGTCTCGTCGATGATCGTGCGCAGGTGCGGGGCCTGGAAGTTGGAGACGCCGATCGCGCGCGCCAGGCCTTCCTTCTGCGCCTCGACGAGCGCCTTCCACGCCTGCACGTAGTTGCCGTGGCCCGGGGCCGGCCAGTGGATCAGGTACAGGTCCACGTACTCGGTCTCGAGCAGGCCGAGGCTGCCCTTGAGCGCGCCGATCGCGTCGGACTGGTCCGTGTTCCAGAGCTTGGTGGTGATGAACACGTCCTCACGACCGAGGCCGGACGCCTTCACGGCCTGGCCGACCTGCGCCTCGTTCTGGTAGGCGCGGGCGGTGTCGATGTGGCGGTAGCCGACGTTCAGCGCGTGCGTGACGTTCTCGAACGTCTTCTCCGGCGGCACCTGGAAGACGCCGAGGCCGAACTGGGGGATGCGGACATCGCTGCCCGCGAGATCAAGAGTGGGGATGTTCAAGCTAGGAGCCATACCACTGGCCCTACCCGGGATGGGTGATCAGGCCACGGGAAGGAAGTTCGCGGGGTCATCGGGCGCGAACTTGACGTCGACCGGCTCGCCGGCCTTCCAGTCGATGTGAGAGGGAACGAGCAACGTACGCGTGTGCCGGCCGCCCGCGAGGTCCACGGTCAACTTGACGGGGTGGCGGTTGCCGATGTTCGTTCCCCAGCTGTGCGCGGCTTCGACGACTCGCGCCGTGGTGTGTGAGATCCGTGCCACCGCCTCTCGCGCGCCGGTTGCGCGGGCGCGGCTGAAGACCACGAGCGCGACGATCGCGTCGAGTACACCGAACGCCAGCAACGCGATGCCGAGCGTCCCGAACGTGAACGAGAAGACGATGCCCAGCCCGATGAAGGTCACGGCCATGATGCCGCTGACCAGCCCAAGGATGAAGTTGGGTGTGTAGACGCTAATCATTCGCCGATGTTCTTCAACGCCTCCCGCCGGCTCAAGGGGGCTAGCTCGTGCGTGTCGCAATACGCGCGCACCGCGTCCGGCTCGACCCACGCGTAGGAGCGCAGCGCCCAGCCGATCGCCTTGCGGATGAAGAACTCGCGGTCGCCGCGGTTGGGCTCGATGCACGCGGTCATCAGCGCGAAGTCGGTCTCCGCCTTGCGCCGGACCTGGGCGATGATCGACGAGCGGCGCTTCCACAGGTCCTCGTCGGTGGACCATTCCCGCAGCACCGGTGCGACCTCCGGCAACAGCGCGCCGAGCGGCCCGCACGCGATCTCGTCGACGAAGTCCCACCACGCGCCGTCGACGATCAGCTCCTCGTAGAGCGGCAGCGCGTCCAGGTCCCGGTAGTCGCGGTAGCGGCGGTCCGCGAGCACGGCGAGCGCCATGTAGCGCTCCTCGCGGTAGGTCGCCTCGTGCCACAGCGCGCGCACGGTGGCGAACCACGCGTCGCGCTCCAGCGGCTCCAGCACCTCGCGCGCGAGCTGCACGCGCGCCGGCTTCTGCACGCCGTAGAAGGGCATGTCGGACTTCATGTAGCGCTGCATCTCCGGCGCCTTGGCCGGGTTGGCGCGCTCAGCGAGACCTGCACGGATCGCCTCGATCATGATGGGCATCGTGACGACGTTCACCTCACCCTTGGCCGAGACGCTCGCGCCCGACCTGCTCGACCGCTTCCTGCGCTACGTCCGCATCGACACGCAGTCCACCCGCGACCGCACGCAGTCGCCGAGCACGCCGGGCCAGCTCGACCTCTCCCGCCTGCTCGTGGAGGAGCTGCTCGCGATCGGCCTCGGCGACGCCGCCCTCGACGACAACGGCTACGTCACGGCGACGCTGCCCGGCACCGGGCCGACGGTCGGGCTGATCGCCCACGTGGACACGAGCCAGGACGCGCCCGGCGCCGGCGTCGAGCCGATCGTCCACCGAGCCCACCCCGGCGGGAAGCTCGAGCTCCCGCGTGGCGGCACGGTCGTCGACGCCTCCGCGGGCGACATCGTGACCTCCTCGGGCGACACATTGCTCGGCGCCGACGACAAGGCGGGCGTGGCCGAGATCATGGCCGCCGTCGCGCACCTCGCCGCGCACCCCGAGCTGCCGCGCCCGAACCTGCGGATCGGCTTCACGCCCGACGAGGAGATCGGCGAGGGCGCGACGCTGTTCGACGTCGGGGCCTTCGGCGCCGTCTGCGCGTACACGCTCGACGGCTCCGATCTCGGCGAGCTGCAGGACGAGACGTTCAGCGCCGAGGAGGTCATCCTCACGATCACCGGCGTCGACGCGCATCCCGGCTGGGCGAAGGGCGTGCTCGTCAACGCCACGCGGATCGCGGCCGAGATCGTCGCGGCACTGCCACCCGAGCTCACGCCCGAGCAGACCGACGGCCGCGACGGCTTCATCCACGTCTACGAGATCACCGGCGGCTCCGGCCGGATCGAGGTCCGCGCAATCACGCGCGACTTCGACGACGCGAAGCTCCACGCGCACTCGGCGCTGATCGAGCACACCGCCGAGGAGGTCGTGGCGCGCTATCCCGGCGCGACGCTCGACGTCCAGATCACGCCGCAGTACCCGAACATGCGCACCTACATCGATCAGTTCCCGCGAGCGGTGACAGCGGCCGAGGAGGCGATCCGCGCCGAGGGCATCGAGCTGGTGCGCACGCCGATCCGCGGCGGCACCGACGGCTCACGCCTGAGCGCGATGGGCCTGCCGACGCCGAACCTGTTCACGGGTGGCCACGACTACCACTCGACGCGGGAATGGGCCTCGCTGCAGGAGATGGCCGCGGCCTCGGCGGTGGTGGTTCGCCTTGCGGAGGTGTGGGCTCGCGATGGAGCGCCACCCCCGCGATGACGAGCGCGATGCCCGCGGCGTCGCGGACGGACGGCACCTGGGCGAGCACGATCAGCCCGATCACGGTCGCCGTCGCGGGTAGCAGCGACACCATCAGCGCGTAGCCCGCGCGCGTCAGCCGCTTCATCGCGACCTGGTCGGCGACGTAGGGGATCACGGAGGAGCTGATCCCGACGCCGATGCCGGCCAGGAGCGCGACCGGGTCGGCGAACGCGGGCAGCGCCGCCCAGCCCGCGACGGGCGTGACGAACACCAGCGCGACGAGCATCGACGCGGCCAGCCCGTCCACACCCACGCCGCGTGAGGCGACCCGGTGCGCGAGCACGATGTAGGCCGCGAACAGCGCCGCGTTGGCGAGCGCGAGCGCAACGCCCAGCAGCTCGCCCTCGAGGTGCACGCCGGTGAGCAGGTAGACGCCGGGCACGGCGCACAGCAGGGCCACGGCGTTGCGCTTCGTACGCATCCCCAGCGCGGCCAGCGCGATCACCGGTAGGAACTCGATCGCGGCGACGGTCGCGAGCGGCAGCCGGTCGATCGCGAGGTAGAAGCAGCAGTTCATGCCCGCGAGCACGGCGCCCCAGGCGATCACGTCGCGGTCGCGCAGCAGCGCCCAGGGCCGCTTCCACAGCGCGAACACGACCGCCGCGGCGGCGATCCGCATCCACGCCACGCCGAGCACGTCCACGCGCACGAACAGCAGCACCGCGAACGCGGGCCCGAGGTAGTGGAAGATCGCGCTGACGACGAACGGGAGGCGGGCAGCCATGACCTGACACAGGATCGTCGGGAGACGCGCGCATCGGAAGGGTCGATCGAAGCTATTCTGCGCCGTATGCCTTCGGAGAACGGTGCGCTCGACGCGACGAACCTTCGATTGCTCGCAGAGCTCCAGCAGGACGCACGGATCAGCCAGGCCGAGCTCGGCCGCCGGGTCGGTCTCTCACCGCCCGCCGTCGCCGAGCGCCTGTCCCGCCTGGAGCGCGACGGCACGATCACGGGCTACCGCACGGACGTGGACCCGCGCTCGCTGGGCTTCGCGCTCGCCGCGATCATCCGCATGCGTCCCGCGCCGCGTCAGATCCCGAAGGTGGCCGAGGTCGCGCAGGGCACGCCCGAGGTCGTCGAGTGCCACCGCGTGACCGGCGAGGACTGCTTCTACATGAAGGTCCACGTGCGCACGGTCGAGCACCTGGAGGAGGTCATCGACCGCTTCACGCCCTACGGCCAGACGACGACGTCGATCATCCAGTCGTCACCGGTGCGCCCGCGCGGGCTCGAGCCCTGACGCGAGCGCGCCCGCGACGTCCTCGATCTCGCGTTTGCTGGCGCGCCAGCCGACGACCTGGCGCTCGATCCGGGCGTTGCCGGACTTCGCGAACACCGTCCACGGCTTGCGCAGCACGACGCGGCTGAACACGCCCGCGCCGCACAGCGTCAGGACGATCGTCAACTCGATCGCGATCACGACGACGTTGAACAGCACGAGCACGAGGAACAGCAGCCCGACGATCAGGGCGATCACGGCGAGGATGATCCCGATGACGCCGAGATCGTCGGCCAGGCCCGGGAAGAACCCGCCCGGGTCGAACCCGTCGAACGGGTCGGCACGCCTGAACTTGCGCCGGCGCGGGAACCACGCGCGCCCGACGTTCCAGGTGCGCCCGTCGGGCCCGGTCACTGTCTTCCGGAACATCCGCGTGCGAGGGTAATGGCTCACCGGTGCGAACGGTCCCGTTTTACATCGGCGGTTTCCTAGGCCCGTTCGGGGGCGGGGTCGTCGCCGTCCTGGTGCCGCAGCTGCGCGACGCGTTCGACGCCACGACGGCCGAGATCGCCGCGACCATCCCCGCCTACCTCGTCCCGTTCGCGGTGCTGCAGCTCGTCTCCGGGACGGTCGGCGAGCGGCTGGGCCGCAGGCGCGTCGTCCGCACGGCGTACATCGCCTACGCGCTGCTGTCGCTCGCCGCGGCGTTCGCGCCGAGCCTGGAGAGCTTCCTGGTCATCCGCGCGCTCCAGGGCAGCGCGAACGCGTTCCTGACGCCGCTGCTGCTCGCGGGCCTCGCGGACCTCGTCCCGCCGGGCCAGATCGGCCGCGCGGTCGGGACGTTCGCGGCCGTGCAGACCGCGGCGATCGCGCTCGCCCCGCTCGGCGGCGGCGCGCTCGGCGCGCTCGACTGGCGGTTCGCGTTCCTCAGCCAGGTGGTCGTCGCCCTCGCCCTGGCGGCCTTCCCGCCGCCCGACGCCCAGCAGCGCGACACCCCGGTGCGGCTGCGTGAGGCCTTCACCCGCCGCGTCGGGCTGCTCAGCGGCGCCGCCTTCACCGGCTACGCGGGCGTGACCGGCATCGGCTTCCTGGTCGCGGTCGAGGCGGCGGACGAGTTCGGGCTCGGCTCGATCGCGCGTGGCGTCCTGCTGGCCGGTTTCGGCGTCGCGGGGATGCTGCTGGGCCGCGCGGCGGGTGACGCGGTCGACCGCTTCGGCCGCACGCCGGTGATCTACGCCGGCCTTGCGATCTGCGCGGTGCTCGTCGCGACGCTCGGGTTCGCGCCCTCCGCCGTCGCGCTCGGCGCGCTGTGGTTCGTGATCGGCCTCGGCTCGGCGCTGATGTGGGCGGGGATCAACGTGCTGACCGTGGAGGCCGTCCCGGGCAACCGCGCGGGCGGCACGTCGGTCGTCAGCGCCTTCAAGTTCGCGGGCAACGCGGCCGCTCCGCTGATGTGGCTCCCGCTCTACCACGCCGACCCACGACTGGGATTCCTGGGCGCGGGCATCCTTGCCGCCGTGGCCGGACTCTTCATCGCTCCCCTGCGCATGGCACGCTAGAGGGCAGTGCTCCCCACACTCGCAAGCATCGGCGACTCGTTCTCCTCGTTCTTCGACGCGGTCGGCTCGTTCTTCTCGAACCTCGCCGGGGTCTCGTGGATCCCGCTCCTTCTGGCGCTGATCTTCTTCACCACCTACCTCACGTTGCGGGCGCGCGCGTCGTTCCACATCCTGCGTGCCGCGTACCCCGAGTCCAGGATCCAGTTCCGGCGCATCTGGGGCGCGTACTTCGCCGGGTATGGCTTCAACTCGGTCATCCCGGCCCGCGGCGGCGACGTGATCCGCCTGTTCTTGACCAAGACGTCCGTGCCGAACTCGAGCTACCCGGCCATCGGCGCCGCGTTCAGCATCGAGTTCATCTTCGACCTGACGATCGCGGTGCCCGTGCTGGCGTACGCGTTCAGCCAGGGCGTGTTCCCGAAGCCGCCGGACTTCTCGTCGCTGCCGGCGTTCGACCTCGCGTTCTTCGCGTCCAACCCGCGCTTCACGCTGTTCCTGCTGACCGTGCTGGGGATCGGCGTGATGGTCGGGTTCGCGCTGCTGTCGGCGCGCGTCCGGCGCTTCTGGGAGCGCGTGCGCCAGGGCCTGACGATCGTCTTCGACCGCAAGCGCTACTTCCGCGAGGTGTGGCTCGTGCAGTTCGCAGGCTGGCTGTTCCGGTTCGCCGCGTTCTGGTGCCTGCTCGAGGCGTTCCACGTCGGCGGCTCGGTGAGCAACGTGCTGCTCGTGCTCGGCGTCAACGCGGTCGCGGCCCTGGTGCCGTTCACGCCCGGCGGCGCGGGCGTCCAGCAGGCGCTGCTCGTGAAGGTCTTCGGCTCGGGCGCGACCGTCGCCGCCTACTCCGTCGGCCAGCAGATCGCGATCGCCGCGCTCACGTTCCTGATCGGCCTCGGCGCGCTCACGAAGATCTTCCGCTTCCGCTCCTTCAAGGAGGTCATCGCCGCGGGGCGTGAGCAGCGGGAAGCGGAGAAGGCCGCCGCGGCGGAAACCCCGGCGTGATCCTGCGCGCGGTCGAGCAGCCCTACGACGGCGCCGGGCTGATCGACTTCCTCGCCCGGCGGATGGTGCCGGGCGTGGAGGAGCACGTGGACGGCGTCTACCGCCGGTCGCTGCCGAGTGGCGAGATCCTCGAGCTGCGGCCGCATCCGGAAGGGATGGAGGCGACGCACGACGTGTCCGGGATGCTCGACCTGGACGCGCCGGTGGCGCGGATCGCCGAGCGCCTCGGCGCGCTCTACCGCCCTGGAACGCGCGTGCCGGGCTGCGTCGACGGTGACGAGCTCGCCGTCCGTGCCGTCCTCGGCCAGCAGATCACCGTGCAGGCCGCGCGGACGCATGCGGGCCGGCTCGTGCAGACGGTCGGCGAGCCGCTGACGCGGCCCAGCGGAACGATCACGCATCGCTTCCCGTCGCTCGAGGCGATCGCGGCCGCGCCGGACGCGGTGTTCGCGATGCCCGCGACGCGCCGGGCGACGCTGCGCTCACTGGCCGGGCAGCCGCTCGACCGGCTGATCGACCTCCGCGGCGTAGGCCCGTGGACGCAGACCTACGTGAACATGCGTGCCCTGGGCGACCGCGACGCGTGGCTGCCGACGGACATCGGCGTGCGGCACGGCCTCGCCCGGCACGGTGCGGCGGACCCGGAGCGGTGGCGACCGTTCCGGGCCTACGCCGTGATCTCGCTCTGGGCCAGCTTGGCTAGCTAGCCGTGGGCGCGGGAACGATCCGGATGTACGGCTTGGGCTCCTTCCAACCGTCCGGGTACTTCTCCTTGGCGGCGTCGTTGGAGACCGAGCCGGCGATGATGACGTCCTCGCCCGGCTGCCACTGGGCCGGCGTGGCGACCGCGTGGTTGGCGGTCAGCTGCAGCGAATCCAGCACGCGCAGGACCTCGTCGAAGTTGCGGCCGGTCGTCATCGGATAGATGAGCACCAGCTTGATCTTCTTGTCCGGGCCGATCACGTAGACGTTGCGAACGGTCGCGTTCTGCGCGGGCGTGCGCTCGGTGGCCTCACCCGCGACGTCGGCCGGCAGCATCCCGTAGGCCTTGGCGACCTTGAAGTCGCTGTCGCCGATGATCGGGTAGTTCGGGGCGGTGCCCTGCGTCTCCTCGATGTCCTTCGACCAGCCGACGTTGTTCTCGGCCGGGTCCACGGAGATGCCGATGATCTTCACGCCGCGCTTGTCGAACTCCGGCTTGATCGAGGCCAGGTAGCCGAGCTCGGTCGTGCACACCGGGGTGAAGGCGCGCGGGTGCGAGAACAGCACACCCCACGAGTCACCGAGCCAGTCGTGGAAGTTGATCGTGCCCTCGGTGGTCTCCGCTTCGAAATCTGGAGCCGTATCGCCAATGGTGACGCCCATCGTCTGTCTCCTCTAAAAGGGGGTCTGGTTTTAGGGAGTTTACTCTGCTGGGGTGGATTCGCTGACGTCCCGGGTCCGAACCGCGCACGGCGACGCCTGGCAGGTCCACGGCGCGCTGCGGGCGGGCGCGGAGGAGCGGCCCGGGATCCGCCTGATGGCGTCCGGGCTCGGGCATCCGCAGTGGAACAACGCGGACATCACGGCGCCCGACGCCGACATGGACGCGGCGGCCGCCTGGTACGCCACACGGGGTGTGCCGTGGGGGATGCGGGTGCCGCGCGAGCTCGAGTGGTCACGCGGGAGCATGTTGTTCTACAAGCGCCTCATGGGGCTCGAGCCTGCCGCGTTCGTGCCGCCGCCGGCCGCGGACGTCCGGGTCGCCGACGACCTGGACACGGTCGTCACCATCGACGCCGCCGCGTTCGGCACCGACCCCGCGGGGGCGTGGCTGACCGCGCAGTTCGACGCGCCTCGGTTCGAGACGGCGCTCGGCTACCTCGACGGCGAGCCGGTCGCGACCGGGTACTCCGTGCGCAGCGACGGCCGCGCCGGGCCGTGTCTGTACGTGGCGGGCGTTGGCGTGCTCCCGCACGCGCGGCGGCGCGGGCTCGGCGCGGCGCTCACCGCCTGGCTGATCGCACGCGGCTTCGAACAGGGCGCGACGCTCGCCCATCTGCACCCGGACGACGACGGCGCGGCGCGGCTCTACGAGCGGCTCGGGTTCGTCGAGGTGCCCGGCTTCAACGTCTTCGTGAACCAGTAGTGCGCGTACGGCTCGGCGTTGAACGGCTCCACCTCGACGTAGCCCGCTGAGCGGTAGAGCTGCTGCGCCTCGGCGAGCACGCGGTTGGTCTCCAACCGGATCGTCGCGGTCCCGGCCTCGACCGCGTGGCGCTCGAGCTCGGCCAGGATGCGGCGGCCGACGCCGAGCCCGCGCGCCTCGGGGGCGACCCACATGCGCTTGATCTCGGGCGGCGTGACGTCCTTGAGCGCGCCGCACCCGATCGGCTCGCCCCGGAGCCGCGCGACCACGAACACGCCGGAGTCGAACGGCAGCGCGACGGCCTCGCGGAAGCCGCCGTCGAAGCGCTCGTCGATCTCCGCGAAGTAGCGGGAGAGGCAGTGCCGCGCGGCGTCGCCCGCCGGGTCCTCCGCAGTGAGCTCGACGATGCCCGCGGTCAGGAGCCGCTCGACGGTCGCCATCGCGTCGACGAGCTGCCTGGTCTGGCGCTCGCTGAGCGGGGCCAGGAAGGAGCGCGCGAGGTCGTCGCTGCGCGCGTCCAGCCGGGCGCGCTCGGCCCGGCCCGCGGCGGTGAGCGCGACCGTGCGGCGGCGCCGGTCGCCCGTGCCCGCCTCCACGGTCACGAGGCCCTCGCCCTCGAGCGTCCGCAGCAGCCGGCTGAGGTAGCCGGAGTCCAGGCTCAGCCGCGCGCGCAGGTCGCGCACGTCGGTCGCCGCGCCCACTTCCCACAGCACGCGGGACGCGCCGAGCGGGCGCCCGAAGTCCAGGTAGGAGTCCATCAACGCGCCCACGCGCTCGGTGACCGTGCGGTTGAAAGAGCGGACCCGTTCGACCTCTTCCATATCTCTGACTCTAGTCAGATATCGCGACGCTGCCAACCTAAAGGGCGGCTATGGCAAGGGCGCACGATGCGGGCATCGACTTTCGGGGTGTGGCGAAGCGCGTCGGCTTCTTCGCGATCGTGCTCATCCTGGCCGTGGTCGCGTTCGCCGCGCTGCCCGGCGTGGGCGAGGTGCGGACCGAGTTCGCGCAGGCCGAGCCGGGCTGGATCGTGGCCGCCGCCGCGTTCCGGATCCTCTCGATGCTCGGCTTCGTGCGCGCGCTGTGGTCGGCGTTCGACCGCGTGATGCCGTGGCGCCGCGCGCTCGTGCTGGGCACGGCGGAGCAGGGCGCGAACGTGCTGCTCCCCGCGGGCGGCGCGGGCGGGCCGGCCTACGGCGCCTACGTGCTGACGCGCCTCGGCGTGCCCGCCGAGCTCGCCGCGCAACGCCACGCCGCGCTCTTCCTCGTCACCAGCGCCGTGAGCTTCGCCGCGATCACCGTCGCGGGCGGGCTCACCGCGGTCGGCCTGCTGCCGGGCGACGCGTCGTTGTTGATGACGCTGCTCCCGGCCGGGGCGATCGCGTTCGTGTTCGTGCTCGTCGTGCTGTTCGGGCGCACCAACCCGCCCCAGGAGCCGGACGGAGGCAAGGTGCGCCACATCGTCTGGCGCGTCTGGAGCTTCGTGCACGGTGGCGTGCGCACGTCGATCGAGCTGCTCAAGCACGGCGACCCGCTGCTGCTGTTCGGGTCAATCACCTACTTCGCGTTCGACGTCGCCAGCCTCGCGTGCATGTTCCAGGCGTTCGGCGGCGGTGCGCCGGAGCTCGGGCTGTTCGTGCTCGCCTACGCGCTCGGCCACGCGGGCGCGCTGCTGCCCACGCCCGGTGGCGTCGGCGGCACCGAGGGCGGGCTGATCGGCATGTTCGTCGCCTACGGCACCTCGCTCCCGCTCGCCGCGGCGGCCGTGGTCGGCTACCGCGTGTTCCAGCTCGGCCTCCCCGCGCTGTTCGGCGCGATCGCGCTCGTGCGGATCCAGCGCGTGCTCGCGCACCCGCCGCCGCGTGAGCAGGTCGCGGCGCGCTTCGAAGCGCACCACTGGGACTGAGCTACTCGGAGGGGGCGAGCCGGCCGGCGCGGGTCTCGCGCTCGGTCCAGCTCTTCAGCGCCGTGAACGAGTCGTCCGGCGTGCCGTTCGGTCGCAGCAGGCCCGTGTTCCACTGCACGTCCGGGTTCTGCATCAGCCCGAAGTACAGGAGCTGCGAGATCTTCGGGTTCTTGCGGGCGAGCTCGAAGGCCTGCGTGATGTAGCGGGCGCGGGTGGCGCGCGGGAAGGCCAGCGGGCCGCTCGCGAAGTAGGCGAACTCGGTCAGGTGCACGGCCGGCTCGCGGTTGCCGGCGGTGGCGAGCGCCTTGGCCTTGCGCAGGCGGGTGAGCGCGTTCGTGAGCCGGCTGACGGTGCCGATGGTCACGTCGTCGGTCGGGACGCGCTTGTACGTCGGCGGGTTCTTGTAGTCGTACGGGTGCAGGGAGACCGCGTCGGCGCGGACGGTCCCGCAGCCGCCACGCTTCTTCCAGCGGGTGTCCACGCAGAGGACGTCGCGCAGGAAGCGCAGTGGGGCGAACGAGGCGCCGGGGCGGGCCTGCGGCGCGAGCTCGCCGAGCACGACCTCCGCCTTGCGGTCGGCGCGCTTGATCGCCGAGTACGAGGCCGTGTAGAGCTTGCGGTACTGCGCCGCGGCCGTCCGGGCGGGGCTCAGCCACGAGTGCCAGTTCGGCTCGTTCCAGATGCTGTAGCGGGCGACGCGGCCCTTGAAGTGCTTCGCGATCTCGGACGTGAAGCGCGCGAACTCCTTCGCCGACGGGTTGCGCGTCGACGCCTTCGCCTTGTCGGCGGTCGCCCAGCGCGGGGCGGGGCCCGTGAGCGTGAGCTCCACGCGCAGGCCGGCGGCGCGGGCCTCGGTCACGAGCTGCTCGAAGCGGATGAGGTCGTAGCGCGGCTTGGCCGGGCGGGCGCGCTGCTCGGACTGCTTGCCGACCAGCACGCGCGCCCAGATCATGTTCGCGCGGACGGTCGTGACGCCGAGCTCCTTGGCGCGGGTGAGCCCCGCGATCCGGCCGTAGCCGACCTGGTCGACGAAGACGGCGTCGTCCTGGATGCCGATCTCCATCGTGCGTGAGGCGTGGGCCGGTGCGGCGAGCACGAGCAGGGCGAGCAGGGCTGTGGCGAGCAGGCGTTTGATGGCGAACGAGGGTAGCCGCGTCAGCTAAGCCGCCGGATCTCCGCGGCCAGGTACGGCCCGAGCGTGACCGCGAAGGCCGCCGACACGTGCGTGAAGTCCTGGTAGGCGACGACGCCACCGACGACCGGGAAGCAGCGCGTCTCGTCGCAGAAGTACCGGCTGAGGTCGATCGTCCGCGCTCCGGTCTGCTCGGCCGCGGCGACGGCGGGGTCGGGCGGGAGCGCCGTGGCGCGCGGGACGGCGCACGTCGAGCCCGGTCGGGCCTCCGCGCGCTGCACGCACGCGAGCGTGTCCTCGGCCAGCTCGGGCGTGTCGCGGATCACCACGCGCCGCTCGACGCTGCTCGGGAGCGTCTCCCACGCGGCGGTCCAGTTCGCGGGGTCCTGCGTGGCGGCGTTGCGGGCGAGGCCGACGAGGAACACCGTCTTGACCTCCGGGTGGCGGGCGAGCCACTGCGGCACCTCGCGCTTGAACCGCGCGCACTGGCTGAAGGTCGGCTCGGGCAGGGGGCGACCGTCGCGCACGAACGGGCAACCGTTGCGCGTGAGCGCGTACCCGCGCCGGCCCAGCTCGTCGGCGGCCACCGCGAACGCCGAGCGCAGCTGGCCGGCGTGGCTGTCACCGATCACGGCGAACGTCGTCTCCGCGCCGGCGGGACCGAACGCGCACGGCTCGACGAGCCCGAGCGGCTCGGTGCGCTCGCACGGCGTACCGCGCGTGTTGGTGTCGTCGCGCACGCCCGACGGCTCCTCGCACCCGTGCTCGCGTGCGGCCGCGCCGACGCAGTCCGCGGCCGGCGTCTGCGTGGCCTTCGCCGTCGGTGCCGGTGTCGGTGCTGGCGTCTGCTCGCCGCAGCCCGCGAGGAGGCTAAGCGCGACCAGCCACGGCGCGCTCCAGGAACGGGGCGAGCGTCTCGGCGAAGCGCCTCGTGATGTGGTTGACGTCCTTGTGGACCAGCACGCCACCCACGACCGGATAGCAGCTCTTGGCGTCACAGAAGAACGGCGACAGGTCGATGAGCCCGAACCGCCCCGGGTCGGTCTGCGCCACCGCGGCGGCGGCCGGGTCGGGCGGGAGCGCGGTCGCGCGTGGCACCGCGCACGCCGGTCCCGGCGCTCGCTTGCGCTTGAGCGCGCGGCTCACGCACGCCATCGTGCTCGTCCGCATCGACGGGTTGTCGTGGATCACGTGGACGTGCTGGACCGACGCCGGCAGCCACTTCCACGCCTCCACGTAGCCGCTGACCTGCGCCGAGAACACGGGCACCGGGTCCGGCAGGAAGTCGTCCGGGTCCGGCGTCTTCTGCGCCAGGAAGACGGTCGTGACCTCCGGGTGGCGAGTGAGCCAGCTCATGGCCTGCGCCTTCCAGTTCTCGCAGTCGGCGCGCACGGCCTCCGGCGCCGCCAGCGGGACCGTCGTCAGGCTGCAGCCGTTGCGCGTGAGCTGCACGCCGCGCAGGTGCTCCTTGCGCGCCAGCGTCTGCAGCGCCGGCCGCCAGTGCGCGGCGTGGCTGTCCCCGAGCAGCGCGAAGTACCCCTGCGCGCTCGCGTCCGCGACGCCGAACCCGCACGGCGACAGCAACCCTTCGACCGGCAGTCGCGCGCACGGCGTACCGCGGACGAGCGGCGCCTGCCGCACGGTCGGCTCGACCTTCAGCCGCAGCTTCGGGTTCGTGCACGGCCGTTCGGGATCACGCGCCGCGGCGCCGAAGCAGCGCGGCGTGGCCGCGCTCGCGCTCGACACGAGGCTCAGGGCGACCGCGCAGGCGACGAGAAGAACGCACCGAGTGATCAACGCCCCCGCACTTTACGGGGGCGGCCAGCGACGCGGCCTACTGCAGCCCTTGGCGGGCTTCGCGCACGAGCGTGACCGCTTCGGGGAAGACGGTCGCCATCACCGAGCGGATCTGCTGAGCCTGCTGCTCGGTGGTGCCCTGGATGTTCACGCGGTTGATCGCCGCGACGGTCATGTCGACCGCGAGCTTGATCGCGTTGTCGGCCCACTGCAGCGTCTGGGCCGATTGCATCTGCTCGGCCATCTCTTGCATTCGACGCTGGAAATCAGGGTCGTTGAAGAACCCGCCAAAACCTTCCATGGCTCAACTGTACTGGTGGCAGAGCCCGGTTGAGCGCGTCGCCTGCTTGCGCTTGGCGCGGGAGGGGCGCGGGGTCTCGCCGGCGTCCTCGGCCTCCCAGCCGGAGACCGTGCGGCGGAGCGTGGCGAAGGCGGCCGCGCCGGGGGCGATCGGCAGCCAGAAGGCGAAGAAGCGGTAGGCGAGCACGGCGACGATCGCGCTGGCCGGGTCCACGCCGAAGGCGACGAACGCGCCGATCATGCCGCCGTCCACGCCGCCGACGCCGCCGGGGAGCGGGAGCGTGTTGGCGAGCATGCCGATGAAGTAGCCGAGCACGAGCACGCCGACGGCGGGGGAGTCGCCGAAGGCCATGAAGCACGCCCACAGGCAGGCGATGTCGAACGCCCACCACATCAGCGCGCCGACCAGGCCGGCGTTGCCGCGGCGGATCAGGCGGCGCGCGTCGCGCACGCCCGCGCCGACCGGGGCGAGCCACCGGCGCAGCCGCGAGTCGCCCGGCTGGACGAGCTGCGCGCTCGCCACCAGCGCGATCACCACGGCGCCGAAGATGGCCGGCACGATCGTCATCGCGAACGAGCCGCCGCCCGGGATGACGCCGGTGTAGAGGCCGAGCCCGCCGAACAGCAGCGCGCCCATGTAGACCGAGTACAGCAGCACCATGAACGTGGTCATGCGCGCGGCGACGTCGCGGGCTTCCATGCCCGACTTCTTCAGCGCCCAGGCCGTGAGCGCGATGCCGCCGGCGCCCGCGGACGCGAACAGGCGCGTCGCGGCGTGGCCGGCGAGGGTGATCTCGGTGCTCGCGCGGAGCCCGATCCGCGAGGAGTCGCCGTCAGCGTCGATCGAGACGGCGCGGAACAGGATCGCGTGCCCGACGAACGAGAGCGCCTCGAGCACGAGCGCGAACGCCAGCCAGCCGAGATGGCCGGTCGTCAGCTTCGACCAGACATCGGGGAGATCGGCCAGGGCCGGAGCGATCACGACCAGCCCCGCCACCATCACCGCGCTCGCGACGACGAGCACGACGATCTGCCGAGGGGAGATCCGTCCGAGGGGACGGTCGGCGGGATCGAGGGTGGCGGCCATGACATGAATGGTCGCGTGAGGAGCGCGATCCGCACACGGGGCAGGCTCGACTCTTTAAGTTCGGGTTACCCGTAGTTGTCGGTCAGCCATTCGGTGCGATGCACCAGCGCTGGGGCGATCACGGGAAGTGCGGCGACGCCGGTCAACGCCCGCTCCGGGAGCAGCGCGAGGCCATGCCCGGCGGCCACGAGCGCGAGCAGCCCGGCGACGTCCGCGCCGTCGTAGGTCAGTGCCGCGCGGAACCCCTCGGCGCGCGCGAGCGAGGCGAGATCGGCGAGCGGCGCGCAGATCGTCGGCGCGTCGATCCAGCGCGCGTCGACCAGCCCGTCCAGCGTGATCGAGCGACCCGCCAGCGGATGGTCGTCCGCCACCGCCACGGCGAGCGGCTCCTCGAGGGAACGGGCCACGCGCGCGCCGGTCTCGGGCAGGCGGAGCGGGTCGTTCGGCGCGGCCACGCCGTCGACGACGCCCGCGTCGAGCTCACCCACCGCGACGGCACGGGCGATCTCGTCCCGCGCGCTCACGCGAACGGTCACGGCCAGGGCGGGTGCGACGAGCTCGGCGGCGAACCCGCACGCCAGTGGCGTCGCGCCGATCCGCAGCTGCGACGGCGGGCCCGCGGCCACGCGCGCGACGTCCGCGCGCGCCGCGTCGAGCCGCAGCAGGATCGGCTCGGCGTGTTCGAGCAGGCGCGCGCCCGCCTCGGTCACGCCGACCGGGCGGCGCGTGAGGAGCGGCACGCCGACGTCGCCCTCCAGCACGGCGATGTGCTGGGACACGCCGGACTGCGTGTAGCCCAGCTCGCGCGCGGCGGCCGAGAACGAGCCGAGCCGCACCACTCGCACGAACGTCCGCAGGAAGCGAGGGTCCATAAGCGCCACTGATCGTAACCACACGAACGATCGTTGGACATGAACTCGGACGACCAGCACGATGGAGGCCCATGACCGCTTCCTCAGCCACGATCGCGCTCGTGGGCGACCGCTCGCCCACGGTCCGCGCCCACGGGCGCATCCCGCTCCTCATCGACGCACTGCGCCGCCGCGACGGCCTCGTGCTCGACCCGTACTGGATCCCGTCGACCGAGGCCGACGACCTTGAAGGCTTCGACGGCATCTGGATCGTCCCCGGCAGCCCGTACGCGGACCGCGAGAAGGTCATCGCCGCGGCGGGCGTCGCGCGCGAGCGCGGCATCCCGTTCCTGGGCACGTGCGGCGGCTTCCAGCACGCGATCCTGCACCTCGCGCGCGAGCTCGCGAACATCGCCGACGCCGACCACTCGGAGTACGGCGACCACGACACCGACGTGATCGTTCCGCTCGAGTGCAGCCTCGTCGGCCACGAGGGCGTCATCCGCTACACGCCCGGCACGCTGATCGCCAAGATCGCCGGCGTCGACCAGCGGCTCGAGCGCTACCACTGCTCCTACGGCATCGCGCCCGAGTTCGTCGACACGCTCGCGGCCGCCGGCGTGGTCTTCGGCGCCCACGACGAGGACGGCGCCCCGCGCGCGCTCGAGCTGCCCGACCACCCGTTCTTCCTCGGCACGCTCTTCCAGCCCGAGCTGGCGGGCGACGGCAGCCGCGCGCACCCGGTCATCCGGGCGTACGCGGAAGCGGTGGTCAGCCGAGCGACGGCAGCGCAGCCCGCGTAACGCGCGCCGAGAGCTCCGGCTCCAGCCCGCGCGAGGACAGGTCGTCCAGCGTCACGACGCCGAGCGCCGCGCCGCCCTCGACCACGACGAGGCGCCGCACGCCGTGGCGCACCATCCGCTGCGTCGCCTCCTCGACCTCCATGTCGGGCTCGGCCCGGATCACGGGCGAGGAGGCGTGCACGGCCGCGCGGTCGTCCAAGGAACGTCCCTGCGCGACGACCGACAGCACGATGTCGCGGTCGGTGATGAAGCCGACCGGACGGCCGTCCACGGCGACGAGGACCACGGAGCCCACGTTGTGGGTGCGCATCAGCTGCGCGATCTCGCGCACGGAGGTGTCGGGGGCGGCGGTGATCGCCCCTTCCGTCATGACGTCGCCGACCAACATGGCGGCGAGTGTACCCTTGCGCGATCGTGGCCTACAGGAGCGCTGCACAGGTCCGCAACATCCATCGCGTCGAGGCGCTGATCCGGCTCGCGGCGCCCGCGCTGGACGTCGTCCTGTACGCCGGCGACAAGGCCTCGCGCGTGATCGGGCGCAACCAGATCGGCCCGGAGCCGGTGCGCCGCGTCGGGCTTCCGCCGGCCAAGCGCCACTAGAGTGTCCCCCGACGTGGCCGCCGTGACGCAGGATCCAGAAAAGACGCTCCTCTGGGAGAAGCAGAACCGCACCCGCGCCGCGATCGCGGCGATCATCGGGGCCGCTGGCCTGCTCGTCTACTACATCGCCTTCGAGCGCCTCCGCGGCGACTACCCGACGATCAGCGGGCTGGACTCGCTGGAGCGCGTCGGCGAGGGCCGCGTGGCCGATCTGCCGTCGCTGCGGATCGAGGAGTTCCAGTACCTGCAGGACCACCAGGTCACGATCCTGGCGATCGGCATCGGCGCGTTCATCGGCTTCTGCGGCATGGCCTGGGCGGCCGGCTTCCTGAGCGTCGCGACCCGCGCCCGCGCGCCCGAGTTCCGGCGCTTCCTGATCTACCTGCCGATCATCGGCGGCGTCTCGCTCGCCATCGGCAGCCTGGTCTACCGGACCTCGATCGTCGTGCTGACGAACGACTTCATGGACGGCCCGCGCACCGTCGCGGAGGCGACCCAGCTGCAGACCGGCACCCAGCAGTTCGCCCAGATCCTCTCGGGCCTGGGCGGCGTCGTGCTCGCGATCGGCCTGATCTTCGTGTCGCTCAACGCGATGCGCGTCGGCCTGCTCACCAAGCTCTTCGGCTACATCGGGATCGTCGCCGGCGCGATGCTCGTGATCTTCCCGCTGCCGGTCGTGCAGGTCTTCTGGCTCGCCGGCGTCGGCGTCATGCTCCTGGGCAAGTTCCCGGGAGGCGATCCTCCGGCGTGGCGAACGGGTAAGGCCGAGCCGTGGCCCGGAGCGGTCGCCACCGCGCAGGCTCGCGCCGAGCGCGGCGGTCGCACGCCGGCCACGCAGCCTGCCGCGCCCGAGGCGTCGTCGAAGACGCCGACTGCCGGGCGCAGCAAGCGGAAGAAGCGTCACTAACACCGACGGAGGAGATCGCATGGCGACGCTCGAGGACCAACTCGAGGAGCTGCTGGACCAGGAGTCGTTCTCGCCACCGGACGGCTTCAAGGAGCAGGCCGTCGTCGCCGACGCTGCGATCTACGACCAGGCCGAGGACTACGAGGCGTTCTGGGCCGAGCGGGCCTCCTCGCTGCACTGGGACACGAAGTGGGACCAGACGCTGGACTGGTCGAACCCGCCGTTCGCGAAGTGGTTCGTGGGCGGCAAGCTCAACGTCGCCTACAACTGCGTCGACCGCCACGTCGAGGCGGGCAACGGCGAGCGCGTCGCCTACCACTGGCTCGGTGAAGAGGGCGAGCAGGTCGACATCACGTACGCCGACCTGCACCGCGACATCCAGAAGTTCGCCAACGCGCTGACCGAGCTGGGCGTCAGCAAGGGCGATGTCGTCGCGATCTACCTGCCGATGATCCCCGAGGTCGTCGTCTCGATGCTCGCCTGCGCGCGGATCGGCGCGATCCACAACGTCGTCTTCGGCGGCTTCAGCGCCGAGTCGGTCCGGGAGCGGATCGAGTTCTCCGAGGCCAAGACGCTGATCACGGTCGACGGCGCGCGCCGCAAGGGCAAGACCGCGCCGATCAAGGAGACCGTGGACGAGGTCATCGGCGACCTCGTGGACACGATCGTCGTCGTCGAGAAGACCGGCAACGGCGCGCCGATGAAGGAAGGGCGCGACTACGCGTACGAGACGCTGCTGAGCAAGGCCGCCGCCGAACACACGCCCGAGCCGATGGACGCCGAGGACCCGCTCTACATCCTCTACACGTCCGGCTCGACCGCGAAGCCGAAGGGCATCCTGCACACCACGGGCGGCTACCTCACCGGCGTCGCCTACACGCACAAGGCCGTCTTCGACCTCAAGCCGGAAGAGGACGTCTACTGGTGCGCGGCCGACGTCGGCTGGGTCACCGGCCACAGCTACATCATCTACGGGCCGCTCGCGAACGGCACGACTTCGGTGATGTGGGAGGGCGCGCCCGACTACCCCGCCAAGGACATCTGGTGGGAGATCGTCGAGCGCTTCAAGGTGACGATCATGTACTGCGCGCCGACGGCGATCCGCGCGTGCATGAAGTGGGGCGTCGAGCACCCGGAGAAGCACGACCTGTCATCGCTGCGGCTGCTCGGCACGGTCGGCGAGCCGATCAACCCGAAGGCGTGGCTCTGGTACTGGAAGGTGATCGGCGGCGGCAAGGCGCCGATCGTCGACACCTGGTGGCAGACCGAGACCGGCGCGATCATGATCACGACGCTCCCCGCCCTGCTGGACACGAAGCCGGGCTCGGCGGGCAAGCCGCTGCCGGGGATCGAGGCCGCTGTCGTCGACGAGGACGGCAAGGACGTCGACGAGGGCCAGGGCTACCTGATCCTCAAGCGCCCGTGGCCGGCGATGCTGCGCACCCTCTACAAGGAGGACGACCGCTTCGTCGAGACCTACTGGGCGAAGTTCGGGAAGGACACCTACCTGGTCGGCGACGCCGCCCGCAAGGACGCCGACGGCTACTTCTGGATCATCGGGCGCATCGACGACGTCGTGAACGTCTCCGGCCACCGGCTCTCCACCGCCGAGGTGGAGTCCGCGATCGTCTCGCACCCGAAGGTCGCCGAGGCGGCCGTGATCGGCCAGGCCGACGAGGACACCGGCCAGGCGATCACCGCGTTCGTGACGCTCGAAGGTGCGGTCGACGACGGTGACGACGCGCTGATCGACGAGATCCGCGAGCGCGTCGCCTCCCGCATCGGCAAGTTCGCCCGCCCGAAGCGGATCATCTGGGCCGGCGACCTGCCCAAGACCCGCTCCGGGAAGATCATGCGCCGCCTGCTGCGCGACATCGCCGAGGGCCGCGAGCTCGGCGATGTCACCACGCTCCGGGACCCGGACGTGATGGCGCAGCTGGAGGGCAAGATCAAGGAACGCGACGCGGCCGGAGAGGGTTAGCGGCCCTTCTTCACCGTGATCGTCGTGGTGGCGGGCGTCGGGTCGCCGATGGTCGCCACCCGGAACGTGTACTTGCCGGGCTTGAGCTGCTTGAACGTCACCGGCGACTTGCAGGCCTTGTAGACGACCTTCTTGCCGCGCGCGGTGAGCGCGCAGCGGAAGCCGGTGCTCTTGCCGACCGCGGTGAAGCGGAACGTCGCCGTGCGCTGCTTGACCGACTTCTTGCCCAGGCGCGTGTCCGGGGCCGCCGCGATCGGCGTCGGCGCGGGCGTCGGGCCGGGCTGGACCGACGGGGGCGGCGTCGGCTCGAGAGTCGGAGTCGGCGTCGCGGTGGCGCTCGGGGTGGGGGTCGCGGTGGCGGTCGGTGTGGGCGTCGGCGTGGGGGTCGCGGTGGGCACCGGATCGACGGTGAACGTCGCGGTCACGGTGTCGCTGTCGTCGACCCTGGTCGTGCAGGGCCTGGTGCCCGAGCAGCCGCCACCGGACCAGCCGGCGAACGTGGAGCCGGCCGCCGGGGTCGCGGTGAGCGTCACGGAGGTCCCTTCGTCATACACCGCCGAGCACGTGGTGCCGCAGGTGATGCCCGGCGCGGCGGAGACGACGGTGCCGACGCCCGTGCCGGCCTTGGCCACCGTCAGCGTGTGCGTGAGGTTGAACGCCGCCACGACGGTGGTGTCCGCGGTGAGCGTGACCGTGCAGGTGCCCGTGCCGGTGCAACCGCCGCCGGACCAGCCCGCGAAGCGCGAGCCCGGGTCCGCCGTGGCGGTCAGCGTGAGCGTCGTGCCGTCGGCCTTGGCGTAGTCGCAGACCGAGTCGCAGTCCACGCCCGCCGGGCTCGTCACCCTCCCGTATCCCCAGCCGCCGTTCCACGTGTCGACCCGCAGCGTCCGGTGGCGGGCGAAGGTCGCGGTCACGGTCTTCGCCGCGGTCAGGGTGACCTCGCACGGGCCGGTGCCGGTGCAGCCGCCCGACCAGCCGGTGAACCCGGACCCGGCCGCGGCGGTCGCGGTCAGCGTGACCTTCGTGCCCTCGTCATACGTGAAGCTGCAGGTCGTGCCGCAATCGATGCCCGCCGGCGCGCTCGTGATGGTGCCGGAGCCGGCGCCGGCCTTCGCCACGGTCAGTGCAGCGGTGGGGACGAACGTCGCCGTGACGCTGCGCGCCTCGAGCAGCTCGACCTCGCAGCTGCCGGTGCCCGTGCAAGCACCGCTCCAGCCCGAGAAGCGCGACCCCGCCGCGGCGGTGGCCGTCAGTGTGACGACTGCGCCGTCGGTGAAGCTCGCGCTGCACGTCGCGCCGCAGCTGATCCCACCGGGCGCGCTCGTCACCGTCCCGGAGCCGCTCTTGGCCACCGTCAGCGTCCTGTTCGGCGCCGGCGAGCCCGTCGTCATCATGCCGATCGAGTTGATGGCGACGCACAGTGCCGTGGAGACGCAGCTGACATCGACCAGGTCGTGGCCGGGGGAGTCGGCGGGACGGACCGCCCACGCGCTCGGGTCGCCCGGCTGGGTCGAGGAATAGGCGAGCGCGGCGGCGTCGACCCCGACGCAGAACGTGCTGGACAGGCAGGTCAGGTTGGTGGGGATGCTGAGCCCGCTGACGGGGATGGTGATCGTGTCCCACGCGAGCGGCTTCGTCCCGGGGTCGGTCGCGGTGTGGATCCGGCCGTCCGTGTCCAGCGCCGCGCAGAACGTGGCGGACGTGCAGGAGAGCCCGACGACGCCACGCCGGAAGCCATCGACCAGGGGCGTCTGGAAGAGCGTCCAGGCGCCGCCCGCCGGGTTCGCCGACGTCCACAGGCGGCCGTAGTACCGGTCGCTGACGATGCACAGCGACGCCGACGCGCACGACACCGACCCCATCTCGGTCCCGAGCGGCGCCAGGCCGAAGCGCGACCAGGCCGCCGTGCCTCCCGTCGGGTTCGTGGACGTGACCACGTAGCCCTGATTGTCGATCGCGGCGCAGAAGGAGGCCGTCGGACAGGAGATCGCCGTCAGCGAGCGCGTGAGGTCGATGTTGGTCACCGTCCACGCCGCCGCGCCCGTCGGCGTCGTCGACCAGACGAGGTTGCCGGTGGTGTCGACGGCGAAGCACAACGAGGCGGTCGGACAGTCGATGTCGGTCAGGTTGCGCCCCGCCGCGACTGTCTGGGCTGTCCACGTCCCGGTCGGGTTCGTGGCCGTCAACACGCGGCCGGCTTCGTCGGTCGCGGCGCAGAAGCCGGACGGGAGGCAGTCGACGGCGTTCAGGGAGTTGGTGCCGGAGATCTGCGACTTCGCCCACGCGCCGCCGGTCGAGATGTAGGCGTTGCCGCTGTCGTCGCCGGCCACGCACAGCGCCGCGGACGCGCAACCGACGACCCCGGCGAAGGTGCCGACGTCCGTCCCGCTCCACGCCGCCGCCCCGCCGGCCGGGTTCGTGGTCGTTATGACCTTGTTCGCCCATCCGACGGTGGCGGCGCAGAACGTCGTGGTCGGGCAGTCGATCTCGCCGATCGACTGGGTCTCGAACGTCGACGTGGTCCAGGCGCCGGCACCGCCGGTCGGGTTCGTCGAGGTGAAGAGCTTGCCGGCGTAGCCGACGGCGACGCACAGGGTCGTCGAGGGGCACGACACGTCCGACAGCGTGGTGCCCGCGATCGTGGTCCGCTGCCAGGCGCTCGCGCCGCCGGTCGGGTTGGTCGAGGTCAGGAGGTTGTTGCCCGCGTCGATCGCGACGCACAGCGACGCCGTCGGGCACGAGATCTTCCACAGCAGGTCGACGCCCGGCACGTTGGTCTTCGTCCACGCGCCGGCGCTGCCGGTCGGGTTCGTCGACGTGACGATCAGGCCGCCGCTCCCGACGGCCGCGCAGAACGTGGTCGTCGGGCACGAGACGCCACCGAGGAACGTGCCGTCGGCCACTTTCGCCGTCGCCCAGGCGCCGGCGCCGCCGGTCGGGTTCGACGTCGTGATCACCTCGCCCCAGCGGGTGATGGCGACGCAGCGGGTCGCCGAGGCGCAGTCGATCCCCAGCAGGCCCTCCGAGTCGCTGATCGGCGTCGGCGTCCATGTGCCGGCCGCGGGGCTGGTCGCGGTGAGCGCGCGACCCTCGGCGTCGACCCCGACGCACAGCGAGGTGGTCGGGCAGGACATCCCGTCGATCCGGTGGCCGCCCGAGAACGGGGCGGCGCCGTTGATCTGCTTCGGCGCCGACCACTGCAGGCCGGGCGGACCGGCCACCGCGAACGTAGGGGCTACAAGGGTCAGGAGGAGGGCGAGGAGCGGGGTCCAGCGCAGCGGCGACTTGATCACGCATGACACGCTCGCGGTTCTCGTCGACCTGGACATCGGGGCAACCCCGAGACTCCGACCCTAGGGTTTGGCCAGCGTGACCTCCACGATGAGCCCGCCGCCCTGACGCGGGGTGAGCGTGAGCTGTCCACCGTGCACGGTCGTGATCCGCTCGACGAGCGCGAGACCCAGCCCGTGGCCGCCGCCCGCCGTCCGGCCGGCTCCGCGCAGGAACGGCTCGACGAGCCGCTCCGACGCCTCGAGCACCGGGCCGGCGTTCTCGATCCGCAGCGTCGTGCCCGCGGTGCGGATGCGCAGCTCGCCGGTGCCGTGCTGGTGGGCGTTGCGGACGAGGTTCTCCACGAGCTGCGTGAGGAGCTCGGGATCGCCGGAGACCCACGCGGGTTGCAGGTCGCCGTCCTCGCCCACGGCCCGCACGAGCTCCGCCAGGTCGACGGGCTCGAGCGTCGCGGTGACGGCGTTGGCGTCGGCGAGCCGGAGCAGCGCCTCGGTCAGCGCGATCGCCCGCGCGTTCGTCTGCTGCAGGCGGCGCAGCAGCTCGGAGTCCTGCTCGGCGCGCGCGACGTCGAGCATCGTGGCGGTGACGGTCAGCGGCGTGCGCAGCTCGTGTGACGCGTTCGCGGCGAAGCGCTCCTGGCTCGTGAACGCGTCGTCGAGGCGTTCGAGCATGTGGTCGAAGTCGTCGGCGAGCGCCTTGAACTCGTCGCTGCGGCCGGACAGGCGGATGCGATGGTCGAGCCGGCCGGAGGCGGCGAGCCGCGCGGCGGTGGAGATGTCGTCGAGCGGGCGCAGGATCCAGCCGGCGAGGAACCAGCCGCCGGCGAGCCCGATCACCGCCAGTGCCGCCAGCGTGATCGCCGAGCCCTTGACGATCAGGTCGAGGATCTCCTCGCGCGTCGGCACGGCCGACTGGTCGCGCGGGTTGGCGGCCGTGAGCGGGTAGTTCGGGACCACGCGGAAGACGATCCAGATGCCGACCGCGACCATCAGCCCGGCGGTGACGAGGAACGCGGCGTAGCTGAGCGTGAGCCGGAGGCGGGCGCTCATGACGGCGCGAGCAGCCGGTAGCCCGCGCCCGGGACCGTGACGATGAGGTCGGGCTCGCCGAGCGCCTTGCGCAGCGTGGACATCGTCACGCGCGGCGCGCTCGTGAGCGGGTCGGCGTGCTCGTCCCACGCCTTCTCGAGCATCGTCTCCGCGCTCACCACGCCGCCGCCGGCGCGCAGCAGCAGCTCGAGCACCGCGAACTGCTTGCGGGTGAGCTTCACGTAGCGCCCGTCGCGGTAGACCTCGCGCCGGAACGGATCCAGCTTCAGGTCGGCGAACTCGAGCACGGGCGGCGCGGTCGCGGCCGGTCGGCGGGCGAGCGCGCGCAGGCGCACGAGCAGCTCGTCGAACGCGAACGGCTTCGGCAGGTAATCGTCGGCGCCGAGCGAGAAGCCGTCGAGCTTGTCCTTCAGCCGCCCGGCGGCGGTGAGCATGAGGATGCGGACGTCGGGATGCTCGCGCGCGACGGTGGCGGCGACCACGTCGCCGTGCGTGCCGGGCAGGTCGCGGTCGAGCACGAGCACGTCGTAGTCCGCGACCGCGAGCCGGTCGAGGGCGGCGTCGCCGTCGAGCGCGATGTCGGCCGCGATCGCCTCCCGCCGTAGGCCGGTCTGCAGCGCCTCCGCCAGGTATTGCTCGTCCTCGGCGATCAGCACGCGCATCCGACGCAGAGTAGGGACGCCCATGTTGCGAAAACGTCTGCGTTTGCGCCGACGAGGGCGCAACACGGCCCGCGCTTGGCTGGCGGCATGAAGTACCTCTGCCTGCTCCTCCTCGCCGCCTGCCTGATCCCGGTGCTCGGCGGTGACTCCCGCAAGCCCGAGCCCGTCACGCTCGACCCGAAGCTCGCGCGCGCCGTAGCGGACGCGACCCGCGACGCGGCGCGCGAAGGGATCACGATCCGGATCACGAGCGGCGTGCGCACGGCCGCCCGCCAGCAGCAGCTGCTCGACGAGGCGATCGAGACCTACGGCTCCGAAGCGGTCGCCCGCCAGTACGTGAACACACCGGAGCGCTCCACGCACGTCACCGGCAAGGCCGTCGACATCGGGCCTACCGACGCCGCGTACTGGATGGCGCAGCACGGCGCCGACTACGGCCTGTGCCAGATCTACGCGAACGAGATCTGGCACTACGAGCGCGTGACCGAGCCCGGCGGCACGTGCCCGCCGCAACGGCCCGACGCCGCTGGGTAGCAGCCCGCACCCCCAGGGGTGAAGCGGCCCGCACCCCGTAAAGATCGGGGAAAACGGCCGGGGGTGACCCCGATGCTGCGGGGGCGCGCGACGCCCAAGATGCGCCCCATGACCGCGTTCCACACGATCATCGAGCCCTTCCGCATCCACTCCGTCGAGCCGATCCGGATGACCACGCGCGAGGAGCGGATCGCCGCTCTGGAGGCCGCGGGGCACAACCTGTTCCGGCTGAAGTCCCAGGACGTCGCGATCGACCTCCTGACCGACTCGGGCACGGGCGCGATGTCCCGCGACCAGTGGGCCGGCATCCAGCGCGGTGACGAGAGCTACGCGGGCTCGCCCTCGTGGTTCCGCTTCGAGGCGGCGGTCAAGCACCTGTTCCCGTTCCAGCACGTCATCCCGACCCACCAAGGGCGCGCGGCCGAGCGGATCCTCTTCAGCCAGCTGGGCGGCGAGGGCAAGACCGTCCCGAACAACACGCACTTCGACACGACGCGGGCGAACGTCGAGTTCACCGGCGCCCGCGCCGTCGACCTCGTGATCGCCGAAGGCCACGACCCGACGTCCGAGCATCCCTTCAAGGGCAACATGGACCTCGCGGCGCTCGAGCTCGTGCTCAGCACGGAGCACGTCCCCGTGGTCTTCATGACCGTCACCACAACGCGGGCGGCGGCCAGCCCGTCTCGCTGGAGAACCTGCGCGGCGTGCGCGCGCTGTGCGACCGCTTCGGCGTGCCGCTCTTCCTCGACGCCTGCCGCTTCGCCGAGAACGCGTACTTCATCAAGCAGCGCGAGCCCGGCCAGTCCGAGCGTTCGATCACCGAGATCGTCCGCGAGATGGCCTCCTACGCCGACGGCATGACGATGTCGGCCAAGAAGGACCCGATGGCGAACATCGGCGGCTGGCTCGCGCTCAACGACGAGCGCCTGGCGGAGCGCTGCAAGACGATGCTGATCCTCACGGGCGGCTTCACCACCTACGGCGGGCTCGCCGGCCGCGACCTGGAGGCGATCGCCCAGGGCCTGGAGGAGGTCGTGCAGGAGGAGTACCTGCGCTACCGGATCTGCTCGACGGCGTACCTCGGCGACGCGCTCGCCGACGTCGGCGTGCCGGTCGTGCGCCCGATCGGCGGCCACGCGGTGTTCATCGACGCGCGCGCCCTGCTCTCGCACATCGAGCCGCTGCAGTACCCGGGCCAGGCGCTCGCCGTCGCGCTCTACCGCGAGGGCGGCATTCGCTCCTGCGAGATCGGCACGATCATGTTCGGCCGCCGGCCCGATGGCACCGAGGTCCCCGCCGCGATGGACCTCGTCCGGCTCGCGATCCCGCGCCGCACCTACACGCAGTCCCAGCTGGACTACGTGGTCGAGGTCGTCGGCCACGTCGCGGAGCACGCGAGCGAGCTGCGCGGGTACACCATCACCGAGGAGCCGGCCCAGCTGCGGCACTTCACGGCCACGTTCGCGGAGCTGTAACCGCACGCCGTCCGTCGCGGTGGCGCGACCGCTCGTCGCGCCACAACCACCGTCCGTCGATTGCGCGTTTCGATACTTGCGTAGTCGCGCAAGGCTCCCCCAAATCGCTGCAAGGAGGAGAGAGACGCGATGACCGACTGGGAACGCATCGAGCGCTCGGACGAGTTCCGGGAGCTGGTGAAGCGCCGGAGGAGCTTCGTCGTACCCGCGACGATCTTCTTCCTCGTCTACTACATGGCCTTCATCATCGTGGCCGGCTACGCGCCCGACTTCATGGGCGAGTCCGTGTACCAGGGGCTGACCGTCGGCTACTGCTACGCGCTGACGCAGTTCGTCATGGTCTTCGTGCTGGGCCTCTGGTACCTGCGCAAGTCCGACAAGGAGTTCGACCCGCTCGCCGACAAGGTCGTCGAGGCCGCGGCCGAGTTCGAAGCGGGCGACGTGCGCTTCGTGCGTAAGGACGACACCGAGGTCAAGGCCTGATGCTGCTCTTCGCGGAAGTCAACGTCGAAGCGCTGGTGATGGCGGCGATCATCCTCGCCATCACGCTCGGCATCACGTTCTGGGCGTCCAAGAAGGCCTCCAGCGCGGTCGGCTTCTACGCCGCGGGCCGCCAGATCACCGGCCGCCAGAACGGCCTCGCGATCTCCGGCGACTACCTGTCCGCCGCGTCGTTCCTCGGCATCGCCGGCCTGATCTTCCTCTACGGCTTCGACGGGTTCCTGTACTCGATCGGCTTCCTCGTCGCCTTCCTCACGGTCATGTTCCTGCTGGCCGAGCGGATGCGCAACGCGGGCAAGTACACGATCGCCGACGTGCTGTCGTTCCGCCTGAACGAAACGCCGGCGCGGGCCGCGGCGGCGCTCGGCACGTTCGCCGTCGTGACCTTCTACCTGATCGCGCAGATGGTCGGCGCGGGCGTGCTGATCGAGAAGCTCGTGGGCATCAACTTCTCGCTCGCGGTGCTGCTGACCGGCGCGTTCATGCTCTGCTACGTGATCTTCGGCGGCATGGTCGCCACCACGTGGGTCCAGATCGTCAAGGCCGTGCTGCTGATGGCGGGCATCCTGACGATGTCGATCTTCGTGCTCGGCAAGGTCGGCTTCAACCCGGTCGAGCTCTTCAACCGCGCGAACGAGAACAAGGGCCCGGAGTCGACGTTCTCGCTGGCGCCCGGCACCTACCTGCCGAAGCCACTCGACACCGTGTCGCTGGGCCTGGCGCTCGTGCTCGGCACCGCCGGCCTGCCGCACATCCTGATGCGGTTCTTCACGGTGCCCAACGCGAAGGCCGCGCGCTCCTCCGTGGTGTGGGCGATGTTCATCATCGGCTTCTTCTACCTGCTGACGACGTTCATCGGCTTCGGCGCGCGCGCCTTCCTGGGTGAGGGCGGCGTCGAGGGCGCGGGCACGGGCGGCAACCTCGCCGCGCCGAACCTGGCGGCGTTCCTCGGCGGCGGTGAGGGGACGTTCGGCGGCGACCTGTTCCTGGCGTTCATCGCCGGCGTCGCGTTCGCGACGATCCTCGCCGTGGTCGCGGGCCTCGTGCTCAGCGCCTCGGCGGCCTTCAGCCACGACATCTGGTCCTCGATCGTCCGCAAGGGCAAGGACTCCGAGCACGAAGAGGTGCTCGTCGCGCGGATCGCGGCGTTCGGCATCGGCGTGATCGCGATCATCATCGCCATCATCGGCGGCTCGGGCCTGAACGTCTCGTTCATGGTCGGCCTGGCGTTCGCGGTCGCGGCCAGCGCGAACTTCCCGGCGCTCGTGCTCGCGCTGAGCTGGCGGCGCTTCAACACGACGGGCGCGATCACCGGCGTGGTCACCGGCGTGGTGAGCTCGATCTTCCTCGTGATCGTCTCGCCCAAGGTGTGGCCGGGCGCGGACACCGTGACCGGCTCGCCGATCGGGTGGACGCTCAACAACCCGGGCATCATCTCGATCCCGCTCGGGTTCCTGGGGTGCTTCCTCGGGACGATCCTCAGCAAGGAGCGCACCGAGGAGCGCTCGTTCAACGAGCTGTTCGTGCGGTCCGAGACCGGCCTGGGCTCCGAGCGAGCCCTGGAGAAGGTCGGCTAGCCAAGCTCCGGTCAGGGGGACACCGGCTCCGGGACGTGCAGCGCCGCCATCACGGCGCTGACGTTCCGGGGAGCCTGGCGCAACGAGATCGCGATCATCGTCGCGAACGCGATCGGCACGGAGACGGCCGCGGGCTGGGTGAGGATCGCGCCCGCGGCCGTGTCCTCCGACACGTCGCCGATCAGGCCCGCCGCGATCATCCCGGTGGCGACGGTCGCGCCGGCGAGCATCCCGGCCGCCGCCCCGGTCGCCGACAGCCGCGGCCACCACACGCCGAGCAACAGCAGCGGGCAGAACGTGGAGGCGGCGAGCGCGAACGCCCAGCCGACGAGGACGCTGATGTCCACGTCGGGCGTGGCGAGCGCGAGCAGCGCGGGCGGGATCATCCCGAGCACGCTCACGAGCCGGAAGCGGGCTCTTCTCCGACTCCTCCGTCCGGGCAGGACGTCGTGCGAGACCGTGCCAGCGATGCTCACCAGCAGGCCGGACGCCGTGCTCATGAACGCGGCGAACGCGCCCGCGGCGACGATCGCGGCGAGGATGTCGCCCATCGGCCCGGGCCAGGCGGCGGCCGGGACGCGCAACACGACGCTGTCCGTGTCGCCGGTGACGTAGAGCTCGGGCGTGAACGCGCGGCCGAGCAGGCCGTACACGGCGGGGAACAGGTAGAAGACGCCGAGCAGGCCCAGGACGCGCACGGTGGTTCTTCGCGCCGCCGACCCGTCCGGGTTGGTGTAGAACCGGACGAGGATGTGCGGCAGGCCCATCGTCCCGAGGAACGTGGCGAGCAGCAGGCTGTAGATCAGCAGCGGCGAGCCACGGCCGGACTCCGCGACGGGGCGCGACCACTCGTCGCCGGTCTGGGCGTCGATGCCGTCGGCGACGGGGATCGACGTGTCTGGCGGGATCCGCAGCTCGCCCGCGGGGACGGTGCGCGTCTCGCCCGTGTCGGGGAACGTGAGCGTGGTCGGCTTGTCCAGCTCGACGGTCATGCCGCTCGGCCCGGTGGTGGGCAGCTCTGCCCCGAACAGCGCGGCTCTTGCCGACAGGCCGCCGAGGTGGATCAGCAGCAGGAGCGCGGGGAGCGCGATCGCGAACATCTTGACCCAGTACTGGAAGGCCTGGACGTAGGTGACGCCGCGCATGCCGCCGAGGCCGACGTTGAGCGCGACGATGAGGCTGACGATCGCGACGCCGACCCAGTACGGCGCGTCGGTGATCGCGCGCAGCGTCACGCCCGCGCCCTTGAGCTGCGGCACGAGGTAGCACCCGCTGATCAGCAGCACGATGCCCGCTGCGAGCAGGCGCATGTACGGCGCGGGGAGCCGGGCCTCGGCGAAGTCGGGGATCGTGTAGCTGCCGAAGCGCCGCAGCGGCGCGGCCACGAACAGGAGCAGCGTGAGGTACCCGGCCGTGAAGCCGACGGGTAGCCAGAGGGCGCTCGCGCCGAACTTCAGCATCAGGCCGGAGACGCCGAGGAAGCTCGCGGCGCTCAGGTACTCGCCGCTGATCGCCGCCGCGTTCCACCACGGGGAGACGGCCCGGCTGGCGACGAAGAGGTCGGAGGTGGTGCGGGCGAGCTTGACGCCGTAGGTGCCGATGCCGAGCGCCGCGCCCGTGACGGCGACGACGGCGAGGATGCTGAGCGTCAAGGCTCTTCCACGAGGTCGCGGAAGGCTTCGTCGAGGCCGTCGGCGCGGCGCTGCTCGAGCAGGCCGATGAAGAAGAACAGCGGGAAGGGCGGGACCACGACCAGCCAGATCGGCAGCGGCACGCCGAGGAGCTGCGCGTCGTGGAGGCCGGGGAGCAGGTAGAGGATCAGCGGCAGCGCGCCGATCAGCCCGCCGAAGGCGACGAGGCTGAGGAGGGCGAGGCGCAGCTGCTCTCTGCGGAGTCGTCGGAGGTAGACCGCCGCGTGGGCGGTGGCCTCGGAGAGATCCTCGGACGGGAGGCGGCTCACGAGCGCAGCCGCCGTCGCAGCTCGGCCACCTCGCGGCGGGCGATCGGGAGCTCGGAGCCGTCGGCCAGGATCAGCGTCGCCGTGCCGTTGAGCTGCGGCCGCACCTCGGTCGCGTGCTTCAGATTGACCAGGAACCGCCGGTGCACGCGGTGGAAGCCGTGCGGCGCCCAGCGGCGCTCGATCTCGTTGAGTGTGCCGCGGACGAGGTGACGGGCGTCGGTGAGGTGCACGCGCACGTAGTCGCCGTGCGCCTGCAGGTACAGGACGTCGGCGCGCTGGATCAGGCGGGTGCCGCCGCCGGGCGCGTCGACCGCGAGCGTCTGCGTGGTGTCGTCCTCCGGCTTGGCTTCGATGCGCGCGAGCGCCTCGGCCACGCGCGCGGTCGAGACCGGCTTCATCAGGTAGTCGAGCGCGCGGAGCTCGAACGCCTCGACCGCCGCGGACTCGTACGCGGAGACGAAGATCAGCGCGGGCGGCGCGGCGAAGCGCCGCAGCACGCGGGCGAGCTCCACGCCGTCCAGGCCCGGCATGCGCACGTCGAGGAAGACCGCGTCGTAGCGCTCGCCGCCGGCCAGCACGTGCAACGCCTCCTCGCCGGACTCGGCCGTCTCGACCTCGGCCACCGCGGGCTGCGCGCGCAGGACCCGGGCGAGGTCGTCCAGCGCCGGCCGCTCGTCGTCGACCGCGAGCACGCGCAGCGTCACGCGCGCACCCCCGCGCGGAACTTCGGCACGAGCATCTTCACGACCGTTCCCTCTCCGGGCGTGGACTGCACTTCCAGACCGTACTCCGGGCCGAACGTCGACTGCAGCCGGGCGTGCACGTTCGCGAGGCCGATGCCCTCGCCGCGGCCCTCGAGCGCGGCGGTCGCGGCCTCGGCGGTCATGCCGGCCCCGCCGTCGCGGACGGTGAGCTCGACGTCGGTGTCCAGGTCCGCCCCGAGGATCTCCACCCGGCACGGCCCGACGGCCTTCTCGACGCCGTGGCGGACGGCGTTCTCGACGAGCGGCTGCATGCTCAGCACCGGAACGACCGCCGTGAGCACCTCGGGCGCGACCGACACCCGCACCTGCAGCCGGTCGCCGAAGCGCGCCTGCTCGAGCCGCAGGTACTTCTCGACGTAGTGCAGCTCGTCGGCGAGGGTCACGTAGGAGCGGTTGCCCCGGAACGCGTAGCGGGTGAACTCGGCGAACTCCGTCAGCAGCTCGCGCGCCTCCTCCGGCTTCGTGTGGATGCTGTTCGCGACGGCCGCGAGCGCGTTGTAGATGAAGTGCGGCGAGATCTGCGCGCGGAGCGCCCGCAGCTCGGCCTGCGCGAGCCGCTCCTCCTGCTCGGCGAGCGCCGACAGCTCGACTTGGGCGGAGACGAGCGCGGCGACCTCGCTCACCACGCGCGTGTCCTCCGGCCGCAGCCGTCGCTCAGGCCCGTAGAACGCGGCGAGCCGGCCGATCCGCTCACCGCCCACGATCAGCGGCGCCACCACCGTGTTCCCGAACGGCTCGGGCCCACGCACGACCTCCACCCGCTCCGAGTCGGGCAGCCAGCCGAGGTCCTTGGTCGGCATCCCGTCCGACGCGAGCACCGACTCGCCGTCGTCGATCAGCACGCCCGCGGCCTGGGTGAGCGCGTGCAGGTGGCCGATCGCCTTCCCCGCCGACTCGCGGGTGAGGCCCTTGCGCAGGTGCGGGAGCGTCGCGGCCGCCGCGTGCAGGGCCGCGCGCACGCCCTCCTCGCCCGGCGCGAGCACGCGTCGCGGCGCCGCCAGCCGGCTCACCGCGAACACCGAGGCGCTCAGCACCACGCCCAGCAGGACTCCCAGCAGCACGTCCACGGCCCGAAAGCTATCCACACCCCGACGGGTGTGGGAACCCACACCGCCGGAAAGATCAGGGACGGCTCCCGATGCCAGCGAATCGGCGGGTCGGGAGGATGCGCCGCATGAACCTCGCTCGTGTGACCTACCTCTGCCTCGCCATCGTCGCCCTGCTCGGGCTCTCCACCTCCACCGATCGCTGACGGGTCGGCCTATGCTCTCCGCACCGGTCGAGAGACGAGGGGAGAGCCGTGTCGATCACGTCCTACGAAGAGGCCGTCGCCGCCCATGAGTGGCACGTTCCGGAGCGGTACAACATCGCTCACGACGTGTGCGACAAGCATCCCCCGGACAAGCTCGCGATGGTTCACGAGCACTTCGACGGGACCGTCCGCGAGGTGCAGTGGGGCGAGCTGCAGGAGCTGTCGAACCGGTTCGCGAACGTGCTCCGCGCGCACGGCGTGGAGAAGGGCGACCGCGTCGCGATGCTCCTGCCGCCGACCCCCGAGACCGCCGCGGCGTTCTTCGGCACATGGAAGTGCGGGGCGATCCTGCTGTCGATGTCGGTCCTGTACGGCGACGACGGCATCCGCCACCGCGTGAGCGACTCGCAGGCCAAGGTGCTCGTCACCAACGCGGCCAACAAGGACCGCGTGGACCCGGCGCTGGTCGAGCACGTGCTGCTGCTCGACGACGAACTGCTGCAGAGCGGGGACGCGAGCTTCGACCCGGAAGACACGCTGGCCGACGACCCGGCGCAGCTCTACTACACGAGCGGCACGACCGGGCTCGCGAAGGGCATCGTCCACGCGCACCGGTACCTGCTCGCGCACGAGGAGTTCATCTACTGCCACGACGTGCGCGAGGGTGAGCGCTTCCACGGCATGGGCGAGTGGGCGTGGGCGGCGGGCATCGCGCCGCTGCTCGGGCCGTGGCGCTTCGGCGCGGTCCAGCTCGTGCTCCAGCGCCAGGGCGGGTTCGACCCGAATCAGCAGCTCGACTTCCTCTCCCGGCACGGCGCGACGAACGTCTTCACGACGCCGACCGCGATGCGCTCGATGATGTCGATCGCCGACGCGGGCACGCGCTACCCGCAGCAGTTCCGGATCGTCTGCAGCGCCGGCGAGCCGCTCAACCCCGAGGCGATCCGCTGGTTCCGCGAGCAGTACGGCCTGACCGTGCTCGACTACTACGGCCTCACCGAGTCCTATCCGCTGTGCGCCAACTTCCCGTTCATGGAGGTGCGCGAGGGCTCGATGGGCCGCCCGATGCCGGGCTGGGACGTGCAGATCCTCGACCCGGACGAGCAGCCGGTGCCGCAGGGTGAGCGCGGAGAGATCTGCCTGCGGGCGCGGTCGAACCCGCACTATCCGCTCGGCTACTGGCGCAACGAGGAGGCCGCGCAGGAGACGTTCGGCGGCGACTGGTTCCACACCAAGGACGCGGCGCGCTTCGACGAGGACGGCTACGTCTGGTACGAGGGCCGCGCGGACGACGTGATCATCGCCGCGGGCTACCGGATCGGGCCGTTCGAGGTCGAGAGCGCCTGCCTGGAGCACCCGGCGGTCAAGGAGGCGGCGGCAGTCGCTTCGCCCGACGAGCGGCGTGGCAGCGTGGTCAAGGCGTTCATCGTCCTGGCGTCCGGGCACTCCCCGTCCGACGAGCTCGTGGCCGAAATCCAGGCCCATGTGCGTTCCAGGCTGTCCGCCTACGCGTACCCTCGGAGAATCGAGTTCGTCGAGGACCTCCCGAAGACCCTGACCGGCAAGATCCGGCGCATCGAGCTGCGCCAGCGCGAGCTGGAGGGGAACCCCTAGCCCGTGGCCACGGCGGTCGTTGCCGGGAGGCGCTCGGCGCGCCAGGTCACGCGTGCGCTGCTCCCGCAGTGGATCGCGCGCCTGGTCGGGCTCGCGGCGCTGTGCACGGTGGGCGCGCTCGAGTGGCAGCGGCTCATCGCCGGCCTGTCGACGCGCACGGTGCTGCTGTGGGTGGTCGCGGCGGTCGCCGCGGCGTCCATGGTGCTGCTCGCCGACCGGGCGCCGGGCCGCTGGCGGCCGTTCGCGCTCGGGGCGGTGGCCTTCGGCGCGCTGCTGGCCGGCTACCTGCTCGCCGGGTTCGAGCTGCGGCTGCTGCGTCCCCGTCACTGGGACGAGCTGTTCTCGGGGTTCGGCAGCGGGCTGCAGGCGCTCGGGACGGTGAAGCTGCCGTACGACAGCGCGGACGCGTGGCCGCGGCTCGTGCTCGAGCTGCTCGGCGCCGAGCTGCTCATCCTCGCCGGGCTGCTGACCTTCTGGCCGCGCGCGGTCGTGCGCTCCGCCGCGCGCGTGCCGTTGCGGGTGCCCGAGCGCGGCTACCCGTTCCTCGCGCTGGCCGTGATGATCGTGGTCGTCGCCTCGCCGATCGTGTCGATCGGCGGCACGCGCCCGGTCCTGCTCGGGATGACGATCGCCGCGCTCGCCGTGTGCTTCCTGTGGCTCGAGCGGCTGCCGCTGCGGCCGGGCCTGGGCGTCGCCGCGCTGCTGGGGATCGCGCTGGCGGGCGCGCTGCCGCTGGCGGCGACGGCTGACCGTGGCGAGCCGTGGTTCGACTACCGCTCGTTCGCGGAGAGCCTCGGCCCTGACGACCCGGTGCGGTTCTCGTGGACGCAGAGCTACGGGCCGATCACCTGGCCGCGTGACGGCAACGAGGTGCTGCGCGTGGTGTCGGGCGAGCCGCTGTACTGGAAGGCCCGCAACCTGGACACGTTCAACGGCACCGCGTGGCAGGTGCGCGAGGAGCCGCAGGCGACATCCTCCGTCGACGAGCCGTTCGAGGCCGACCTGCCGGAGGACTACGAGGAGCGCGCGGCGTGGACGAGCGAGGTCGAGGTCTCGATCAAGCGCGTCCAGACCACCGACGTGATCGCCGCGGGCACGATCCTCGACGTGCGCAACACCTCGCGCGTCGTCCGGCCCGGCTTCTCGCCCGGCACGATGGACGCGCCCGCCGGGTTCCGCCGCAACGACTCCTACCGGGCGCAGGTCCACTTCCCCAAGCCGCAGGGCACCGCCCTGGAAGAGGCCACGACGGGCGAGCTCGAGCGCCAGGAGGGCGAGCGGACGCTGACCGTCCCGTTCCGGCCGGGCGAAGGGCCGCTGCGCCCGCGCGGCGCGTTCGGCGACTCGCGGCCGATCACCGAGGTGCGCGTCGAGTTCGCGCCCTGGGGGTCGACCGAGTCGTCCTTCGCCATGTACTCGCGCCGCGGTGGACGTCTCGAACGCTCGGTCGACGAGGTCATGCCGCTCACCAAGTACGCGCGGACGTGGGAGCTCGTGCAGCGCCTGAAGGCGGACGCGGAGACGCCGGTCGAGTACATCCGCGCCGTCGACGAGTACCTGCACCAGCCCGAGTTCCGCTACATCGAGCGCCCACCCGCGGTCCCCGTCGACGACACCCCGCTGGACTTCTTCATCAACGTCTCCCACCAGGGCTACTGCCAGCACTACGCGGGCGCGATGGCGGTCATGCTCCGGATGGCCGGCATCCCGGCGCGCGTCGCGACCGGCTTCTCGCCCGGCGGCTACTCCGAGTCCAAGAAGGCCTGGGTCGTCCGCGACACCGACGCCCACGCCTGGGTCGAGGTCTGGTTCGACCAGTACGGCTGGGTGACCCTGGACCCGACGCCGGCCGCCACGCCCGCCCGCTCCCGAGTCGCCGCGACCCTGACGACCCCGCAGTCCTCGCCGTCGGTCTCCCCCGACAGCGGCAGCAGCGCCACCACCGGCGACCCGGGCGAGGCCAACCCGCGCGCCGTCCGCCCGGAGCTCCAGGTCGGCAGCAGCGACGGCTCGACCACCGACGACTCCGCCGGCGTCCCGCGCTGGCTGGTCTGGTTCGGCCTGATCGTCCTGGGGCTCGCCGCCGTCCTGGCGGTGGTGTTGTTCGTCCGCCGCCCGCGGGGCGAGACCCCGATGGACCGAGCGATCGCCGAAGTCGAGGACGCGTTGCGGCGCGTCGGCCGGCCGGTGACGACGGGCACGACCTTGACCCAGCTTGAAGGGCGGTTGGGGTCGCACTCGCCCGAGGTGGCCGCGTATCTACGCGCGTTGGCCTCGGGCCGGTATGCGCCGGTCCCTGAACGGCCGTCGCGCAGTGGACGGCGCGCGTTGCGGCGGGCGTTGGCGCAGGGCCTCGGGTTCGGCGGGACTGTGCGCGCGCTGTGGGCGATGCCGCCGCGCGTGGAGCGAGGGTGGCCGCGGGAGCGGAGCCGCACGTTGGACTTTGAAGTGTCCGCGCGCTCGTAGCCGCGCTGAACGGCTACGGCTGATCACACCCGCGGGCGCCGCGTCAAGCAATTCATGCCCGCTGCGCCGAGGTTGACGACGCGGTCGTCAGGAATTGCTTGACCCGTCGCGGCGGGCGTGATGTGGGCAGGTGAGGAGGGTTCCCCTCACTGAGTGAACGCTCAGGCGTTCACCTCGATTCGATCACGAGCGACCAGCCGCGCCCGTGCCGTCAGGGTGATCCGTCAGTTGACCCCCGTGAGGGGCGTCAAGTGACGGATGACCCCGCGGGTCGGTGTGCGGTGTGCTCGCCGTTCACGCGGCGCGGTGAAAGTCCCCGCCGCACGAGCCGTGGACACCCGCGCGCCGCGCCGCGGCCTCGCGCAGCGCCGCGCGGTACGCGCCCACGCGCGTGAACTCCACCCCGCCGTACACGTACGGCTTCGCCCAGCCGCTCGCGACCATCGCCTCGCCGGCGTCCTTGCCGTCGGCCTCCACGTAGGCGAGCGCGCGGCCGTACTTGTCGACGGCGTCCTGGGTCGCGTCCCGCCGCAGTAGGACGTCTCGGCCTTCCACGAGCCGGCGCAAGGTCGAGGCGGCCTTCTTCGAGCCGCACTCGACGGGGGTCTGGGGGCGCTTGCTCTCCGGGGTGTCGATCCCGACGAGCCGGACGGTATCCAGGCGGCCGCCGTCCAGCTCCACCTTGATCGTGTCGCCGTCGACGACGCGGATCACGCGCGCGCGGCGTGCGGCGGAGCCGGCCGCTCGGGCCGGGCCGGCGAGTGATTCGCACGCGTAGCCGTTGCCGTCCGCGTCGAGGCCGGCTTGTGGATGGTCCTCGTGCCAGGTCTGCGCCTCGCGCTGGCTCGTGAAGTCCGAGCAGTTGCGGTCCGCGGTGGCGTCGAGGTCGGCGCAGCCGGCGAGCGCGAGCGCGAGCGCCGCTAGCGCGGCGGGCCGGCGTGCGCGGCGAGCACGCGCCACGCGCCCTCCTCGCGCACCCAGGTGAGGGTGAGCGGCATGTCCAGCGCGCCGGGCTCGCCGTCGCGCTCGAACTCGTCGTGGACGACGGCGACCAGCACGGCGGTGTCGCCGACGACGAGGACCTCCGCCTCGAGCAGGTGCTGGGCGCGCCAGACGAGGTCGCCTTCGGTGTTGCCGGCGATGTACGCGGCACGGTCGCGGACGTCGCCGCGGTGGGTCGTCCAGCGCAGGTCCGGATGATGGAGCTCGCGCAGCCGGTCCGGGTCACGCGCGACCAGCGCGGCGGAGCGCCGCTCCGCCGCTTCGAGGATCTCGTCGCCCGCGCTCACGCGGTGAGCGGCTCGCGGCGGGACTCGCCGCGGATCTCGGCCAGGATGCGCTCCAGGCGCGGCTCGGTCGAGTGGTCCACGTGCTTCATCGTCGCGGCCACGGCGGGGTGGACCTCGGCGATCGCGCTGTGCATCGCCTGGGCGACCGCGCGGTAGCTGGAGTGACCTTCACGGGCGGAGCGCAGCTCGGTGAGGTGCATCGCCTCCCGCGCGTTGAGGTCCAGCAGGTAGCGGATCCGGTAGCCGAGGCACAGCGCGTACGGCGCGGCTTCGGACAGCCCGGCTTCGCGCAGGCGCTCGTACTCGGCGCGCGAGCGGTCCAGCGCCTCCGCGTACAGGTCGCCACAGCCGGCCGCGACGACCTCCTCCGGCACCTCGGCGCCGAGGTCCGGCGTGAGCGACTGCCACTGGACGGTGAGCATCCGGTGGCGCTGCAGGTCGCGGAAGGCGCCGTAGTCGGAGACGATCTCGAACCGGTAGCGCAGCGCCTCGAAGCCACGGCCCGGCCGGTGGCGGCGGTTCGTGCGCTCACCGACGAGCTCGCCGAGCATCGCCGCCCGCGCCTCGTCCGTCATGTCCGCGACCGCGGCGAGCGTGCGCTCCTCGGGCACGCCGGCGCCCTCGAACAGCAGCGCGGCGAGCAGCTGGTTCTCGTCGCCATCCACGTGGATGAGCCGCACGGATGAGCGCTCCTCGGCGGCCTCGTCACGGTCCAGCCCGAGTCGCTCGACCCAGCGCTGCTCCGCGGCGCGGCGCTCGCCCAGGTAGCCGATCCAGACGTCGCCGCGGCCCTCGCGCTCCACGCGCGAGACGAAGCTCGGGATGACGGCCTTGACCGCCTCCAGCATCCGCTGCCCGCACAGGCGCGCCTCCGGCAGCGGGTGCGCGAGCAGGTGCATGATCAGCTGCTCGTACGCCTGGCCGGACGCGTAGATGCCCATGTGCGAGAGCGAGGCGGCGGGGAGCAGCCCGCGCAGCAGATCCAGCGCCTTGGCCTTCACGGCCCGCTTGCGCGCGGCCTCCGGCTCACCGGCCGAGACGGGGTACGACGCGTCCACCCAAGCGCTCACCTGCGGCAGCGCCCGCGAGTAGGCGTCGAAGAGGAAGTCCATCGACGCGACGTACTCGGGCCCGAGCGCCTCGTCGCGGTAGTAGCGGTACCCGCCACCGGGCATCGGCGCGTCGTACGCGATGTAGCGCGTCGACTGCTCGAGGTACCCGGCCAGCCGCGGCCGCTGCAGCACCTTCGTCAGCACGTTCGAGCACCACTCGACCGCGACGTGCATGCCGCCCAGCTGCGCCACCGAGTCGTCGCCGTAGCCGACGAAGATCCGCTCGAACAGCTCCGCCGCCCGTGCGCCCTCGACATCCGCGCCCACGCCCGCGCCGCCCGGCAGCGTCTCCGCGAACTCGTCCAGGAACAGCCGCCGCAACGTGCCGGGGTAGCGTGAATAGCGGGCGAACATCGCCGCCTTCACGGTCTCCGGCAGGTCGACGAGCGCGAACACCGGCCCGTCCACGTTCGAGAAGTGGGGGGCAAGCAGGGCGCGCTCAGACGGCGTGAAGGTCTCCACGCCCTCCAACTTATCGGGGGCGGTGGACCGACTCGGCATCATTCCCGCACGATGGGAATTCCTGTGACGGGCGTGAGTGAGCTTGTGCTCGAAGTCGTCGACCTTGCCGCGGCCGAGGCGTTCTACGCCGGAATCCTCGGCCTGCCGGTCGTGGACCGCTGGCCCGACCGCGAAGCGATCTGGGTGATGGCCGGCGATCGCACCCGAATCGGCCTCTGGCGCCCGCAGGTCGGCCTCGAAAGAGGGCGCGGCGGCGTTCACGTCCACTTCGCGATGCACATCCTCCCGGGCGACTACGCCGACGCCGTCAGCCACCTGCGCGCCGCCGGCCTCGACGTCCGCGAGCACGAGTTCGGCACCCTCCCGAACTCCCGCGCCGCCTACATCGACGACCCCGACGGCAACGTCGTCGAGCTCTGGACGTGGGACGTCGCCCATCACTTGGACGGCACCTGACAGTCGAGCCGCCGCCGGTCGTACCCACCGGTCCGCGCCGACGCTTCAACGAGCGAGCGATGCACGTCGATCTTCTTCGCGCTCCCGCCGAACTTGGCGCCACCTCGCACCGAGCCGGAGATCCCGCGTGAGTCGTCGGAGACGGACGAGACGGTTCGCTCGATCGTCCCGTGCGAGGCGATCCGCGCCCCCGCGACCGCGAAGGCGGCGCGTTCCTCCGGACCCCAGGGGAGCCGGGCGTCGAGCAGGGGTCGCGCGGCCGCGGCGTTCGTGGGATCGCGCAGGTCCAGTCGCGCCACCGTCTCCGTCTGCCGGCTGTCGCGGTCGCTGGGCTCGACACGGCGGAACGCGAGCTCACGGGGACCGTTGCCGTCGAACGTGTACTCGACGACCCAGTCCTCGCGGCCACGGCCGATCGTCGGCATGAGCGCCCGTGCCAGCTCAGGCCCGTCCAGCGTCGCGCGGCCGTAGACCGTGACGACGTTGCCGGCGTGAACCAGGCGCGCGCCGATGGCTCCGTGCCCGGAGCCACTGAACCCGACGAGGTCCAGCCGCTCACGGACGTCGCCGCCGAGCGCGAGGCCGACCATCGCCGAGACCTCTCCGGAGCCCTCGACCGATACCCAGTGCTGGGGCCAGCGGTCCGCCCGCAGCTCCTTGAGGTTCGACTCGATGAACTCGTCGGCCGCGGCCTGGTTCGGGAACGTCCACCCGTATGCGCCCTGGACTCGTGCTTTCGCCCCGGCTTCACCACCGACTTCGAACTTGACCGGACCGAGCGAGAGCTCGGGGCTGAACCCGTCCACGACCCCCGCGTGGCCGCTCGCCGTGCGCATGATCGAGACCGTCCCGTCCGAGTTGGGCGTGACGGTGAGGGTCCAGCGGTGACCCACTTCGATGCTGAACGCTGTCGCGCTGACCTCGCGGCCGGTCAGGTCCGAGCCCATCGGGCACGGGGCGAGTCCCGCCTCGCGGGCCATCTGCGCGTCGCAGATGTCCATCCCCGCGATGCAGAGGGCGCGCTGCATCTGCTCGATGACGAGGCGCCCGATCGAGGGGGCGCCCACCGCCGGCGCGGCCAGGACGAACACCGCCGCGAGGAGGGCGATGACGGCGATGTACTCCGTGGTGGCCTGGCCGGCGGTGGGTCGCTTGTGCACGACCCTGATAGGGCGGTCCAGAAAAAGTTCGCCCCCCGGGGATCAGCCGGGGGGCGAGAAACTCCAACCGCTATGTCAGCGGGTGACTACAGCAGCGACGAGAACGCCGCGCCCGCGTCGCGGGCGACGTCCATCAGCGGCTCGGGGTAGACGCCGAACGCGATCGTCACGATCGAGCAGACGATGGCCACGAAGACGACCTCGGGCTGCGAGAGCCGCGGGCCGCTGACGGCGATCGACGGCTCGGCGAAGTCGTCGGCGATGACGCGGCCGGTGTCGGCGCCGGGCTCGATGCCCGCCGCGCGGGCCTCGTCGTCGGCCTCCTGGGAGCCGCCGGCCATGATCGGGCGGGCCGAGAGGGTGAGCGAGGTCGCGGGCGCCTCGCGCATCCAGACCGCCGCGACCACGCGCAGGTAGTAGGCGAGGGAGATCGCGGAGCCGATCACGATCGCGACGCCGAGCCAGGCGTAGCCGTTGTCGACGGCGGCGTTGATCAGGTAGATCTTGCCGAAGAAGCCCGCCGTGACCGGGAAGCCCGCCAGGGCGAGCATCGAGATCGTCATCGGCCAGGCCAGCAGCGGCCGGTCACGGCCGAGGCCGTAGAGCGAGGAGATGTCGTCGCCGAGGCCGGTCTCCCGCTCGCGCGCCGTGATGACGGCGAAGGCGCCCAGGTTCATGACGACGTAGATCGCGAGGTAGAAGACCACCGCGGAGATGCCGAGCTGGGTCGTGACGACCACGCCGGCGATCATGTAGCCCGCCTGCGCGACCGACGAGTAGGCCAGCATGCGCTTCAGGGACGACTGGCCGATCGCGCCGACGTTGCCGACGATGATCGTGATCACGGCCAGGGTCGCGAAGGCCGGGGCCCAGGTGACCGTGGCGTCGATCAGCGCGACGTCGAACAGGCGGATGATCACGCCGAAGGCCGCGGCCTTGGTGGCGACCGCCATGAAGCCGGTGACCGGGGTCGGCGCGCCCTCGTAGACGTCCGGGGTCCACTGGTGGAACGGCGCGACCGAGGCCTTGAACGCCAGGCCGGCCATCACGAGCGCGATGCCCGTGAGGAAGAGCACGTCGTCGGCCATCGCCGAACCGACCGCGGCGATGTCGGCGTAGTTCGTGCCACCGGCGGCGCCGTAGAGCAGCGCCAGGCCGTAGAGCAGCGTGGCCGAGCCGACCGAGCCGATGATCAGGTACTTCAGGCCCGACTCGAGCGACTGCTCGCGGCGCATGTGCGTCGCGCACAGCACGTACAGCGGGATCGACAGCAGCTCGAAGCCGATGAACAGCACGACCAGGTCGTTGGCCGCCACCAGGACGAGCATGCCCAGGATCGACGTGAGCATGAGCGCGTAGTACTCGCCCTCGCCCGCCTCGACCGTCGCGATCGAGCGCCAGGACAGGAACGTCGCGGCGATGCCGCCCGCGACGAAGATCATCGTCAGCGCGAGCGTCAGGTTGTCCACCTTCAGCGCCCCGGAGATGATCGCCTCGTTGGTGTCCCACTGCCAGATGCCCAGCCCGGCGGTGACGCCGAGCGTGATGAGCGTCAGCACCGGCACGACCTGCCGGCGGATGAAGGCACCGCGCGCGAGGCCGATCAGCAGCACGACGCACGCGCCGACCACGAGCGCGATGAACGGGGAGAGGGCCTCCCAGTTGATCGGCGGACCCTTGGTCGTCGCCTGTGCGAACACCGAGCTCATCGCAGCACCGCTTCCACCGTGGACCGAACCGTCGCCTCGCCCGCGTCCAGCGCGAGCTGCGGGTACAGCGCGAACGCGATGATCGCGATCACGAGAGGCACGAGCACCAAGCCGTCGCGCAAGCTCATCTCGAACGACGTCACCTTCTCGCCCACCCGGTTGTGCATCGAGCGGATGTACATGCGCAGCGCGTAGACCGACGCGAGGATCACGCCGACCGAGGCCACGAAGGCCAGGAACTGCACCGAGGAGAAGGCGCCGAGCAGGATCAGGAACTCACCCGCGAAGTTCGCCGAGCCCGGCATCGCCAGCGTCGCCAGGGCGACGATCAAGAACAACGCGGCCAGGATCGGCGCGCGGAACGCGATCCCGCCGTAGTCGCGGATGTCCTCCGAGCCGCCCGCCCGCTCGGCGAGCAGCGCGATCACGAAGAACAGCGGCGCGACGACCAGGCCGTGGTTGATCGACTGCAGCAGCGCGCCCTGGGCGCCCGCCGCGTCGGAGTCCATGGCGAAGATGCCGAGCGTGATGAAGCCGAGCTGCGCGACCGACGAGTAGCCCAGGATCAGGCGCGCGTTGGTCTGCGTGAAGGCCTGGATCGAGCCGTAGAGGATCGAGATCACGGCCAGCACGAGCAGGATCACGTTCCAGTCGTTGGTCGCGGCCGGGAACAGCGGCAAGACGAGCTTCAGGAACCCGTAGGCGGCGACCTTGGACACGACGCCGGAGAAGAAGGCGAGCGCCGGCAGCGGCATCGCCTTGTAGGCGTCCGGCATCCACCCCTGGAACGGGAAGGCCGGCATCTTGATCAGGAACGCGAGCGCGAACGCGATGAAGAGCCACTTCTGCGTGGTCTCGGGCAGCGGGTTCGCCTGCAGCTCGCTGATCACGAACGTGATCGGGGCGTCCGGGTTGGTGAGCGCGGCCGTCGCCACCGCGGCGGCGAGCATCAGCAGCGAGCCGACCAGCGTGTAGATGACCATCTTCAGCGCGGCCGCGGCGCGGTCCCCGGTGCCCCACTGGCCGACGAGGAAGTAGAACGGCACCAGCATCAGGTCGAAGAACAGGACGAAGAGCGCCAGGTCCTGCGAGACGAACGCGCCGAGCACGGCGGTCTCGCCGAGCGCGAAGTGGAAGCAGAAGAGCCCGACCCGCTCAGCCGGCGGGCGGACGATCAGCCAGATCGCCGAGGCGAACGCGATGACCGTGGTCAGCGCGATCAGCCACAGGTTCAGGCCGTCGACGCCGAGCTTGTAGCGGATGCCCAGCTCGGTGATCCACGCGTCGTCGGTGACGTGCTGCAGGCCCGCCCCCGCGTCGAAGTCGGTGATCATGTACGCCGTGTAGACGAGCGGGATGATCGTGCCGATCAGCAGGATCTTCGGGGCCAGGGAACCCGGCGAGAACGCCGCGAGCAGGCCCGCGATCAGCGGGAAGAAGACGAGGATGCTCAGGTGGATGGTCATGCGGAGATGAGGAAGTAGGCGCCGAGACCGCTGAAGCCGATGAGCAGCAGCGCCGCGTAGTAGCGGAGGTAACCGGACTGGAGGCTGCGCACCGCGGCCGAGAGCGCGCGAACCGCGCCCGTGGAGCCGCCGACCAGCGCACCGTTGACGAAGATCCGCTCGAACGTGCTGTTCGCGAAGCGGCCGAGCCAGGCCGCCGGGCGCACGATCAGGAAGTCGATCGCCTCATCGAAGTACCACTTGTTGACGAAGACCTTGTGGATGGGGGCGAAGCGGGCCTGGAAGGAGGCCGCGTTGCCGCCCTTGCCGTAGATCGTCCACGCGAAGAAGATGCCGGTCGCGCCGATCACGGCGCCGACCAGGAGGCCGATCCACTCGGCCGTGGCCGACGGATGGATCGTCTCGTAGAGCTCGGAGTCATGGAAGGTCGGCTCCAGGAAGTGGTGCAGCTCGGACGTGACACCCGGGATCTGCAGGAAGCCGCCGACGATCGCGAGCACGGCCAGGCCGCCCATCGCGATCTTCATGCCACCCGCGCGCTCGGCGATGTGGTGCTCCGGGCCGGGGAAGCCGACCTCGGTGTCCTCGACCTCGCCGTTGGCCGGGTTGGTCGGCTCCGGCGCGTGGTAGAGGTGGCCGTGCGAGAGCTCCTCGGCCTCCGGCGACATCTCGCCGAAGAAGGCGCGGAAGATCATCCGGAACGTGTAGAAGGCCGTCAGCAGCGCGCCGACGTAGCCGAGGATCGCCATGACGAGGTAGACCCCGCCGCGATCGACCATGTAGGCGAGGATCTCGTCCTTGGAGAAGAAGCCGGAGAAGGGCGGGATGCCCGACAGCGCGAGGCCGCCGATGACCATGCACGCGAACGTGAACGGCATCACCTTGCGGAAGCCGCCCATCTTGTCCAGGTCCTGGTTGCCGCCCATCGCGGAGATGACCGAGCCGGCCGCCATGAAGAGCAGGGCCTTGAAGAAGGCGTGCGTCATCAGGTGGAACATGCCCGCCGCGTAGACCGCGGAGGACACGGCCATGATCATGTAGCCGATCTGCGACATCGTCGAGTAGGCGATGACGCGCTTGAGGTCGGTCACGACCAGGCCGATCGTCGCCGCGATCAGCAGCGTCGCGCAGCCCACGACCGAGCCGACCATGGCGGCGTCCGGCGCGTGCTCGAAGAGCGGGTGCAGGCGGGCGATCAGGTAGACGCCCGCGGTGACCATCGTCGCGGCGTGGATCAGGGAGGAGACCGGCGTCGGGCCCTCCATGGCGTCCGGGAGCCACGTGTGGAACGGGACCTGGGCGGACTTCGCGAACGCGCCGACGAGCAGCAGGATGCAGCCCGCGACCAGCTCCGGCTGGTTCTCGGTGAATGCCTCGCCGACCAGCTCGAAGTTCTTCAGGAAGTCGAGCGTGCCGGTGCCCTTGAAGATGAAGTAGGCGCCGAGCACGAGGCCGACGTCGCCGGCGACGTTGATGACGAAGGCCTTGATGCCGGCCTTGGTCGCCGTGGTCCGGCGGTACCAGAACGAGATCAGCATGTACGAGGCCGCGCCGACGAACGCCCAGCCCACGATGAGCAGGAAGAAGTTCGCCGCCAGGACCAGCAGCAGCATGCTGAACACGAAGAAGTTCAGGTAGGCGAAGAAGCGCGTGTAGCCGCGGTCCCCGCCCATGTACGAGAACGAGTAGACGTGGATCAGCGTCGAGACGCCCGTGACCACGAGGCACATCAGGACCGACAGCGGGTCGATCAGGATCGCGAGCTGGGCGTCGACGCCCACCGTGTTCGCGTAGTCCCAGGCGACGGAGACGAGCTGACGCTCCTCCTCACCGCGGTCCTGCAGGCCGAAGAACATCAGCACCGCGGCGACGAAGGCCAGGCCGATCGCGGCCACGCCGATGATGCCGTGGACGCGCTGGGGCAGCGCCTTGAAAGTGAGGCCGATCAGCACCGCGCCCGTGAGGGGCAGCAGGAGGACCAGCCAGCCAAGAGTTTGCACGCTCATCCTTGAAGCTCCCGCAGCTCATCCACGTCGATCGGCAGGCGGCGCCGGTAGATGGCGACGACGAGGCCGAGGCCGACCGCGACCTCGCAGGCCGCGACGACCATCACCATCAGCGCGAAGATCTGCCCGCCCATGTCCCCATGCGCGCGCGCGAACGCGACCAGCGCCAGGTTCGCCGCGTTGAGCATCAGCTCGAGGCACAGCAGCACGACGAGCGGATTGCGGCGTGTCAGGACGCCGCCGGCGCCGATGCAGAAGATCAGCGCGGAGACGATCAGGTACCAGATCAGATCCATTAGATGTCCCGGGGTCCGCCGGCTTCGATCATCGTGCCGGTCTCGCCTTCGCCCTTGGTGACCTCGTCGCGCTTCATGAACTCGGTCACGGAGACCTCGCGCGGATCGGCGAGGCCGGTGCGGCGGCGGGCGAGGATGACGGCGCCGACGGCCGCGACCAGCAGCAGCAGCGAAGCGACCTCGAAGGCGACCAGGTAGTCAGTGAGGAAGAGCTCGCCGATGCGGCTCGGCTCGCCGAAGCCCGGCACGTACGGCGCGCCCTCGGAGTCCAGCGCCTCGAGGCCGGTGCCGATCAGCGCGATCGCGAGCTCGACGAACAGCACGAGCGCGAACAGCACCGAGATGACCCGCAGCGCGGGGCCCGACCGGCCTGCAAGACCGGCCTCCAAGCCGCCGACATAACCGACGACGAAGACGTAGAGCACCATCACGGCGCCCGCGTAGACGATGACCTGCGCAGCCGCGACGAACTCCGCGCGCAGCAGCAGGAACAGCATCGCCAGGAAGATCAGGTGGGTGACGAGCGCGAGGACGCTGTAGAAGGCGTCGCGCAGCATCACCGTGCCGGCGGCGCCACCGATGGCGCCGATCGCGGCCAGGAAGAAGAAGACCTCAGCCATCGCTACTCATCAGCCGTGCGCAACGGAGTGCGCTCGAGCGGTTCGGCGAGCAGCATCTCCTTGGTGAAGATCAGGTCGGACCGGTTGTAGTCCGCCATCTCGTAGTCGTGGCCGAGCGTGATCGCGTCGAACGGGCAGGCGATCTCGCAGTAGCCGCAGAAGATGCAGCGCGACAGGTTGATCTCGTACACGGCCGCGTAGCGCTCACCGGCGCTGACGCGGTTGTCCGGCGTGTTCTCGTTGGCCACCACGCGGATGCAGTCCGCGGGGCAGGCCGCGGCGCACAGCGAGCAGCCGACGCACTTCTCGAGGCCTGTGTCCTCGAACCGGTGCAGCTTGTGCCGGCCCCGGAAGCGCGGGTAGACCGGCGTCTTCTCCTCGGGGTAGTTGATCGTGATCGTTCCTTCGGGCACGCGCGCGAAGGTCGTCTTGAGACCCTTCAGCGTCGCGGCGAAGGCGCGGAACGTCCCGGACGCAGCACCCTCACGGGGCTGGTGGATGACGATGACGTCGTCACCGGGGTCATAAGGCATCAGTCGAGCACCACCACGAGGACTGCAGTGACAAGGGCATTGAGCGTCGCCAGCGGCAGCAGGATCTTCCAGCCGAACGACATCAGCTGGTCGTAGCGCAGACGCGGGAGCGTCGCGCGGACCCAGATGAAGAAGAAGATGAAGACCCACATCTTCAGGAGCACGACGATCGGCTCGATCCAATTGGGCTGATCCCAGAGCGGCACGTCCCAGCCGCCCCAGAAGATCGTCGTGAACAGCAGCGAGACGACGACCATGTTCAGGTACTCGGCGGCGAAGAAGGCGGCGAAGCGGCCGCCGCCGTACTCGGTGAAGTAGCCACCGACGAGCTCGGCCTCGGCCTCGGGGAGGTCGAACGGCGGGCGGTTGGTCTCGGCGAAGCCGGCGACCAGGAAGATGAGCCAGCCGACGAACTGCGGGCCGAAGAGCCAGAAGTGCTCCTCCTGCCACTGGACGATGTCCACGAGCGACAGGGAGCCGACCATCATGATCACGCCGATGATCGAGAGGCCCTGGGCGATCTCGTAGGAGATCAGCTGGGCGGCGGAGCGCATCGAGCCGAGGAACGAGTACTTCGAGTTCGACGACCAGCCGCCGAGCATCAGGCCGTAGAAGGCGATGCCGCCGAAGGCGAAGGCGAAGAGGATGCCGATCGAGGGATCGACGCCGTACAGGCCCGTCTTGGTGCCGAAGATGTCGACGGTGTCCGAGAACGGGATGATCGCGAGCGTGGCGGCCGCGGTGACCATCGAGATCACCGGGGCGACGATGAACAGCCACTTGCGCGAGTCCTGCGGCACGAACTGCTGCTTGAACAGCAGCTTGCCGATGTCGGCCACGGCCTGCAGCGCGCCGAAGGGCCCGACGCGCGTCGGGCCGTAGCGGTTCTGGAAGCGGCCGAGCAGCTTGCGGTCGGCCAGCAGCGCCAGCGGCACCATGTTGAAGACGACGAGGAAGATGGCTACAGCCTTGGCCAGCTGCATCCACCACGGCTCGTAGTAGCCGATTTCACCGAAGACGGGCATCTAGCGAGAAATCCCTTCGAGGACGCGGCGGGAGCGAGCCGCCAGGCGAGTTCCCGTCACCGAATGCGAGCGCGCAGCGCGAGTCATTCGGCCACTTCCCGGGGCGGGATCGGCAGGCCTGCGGAGGGCGGCATCTCGGCCAGGCCCTCGACGGCGGGCTGCGACTGGATCGGAAGCGACGACGGCTCGGTGGAGCCCGGGCCGACCCGGCGCACCTCGACGATGCCGTGCGTCAGGACGTTCGAGTTGTGCTCGGCGATGCCCTCGGCGAGGAAGACGCTGCCGGCGGGGATCGCGGCGCGGATGCGCACGGTCGCCGGGATGCGCGTGCCGTTGCCGACCTCGGCGCGATCGCCTTCGCGGATGCCGCGGGCGTCCGCGTCGGCGGGCGAGAGCTCGACGACCTGCTTGGCGCGGATGAACTGCAGCGCCGGCGCGATGTCGACCTCCTTGGCCGCCCACAGCGGGCGGAAGGTGCCGAGCCGCAGCTCCGCCTCGCTCTTGGCGGGCAGGCCGGACGGGACATCCAGCGCCCCGGGCTCGGAGGCCGGGACATCGAACGTGGCCTCGTCCTGCCAGCGCAGGCCGCGGCCACCGATCGCGTCGAGCGTCAGGCCGGTGTAGAACGGCACGGCCTCGAACAGGCGCTGCGAGACCTGCGAGCCGGCCAGGGCGGCGCCCTCGTCGAAGCCGACCGCGCGGGCGACGTCCGAGATGACCTGCCAGAGCGGGCGCACGCCGGAGCCGGGCGTGTTGCCGGCGCCGCGCGGGTGGCCGACGGCCTGGCGCAGACGCTGCACGCGGCCGTCCGGATGCGTGAGCGTGCCGTCCTTCTCGGGGTAGGCCTCGGCGGGGAAGACGACGTCGGCGAACTGCGCGACGGTGTCCGTCAGCTGCGACTCGACCGCGATCACGGTCTGCGCGCCGGCGAGCGCCTTCTCCCACGCGGGACGGTTCGGGTAGTTGCGCAGCGGGTCGACGTGGTGCAGCCAGACCGTCTGCAGGTCGCCGCTCGCGAGCCCGGCGGCGATCTCCTCGCCACCGTGGCCGGGGGTGGCGACGGACGCGAACCCTGGGCCGTGACCGGCGGCGAAGCCGGCCTCGCGCAGGCCGCGGCCGTTCGGCGAGGCGGGCAGCTCGAGGATGCCGGCGTTGGCGATGCTCGCCAGGTTCAGGCGGGAGGCGATGTTGAGGATCGCGCGCCCGGCGGAGCCACGCAGCGCGCGCTCGCCGTAGACGATCACGACTTCCTCGCCGGCCGCGCGCAGCGCGTCGGCGAACTCGGAGACCGCGGTGGCGTTCGAGCCGGCCGCGGACGCGGCGCCGCCCAGGTTGCCCGTGTCGCCGCTCAGCGCGGCGTCGAGCGCGACCAGGAAGGCCTCGGCGCCGCCCGGCGCGAAGCGCAGCGTGGCGGCGGCGCTGGGATCGAGCGCGGTCGGGCGCGCGGACGCGACGACGACCTTGGTGCCGTGACGGCGCACACCCTTGCGGATGCGCAGGTCCCAGACCGGCACCTCGTCGATCGGGTCGCAGTCCACGAGCAGGACGGTGTGGGCGAACTCGAGGTCCGGGACCGTGGCCTGCAGCTTCGGGTCGGCGAGCGCGCGCACGACGTCCAGGGGCTGCTCGCCGCCCGCACGGGTGGCGAGGTGGCTCGAGCCGAGCTTGCCGCGGAACAGGTCCTGCAGCAGGAACGCCTCTTCGTTGGTGGTCGTGCCACCCGCGATGGCCGCGGCCTTGGCGCCGGCCTTCTCGAGCGCGGCACCGGCGACCTCGATCGCCTTGTCCCAGCTCGCGGGGACCAGCTCGTCACCCTCGCGCACGAGCGGCGTGGTGATGCGCTCGTCCGAGTGCACCGCCTGGTAGGCGAAGCGACCCTTGTCGCACAGCCAGCCGTCGTCGACGTTCTCGTTGTCGCGGGCGAGGACACGCAGGACGCGCTCGTCGCGGACGGTGAGCTCGACGTTGCACTGGGCGGGGCAGCCCGCGCAGATCGTGCCGGCGCCCTCGATGTCCCACGGACGCGCGCGGAAGCGGTACGCGCGGGACGTCAGCGCGCCCACCGGGCACAGCTCGATGATGTTGCCCGAGAACGGCGCGACGTACGGGTGGCCGTCGAACGTGGAGACGTAGGAGTCGGCGCCGCGCTGCTGGAGGACGAGCTGGTAGTCCTCGCTGACCTCCTGCGAGTAGCGCACGCAGCGGTAGCAGAGGATGCAGCGCTCGCGGTCGATCGCGATCAGCGGCGAGAGCTCGAGCGGCTTCTTGAAGTGGCGCTTGGGCTCGATGAAGCGGCTCGTCCCGGGACCCCACCCGTAGGTGATGTCCTGCAGCGGGCACTCGCCGCCCTTGTCGCAGACCGGGCAGTCCAGCGGGTGGTTGATGAGCAGGAACTCGACCACCGCGCGCTGCGCCTCGTGCACGCGCTGCGTCTGCGTGTTGACGACCATGCCGTCGCGCACGGGCGTCGAGCAGCCGGTCTGGAGCTTCGGGATGCCCTCGATCTCCACCAGGCACATGCGGCAGGCGCCGACGGGCTGGCCGAGCTTGGGCTCGTAGCAGAAGACGGGGATCTCGACGTCGCCGAACTGGTTGGCGGCGTCGACGAGGATCATGCCCTCGGGCGCCGTGACCTCACGACCGTCGAGCGTGAAGGTGATCTCTTTGACGACTGGGCGCGGCATTTCTGGTTAGGCAGCCTGTGCGGGGGAGAGGAGCGGGCCCGGGCCGGCGTGCGCGCCGCGGTTGACCTGCGGGATGGAGACGCCGAAGCCGGCCTCTTCGCGCTTGGCCTCGATGTAGGCCTCGAACTCCGGCCGGAAGTGCTTGATCATCGAGGACACCGGCATCGCCATCGCGTCGCCGAGCACGCACAGGCAGTTGCCCATGATCTGGCTGCAGACGGACTCGATGATGTCCAGGTCCATCGGGGTCGCGTCGCCGTTCTTGATCCGGACGAGCATCTTCTCGGTCCAGTTGCAGCCCTCGCGACAGGGCGAGCACTTGCCGCACGACTCGTGGCGGTAGAAGTGCGCGGTCTTGTAACAGACGTCGACGATCGAGGTGGAGTCGTCGAAGACGATGATCGCGCCGGAGCCGAGCATCGAGCCGGCCTTCGCGATCGAGTCGAAGTCGTACGGCATCTCCAGCACCTCTTCGGTGAGCGGCATCACCGGGGAGGACGAGCCGCCCGGGAACCACGCCTTGAAGGTGCGTCCGTCGAGCGGGCCGCCGGCGAGGTCGAAGAGGATGTCGCGCGTCTTGGTGCCGAGGACGATCTCGTAGTTGCCCGGGTACTTGACCTGGCCGGAGATCGAGACGAGCTTCGTGCCCGTGGAGGTCTCGGTGCCGATCTTGGCGAACTCGGCGCCGCCCATGTTCAGGATCACCGGGACGTTCATCAACGACTCGACGTTGTTGATCAGCGTCGGGCCCTGGTAGAGACCCTGGACGGCCGGGAACGGCGGCTTCAGGCGCGGGTTGCCGCGCTTGCCCTCGAGCGAGTCGAGCAGCGCGGTCTCCTCCCCGCAGATGTAGGCGCCGGCGCCGCGGTGCACGACCAGGTCGATCGTGTGGTCGGACCCGAGGATGTTCTCACCCAGGTAGCCGGCCGCGCGGGCTTCGGCGACCGCCGCGTCGAGGATGTCGGCGACGTAGTCGTACTCGCCGCGGATGAAGATGAACGACCGCGTGGCGCCGATGCAGTAGGCGCCGATGATGATGCCCTCGATGAGCAGATGCGGGTTCTTCTGCATCAGCTCGCGGTCCTTGAAGGTCCCGGGCTCGGACTCGTCCGCGTTGCAGACGAGGTACTTGTCCATCGTCCCCTTGGGGATGAAGGACATCTTGCGGCCCATCGCGAAGCCGGCACCGCCGCGACCGCGGACGCCCGACGCGAGCATCTCGTCGAGAACCTCGCCGGGCTCCATCTTGAGCGCCTTGCGCAGCATCTCGTAGCCGCCGCGCCGCTCATAGACCTCACGCGTGTTGAGGCCGGGCTCGTCGATGTCCTTGAAGAGAATCGTGTCGATGTTCGCGAGCATCTCTATCGCTTCCAGTGCTTAGAGGCGGCCTTGCGCTTCGCCAGCTGCTTGTCGGGGAGGACCTCGCGGCCCTCTTTGAGGTCTTCGCGGATCTGCGCGCAGTCGTCCTCGGTCAGCGGGCCCACATAGACCCCGTTGACGGACGCCATCGGCGCGATCTCGCACGCGCCGAGGCACTCGAAGGCGCGCACGTTGAAGTCGGGGTCACCCTCCATCTCGTCCTTCATCCGCGCGTAGACGCCGTCGGCGCCCAGCAGCGAGCAGGAGATGTTGGTGCAGACATAGACGTCGTTCTTGCCCTTGGGCTTGAGCTCGAACATGTCGTAGAAGCTCGCGACGGCCACGAGGTAGGCGGGCGTCAGGCGCAGCACGCAGGCGGCCTGCTCCATCGCCTGCGGCGACAGCCAGCCGTGCTCGCGCTGCACGATCTTCATCGCCGGGATCGCCGCGGAGCGGACGTCCGGGTATTTGCCCATCAGGACCTCGATCGCCTCGCGCACCGGCTCGGGCACGTAGGTGGTCGCGGGGTCGGGGACGACCGCCGGGTCCTTCGTCAGATCGGCCGACTCGTCCCAGCCGGGGACGCGCGAGCCGTGGTCGTAGCGCTTGATCTTCGTGGGATCGATGGCCATCAGCGATCAATGCCTCCGAGGATCGGGTCGAGCATGGCGAGCGCGATGATCATGTCCGCCACGTACTCGCCCTCGGTCATGACCTTCAGCGACTGCAGGTTCACGAACGAGGGATCACGCATGTGCACGCGCGCGGGCTTGGACGAGCCGTCCGAGCGCACGAAGCAGGCGAGCTCGCCGCGCGGCGACTCGATCGGGTAGTACGCCTCGCCCGGCGGGACGCGGAAGCCCTCGGTCACGAGCTTGAAGTGGTGGATGAGCGCTTCCATCGACGTCGCGAGCTCGTGCCGCGGAGGCAGCGCGTACTTGCGGTCGTTGGTGATGTAGTCGCCCTCGGGCAGGCCGTCCAGCGCCTGGTCGATGATCTTCAGCGACTCGCGCATCTCCGCCATCCGGATGCGGTAGCGGTCGTAGTTGTCGCCGACCGTCCCGATCGGGATCTTGAAGTCGAAGTGGTCGTAGCTCGAGTAGGGATGCGCCTTGCGCAGGTCCCACGGGTTGCCGGCGGCGCGCAGCAGCGGGCCGGTCACGCCGAGCTGGAGCAGCGTCTCTTTGTCGACGATGTTCGTGCCGCGCAGGCGCGAGAGCAGCAGCTGGTTGTTGTCGATCAGGTCCGCGTACTGGTCCAGGCGGGCCGGGAACTCGGCCGTGAACTTCTTGACCTTCTTGACCCAGCCGGACGGGATGTCCTCGGCGACGCCGCCGACCTGGAAGTAGCGCGGGTGCATGCGCTGGCCGGACGACATCTCGAACAGGTCCAGGATGTTGTCGCGGTCACGCCAGCCGTAGAAGAACACCGACATGGCGCCGAGGTCCAGGCCGCCGGTGGCGAGCCACAGCAGGTGCGAGGCGATGCGGTTGAGCTCGAGATGCGCGACGCGCAGGTACTGCGCGCGCGGCGGGACGTCGATGTCCAGCAGCGTCTCGACGGCGCCGCAGTAGGCCATCGCGTTGAAGTAGTACGACAGGTAGTCCATCCGCTCCACGAGCGGGATGACCTTCCAGTACGCCTTGTCTTCGCAGTTCTTCTCGATGCCCGTGTGGACGTAGCCGATGACCGGCTTGATGTCCCGGATGACCTCACCCTCGAGCGTCGTGATCAGCCGGAGCACGCCGTGCGTGGCCGGGTGATGCGGACCGAAGTTGAGGGTCAGCAGCTCGTCGTGCTCGGGGTGCTCGAGGTACCCGGCGTCGTAGGAGGACTCCTCGAGCTCGCGGTAGCTGAGGCCCGGGTGGGCCGACGTCTGGCCGGGGCGCTGCGTCACGTCGCTCACTTCTTCCACCAGCCCGGGTTCGTCGGCTCGTTGTGCGTGAAGAGGATCGCCTCGCCGCCCATCGGGAAGTCACGCCGCTGGGGGAAGCCCTCGTAGTCCTCGGGCATGAGGATCCGGCGCAGGTCCGGATGCCCGTCGAAGATCACGCCGAACATGTCGAAGACCTCGCGCTCCTGATGGTTCGCGGTCGGCCACGCCTCGGTGACGGACGGGACGTTCGGGGCCTCGAGCGGCACGCGCACCTTGACCGTGAGGCGGTCCACCTCGGTCATGTCGAGCAGTTCGTAGTGCACGCCCAGGCGCGGCTCCTCGGGGTAGTAGTCCACCCCGTGCACGGACGCCAGGAAGTTGAAGCCCTTCGTGCGCAGCCACTCGAGCGTCTCGCGGATCGAGCCGGCGGTGACGGTCAGCGCCGCCTTCTCGCGGAAGTACACGGTGTCCAGCACCGACTCCGCGTCACGCTCGCGCAGCTCCTGGGCGATGAGCTCCAGGCCGGTCGCGTCAGGCACTGGTCCCCGCCCGGCCGAGCGTGTTCGCCGCCACGTTGACCTCGTTGGGGTCGACCTCGATCTGCTTCGGGTCGAACTCCTCGGTGCCGCCGCCGCCGTAGCGCGAGCGCCAGCCCAGGTCCGGCTTGGCCATGACCATGTTGCGCAGCTTGAGGATGCCGTACATCAGCGCCTCCGGCCGGGGCGGGCAGCCCGGGATGTGGAGGTCCACCGGCAGGAACTTGTCGGCCGGCACGATCGCGTAGTTGTTGAAGACGCCCATCGACGAGCTGCAGGCGCCCATCGCGATCGCCCACTTGGGCTCGAGCATCTGGTCGTACACGCGGCGGACGACCGGGGCCATCTTGATCGAGACGCGGCCCGAGATGATCATCAGGTCGGCCTGGCGCGGGGAGGCGCGGAAGGCCTCGAACCCGAACCGCGCGACGTCGTAGCGCGGGCTGACCATGGCCATCATCTCGATCGCGCAGCACGCGAGGCCGAACGTGGCGGGCATGAACGCGTTGCCGCGGGCCCAGTTGCCGGCCTTCTCGAGCGTCGTCGTGAGCAGGCGCTGCTCGACGAACTCCTCGAGCTCTTCACCTTCGAGCTCGTTGTGCAGCATGCGGCGCGCGGTGAGCTGGCGGGAGCGGAACTCGCCCTCGTCGCCGCTGCCCAGCTTCTGGCGAACTACTTCCATTCGAGTGCCCCTCTGCGCCAGACGTACACGAACGCCACGAACAACAAGACGATGAAGACCGAGATCTCCACCAGTGCGAACGTCCCGAAGGCCTTGAGCTGCATCGCCACCGGGAACAGGAAGATCGTCTCGATGTCGAACAGGATGAAGAGCATCGCGACGAGGTAGAAGGAGATGCCGAAGCGCATCGACTTCTTGACCTCGGAAGGCAGACCGCTCTCATACGGCTCGGCGGTGGCCTTGCGCTGGTGGCGCGGCTTGGGACCGAGGACGGAGTTGAGCGACGCGAAGACGACGCCAAGGCCTACGCCTAGGACCACGAAGACGATCGCCGGCAGGTACGCACGGATCACGTCTCGGATTTGTAGCACCTTGTGCGCGTCTGTCACTTAGTTACAAAGCGCACCTAAAGACCCACTGAAATGGTCGGAATAGAGCCAAAAATGGCCTACAGCCACAGCTGCGCGCGAGCGACGAGGGTCGCGACGACGCCCGCGGAGGTCGCCATCACGGCCAACTCTCGGCGCAGGATCGCTGTCACGAGAGCCTGTTGCTCAATGACGGGAAGTTTCGCGACGTCCTTTCCGCTGTCCAATCCGCGCTGTTCCAAGAAGGTCGGCGTGGTCACGATCCGGAGCTGCTCGGCAAGGAAACTGACCGCGATCGGCGTGAGGGCGTAGACGAGGTGCAGGCGGGGGAGATCGCGGCCCTCGAGCAGCAGCGCGGCGCCGACGACCGCGGACAGGACGACGAGGCCCTGGCCGAGCCGGAGCAGGAGCCAGAACGCCTTCGGGTTGCGCCAGAAGATCCAGGCGACCAGGCCGACGAGCGCGGCGAGGGCGTTGGCGCCGACCGTGATCGCGCCGATCCAGACGTGGGCGTCCTTCATCGGTACTCGCCGCGGTACCAGATGAGCGGGTCGTGCTCGCTCGCCCGCTCGGCCGCGATCACGGCGCCGATGCCGATCGTGTGATCGCCGCCGGGGATGAGCTGCTCGAGCTCGCAGCCGACCCAGGCGATCGTGCCCTCGATGACCGGGATGCCCTCGTGCACGGTGTGTTGCACGCCGGCGAACTTCTCGGCCTCGGGCGTCTTGGAGGCGAACAGCCGCGCCAGGTCCTGCTGGCCGGAGGCGAGCACGTTGATGCCGAAGCGGCGCTCCTCGCGCACGACCCGCAGGGTGCGTGAGCCGTTGTCGAAGCAGACGAGGGCCAGCAGCGGGTCCAGCGAGAGCGAGCAGACGGCGTTGGCGGTCATGCCGACGGGGCCGTCGGCGCTGCTGGCGGTGACGACGGTGACGCCGGTCGCGAAGTGGCTCATCACCTCGCGGAAGCGCTGGGGCTCGACGACCTTCATCGGACCGTCAGCTTGCCGTACAAGCCCAGCTCCTCGTGGTTGGCCAGCACGCAGTACATCGTGTACGTCCCGGGGGCGGGTTTGAACGTCCGCGTCTTGGACTGGCCCGGGCGGACGAAGTCGAAGGCGAGGATGTTCTTGGTCGCGCCCCGGATGCGCAGCGAGTGGCCGAGCCCGCCGCGGTTGACGACCGTCATCGTCAGCTCCCTGCCCTTCGGCACCCGCAGCTGCTGGGGGCGGATCAGGTAGTCGTCGAGGGTGACGGTGAACGCCGTGCCGCGCTCGCGGACGGGCTCGCCCGCGCCGCCGCAGCCGGCGAGGGGGAACGTGATCGCGACAAGGGCGACGGGGGTAAGGGTCCGCAGACGCATCTTTCTCCTATGCTGTCGCACCCGATGACGAGGTTCCGCCGCGCCCTGTTGATTGCCACGTTCTTCGCCGCGTCCGCCGGCGGTGTCTCCGCCTGTGGCGAGGAGGGCGTCTCGGTCCCCGACAACGAACGGGCGGCCGCGAACATCTTCACGGAGCGTTGCTCTGGCTGCCACACGCTCAGCGTGGCGGGTACGCAGGGCTCCACGACCAACATCCGGACCCGGGAGTACAAGGACGGGCCGAACTTCGACCAGCGCCACGTGTCGAAGAACTGCGCCCTGTACGCCATCCGCAACGGTGGCTTCTCCTCCGGCCCGATGCCGCAGAACATCATCGTCGGCGAAGAGGCCGAGAAGGTCGCCGAGTTCCTCGCGAAGTACTCCAAGTCCGAGCCGGTCGGTGGCGAGGCCCTCAAGGACTGCCCCGCGACCGAGTAAGGCTCGGAGATGCTCGACCTACGCGCGATCAGCCGCGACCCTGAGCCTGCCGTCGCCGCGCTCGCGCGCCGCAAGGACGGCTCCGACGAACGTCTGCGCGCCGCGTTGGCCGCGCGGGAGCGCCTGAACGCGCTCATCCCCGAGCGTGACGAGGCACGTGCCGCCCGCAACGCCGGCTCTGAGGCGATCGCCCAGGCCAAGCGCTCCGGCGAGGACGCCAGCGCGGCGATCGCGCAGATGCAGGCCGTCAGCGCCCGGGTCAAGGAGCTCGAGCCCGAGATCGCGCGCCTGGAGGAAGAGTTCAACCAGCTCCAGGTCACGCTGCCGAACCTGACCGACCCCACCGCCGCGGACGAGGACACGCCGATCCGCGAGTGGGGCGAGCGCGCCTCCGAGGGCCGCGATCACCTCGAGCTCGCCGGCGCCATGATCGACATGGAGGCCGGCTCGAAGACCTCCGGCCCGCGCTTCGCCTACCTGAAGGGTGACCTCGTCTTCCTCGAGCTCGCGCTGGTGCGCTGGACGCTCGAGAAGCTGCGCGGGCACGGCTTCGAGCCCGTCATCCCGCCCGTGCTGGTCAAGGAGGAGGCGCTGTTCGGCACCGGCTTCCTGCCCGACACCGAGCAGCAGATCTACCGCCTGGCCGACGATCCGCTCTACCTCACCGGTACGTCCGAGGTGCCGCTGGCGTCGTTGCACGCCGGCGAGATCATGGACGAGGTGCCGCGCCGCTACGCCGGCTTCTCGCCGTGCTTCCGCCGCGAGGCGGGCGCCGCGGGCAAGGACACGCGCGGCATCTTCCGGGTGCACCAGTTCGACAAGGTCGAGATGTTCGCGTTCGTCGAGCCGGACCAGTCCGCCGCCGAGCACGAGCGGCTGCTCGCGATCGAGGAGGAGATCCTCCAGGGCCTCCACATCCCGTACCGGGTCGTGAACATCGCCGTCGACGACCTCGGGTCGAGCGCGGCGAAGAAGTTCGACCTCGAGGCCTGGCTGCCGTCGCAGCAGAAGTTCCGCGAGCTGACGTCGACCTCGAACACAACGGCCTTCCAGTCGCGCCGGCTGAACATCCGCTACCGCCCGGACGGCGGCAAGCCCGAGTTCGTCCACACGTTGAACGGCACCGCGGTGGCCGTCGGCCGCACGCTGATCGCCCTGATGGAGAACCATCAGACCGGGGACGGCGGCGTCGAGATCCCGGCCGTGCTCCAGGAGTGGGGCGCGCCTGCCCGCCTGGGTTGACCTCGAGGGCGCGGTCAACGTCCGCGACCTCGGCGGTCTGCCGCTCGAGGGCGGCGGGGTCACCGCTTCCGGCGTCCTGATCCGCGCCGACAACCTGCAGGACCTGACGCCGTCCGACGTCGTCACGCTCGTCGACGAGCTGGGCGTGCGCGTCGTCGTCGACCTGCGCTCGCACATCGAGGTCGACACCGAGGGGCCCGGCCCGCTGACCGGCCGTGTGGACGTCCACCACCGGTCGCTGTATCCCGAGAAGGGCTCGTTCAGCGACGTGATGATCTCGCGGGCCGACGGCGAGAACCCGTTCGTCCGCTACTACCTCGGCTACCTGCGCGATCGGCCCGACTCGTTCGTCGGCGCGATGCGCGACATCGCCTCAGGGCCCGGCCCCGTCGTCGTCCACTGCGCGGCGGGCAAGGACCGGACCGGGATGGTCGTCGCCCTGACACTGGCCGCGGTCGGCGTGGAGCGCGAGGCGATCATCGCCGACTACGCGCTCACCGGCGAGCGGATCACGGCGATCATGGACCGCCTGCGCAGCTCGGACCTCTACCGCCCGGACCTCGAGGGCATCACCGACGAGTCGCGGATGCCGCGCGCCGAGTACCTCGAGCGGGTGCTCGAGGTCATCGACGCCGAGCACGGCGGCGCGGCCAGCTGGCTCGCGGCGCACGGCTTCGACCCCGCGCCGTTGTACAAGCGTCTAGTCAGCGCCGCGTAGCTGTAGCCTGCACGGCTCGCGCCGAGGAGGAGAGTATTCGCCCTTCCCTCCCCCTCGACCGAGGAGACCCCCGTGACGAAGCTGCTCGTCAAACTGCTGGTCACCGTGTGCGCGCTGGCCGGTGCCGCCGCGCTGTCGCCCGCCGCCGCCAACGCCCAGACCTGGCTCCCCGGGTTGCTCGAGCAAGGCCAGGGCATCGCTCCCGGCTCCACACTCAGCAGCTCGGCGCCGGATTGCATCGGCTCCACGGGCGTGTGCCCGGCCGTCCACAACGACCCCTACGGCGACACCGAGATCGGCGAGTACGTGCTCGCGTTCTCCGCGTTCTATGACCACCTGGACTCGGACTACGGGTACGTCCCGATCACGGGCTACGTCGGGTCGTCCTCCTCGTTGGTGGGGTCGAGCCGCACGGCGTACGTGTTCCTCTACAACCCGACCTTCAACCTGTACTTCGCCTACAGCGGGACCGTCGACGAGTACACGTACGAGGTGACCGACGTGCAGCGCGTCTGGGTGTCGATCTACAACCTCTAAGCCAGCGCGAAGACGCGGGACGGGGACCCCGTCCCGCCCACCAGCTTCAGGGGGGCGACGATCGCGATCGCGCCCTGCGGCGGCAGCTCGGCCAGGTTGGCGAGCTGCGTGAGGCCGTACTTGCCCGCGCCGAGCAGGAAGTGGTGGACCGGGAACGGCGGGTCGAACGAGTGCGCGAGCCCGGCGTCGGTGCCGACGGTCTCCACGCCGACGCCGACGATCGGGGCGGCGTCGGCCAGCCAGCGGGCGGCCTCCACGTCCGGGCCCGGGGTCTCGCCGCCGTTCAGGAACGCCGCCTGGTCGTGCGCGCGGGCGTCCCAGCCGGTGCGCAGGAACAGCCAGCCGCCGCGCGGCAGCTCCCCGTGCTCGTTCTCCCACTCGCGGATGTCGTCGAGCGTGAGCAGGTAGTTGGGGTCGTCGGCGGCCTGCGCGGACTTGTCGATCACGGCCACGGGCGCGACGAGCTTGGACGGCGCGGCGCTCGCGACGTCCTCGCCGTCCTTGCCGGTCACCCAGTGGATCGGCGCGTCGAAGTGCGTGCCGACGTGCTCACCCACGGTCAGCGTCTTCCACGCCCACGCGGGGCCGGCGTCGTCGTACTCGCTGATCGTCTCGCGAGAGAGCCCGGGGGTGTTCGCGAACGGCGGTGGGAGCTGCAGGACCGGCGTCGTCTCGCTCAGCGGCTGCGTGAGATCGATGACGCGGGTCGCGCCGCTCGCAAGCGCGGCGGCGAGTTGTTCAGTGGCCACGAAATGCCTCCTCAAGCCATTCGGCACAGATGTCAGGGTCGACTTTGGCGTCCAGCACGAGCGGGCGGCGGTCGGCCTCGCCCAGCCAGGTGCGGACGGCTTCGAGATCGTCGGTGGTGCGGGCCGTGACACCCTGGCAGCCGGCGGCCTCGGCGAGCGCCGCGAAGTCCGTCGGCGGGAACTGGGCGAGCTCGACGGGGATGCCCATCGGCCGGAAGTGGTGGACCTCGGCGCCGTAGGCCGCGTCGTCGTAGACCACCACGAGCACGTTCAGGTTCAGGCGGCCGAGTGTCTCGAGGTCCGGCAGCGACATCAGCAGCCCGCCGTCGCCGACCGCGCAGACCGTCAGGCGGTCGGGGTTGGCGACCGCCGCGCCGATCGCGTTGCCGAGGGCGAGCCCGACGCACTGGAAGGCCTGCGGGAAGACGAACCCGTGGGCGTCCGGGACGCGCAGGTACATCGCCGGGTAGCCCATGAACGCGCCCGAGTCGACGACGACGGTGCGCTCCTCGGGCAGCAGCTCGTCGAGGGTGATGCTCAGGGTGCGTGGGTCCAGCCAGTCCGTGCTCGGCTCGTACGGCTGGTCGCGCCAGCGCCCGCCCGCGATCTCGGCCGCCAGCGCGATGCTGCGGCGGGAGGCCTCGTAGGCGCTGCCGCGCGCGTCGCCGAGCGCGGCGAGCAGCGCCTCGGCGGTGGCGCGCGCGTCCCCGTGGACGGCGAGGCCGACCGGGCGGTGGGCGCCGAACGCCTCGAGGTCGCTGTCGATCTGGATCACCGTCGTGTCCGGGCCGATCAGCGCGCCGTGGCGCGTGGTCCACTGGTTGAGCGCGGCGCCGAAGGCGAGGATCAGGTCCGATTCCTTCAGGTGGCGCTGCGCGGCGGGCGTCGAGAACCCGCCGGAGATGCCGAGGTCGAACGGGTCGCCGGCGAACAGGCCGTTGCCGACGGCGGTGGTCGCGAGGACGGCGCCGAGCCGCTCGCCGAGCGCGCGCAACGTCGGTCCGGCACCCGACAGGACGGCGCCGCGGCCGGCGAGGATCGCGGGGCGCTTGGCGCGGGCGAGCGCGAGCAGCACGGCATTGAGGTCGCTCGGGACGGCGGCGGCGGGCTCGGGCGCGGCGGGCGGCGGCGTCAGCTCCACCTCTGCGGCCTGCACGTCCAGCGGCAGGTTCAGGACGACCGTACGGCGCTCGCGCAGCGCGGTGCGTACCGCCCGCGCCGTGTCGGCGACGGCGGTCTGCGGGCTGTGCACGCGCTCGGAGATCGCGCCTACAGAGGTGACGAGCGCGTCCTGGTCGATCTTGAAGTTCGAGCGCAGCTGCGCGGCGGGCGTGTCGGCCGCGAGCAGCAGGACGGGCGTGCGGCTCTTCGCGGCCTCGGTGAGCCCGGTGATGGCGTTCGTCAGCCCCGGCCCCTGGTGCACGCTCGCGACGCCGAGCCGGCCGCTGACGCGCGCGTAGCCGTCGGCCATGCACAGCGCGCCGGTCTCGTGGCGCGAGGAGAAGAACCGCCCACCGGCCGCGACGATCGCGTTCGTCACCGCGAGGTTGCCGCTGCCCATCAGCCCGAACACCACCTCGCCTCCCAGGGCATGAACGGTCCGGCCGACGGCTTCCGAGACGAGCATGGGCGAAACCTACTCGTGGATAGGGTCGTGGGGATGCGCAGGGCCGCCTCGATCCTCGTGCTCGGCCTGCTCACCGCCGCCGTCGCCGTCGCGCTCGACCTGGTCGGGCTCGCGTCGGCGACGCTGTTCGCGGCGCTGCTCGTCGGGCTCGCCGCGGCGCTGGCCCGGCCGCGGATGTCGGGCATCCTGCCGCGCGGCACGTTCGTGTCCGCGCAGGCGATCCTCGGCGTCACGCTCGGCGCCTACCTCGAGCCGGACGCGCTGCAGGCCGTCGGCGGCTCCTGGCTGCCGGTCCTGCTCGTGAGCGCGGGCACGCTCGTGTGCAGCATGGGCGTCGGGCTCGTGCTCGAGCGCCGGACCGAGCTCGACCGGCCGACCGCGCAGCTGGGCATGATCGCGGGCGGCGCCTCCGGCATCGTCGGCATGGCGGACGAGATCGGCGGCGACGACCGGCTCGTCGCGTTCATGCAGTACCTGCGCGTGCTCGTCACCGTGCTGCTCACGCCGCTGCTGGCCGCGGCCTGGGGTGGCGCGGGCGGAGGCGGCGCCGGGCCGAGCGAGGCGCTGCTGGCGACACCGACCGACTGGCTGCTGACCGCTGCGATCGCGCCCGCCGCCGCGCTCACGGCGCGCCGGATCGGGGTTCCCGCCGGCACGCTCATGGGGCCGATGGTCGTCGCGGGCGCGCTGACGCTCGCGGGCGTCGACTTCGTCGTCCCGCCCGTGGTCCGCGAGCTGGCGTTCGCGCTGATCGGCCTGCAGGTCGGCCTGCGCTTCACCACGGACACGGTCCGCCAGATGGGGCGGCTGCTGATCCCGGTGCTGATCGGGGTCTTCGCGCTACTGGTCGCGTGCTTCGGGCTCGCGGTCGTCCTGCACCTGCTGACCGACATCAGCCTGCGCGACGCGTACCTCGCCACGACGCCGGGCGGCATCTACGCCGTGCTCGCCGTGGCCTTCAGCGGCGGCGGGAACATCACGTTCATCGTCGCCGTGCAGAGCTTGCGCGTGATCGTCTCGGTCGTGCTCGCGCCGCTCGCGGTGCGTCGCCTGACCAAGGTGGGTAGGCGAGAGGAATGAGCGAGACCCCGATCACGCCCGACGACCCGGACATCCCCGAAGAGCCGCCGCCCGCCGAGGACGGCTCCCCGGAGGCGGACGACCAGCCGATGGGCCCGCCCGCGGACATGGACGAGGACGACGCGCCGCTGCCCGGCCTCCCCGAGAACGAGCCACCCGCCGCGGACTGATCTGGGTAGGGACCGAGCATGGCTCCCGACTCCCTCAGCGAACAGCTCGTCAAGTACCTCACCGACGTCCACGCGATGGAGGTCCAGGCGCTCGCGCAGATGCGCAAGGCGCCGGACCTCGCGGGCGATCCCGACGTCGCCGCCGCGTTCGAGGCGCACCGCGTGGAGACCGAGCGCCACGAGGCGTTGATCCGCGAGCGCCTCGGCGCGCACGACGCCGCGCCCTCACGGGTGGAGGACCTGCTCGGCAAGCTCAGCGGCAAGGGCTTCCTGCTCTTCGCCCAGGCCAACCCGGACACGCCGGGCAAGCTGGCCACGCACGCCTACTCGTACGAGCACATGGAGCTCGCGGCGTACGACCTGCTCGAGCGGGTCGCGCAGCGGGCCGGGGACGCGGAGACCGCCGCGGTGGCGCGCGAGATCCGCGGCGAGGAGGAGGCGATGGCCGTCCGGATCGGCGGGTTCTGGGACAAGACCGTCGCCGCCTCGCTCTCCGGTCGCGACCCGGGCGAGCACATCGACGACTACCTGGCCGACGCGCACGCGCTGGAGACGCAGTCGGCGGCGCTGCTGGACCGCGGCCCGAAGCTGGCGGACACGCCCTCCCTCGCGCAGATCTTCGAGAACCACCACGCCGAGACCCAGCGCCACCTCGAGCTGCTCGAGCGCCGGCTGAGCGAGCGCGGCGGCTCGCCCTCCCGCGTCAAGGACGCGGCGCTGAAGCTCGGTGGCGTGAACTGGAGCGGCTTCTGGGCCGCGAACCCCGACACGCCCGCCAAGGTCGCGATGTTCGCCTACGCCGTCGAGCACCTCGAGATCGGCGCGTACGAGCAGCTCACGCGCACCGCGCGGCTGGCGGGCGACGGCGAGACGGCGATGGTCGCCGACACGATCCTGCCGGACGAGCGCGCCGCCGCCGAGTTCATCTTCGGGACGTTCGACAGCGTGTTGGACGCCTCACTGGGCGAGGTCGCTCAGCGCGGGTAGATGCAGAACGCGGCGTGGGAGCCGTTGACGCACACGAGCCCTTCGAGCCGGTCGCCGTCGGTGACGACGGGGATCCGGCTCAGGCCGTGCTCGTTGAACAGCTCAAGCGCCTTGTCGACCGGGTCCTCCGGTGACAGGTGCGGAAAGTCCGTGCGCACGTGCGGCTCGATCGGGCCGTCGCCCTCGGCGGGCAGCTCGTCGCGCGTGACCGCGCCCAGGAAACGCTCGCCGTCGGTGACGAGCATCAGCTTCACGGACGGGCGGGAGAACGTCTCCCGGATCTCGGCGATCGGCGTGGCCGGGCCGACGGACCGCGGCTCGAGCATCATCACGTCCTTGACGGCCGGGCCGGCGGTGTCGAACGGGATGTGAATCGTGTCGCTCACGGCTCCAGGACCACCTTACCGGTCGCGCCACGGCCGTCGATCAGCTGCAGGGCCTTCGTCGCGTCCTCCAGCGGGAACCGCGCGCCGACGACCGGCCGCACGTGCCCGGACTCGATCAGCGCGTCCAGCTTCGCGGCCACCTCGGCGATCGTCTCCGGCCGCTTGGTGATGTAGGCGCCCCAGCCCGACCCGACGACGTCGAGGTTGTTCAGCAGCAGCCGGTTGACCTTGACCTCGGGGATCGAGCCGCCGGTGAAGCCGACGACCACAAGCCGGCCGTCGGTGTTCAAGGACCGCAGGCTGTCGGTGAAGCGGTCGCCGCCGACGGGGTCGAGCACGACGTCGGCGCCGCCGAGCGCCTTCGCCTCGTCCTTCCAGGCACCGTCGGAGCGCAGCACCTTGTCCGCGCCCGCCGCGCGCGCCACGTCGGCCTTCTCGTCGCTCGACACCACCGCCAGCACGCGCGCGCCGAGCCCCTTCGCCACCTGGATCGAGGCCGTGCCGACGCCACCGGCGGCGCCGTGCACCAACACGGTCTCGCCCGCGACCAGCCGCCCACGGTTGACCAGCGAGAAGTAGGCCGTGTGGTAGTTCAGGATCAGCCCGGCGCCCTGGGCGAAGTCCAGCGCCTCGTGCAGCCGGAACGTCATCTGCGGCCGCGCCAGCGCGGTCTCGGCGAAACCGCCGAGCCAGCTCAATGCCGCCACGCGCTCACCCGCCTTGAACCCGTGCGCGTCCGCGCGCACCACGCCCGCGACCTCGCTCCCGGGCACGAACGGCAGGTCCGGCTTGAGCTGGTAGAGGCCCCGCGACTGCAGCACCTCGGGGAAGGAGACACCGGCCGCGCGGACGTCGATCACGACGCCCTCTCCGGCCGGCTCGTCGATGTCCACGAGCTGCAGCGACTCTGGGCCACCGAGCTCGACGATCTGGATCGCCCGCATACCACGGCAGCGTACGTGCCATCGTGTATCTCATGAGCGCAACCGCAGTGAATGAGCGTCTTGCCGCCCTGACGGCGGCGGGGACGTCGATCTGGCTCGACCAGCTCTCCCGCGGGCTGATCGAGACCGGCGAGCTGGCGCGGATGGTCGAGCAGGACTCGCTGCAGGGCGTGACCTCCAACCCCGCGATCTTCGAGAAGTCCATCCTCGGCTCCGCCGACTACGACGACGAGATCAAGCGTCTCGTCTCCGAAGGCAAGAGCGCCGTCGACACCTACCGCGCGCTGGCGCTGCACGACGTGCAGTCCGCGGCGGATGTCCTGCGTCCGGTCTACGACCGCACGAACGGGATCGACGGCTACGTGTCCTGGGAGGTCGACCCCGACCTCGCGCACGACACCGACGGCACGATCGCCCAGGCCCGCGAGTACTGGAACCTGGTCGACCGCCCGAACCTGATGATCAAGATCCCGGCCACCGAAGCGGGCATGCCCGCGATCGAGCAGGCGATCTACGAGGGCCTGAACGTCAACGTGACGCTGCTGTTCAGCGTCGCGGCGTACGAGCAGGTCATGGAGGCGTACATCCGCGGTCTTGAGCGGCGCCGCGAGGAGGGCAAGTCGCTGGACCGCCACTCCGTCGCGTCGTTCTTCGTCTCGCGCGTGGACACCGAAGTCGACAAGCGCCTGACGGACCTCGGCAACACCGACCTGCAGGGCCGCGCCGGCCTGGCCAACGCGCGCGCCGCGTACGCCGCCTACCAGCGCGTCTTCGAGGGCGAGCGCTTCGCGGCGCTGCGCGAGGCCGGTGCGCCGGTCCAGCGCCCGCTGTGGGCCTCGACCGGCGTCAAGAACCCGGCCTACCCGTCGACGCTGTACGTCTGGGGCCTCGTGGCGCCGAACACGGTCAACACGATGCCGATGCCGACCCTCGTGGCTGCCCGCGACGAGGGCGAGGTCACGGGTGTCACCGGCGCCGAGGACCCGACCGCCGACCTCGAGGCGCTGGCCGCCGCCGGCATCGACCTCGACGACGTCACCGCCAAGCTCCTGCGCGACGGCATCGACGCCTTCATGGTCCCGATGCAGAAGCTGCTGGACGGGATCGAGGCGAAGCGGTCCGAAGTAGCCGCGTAAGGTCGAAGCCCTCGGGCAGCTCCAGGTCGTGCGCGGCCAGGAGCGGCTCGTCGGCGAGCAGCTCGAGCGTGGGCCCGTCGGCGACGACGCGGCCCGCGCTCAGCAGCACGCTCCGCTCGCACAGGCGGGCGGCGAGCGGCAGGTCGTGGCTGACGACCAGCAGCGTGCGGTCGATCGTCTCCAGCGTCTCGATCAGCTCGCGCCGTGTGCGCGGGTCCAGGTTCGCGCTCGGCTCGTCGAGCACGAGCACCTTCGGGTCCATCGCGAGCACGGTCGCGATCGCCACCCGGCGCTTCTGGCCGAGGCTGAGCTGGTGCGGCGCGCGGTCGGCGAAGTCGCGCATCCGCACGGCGCGCAGGGCCTTTTCCACGCGCGCCTCCACGTCCGGGACGCGCTGGTTGAGCGGCCCGAACGCGACGTCCTCCCGCACGGTCGGCATGAACAGCTGGTCGTCCGGGTCCTGGAAGACGAGCCCGACGAGCGCGCGCAGCGCCTTGGCGTCGCTCGTGCCGGCGACGGTCAGCTCGCCGGTGCCCTTCAGCAGCGCGTTCAGGTGCAGCATCAGCGTCGTCTTGCCGGCGCCGTTCGGGCCGAGCACGGCCACGCGCTCGCCCTCCTGGACGCGCAGGTCCACGCCGTCGAGGCCGACGACCCCGTTCGGGTAGGCGAACCGCAGCCCGCGGGCGTCGATCATGCGACCACGCGGACGGCGAGCAGCGGGGCGAGCGCAGTGAGGAAGAGCGCGTCGGCGCGACGGAAGGCCGGCGCGTGCAGCCGCGGCATGCGCTCGTCGAAACCGCGCGCGAGCATCGCCAGGTGCACACGCTCGGCGCGCTCGTAGGTGCGCAGGAACAGCGCGGTGGCGACGCGGCCGATCGCCTGCACCTGCAACGCGTGGCGTGGCGCGTAGCCGCGGGCGGTGAGCGCGGCGCGCATGCGCTGGACCTCGTCGACGATCGTGAACAGGTAGCGGTACATGAAGGCCGCGATCAGCACGAGCAGCCGCGGCACCTTCAGCCGCTCCAGCGCGTGCAGCACGTCCGGGAAGCTCGTCGTCGCGCCGAGCAGCACCGCCGAGACCGTGCCGATCGTGGCCTTGGCGGCGACGGGCGGGAACGCGGTGCGGGCGAACAGCGCCACGAGCAGGACGGGCAGCAGGATCAGCCGTGCGCGGCGGACGATCACGCGCGGGCCGATCCGCGCGGCGGCGGCGACGAGGAGCAACGCGACCGCACACGCGGCGTGCACCGGCCACGCCGCGCTCGACACCGCGATGACCGTCACGGCCAGCAGCCCGACCAGCTTCGCCCGCGGGTCCAGCCGGTGGATGGCGCTATCGCCGACGACGCCCGACTCGCGCAGGGAGCTCATGCCAGGCGCCGGCGGCCGCGCACGAGCGCGGAGCCGACGGCGAACACGGCCAGCGTGCCCGCGAAGCCCGCGAGCCCCGTCGCGAGGCGCGCGTCGTCGAGCCCCGGGAACGCGTAGTCGCTGATCGGTCCCGACGAGGCCTGTCCGGCGACCGCGAAGCCCTTGTCCTCGGCCACGCGCTCGAGCCCGTCCGGGTGCGAGGAGGCGAACGGCGAGGCGGCGGTCGCGAGGCCGATCGCGACGGCCAGCCCCACGACCACGAACGGCCGGGCGAGCGCCGGTCGGCCGACCGGCGCGGGCTGGTTGATCAGGTCCGGGCGGGTGGCGAGCACGGCGCTCACCGCCGCGAGCGTGATCGCGGCCTCGCCGACGCCGATCAGGGCGTGCGTGCCGAGCATCGCCGGCAGCACGGTGCCGAGCGGCACGGTCCCGGAAGCGGCGAGCTCCACCGCGGTCAGCGCGGCACCGGTCATCACCGCGAGCCAGGCCCCGACGGCCGAGATCGTCACCAGCCGCTTGGGCGCGACGGCGTTGGCGGCCCGCATCAACGCGCCGACCACCAGCGCGCCCGCGACGCCCATGTTGAAGACGTTCGCGCCGAGCGCCGTGATCCCGCCGTCGGCGAACAGCAGCGCCTGCACGCCCAGCACGACCGCGAGCGTCAGGCACGCGAGCCACGGGCCGAGCAGGATCGCGGCGAGCGCGGCGCCGAGGAAGTGCCCGCTGGTGCCGCCGGCGACCGGGAAGTTGAGCATCTGGGCGGCGAAGACGAACGCGGCGGTGACGCCGAGCAGCGGCACGCGGCGCTCGTCGAGGTCGGTGTTCGCCCGCCGCAGGCCGATCGCGACCGCGGCCGCCGCCGGGACCGCGCACGCGAGCGCGACCTCGGGCGACAGGAACCCGTCAGGGATGTGCATGGCAGTACTCGCACAGGCCGACGATGGGGAAGTGCGTGAAGCGGGCGTGGTAGCCGATCGCCTTCTGGATCGCGGCGCGCGCCTCGTCCAGCCGGTGCGGCTCGATCGCCTCGTAGGCGCCGCAGCCGTCGCAGCTGACGAACTCGTACTCGTCGAGGCTGTACAGGCCGGGGCCGTGGCCGAGGTGCACGTGGCGGACGAGCCCGAGCTCCTCCAGCGTGTCCAGGTTGCGGTAGACCGAGGCGACGTCGGTGCCGTTGGCGATCTGCTCCGCGGTGCGCGGGCGACGGTCGGCGTACAGCGCCTCGAGCACGAGGCGGCGGGAGGCGGAGACGCGCAGGCCCTTCTTGCGCAGCACCTCGAGTGCCGTCTCGAGATCGGGGGCGTGCAGCGGCGGCACGTGATGGGCGAGCGTCACGGCCGCGCAGTCTAATTGCAAGTCGATCGCAATTGCGATCCGGGGTAAAGAGTGCGGCGATGGCCGACTACACGATCCTCAACGCCGACGACGCGAAGGACTACTACGCAGGGACCGACGTCCCGGGCGAGTTCCGCCGCCTGACCGACGCGCTCGGAGCCGAGCAGGTCGCCGTGACGCTGATCCGCGTCCCGCCGCACTCGGACTTCGAGCAGGGCACCGGGCACTACCACGACGAGATCGAGGAGATCTACCTCGTCACCCGCGGGACGCTGACGTTCCGGGCGGGAGACGACGTGCACGCGGTGACCGCGCCCGCCGCGGTCCGCGTCGCGCCCACGACGCCGCGCTCGCACCGCAACGAGGGCGACGAGCCGGTCGAGATCTGGGCGATCTCCAAGCAGCTCGGGCGACAGGACTCGACCAAGATCGACGACTTCTGGGAGGCGTCTGACGGCGCGGCGCAGAAAAGGGGGTAGTGGACCCGTACGAGGCGCTCGGCATCGACCCGTCGTTCGACGGTGACCTGCGCGCGCTGCGCAACCGGCTCGTCAAGCAGTACTCCGAGGCGGGCGCGACGCCTGACGAGGAGCGCATGAAGGCGATCAACGTGGCCTACGAGTCGTTGCGCGATGGGCACGTGGCGCGGGTCGTGCCCGCCTCGCGGGTGGTGTTCCGGGGCGGGCCGGGTTCGTCCTTCGTGCTCGACGGGCGGCGGTTCGTGCTCGCCCGGCCGCCCCGTGAGCCCGCGGCGATCGCGGCGCCGGTGCTCGCCGCGGGGCTGGTGGTGCTGGTGTTCGGCTGGGTCGGGCTCGCGGTCGGCGGGGCCGTCTGGGTGCTCTGGCGTCAGCTCACCAGGAGGTGGTGAACGACCATCCCCGCGGCGTTCGAGCCCGCGGCGATCGCGTTCGCCACCGACGGCATGACCGCCGCGATGTCGCCCGCCGCGAACACGCCGGGCGCGGTGGTGGCGAAGCCCTCGACCTGGAGTCCGTCCTCGGCGATGTGCCCGGGAGCGGCGGCCTGCGCTCCCAGCTTCGCCGCGAGGTCCGACCGCTGGTGCAGGCGCGTGGCCATCATCAGGCCGCCGCACGGGACGACCGTGCCGTCGTGCAGGACGAGCTCGCCGTCGCGCAGTTCCCTCGGCGTCTCCGTGACGAGCGTGACGTCGTCGCTCCAGCCCTTGAGCATGCGGACGCGGTCCGGGCCGAACTCGCCCGGGTCGAGCACGACCAGCGGTTGCTCGCGCACCTCCCAGCCGTGGCAGAACGGGCAGTGGAACGCGGTGTCGCCCCAGCGCTCCTTCGCGCCCGGGAAGTCCGGGTAGCGGTAGTCCATGCCCGTCGCGAGGATGACGGTCTGAGCCGTTTCCGTGGAGCCGTCGTGGAGGGTCAGCGTGTAGCCGGGCGCGCCGTCGATCACCTCCCCGGTGCGGAACTCGACGCTCGGATACTGCTCGAGCTCCTTCCGGCCGTCCGCGTAGAAGTCCTCCGGCGCACGGCCGTCCTGCCCGAGCAGGCCGCCGATGCCGTGGGCGACCCGGTTGCTCGGCTCGCCCTTGTCGATGATCAGCGTGCGCCGGCGCGCACGGCCGAGGACGAGCGCCGCGCTCAGCCCCGCGGCCCCGCCGCCGACGATGATGCATTCCCAAGTCATTGCTTTCGAGAATGAAGCGGGTTGCGTGATGCGTCAAGATGTTTTGCCATGACGGCAAACGAGGCGGTGGACGCGCGGGTCCGGCGGCGGCTGCGTGAGCTGCGCGCCGAGCGCGGGCTGACGCTGGCGCAGGTCGCGGAGCGCGCCCACATCGACATCTCGACGTTGAGTCGGCTGGAGGCGGGCAAGCGGCGGCTCGCGCTGGACCACCTGCCGGCGCTGGCGGCCGCGCTGGGCGTGTCCGCCGACGAGCTGGTCGGCGCCGCTCCCGCGCCCGATCCGCGTGTGCGGGCCAAGCCGGTGAAGATGGGCCGGATGACGGCCTGGCCGCTCACGAACCGCGGCGCGGCGGGCGGGCTGCAGGCCTGGAAGCTGCTCGTGCCGGCGGGGAGCGAGGACCCGCCGGACGAGCTGCCCGTGCACGAGGGGCACGACTGGATCTACGTGCTGAGCGGCCGGCTCCGGCTGATCCTCGGCGAGAAGGACCTCGTGATCGAGCCGGGGGAGGCCGTGGAGTTCTCCACCTGGACGCCGCACTGGTTCGGCGCGGTGGACGGGCCGGTCGAGCTGATCGGCATCTTCGGCCCGCAGGGCCAGCGGCTACACCTGCACGACTAAGACGGGGCGTTCGCGTGTCGGCAGGCTCGCGGTGAGCAGGCGCGGCCAGCCCGTGTGCGCGACGGGTCGGCCGTCGATCACCAGCGTGCCCGCGACGCGCAGCGGGCCGAGGCCGCGCACGCGCTCGATCGCGTTGCCCGTGAGCAGCGCGCGAAGCTGGCCGGGCGTCTCGTCGGATCGCCACGGCCACTCGTACGCGCGGCGCGAGGGCGTGGTCAGCAGCGTCCGGTTCCAGCCGTCGCCGACGTGCAGCCACAGCGTGGCGCCGCCCATGAGCTGCACGGTCGCGGACACGGCGCCGTCCTCGTCGGTCTCCGCCGACGCGTCGGACACGACCGCATGGCCGGCGAGCTCGGCCACGAGGGGGCGGGGGTTCGGGGGGGGGGGCGCGCGCACCGCCGCGCCGCTCCCGCACCACCGGCGCCCCCCCGCGGGGGGCGCCCGCCGGGCTGCGCGTGTGCCTAGTCGTCGCCCCCCGCGGGCGTGCAGGTCTTGTAGGTGCGGGTGTCGAGCAGCACCGTCTTCTTCCCGACGACGGCGTTGATCTTGACCTTGACCGTGCCCGGGCCCTTCATGCCCACGAGGCTGATCTTCGCGGCGCGGGCCGTCTTCTTGAGGCGGTTGACGCGCTTGCCCTCGACGAGCACCTCGATCGCGGTGGCCTTGATGCGGGCCGGGACCTTGAACGTGATGTCGATCGTGCGGCGGCTGATGCACCAGGTCGGCTTGGCCGGCGGCGTGTCGTCGACGACCGGGGCGTCATCGGTGGGGGTCGGCGGGGTCGCCGGCGTGTCCTCGCCACCCGTGCCGGTGGTCGGCGGCGCGGGCGGCGCCTTGACGGTCCAGCTGGTGGTCGCAACGGTGCCGACGACGCCGGTGCCGCTGATCTGGCGGATCTTGAGGCTGTGCGCGCCGACGGCGAGGCCGGTCACGTTGACGGGGCTCGAGCAGGCGGTCCAGGTGCCGTTGTCGAGCGAGCACTCGGCGGTCGTGCCGTTGGCGGGCGTGAAGGTCACCGTGGCGTTCGTCGACTCGGAGTCGGCGGGCGTGGAGACGTTGCCCGGCGCGGCCGGGACGGCGCTGTCGATCACCCAGGTGTAGCTGTCGGCCAGCGTGCCCGCGTTGCCGGCGGCGTCCGTCTGCTTGACGGCGAACGTGTGGCTGCCGTCGGTGAGGCCGGCGAGGTTGATCGGGCTGCTGCACGTGGTGAAAGGGGAACCGTCGAACGAGCAGCGGAACGTCGCGCCGGCCTCACCCGTGAAGGTGAAGTTGGCGGTGTTGGCGCTCGTGCTGACGGCCGGCTTGCTGCCGATCGTCGGCGCGCCCGGAGCGGTGCCGTCGACGGTCCAGGTGCGGGTCGTGGCCGGGCCGGCGACGCCGGCGGAGTTGAGGGCGCGCACGCTGAACGTGTGCGAGCCGTCGGCGAGGCCGGTGAGGCTGCGCGAGTTGTTGCACGCGCTCCACGCGCCGCTGTCGAGCTGGCACTCGTATGCGACCGAGAGGTTGGCGTTGCCGGGCGCGTAGGTGAAGGCCGGGGTCGCGGTGCGGGCCTGCACCGTGGTGCCCTCGGCGGGCGCGCCGCTCGTGATGACCGGGGCCGCCGGGGCGGGGGGAGCGGTGAAGTACCACTGGACCGTGTACGTCTTCGTCGCGCCCGCGGCAAGCGTGTCGTCCCATTCGACGGCCATGCCCGAGTCCTGCAGGGTCGGGTCGATGGTGTCGGAGAGGTAGCCGTACGACGAGTCGCTGGACGTCTCGTAGAACTGCGAGTTCATGCCGCTGTAGAAGTGCGACCACGGCTTGGAGGCCTGCTCGACCAAGTACGCGACCGAGCCGTCGGACGCGACGCTGCCGATCATCCGGTTCGGCTGTGAGCCGGAGCTCGTGCCCGTGCCGTTGTCGTTGCCGTTCACGTACAGGTCGGCACCTTCGAACACCTGCATGTTCACCGAGGAGCCGGCGGAGTTGTGGATCGCCCACGCGGCGGTCAGGCGTGTCGTGCCGCTCACGTGCGTGACGGTCTGCGTGATGTCGAGGTCCGCCGTCGCGCGGAACCGGCTCGTGATCACGAACGGGTCGCCCGCCGTGCCCGTGCCGGTCTTCACCGGCGCCGACAGCTGCGTGAACGGCTGGTTGTCCATCGTGTACGGCTGCGGCGAGTACAGGCCGCTCGGCGTGTTCAGCGAGAAGTACGCGGCCGTCTGGTCGTTCATGGAGGTCGTGTCGACACCCCAGAACAGCGGCTCGCTGGCGTTCGTGAAGCCGGCTTGGATGGCGCCGTCGGTGCCGGAAGCACCGGACACGCCGATCGTCAGCGCGCTGCCCGAAGCGGTCACACCGCCCGTGGCGAGGTTGGTGGGGATCGTGGCGTGCGCGGTCGCGGGAGCGACGGCGAGCGCGGCGATCATCGGTAGGGCCAAGCGGCGCACGGCGCGCGGCACGGCGATTCGATTGAGCAAGAGGTTTCCTTTTCCCAGCACCCACCTCCTTTGGTGAGCGTTCCTACTCCGGGCTGTCGACCGCGGCGGTGCCACCTTCGAGGGCGGACGTCATGCCCGAGACCGCTGGTCCTCCGATTGGAGGAGGAAGTCTGTTCGATCGACGGATGCCAACTTCTTCGCCGGCTGGGCTCGCGATTCAGACAGCGGCCGGACCGACCGGGCGTGGCGCAGCAGCCACGTGCGGATGTGGCGAAAGATGATCAGCGCGACCAGGACGAGCGCGGTGCCCGCGAGTGCGAGCGAGTAGAAGCCGATGCCGGCGGCCATGCCGATCGCGGCCGAGATCCACACTGCGGCTGCGGTCGTGAGCCCTCGCACGGCCATGCCCTGGTGGATGATCGCGCCGGCCCCGAGAAAGCCGACGCCGGTCACCACCTGCGCGGCGATCCGCGTCGGGTCGATCGGCGCGCCGGGCTGCGCGAAGTCGGAGAAGCCGTAGGCCGAGATCAGCGTGAAGACCGCCGCGCCCATGCCCACGAGCACGTGCGTACGCACCCCGGCGGGCTGGTCGCGCGTCTCACGCTCAAGGCCGATCGCGCCGCACAGGACCACCACCAACGCGAGCCGCAGGGTGATGTCGAGGAGCGAGATCGTGTTCATACGTCTCACTCTGGGACGCGCGCGCAAAGGCCACGTGACGATCGCGCCCGCCGGCATACAGATCTCGTCAAGGCGCTGAGCGGAGGGGGTGGGATTCGAACCCACGGTCCGCTTTCACGGACTCTGGTTTTCAAGACCAGCGCGATCGACCACTCTGCCACCCCTCCGAACCCCTCTAGCGTACGCCCAACTTTCGGAGGGCATCGCCGCTCCGTCTGCTTGAGTGAGCGCCCAGATGCCCTTGAACGGACTGTTCGGCACCGGTCGTCGGCGTCACGTGGGCCGGCTGCGGTCCGGTGGTGACGTCGCGATCGACCTCGGCACGGCCAACACGGTCGTGTACGTGCGTGGGCGCGGAATCGTCCTGTCAGAGCCATCCGTGGTCGCGATCGACCAGCGCACCGGCGAGGTGCACGCGGTCGGCGCGGACGCCCAGCGGATGATCGGACGCACGCCCGCGACCATCTCGGCCGACCGTCCGCTGCGTCACGGGGTGATCGCCGACTTCGAGGTCACGGAGGCGATGCTCCGCCAGTTCGTGGGAAAGGTCTTGCATTCGCGCTTCGCCCGCCCGCGCATGGTCATCTGCGCGCCGTCGGGCATCACGGAGGTCGAGCGGCGCGCGGTCGAAGAGGCGTCGCTGTCGTCCGGTGCGCGTGAGGTCCACCTGATCGAGGAGTCCCTCGCCGCGGCGATCGGCGCGGGCGTGGACATCGCCGAGCCCAAGGGCCGGATGGTCGTCGACATCGGCGGTGGAACGAGCGAGGTCGCGATCATCTCGCTCGGCGGCCTCGTGGTCGCGAAGTCGCTGCGGGTCGGCGGCTACGACCTCGACGACGCGATCACCAACCACATCCGCCTCGAGCACCGGATGGCGATCGGCTCGCAGTCCGCCGAGGCGATCAAGCTGGCTGCCGGCAGCGCCATTCCGCTTCGCGAGGAGATCAAGACGTCGATCCGTGGGCGCGATCTTGCGTCCGGCCTCCCGCGCGAGATCGTGCTCACGTCGGAGGAGGTCCGCCAAGCGATCGCCTCGCCGCTCGCTGACATCATGGCCGCGATCCACGCGACCCTGGAGGAGACGCCGCCCGAGCTGGCGGCGGACATCACCACGGAAGGCGTGCTGCTGGCCGGCGGAGGCTCGCTCCTGCGCGGCTTCGACGACCGCGTGGCGCGCGAGACGGGCATGCCCGTCCGGGTGGCGGACGACCCGCTGGCGTGCGTCGCGACGGGTGCCGGAATGTCGCTTGACGAACTGGATGCGATGCCCCGCGGACGTCGCAATCGCGCGAGCTGACGCTCGGCCCTCTACACTCCGCGGACCGGGACAGGTGGCCGAGTGGCTGAAGGCACTCGCCTGCTAAGCGAGTATGGGGTTTATAGCTCCATCGCGGGTTCGAATCCCGCCCTGTCCGTCGGCCAACGCCCCGCTCAGTGCGGGGCGTTTCTGTTTCTAGGCGGGGCAGCTGGCCGCGACCAGCGCCTGCGCCTGGGAGCGCGCGGTCCGGGCCTTGGCACGAAGCTGAACGGCTTTCCGGTAGCGCTGCTTGGCGAGCTTCGCCTGGCGCTCCAGGCGCGTTCGTCTAACCCCGTCCGCGCGCTTGGCGAGCCGCTCGTACCGCTTGGCGGCGGTGCGGAAGCGCGTCACATAGGTCTGCGCGAGCGTCGCGGCCTGGTTCGCCTGCTCGAGCGCGACCCGCGCGGGCGGGCACGGGTCCGGGGCCGGAGGGGGCACGGGTGCGGCGTCGGCCGCGCGGACGTTGAACAGCACCGGCCCGGTGAGCGCGTACGGCGTCTTGCTCCGCTCGGAGTCCTGCAGGTAGGCGCAGATCGTGTACGACCCGGGAGCAGCCACTTGGTGGCCGCCGGTCTCGGTGCCGGTCGGACCCGTGATCTCCGTCCAGATCGCGTCCTCGCCCGTTCCGCCCTCGGTCCCGTACTTGAAGTCGGCGTAGAAGTTCGCAGCGCAGCCGGCGCCCGTCGGCTTGACGGTGACGCCGACGAACGGTGACCCGTTCGACGCGGACGCCCAGGTCGCGGTGATCGGGAACTCGACGCCGACCACCGGGTCCGGTGCCACAGCGACGGAGATCGCGTCGGCGTGCGCGGACGCGGCGGGTAGCAAGAGTGACGCGAACGCGAGCAGCGGGGCGGCCAATCGGAACATGCAGACCTTGTTCCCCGGCGCCCCCGCTTCAACCCTGTTCGGTGAGGCCGGGGTAGAGGCTGTCCACGACCTGTCGCGGCCAGTCGGGGCCCGGTCTTCCCCGCTCGTAGAAGCGCATGAAGAAGCTGCCGAGGACGGCGTCGGCGGCGAGGTCGGCGTCCAAGCCTCGTTTGAGCTCTCCGGTCTCGACCCCCTTGCGAAGGATGCGCCGGAAGCGCTCGACCGCGGGGATGATCATCTGGCGGCGCGCGAGCTCGAGGATCTCCGGATGCGTCTGCGCCTCCACCAGCACGGTCGCCGTGACCGTCGGGTCGATCCGCTGCCGGACCGCCTCCAGCGTGGCGATCAGATCCGTCCTGGCGCTGCCCGTGTCCGGGTCGGAGGCGTCCGCGTTCAGCCGACCGATCGCCGCCAGCGCCAGCTGCGCCGGCGTCGCGTAGCGCCGGTACACGGTCGTCTTGGCCACGCCCGCCGCGGCGGCCACGCCCGGCACCGTCATCCGCTGCAGCCCGCCCTCGAGGAACATCGCCGTCGCCGCCGCCACGATCGCGGCGTCGACCTCCGGGTCGAGCGGGCGTCCCCGCTTTGGTGTGGCTGGCACCACTTGCACGCTATTCGGTCATTCCGATACCTTGCGTTTCGAAACGCAGCGTAGCGAAAGGATTCGAATGTACCCGCGAACGATCGACAACTGGCACGGCGAGCGCCTGACCTTCCTGGGCCGCGACGGCGACCGGCTCCTGTGCGAGTCCGTCGTCGACATCGGCGCCGGCCCGCCGATGCATATCCACCACCTTCAGACCGAGACCATGCGCGTCGAGTCGGGCCTGATGGGGGTGTCCGTGGCGGGCGAGGACGACCGCGTCCTGCGCGCCGGCGAGATGATCTCGTTCGCGCCGGGTGTCGAGCACCGCTTCTGGAACGCGGGCGACGAACCCTTGCGCCTTGCCGGCGAGGTCTTCCCGGCGCTGAACTTCGAGTACTTCCTGGGCGCGGTGTACGAGTCCGCGCGCGGTCACGGCGGCCGCCCCGGTCCGTGGGACGCCGCGTTCCTGCTCACCCGCTACCGCTCCGAGTTCGCTTTGACGGCGATTCCGGCGCCTGTGCGCCGCTTCGTGTTGCCGATTCAGGCCTTCCTCGGCCGCCTCTTCGGCCGCTACGAGCGCTACTCCGACGCCCCCGACCCCGTGCGCCCGGCTGCGGACGCTAAACTCCTCCGCCGCAGCGCGACCAGCGCCCGTAGCTCAGCTGGATAGAGCGTCGGTCTACGGAACCGAAGGTCAGAGGTTCGAATCCTCTCGGGCGCGCTGAACTGAAAGCCTCGCGAAAGCGGGGCTTTCGTCGTTCTACGAGAGGCCAGCCCTCGAGCAAGAGGTCAGAAGGTCGTCGACGTGGCCGTGCGCGTCCGCGATGGCTTCGTCGAGATATCGCTCGTCCAGCGTCTCGAACTCAGCGGCGCGCATCGGGCCGAGATGCTCGGTGTCGCGGAAGTCGGTACGCAGGGCTTCGATCGCGCGGTTGTCGACGTCAGTGTGCTGCTGTGCGTGCTGCGCCAAACGCTGGGCGATGTCCGTTTTACCTTCGGGCCAGCGGCGGAGGACGTAGACGAGGTCGAACGCGTCCTTGGGCTCAGCTCGATCGTGGAAGGCGAGCGCCTTGAGCACCGTGTAGGCGCCGGGACCACACACCGGCACCGTCCGCCTCGCGCGTTCGCCCTTGAGCGTCAGTCCACTGAGCTCCACGGGGATTCGCTCGTCGGCGGTCAGCTCGATCCCCGGGATCATAAAAGCGCCGAAGTCGCCTTCGAGCGGCTGGACCTTTGCGACGGCTGGTCCGTCCTCGAGCGGGGCCGAAGCCCTCGCGACGCAGTCGCTCGCTGATCTCGGCGTACGCCTTGTTGTCGAGGAGGGCGATCTTCAGGCCGAGGTCGAGGTCCGTCGTCCCGGGGTGGCCGGCGCCGGTGTCGGTCTCGGCTCCGAGGCGCTGGTCGATCAGCAAGTTCGGGACGAGGCCGCCGACGATGCAGATGTCGTCCAGCCGTGGCTCGCCGAGGGTGACCGCGACGGTCAGGCAGGTGGCTCGGACCAGCTCGAGGTCGGCCGGCGTGTAGCCGGCGCGCGTGCGCGGCTTGGGCTCGTTCACTCCGGCCACAGGAGTCGCTGTTCGCGCAGGTGCTCCGCAGCTTCTGATGCTCGCTCGGGCAGCGCGCGGAGGTCCAGGTAGGCCTGAACCGGTGACACGATCGGCACACCGTCGATCTCACGCCGGAACGCCATGACGGCCGCGTCGTTCGGGCCGACGAGCTGGACGTTGGCGCCGCGCTCGTTGCGCCGGATCTCCAGACGATCCGCTGCGTCGCGTGGATCGCCGTCGACGTAGATCGTGCTTATCCGAAACGTCGCGAACCGGTCTAGAAGCCAGGCGGCCGGAAGGCCGGTCGCGGCGTGGGCAATGCCGAGCTCGCGCAATCGCTGGCTGAGGTCTCGGGTGAGCTCGATGCCGGAGCCGGACGCGTGGCCGACGATGACGTCGTGGGCGTCGAAGCGATACGCGTCGGTCCAGGCGTCGAGCAAAGTGTCGGGATCGGCGGGGCGAAGCGTGTGCCCATCTCGCTCCAGCAGCTGCTCCTGATCGAGCCGCCGAACGGTCCGCGACACGCTTCCGTCATCCAGCCCCGTGACCTCGGCGAGGCCCTTCTGGCGCCACCAGCGCCGTGGGTCCTGGAGGAGCGCGCGGGTAATCCGGGCGCTCTTCGGCGCGAAGGGAGATGACGGTCGCCCCGGCGTCTTGAAGACACTCGGCCGGCCCTCGCGCGAGAGGTACAGGTTCTCGGCACGGATGCTCGCGTTCCCGGCAAGGTCCAGCCAGTTGATGTTCCGCTCGGCCGCGGTCCGCGCGCCCGCGGGGGTCATGTAGGGGACCACGAGCACCGGGATCGCATCGGGTGCGGCTGCCAGCCGCTCGCTCGCGCTGGTCACCGCGCCGGGGCCACCGCTGTTCTTCACCTGGAAGGCCCAGACGCGATCGCGGTCGTCTCGGGCGACGACATCCACGCCGCCGTCGGGCGCGTGCTCGAAGCGACTTACCGGCTCGTCGAGGAGATCCGCCAACAGCTCCGGAATGCGACGCGCGGCCTCGCGTTCGAATGCGAGACCTGAGCTCTTGGCGAAATGATCTACCTGCGACATTGCTGCAGGTATGCATTATACGCAGGAACTACACGGCGCAGCGGAAGCCGACGTGGCTCATGCCCGTGTCGATCATCTGCGGTCGGCGGGCGGCCGGGCGGTAGCGCAGGCAGTAGGTGTCGGCACAGAGGAACGAGCCGCCCTTGACGACTTTGCGCGGGACGGCGAACTGGGGCTGGCCGGGGTCGAGGCTCGCGTCCTGCGAGCCGCCGTACCAGTCGCTGGTCCACTCCCAGACGTTGCCGGCCATGTCGAAGAGGCCGAAAGCGTTGGGCGAGAAGGAGCCGACCGGCGCGGTGGTGCCGTAGCCGGGCTCTGGGCGCCAGGGGAAGTCGCCGTGCCAGTAGTTCGCGCGGCGCTCGCCGGCAAGCTCGGGCTCGTCGCCCCAGGTGTAGGCGGCGCCGTCGAGGCCTCCGCGGGCGGCGCACTCCCACTCGGCCTCGGTCGGCAACCGCAGTCCCGCCCACGACGCGTACGCATCCGCGTCCTCGTAGGCCACGTGCACGACGGGGTGGTCGGACAGGCCGTCGAGCGACGACGTCGGGCCGAGAGGATGCCGCCAGGACGCGCCCGGCGTCCAGGCCCACCACTGGCTGAGGTGGCGGAGGTCCACCGGGCCGGGCGCGCCGACGAACACCATCGAGCCCGGCTGCAGGTTCTCGACCGGAGCACCCGGGAAGTCGGAGGGGTCGAGCGGGCGCTCGGCCACGGTCAGGTAGCCGGTCGCCGCCACGAACGCGGCGTACTCGCGGTTCGTGACGGCATGCGCGGCAATCGAGAACGCACCCACGGTCACCGCACGCGCGGGCGCCTCGTCGGGGTAGTGGACGTCCGAGCCCATCCGGAACGTCGTCGCGGAGATCGGCTTCACGCGAAGACGCGGGTCCAGTCGTCGCGCATGCTGATCGTGGTCCAGCCGAAGCGCTCGGCCGTCGTCGCGATCGGCTCGGCGTCGGGGTTGGTCAGCGCCTCGCCGCCGTACTTGTACTCGCGCGCCTCGTCGTCGTGATCCACGACCAGGCACAGCGACGGGAGCGGCCCGGTGTGCGCGTACTCGAGCATCTCGCGGTCGCCCGCGCTGTTGCCGATCGCCACGAGCGGCCGGCGGCCGATGCGGGCGTGGATGTTGACCACCTTCGGCGGACCCTCGTTCGGGGAACCGGCGAGCTTCGCGGTCCGCGACAGCACCACCTGGCCGTCGCGGCGCGTGAACTCGACCTCCACGGCGGAGCCGACGACGTCGTCCGGCTGCACGCCGTAGAGCTGCCGCGCGACCGGGCGCACGAAGTCGACCCCGCCGCCGGTCACGATGAACACGCGGAACCCGTGCTCGCGCAGCAGGTCGAGCAGCTCGAGCATCGGCGCGTAGACGAGCCCGGTGAACCCCGAGCCGAAGCGCGGGTGGCGGAAGTCCGCGAGCCAGTGCGCGACGGCGACGTCGAACTCCTCGGTGGTCAGGTCCGCGTGCGTGTTCATCAGCACCCGCACGACCTCGCCCATCCCGTGCGAAGCCGCCCCCGCGAGGTCGTTGGCGAGCAACGCCTGCACCACGGGGCTGCTCGCCAGCTCGGGGTCCGCCGCCGCCTGCTCGTGCAGGCGCGCGAGCAGGAAGAACGCCTGGATGTACGCGGGCTTCTCACACCACAGCGTGCCGTCGTTGTCGACGACCGCCACACGGTCGGCTGCGTCGACGTCCGCGATCCCGTCCAGGTAGGCGAGGATCGCGGAGCGTGCGGCGCCGTCGTTCCAGGAGGCGAGGCTCATCGCCCGGACGTGATGACCGACTCGAGCTTCTCCACGACCTGGTCGATCGTGAAGCTGGCGGCCTTCTGGCGTGGCGGGAACTCCGTGAACGTCTGCAGGAACTGCGCGACCAGCTGGGTGGCCGCGAGGAGCAGGTAGTCGTTGTCGAAGAGCCAGTCGTAGTAGGTGTTCGAGGTGATGTCGGCGCGCTCGAACGGGTCCGTGCGCAGGTTGTAGAGCTTGGGCACGCGCAGATTCACGAACGGCTCCGCCCACACCTGCAGCGTGCCGGGACAGCGCTGCTCCATGAAGACGACCTTCCAGTTGTCGAACCGGAGCGCGAGCACGTCGCCGTCGTCGGAGAAGTAGACGACCCCCTTGCGCGGGGAGTGCTCGGCCGCGCCGGTCAGGTACGGCAGCAGGTCGTAGCCGTCGATGTGGACCTTGAAGGTCGTGTCGCCGATCGTGTGGCCGGCCTTGAGCTTGTCCGCGACCCCGGGATCGCCGGCGGCGGACAGGAACGTCGGCAGCCAGTCGTGGTGCTGGACGATCTCGTTCGAGACGACGCCGGCGGCGATCTTGCCGGGCCAGCGGATTAGCTCGGGAATGCGGAACGCGCCCTCCCAGTTGGTGTTCTTCTCGCTCCGGAACGGCGTCATGCCCGCGTCGGGCCACGTGTTCATGTGCGGCCCGTTGTCGGTGCTGTAGACGACGATCGTGTTGTCGGCCAGGCCGAGCTCGTCGAGCTGGTCCAGCAACGCGCCGACGACCTGGTCGTGGTCGATCATCGTGTCGTGGTACGGCGACTGCCAGCGCCCCGCCTGGCCGAGGCTCTCCGGCTTCGTGTGCGTCCGGAAGTGCATGTGGGTCGTGTTGAACCAGACGAAGAACGGCGCGCCGTCCGCGGCTTGGCGGCCGATGAAGTCCTGGGCGACCTCGAGCACCTCGTCGTCGATCGTCTCCATCCGCTTCTTGGTGAGCGGCCCGGTGTCCTCGATGCGCTGACGGCCGACGCGGCCGAAGCGCGCGTCCTCGGTCGCGTCGTCGTCCTCGGTCGCCCACGAGTGGATGACGCCACGCGGGCGGAAGCGCCGGTTGAACTCGGGGAACTCCTCCTTCGACGGCCAGTTCGCCGCCTCGGGCTCCTCCTCCGCGTTGAGGTGGTAGAGGTTGCCGAAGAACTCGTCGAACCCGTGCGCGGTCGGCAGGAACTTGTTCAGGTCGCCGAGGTGGTTCTTGCCGAACTGCCCGGTCGCGTAGCCCAGCGGCTTGAGCAGCTCCGCGATCGTCACGTCCTCCGCCTGCAGGCCGACGTCGACGCCGGGCATCCCGACCTTGCTCAGCCCCGTCCGGTACACGCTCTGCCCGGTGATGAAGGACGAGCGCCCGGCGGTGCAGCTCTGCTCGCCATAGGAGTCGGTGAATCGCATCCCCTCGTCCGCGATCCGGTCGATGTTGGGCGTGCGGTAACCCATCAGCCCGTCGCTGTAGCAACTGAGGTTCGTGATCCCGATGTCGTCGCCCCAGATCACGAGGATGTTCGGCTTGTCTTCGGCCATCGCCGCAGCCTCACGCCGCAGCGGGTGACATCACCTCACCCCTGAGGGGTGAGCGCTACGACAGCTTCTTGACGACGCTCGACTTGAGCTGCATCGGGCCGATGCCGTCGACCTTGCAATCGATGTCGTGGTCGCCGACGCCGTTGACGAGCCGGATGTTGCGGACCTTCGTGCCGGCCTTGATGCCGCTCGCGCTGCCCTTGACCTTGAGCGCCTTGACGACCGTCACCGTGTCGCCGTCGGCGAGCACGTTGCCGACGGCGTCGCGGATGACCGGCTCGGCCTCGGTCTCGGCGTCCGGCGACCACTCGTGGGCGCACATGGAGCACACGAGGAGACCGTTGAGCTCGTAGGTGTGCTCGCTGGCACAGGAAGGGCAGACCGGCTCGGACATCCGGCCGATCCTAGAGCGGCGGCTTGCGCGCCTTGATGATCGCGGAACCGGCGGACTCGTGCACGCGGTGCGTCTCGGTGATCTCGATGTCGACCAAGCCCGCGTCGGCGAGGTAGCGCTCGAACTCGTCCCGCGTCAGCGCGCCCGCGATGCAGCCGACGTACTGCTGCATGTCCTCGCGGGTGGCGGCGTCCATGTCGGGGTCGGCGATCACGTCCGAGATGGCGAAGGCGCCGCCGGGCTTCAGCACACGGGCGGCCTCGCGCAGCACCGTGGGCTTGTCGGTGGAGAGGTTGACGACGCAGTTGGAGAGGACGACGTCGACGCTCTCGGCCGGGAGCGGGATCGCTTCGATCTGGCCCTTGAGCCAGTGCACGTTGGTGACGCCGGACTTCGCTTGGTTGGCCCGGGCGAGCGCGAGCATCTCGTCGGTCATGTCGAGCCCGTAGGCGGTGCCGGACGGCGCGACACGACGGGCGGAGAGGAGCACGTCGATGCCGCCGCCGGAGCCGAGGTCGAGGACGGTCATGCCGTCGCGCAGGTCGGCCATCGCGGTCGGGTTGCCGCAGCCGAGCGAGGCGATGAGCGCCGCTTCCGGGAGCTCCTCCTGGTCGCCGTCGGCGTACAGCCCGCGGCCGAACAGCTCGGCCTGCTCGTCGGTGATCACGGCTGCGTCGGGCCCGCAACAGCCGCCGCCCTCCGTGGAGGTGGTGGCGACCGCCGCGGCGGCGTACCGGGCACGAACGGTCTCGCGCAGCTCGTCGGGGTTGGTCAGCTCAGCCATGCGGTCAGCTCCTGCAGTGCGTCGGGGAGGACGTAGTAGTAGGCCCACAGCCCGCGGCGCTCGCTGTCCACGATGCCCGCGTCGCGGAGCTTCTTGAGGTGGTGCGAGAGGGTGGGCTGGGAGATGTCGAACAGCGGCACGAGCTCGCAGACGCAGACCTTGCCGGCGTGCTTGCGCAGGACGTCCACGAGCTGGAGGCGGACCGGGTCACCGAGCGCCTTCGCCACTTCGGCCATACGCGCGGCACGTTCGCGGTCGATGTCGGGATAGACGACCGGCTCGCAGCACGGCTCACCCGCCGGGCGCTTGGTCTTCGGTGCGAGCTCCAGATCGACAGCCATCTATTTACAACTACCTATTGAAGTGACGTTTGTCAATGGAATAGGCTCCAACCCGTGACCGCGCCGCTTCCGAGACGCCTGCTCGCCGAGTTCCTCGGCAGCGCGCTACTGGCCGCGCTCGTGATCGGGTCGGGGATCGCCGCCCAGCGGCTGTCCGACGACGTCGGGCTGCAGCTGCTCGAGAACGCGGCCGCGACCGCCGCGGGCCTGTACGCGCTGATCCTGATCTTCGGCCCGGTCTCGGGCGCGCACTTCAATCCGGTCGTCTCGCTCGTCGACGCGGCGCTCGGCGGCAGGCCCTGGCGTGACGTCGCCGCGTACATCCCCGTGCAGATCGTGGGCTGCGCGTCCGGCGCGGTGCTCGCGAACGGCATGTTCGGCCTCGCCGCGATCAGCGTCTCCGAGCACCACCGCGCGAGCGGGCCGCACCTGCTCGCCGAGGTCGTCGCGACCGCGGGGCTGCTGCTGGTGATCTTCAGCCTCGCCCGCACAAGCCGGCTCGCGACCGTCCCCGCCGCGGTCGGCGCCTACATCGGCGCGGCCTACTGGTTCACCAGCTCGACCAGCTTCGCCAACCCCGCGATCACGATCGGCCGCACGCTCTCGGACACGTTCGCCGGCATCGCCCCGGCCTCGGTCCCGACGTTCATCCTCGCCCAACTCGCCGGCGCCGGCTTGGCGCTCGGCCTGATCCGAGCCCTCTATCCATGAGCCACGTCCTGTTCGTCTGCCTCCACAACGCCGGCCGCTCGCAGATGAGCCAGGCGCTGTTCGAGCACGCCGCCGCCGGCCGTCACACGGCGGAGTCCGCCGGCAGCGTCGCCGACCCCGAGGGGCATGTCCATCCCGAGGTCGTGGCCGCCATGGCCGAGCTCGGCGTCGACATCGCCGATCGCCGCCCGCAGCGGCTCACGCACGAGTTGGCGGCGCGGGCTGACCTCGTCGTGACCATGGGCTGCGGCGACACGTGCCCGTACATCCCGGGCAAGCGCTACGTCGACTGGGACCTCCCCGACCCGAAGGGCCGCCCGCTCGACGAGGTCCGGGCAACGCGCGACGAGATCAGCGCGCGGGTCCGCGCGCTGCTGGACGAGCTCTAAAGGGGCGGCTCGCCGAGCGCCGCGGCGGCGCCCGCGAGGATCCACTCCAGGCCGACTTCGAAGCCGTCATCCGGGATCTGCATGGCGGCCAGGGCCTCGGAGCGGCGGGCGGCTTCCATCGCGACGTGGCCCCAGGTGAAGGAGTCGACCGCGAGCAGCAGGCGGCGCTTGTCGGCGTCGGACGCGCGGAGGCCGGCGAGCGCGCGCAGCGACTCCTCGTGATGGCGGTGGAAGCTCTCGCGCTGCGCGCGGGTGGCGCCGAGGCCGATCGTGAGCCAGGGGTGGCGCTCGGCGGCGGCGCGGGCGGAGCGGGCGATCTGGCGCATCGCCTCGCGCCAGTCGGGGGAGAGCGCGTCGCCGATCAGGCCCTCGTCGATGATCCGGTCGAGCATCAGGCCGACGAGCTCCTGCTTGTCGGTGATGTGGTTGTAGAGGCTCATCGGCCGCGCCGGGAGGTCGGCGGCCAGGCGCCGGATGGAGACCGCGTCGAGCCCTTCCGCGTCGGCGATCTCGACCGCCTTGGCCACGATCGCGTCGCGGGTCAAGGCCGGACGCTCGCTGCGGCTGGAGGCGGTCGGCATGCGGGCTCATCGTACCTCGCCGATACGCCGTATCGTTCTTGCGATACGGTGTATCGCCATGAGCGCTGTTCCGATGACGCACGAAGACGAGACGGGCCTGACCCCCGAGCTGCTGCGGCTCTCGGCGGTCCTGCTGCTGGGCGCGATCGCCGCGATCCTCGACACCACGATCGTCGCCGTGGCGATCGACCGGCTGGGCGACGAGCTCGGCACCACGCTCTCGACCATCCAGTGGGTGTCCACGGGCTACCTGCTGGCGCTGACGGTGGCGATCCCGCTGACCGGCTGGGCGGTCGACCGGTTCGGCGGGCGGCGGATGTGGATGTTCTCGCTCACCGGCTTCCTCGGCGGCTCGGTGCTGTGCGGCCTCGCGTGGTCGGCGGAGAGCCTGATCGCGTTCCGGGTCGTGCAGGGCCTCGGCGGCGGGATGCTGGTGCCGCTGATGCAGTCGATCCTCGCCCAGGCGGCGGGACCGAAGCGGATCGGGCGCGCGATGGCGATCGTCGCGATCCCCGCGCAGCTCGGCCCGATCCTCGGCCCGGTGGTCGGCGGCCTGATCGTCGACGGCGCGAGCTGGCGCTGGATCTTCTTCGTGAACGTGCCGGTCTGCCTGGTCGCGCTCGCCCTGGCCTGGCGCTGGATGCCGGACACGCGCCACGAGAACACGCGGTCGCGCCTGGACTTCACGGGCCTGGCGCTGCTCTCACCCGCGCTCGCGGGGATCGTCTACGGGCTCTCACAGGCGGGTGACGCCGGCGGCTTCGGGGCGTCGAGCGTGCTCGTCCCGCTGGGCATCGGCCTCGCGCTCCTGACCGGCTTCGTCGTCCACGCGCTGCGCACCAGCAACGTCCCGATCATCGACGTCCGCCTGCTGAAGGTCCGTTCCTTCGCCGCCTCGACCGGCCTGATGTTCGCGCTCGGCGGCTCGCTGTTCGGCGCGATGTTCCTGCTGCCGCTGTTCGAGCAGGTCGCGCGCGACCGCAGCGCGCTGCAGGCCGGCCTGCTGCTCGCACCGCAGGGCGCGGGCACGATGATCGCGCTCGTGATCGCCGGCCGCCTGAGCGACCGGATCGCGCCCCGCATCCTCGTGCTGACCGGCCTCGCCCTGGGCACGCTCTCGACGCTTCCCTACGCGCTGGTCGAGACGGGGACGAGCGAGCTGTTGCTCGGGGCCGCGTTGTTCGTCCGCGGCGCCGGCCTCGGCTTGGCGATCGTGCCGACCATGACCGCGTTCTACGCCGACATCTCCCGCGCCGAGATCCCGCGCGCGACCGCCTCGATGCGGATCATCCAGCAGATCGGCGGCTCGCTCGGCACCGCCGTCCTCGCCGTGATCCTCCAGCACGCGCTCGCCGGCGAGGCCGACGCCACCGCGGCGTTCGCCACGACCTTCTGGTGGACGGTCGGCCTGGCCGGCGTGGCGCTGATCCCGGCGCTGCTCCTGCCTAGTCGCCGGGCGGCGGCGTAGCGTCGAGCGCTGACGGCCATTCCGCTGACTTGGAGCGTTGCGGCCAAAAAGGGGAAGCTCGCACGGGATCGAAGCGACACGGTATGTCAGACCAGTCCAGTCAGGAACCATTGCCCGCAGAGGTTCCGCCGGAGTCTCCCCCACCGCCGAGCCACCGCACCGTCAATCGCTCGACGCTCTCGGCGCCGGAGAAGCACGGAGCGTGGCTCTTGACGATCGCCGCGATCGCGGCGTGGACGATCGCCGTTGCCGAGACGACCGAAGCGGTGGCGACGGCGTTTGCGGTCGCGGGGTTCGCGTTGATCGCGGCAGCGGCCTTCTACAGCCGGGTGATCCGCGTCGGTAAGGAGGGTGTCGACCTCGCTCAGGTCGTGGACATCATCGAGGGCACGGCTACCGAGGAAGGAGACACGCCCGACGAGACCAAGGCGCGCGCGATCGAACAGGTTCAGCGTCTGGCGCTTCCCGCGGGCGAAGCGACCGCGCCGTCACGGCCTGCGATCCGCCAAGCCCTGATGGAGCGCGATCGTGTCGAAGCCAACCTGAAGTCGTACTTCGCCTCCTGGCTCCAAGCGCAGGGGTACTCGATCCAGCGGATCGAGGAGCGTCGCGGCGATGTCCGCGCGGACATGGTTGCGGTGCGGCAAGACGACGACCACGTCGATCGGCTCGTCGTCGAGATCCGACCCGCGATCGCGATCCTTCGTCCAAGCCACGTCGGCGCGATCCTCGCACGGGATCCGATCGGCCTCGACGCGACCTCGCGAAGAGGCATCGTGCTCCAGGGCACGGCGATCGTCATGCCCGAAGCGCGGGATCAGCTGGCAGAAGCGGGCGTGACCGTCTTTCGGGTGGATCCGGAGTTCGGGTACGTGGAAGAGACAGCGCCGGCGAAGCGCACCTAGCCGCTCCAAGCCTGACCGACGAGCCGCGCGACCCGTGACGGCTCGGCCAGCACGTCGATCGCGGCGATCCGGCCGGCGCGTAGCGTGAAGCGCATGATCCGCTCCGGCGCGCCGTCCGCGTAGACGAGCACCGCGGGGAGGCCGTCGGCGAGGATCGGCTCCGGGAGTGCGCGGGTCGGGCCGATCGCACGGGCGCCGGCGGCCACCGACTCCGGACCCGAGCGGACGTGCAGGACGCCCGTGCCGAAGTCGGCGCGCAGGACGATCTCCGGATCGAGGAGCGCGAGCAGGTCTTCGAGCGACCCGCCGCGCGCCGCCGCGAGGAACGCGTTGACGACCGCGCGGTCCGCACCCGCCGTCTCGGGGTCGCCGCCCCGGACGCGGCGCCGCGCGCGGCTCGCCAGCTGACGCGCGGCGTCGGGGGACCGGTCGAGCACGCGGGCGATGTCGTCGAACGGCAGGCCGAACAGGTCGTGCAGGACGAACGCGATCCGCTCGGCCGGCGAGAGCGTGTCAAGCACGATCGTCAGCGCGCTGCCGACCGCGTCGGCGAGCAGCGCCTCGCGTTCCGGGTCCGGCGCCGCCTCGTCGACACGGGTGACGATCATGTCGGGCAGGTGGCCGTCCTCCTCGCGGCGGCGCTTGCGGCTGTCGAGCATCGTCAGGCACACGCGGGAGACGACCGTGGTGAGCCACGCGGCGGAGTTCTCGACGCCGTCCATGCCGGAGCGACTGACGCGGAGCCAGGCTTCCTGCAGCGCGTCGTCGGCTTCCGAGCGGGAGCCGAGGATGCGGAAGGCGACGGCGTGCAACTGCTGGCGGTGCTGCTCGAAGAGCTCGTTCATCGGGTTCTGTCACATCCTCGCGATTCGGTTGGTCGAGGTGTTGACCGACGCCAACCGACCGACGTGACAAGGAGCTCACGATGTCGACCACGACCCTGACCGCCCGCCAGGCCAACCCCGCCGTCTCGACCGACGGCGCGCTCGACGCCCTGCAGGCGCTCAACACGGCGATCAGCCGCGCCCGCCTGCCGATCTCGCGTGAGCTGATCCACCTCCGCGCCAGCCAGATCAACGGCTGCAGCGTGTGCGTGGACATGCACGCCAAGGGCGCGCGCAAGGGCGGCGAGAGCGAGGAGCGCGTGTTCGCCGTCGGCGCCTGGCGCGACTCGCCCTACTTCACCGACGCGGAGCGCGCGGCGTTCGCGCTGACCGAGGCGCTGACGCGGCTGGCGGACACCGCGGACCCGGTTCCGGACGAGCTCTGGGACGAGGTCAGCGAGCACTTCGACGAGCCGCAGCGGGCCGCGCTCGTGCTCGACATCGCCCAGATCAACGTCTGGAACCGGGTCAACGCGGCCACGCGCCAGGTCGCCGGCGCGTGGTGACCCCCGCCCGGATCAGCCGACCGAGCCGACCCGCGTCGAGATCAGCCGCGGCTCGGTGACCGTGGCGAACTGGCCGCCGCCGGTGGAGTCGCAGTTGAGCTCGACCGTCGCGCCGTCGGTGTGCGTCGCGCCGACGATGCTGACCCCCGCCTTCTCGTTGTCCTCGAGCGTGACCACGACCTCGCCGAGCGTGGCAGTGAAGTCGTTGCCGATCGGCTCGATGATCGCGCACGTGAACTCACCCGCGGAGCCGCTCGTGTTCTCGAGGCCGGCGGACACCAGGAACGTGTAGTCGCCGGCCGCGAGCGTCTGGGTCAGGACCGTGTGCGAGACGGCCGAAATGCCGACGTTGTGCGTGTCCTTCTCGGCGAGCAGCGCGGTGCTCGGGCCGATCGGACCGGCCGGACCCGCGGGACCGGTGGCGCCGGCCGGGCCGGCGGGACCCGCGGGGCCGGCCACGCCCGCCGGGCCGGCGGGCAGCTGGCCGGCCTTGAAGTCGGCGGCCAGGAGCGAGCCGTTCTTGACCTTGGCCGCGGTCACCGCGTTGGCACCGAGGTCGGCGGTCTTGACGGCGCCGGTCTTCAGCTGCGGGCTGCCGACGCTGTTCTTGGCGAGCGTCGCGGCGGCGTAGGACGTGCCGCCGAGCGAGGCGACGAGCGCGACGACGGCGACGACCATGGCGGGAGAGGGACGAAGCATGGTGGGGAGCCTCCGGGGAAGAGAGAGTGGACTTGCTCCCTAAGACGCGCCGGACGCGCGCCGCCTTACGCGAGTTCTTCCGCGGTCTCCCGCAGCGCCTCCGCGAGCTTCCCGCGCGTCGAGATCCCGAGCTTGCCATACACGCGGGCGAGGTGGTTGTCGACCGTCTTGGTGGTCACGAACAGCTGCTGCGCGATCTCGCGGCTGCTCAGCCCGTCGCCGGCCAGCTCGGCCACGCGCCGCTCGCTAGGCGTCAGCGCCTCCGGGCCGCTGAACATCAGTCGGCGTGGCCGGCCGCCGGCCACGACCAGCTCGTCGTGGGCGCGCTGAGCGAGCGCGTCGGCGCCGCACCGGCGGGCGAGCTCGAGTCCTTCCCGCAACGGCTCACGCGCCGAGGAGCGCTGGTTCGCCCGCCGCAGCGCCGCGCCGAGGTCGACCAGGCAGCGCGCGTGGTCCAGCCGCGCCGGGGACTCCTCCAGCACGGCCGCCGCGGCGCCGAGCAGCCGGACGTCGGTCCCGCACGCGAGCGCCTGCCCGTGCAGCGCGATGCCGAGCGCGGACGCGGTCCCCCAGCGCCGGGCGAGCTCGACCTGCTCGTCCACGAGCCGCCGCGCCTCCACCTCGCCGCCCTGGCGCAGGAGGCACTCGGCCGCGCCCAATCGCCACGGGTCGCCGGGGTTGCGCAGGTTGATCCGTGCGGAGCGCTCGCCGAACTCGGTGAAGTCCGCGAGCGCTTCGTCGACACGGCCCTGCGCCGCCCGCAGCACGCCGCGCGCGTAGAACGCGGGGTTCAGGCACACGAACTGCGGGAGCGCCGGGCCGCAGCCGCTCTCCCCGATCGCCGCCTCGGCCCCTTCGAGATCACCGCGCGCGACGAGTGCGAGTGCGAGCGTCCCGAACAGCGGCGGACGCACGAAGTCCGACAACCCGGGCAGCCCCGCGGCCGTGCGCGCCTCCTGCTCGGCGAGCGTCACGTCCCCGCGCTGCCAGGCGATCAGGGCGCGCAGCGCGCACGAGGTCGAGATGCCGAAGACCGACCCGCGGGCCCGCGCGTCGGTGAGCGTGTCCTCGAGCACCGACAGCACCAGCTCGTGCGCGTCGGCGTAGGTGAGCACCCACAGCGCCTCGTAGATCGGGATCGAGTCCGCGGCGTCCGCGGCCTGCACGCGCGCGGCGGCGAGCGCCCGGCGGCCGTGCTCGACCGTCTCCGCGGCGGTCCCCGCCGCCCACTTCCAGCACGCGACGTTCGCGAGCTGGAGCAGCTCCCCGGGCGTGTCGCCGGAGAGGCTCTCGAAGCGGGCGAGGCGCGCGTTCGCGCGGCCGACCGTCACCGGGTTCAGCAGCCCGATCGAGGACAGCGCCGCCTCCAGCCGCCACACGTCCTCGGGGTCGACGACACCCGTCAGGCGGTCGATCTCCCCCTCCAGCAGCTCGTAGGCCTCGACTAGGCGGCCGGAGACGAACACGGCTTGGTGCAGCGCGAGCGCACGCGCTGGGCGCAGCGCCGGGTCCTCCGTGCGGGCGAGCGCTTCGCGCAGGTGCTCGGTCGCGGCTTCGAGGTCGTCGCCGCAGGACCACTCGGCCTCGCCCAGCTCGCTGAGGACGGCGGCCATGGCGTCTGCCGCGGGCGGTTCGCGCAGCGCGCGGCGCAGGTACGTGCGCGCGAGCTCGGGGGCGCCCTGGCGCATCGCGCGCGCCGACGCCGCGCGGAGCAGGCGCACGACCTCCGCGTCCCCGCCGGGCTCCGCGGCCAGCAGGTGCGGGGCGAGCACGTCCGCGCGCAGGCCGGCGTCGCGCAGCAGGCCCGCGGCCCGCGCGTGCAGGCCGGCGCGCTCGGCCTCCGTGAGCCCTTCGAGCACGCACTCGCGCACCATCGTCTGCGCGAACGCGAGCGGGCGGCCGGGGCGCAGGAAGCCGGCTTCGACGAGCGCCGCGACGCTCGGCCGCGCGTCGTCGAGGTTTGCGAGCGTCGCCACGTGGTGCAGCTCGGCGTGGCCGTCGAGGAGCGCGACCGCGCGGGCGACGGCGGTGGCGTGCGCAGGCAGTCGGCTGAGCCGCAGCAGCACGGACGCCGTCAGCGCGCGGGAGCCCAGCCGCTCGATGTCGGCGGGGTCGGCCGGCAGCGCCCGCGCGAGCTCGGAGAGCAGGAACGGCGTGCCGCCCGTCGCGCGCTCCGCCGCGGCGACGAGCTCGGAGTCCGGCTCCTCGCCCAGGAACGCCGCGACCCCGGCGCGGGAGAGAGGTGCGGGTCGCAGGACCTGTCGGGCCGCGACGGTGAGCTCGTCGAGGAGCGGGGCCGGCCCCGTGCGCGCGGTGACGACGATCGCGATCGACTGCCCCTCGAGCCGCGCCGCGATGTACAGCAGCGCGCGCAGGCTCGCCTGGTCCGCCCAGTGGACGTCGTCGACGGCGACGAGCACCGGCTCGAAGGCCGCGGTCAGCCAGTGCAGGCCGTGCAGGATCGAGAACGGCGCGTCGACCACGGCGGGCGCGGTGCCGTCGAGCCCGATCGCCGGGGCGGCCAGCCCCGCCGCGCCCGACAGCAGCTCCGCGCGCCGGTCCGCGGACGCGCCGAGCAGCTCCCGCTCGAACAGCTGGCGGATCACGCCGAACGCGAACGTCTGCTCGAGCTCGCTCGCGCGCGCCGTGAGGACCGTCATCCCGCGCTCGCGCGCCTCGGTGCGGGTGGCGTCGAGCAGGCACGTGCGGCCGCTGCCCGGCGGGCCCTCGATCAGCACGAGCGACCCGTCGCCCGCCGAGGCTCGGTCGAGTGTGTCGCGCACCGCCGCGAGCTCGGAGTCGCGCTCGATCACGCGTCGATCATAAGCGCGCGTAGGATCACCTGTCTGGTGCTACTGGAGCGGAGTGGGGAGGAACGGGCGCTGGCGGAGGCGCTCGCGCGGGTCCAGGGCGGCGCGGGCGCGCTGGTCGTGCTCGAGGCGGCGGGCGGGCTCGGCAAGACGAGCCTGCTGCGTGCCACGCACGAGCGTGCGCGCGAGGACGGCCTGCGGCGGCTGCACGCCCGCGCGAGCGAGCTCGAGGCGGGGTTCGGCTTCGGCGTCGTGCGCCAGCTGTTCGAGCCCGTGCTGCATCAGGCCTCGCCGGAGGAGCGCGAGCGCTGGCTTGCCGGTGCGGCCGGGCTGGCGGGCGCGATGTTCACGGCGGCGCAGGCCCCGGCGGCGGTCGGTGACGACGCCGTCTTCCAACGCCTGCACGGCCTGTACTGGCTGACCGCGAACCTCTGCGACGACCGCCCGCTCGTGATCAGCGTCGACGACGCGCAGTGGTCCGACGAGCCCTCGCTCCAGTTCCTCGGGTTCCTCGCGCGCCGGATCGAGGCGACGCCCGTGCTGCTGCTCGTCGCGACGCGGCCGATCGGCGAGCACTCCCAGCCCGCGCTGACGCAGCTCGTCGCCGACCCCACCGCGGAGGTGCTGCGCCCGCGCCCGCTCAGCGGGGCGTCGGTCGGCCGGCTGCTCACGGACGCGCTGGCCGCGGACGCCGAGGCCGCGTTCGTGCGCGCGTGCGAGCGGGCGACGCAGGGCAACCCGCTGCTGCTGAGCGAGCTGCTGCGGGAGCTGACGGCGCTGCGGATCGCGCCGACGGCCGCCGAGGCCACGCGGATCGAGGCGCTCGGCCCGCAGGGCGTCGCAACCGTCGTGCTTGTCCGGATCGCGCGCATGCCGACCGCGGCCACGGCACTCGCCCGCGCGCTGGCCGTGCTCGGCGACGGCGCCTCGCTGCGGGCGGCCGCGGAGCTCGCCGACCTCGACGACGCCGTGCCTGCGCTGCGCACCCTGCTGGCGGCGGAGGTCGTGGTGGAGAGCGACGGCCTGAGCTTCGTCCACCCGATCGTGCGCGCGGCCGTCTACGACAGCGTCCCGGACCGCTCCGCGCTGCACTGGCGCGCGGCGCGCATGCTGGCGGCCGCGGGCGGCGCGGACGAGGCGATCGGCGCGCAGCTGCTCGCGGCGGCGCCGGCCGGTGACCCGTGGGCGGTCGAGGCGCTCCGCGCGGCG
>NZ_JAPDDP010000029.1 GCF_027587195.1 Solirubrobacter phytolaccae | reverse complement strand
CCGGGCCTGTCAAGGCGATCGCTGCGCGACGGCTTCGCCGCCCTTCGGGTCGGGCTTGACAGACCCGGCGCCGCTGCGCTGACGTCCCGATGAGCCGGCTGCGCCGGAAAGCGCCCGCGCACACGGGCCAACACGCCATTCCCACGTCATCCGTCACTTTGGGCCCCTACAGGGCCCCAAGTGACGGATCGCTCCCGTCATCCGTCACTTGACCCCCTGTGCGGGGGTCAACTGACGGATCACCCCACGGACGAACGCGCGGCCCGCGCCCGGGCGCAACCCGGCGCAGCCGCTCACCCGCACAAGAGCGCACCGACCGCGACGGGTCAAGAAATTCCTGGAACGACCCCGAGCCCCGAAGCCGCTCGGACATGAATTTCTTGACGCGGCGCCCGACGGTGTGCTCCCCGGACGCGCACGAAGCCCGCCGCGCGCCACCCGAGCTGAACGCCACGCGCAATCAGCGCGCACGAGCCACGCGCAGCACCTCGCGCGCAATCTCACGAGCCGCGTCGGGCTTCGCCAACCCCAGCGACGCCGCCGCCATCTCATCACGCGCCGCGAGCACCGCGTCAGTCTCCTCCCGCATCCGCGCACCCGTGACCTCCGCGTCCGGCAGCACGCGCGCCGCGCCGGCGTCCGCCATCCAGCGGGCGTTGGTGGTCTGGTGGTCGCCGGTGGCGTGCGGGTACGGGATCAGCACGGCCGGGAGGCCGTACTGGGCGAGCTCGAACACGGAGCCGCCGGAGCGGGCCACGGCGACGTCGGCGGCCGCGAGCGCGATGCCGAACGGTGTCAGGTAGTCCAGCAGCACGTAGTGGTCGCCGGGGGCGGTGAGGTTCGGGTAGTCGCGGGTGCCCGCCACGTGGATGACGCGGTACGGGGCGTCCTTGAAGGCCTCGATGGCGGCGTGATTGATCGAGCGGGCGCCGAGCGAGCCGCCGAAGATCAGCACCGCGGTCTCGTCCGGGCCGATGCCGAGCTCGGCACGGGCCTGCGCGCGGTCCGTGTAGGCCTCGGGCACCGGGCGACCGGTGACGTGGAAGCGGGCCGGGTCGTCGTGGCCCTCGAGCGGGAACGCGAGGCAGACCTTGTCGGCGCGCTTGGCGAGCAGGCGGTTCGTCAAGCCGAGGTGCGAGTCGGCCTCGGTGAGCACCAGCGGGATCTTCGCGCGCGTCGCCGCGAGGCCGACCGGGCCGGCGACGTACCCGCCGCCGCCCAGGACGGCGTCCGCCTGGCGGGCCTTGAGGATCTTGCGCGCGGCGCCGAGCGCCCCCACGGCCTTGCCGACGGCGCGCGCCGCCTTCAGCGGGTTCTTGCGGCTGATGCCCTCGACGTTGATCGTGTCCAGCTCGTAGCCGGCCTTCGGGACCAGCTCGGCCTCGGCGCGCTCGCCGCCGACGAAGGTGACCTGCGCGCCCTCAGCTCGCAGCGCGTCGGCGACCGCGATCGCCGGGACCACGTGCCCCGCTGTCCCCCCGGCCGCGATGACGATCCTGGGTGGCACGGTCACGGGCATCCTTCGAGCGTTGCGGGACGGCGTTCAGGGCGTGGGCGTGCCCGCCCGACGCGACGTTCAGCAGCACGCCCATCGAGGCGAGCAACGTGATCAAGCTCGTCGACCCGGACGAGATGAACGGCAGTGGGACGCCGGTCAGCGGTGCGAGACCGAGGATGGCGTAGACGTTGAGCAGGGCTTGGCAAAGGATGAGTGAGGTGATGCCCGCGGCGACGAGCTTGGCGTAGATGCCCTTGGCCTTCTTGGCGGTCTGCAACCCGGCGTACCCGATGAGCCCGTAAAGGCTCAAGAGGCCGACGATGCCCGCCAGGCCGAGCTCTTCCCCGATGATCGTGAGGATGAAGTCCGTGTGGGCCTCAGGAACGTAGTAGATCTTCTGGATGGAGGCCCCGAGGCCGTTGCCGAAGATGCCACCGGAGCCGATCGCGATCAGCCCCTGGACGGTCTGGAAGCCCTCGTCCGTCGCGTGGGCCCACGGGTTCAGGAACGTCATCAAGCGGTCTCGCCGGTACGGCTCGAACGCGGCGAACAGCAGCACGAGCACCGAGCCGGCACCGGCCACGAGCCCGAGCTGGCGCATCGGCAGCCCGGCCACGACGAGCAGCATCGCCATCGTGAAGCAGATCACGAGGCACGTGCCGAGGTCGGGCTGGGCGGCGATCAGCAGCACCGCCGCGCCGCCGACGCCAATCACCGGGCCGGCCACCGTCCTGAGGTTGCGCGCGATCTTGGGCCGTGCGGCCACGACCGTCGCCACGTGCAGCACCAGCGCCAGCTTCATGATCTCGCTCGGCTGGAAGGTCAGCGGCCCGGCGCCGAGCCAGCGCGTCGCGCCGTTGACCCGCACGCCGAAACCCGGGACCTTGACCAGGACGAGCATCACGAACGCCGCGAACAGCAGGATCCGCGTGTAGCGCCGCACGATCTCGAGGTCCATCCGCGAGACCACGTGCATCACCACGAGCCCGAGCGCCCCGTGCATGAGGTACTTGACGAGGTACGACGTCCCGTCGCCCTGTCCCTCGAGCATGGTGCGCGCGCTCGAGGCCGAGTAGACCATCACCGCGCCACCCGCCAGCAGGCAGAAAATGGCAGTGAGCAGCAGACGGTGTTCTAGTGGCTGCTGCGATCGGCCCATCGAGCCGCTGTTCGGTGCCGCGGGCCGGACCCCTGCCGAGAATCGCCGGAAACCCTGAGAGTTGGCCCGCGGCCCTCATCAACGCCGCCTCGCCGCTGCCGACGTGCCCGTCACGAACGGCCATCCGGGTTCGGCCGCGACCCGCACGCGCACCCGCCGCGCCGCCGTACGCGGACGGTGGCTGAAGCGCCCGCCGGTGGGTTGCAGACGGGTGGTCGCGAACGTCCGCCACACCCGCCCGTGCAACGCCTGCAGCTGGACGAGCTTCGAGATCCCGGGCGGCGCGCCGCTGACACGCCCATCGATCCGCCCCGACCGCGCGACCTTGATCGTGATCCTCGGCACGACGTGCACCGTCAGCGACACCGTGCGCCCGCCGTGCGCGAACGTCAGCACGCGCGAGGCGCCCGCGGCCGGCAGGAAGCTGAACCGCCCCGCGGCGTCCGTCACGGCCCGGCCGACGCCGACCGACACGGCCCCCGTCGCGCGCATCCGGCTCGTGACCGTGACGGCCTCGCCGACGAGCGGCCGCCCGTCTGCCCTCGTGAGCGTGCCCGTGACCTTGCGCCGCTCACCCCAGCGGACCGTCACGACGGCACGCCCTGAGCCGAACGCGGCGCTGAGCCGCGACTCGACCGCCACCGGCAGCGGCGGCGGTGCCGGCGCCCCAGCAACGATCACCGGCGCGGGTGACGGCGTCGGCGTCGCGGTTGGGCTCGCCGTCGGTGTCGGTGTCGACGTCGGGCCCGGCGGCCCGGGTAGGCGGGGCGTGGGCTCGGAGAACGCCTCGGCGGAGCCCTCGGCGTTGCTCGCCCGCACCTTGAACCGCAGCCGCAGTCCGGCGTCGGCGAGCGTCGGCGTGTACACCAGCTGGTCGGCGCCGGGGATGTCGGACCAGACCCCGTCCTCGAGCCGCTGCCAGCGGCGCGCGTACACGAGGTTCGTCCCGTTCCAGGCGCCGTCGTCGGCGTACAGCGTCGACGTGCCGAAGACGCGGGGCGCGCTCGTCGAGCTGGGAGGCGGCACGTTGTCGACCACGAACCGCAGCGGGCCGTGGGTCCCACGCCCCGTCAGCGTCGCGTCGGTGACGACGAGCAGCGCCTCGTGCGCACCCTCGGCGAGGCGCGTCGTATCCACCGCCAGCGTGCCGGACGCCCCGAGCGGGCACGGCACCGTCAGCGCGAACGAGCACTCGGCAGCGCGCTCGGCGACGACCGCGCCGTCGACCAGCAGCTGCTCCCGGCGGACCCCACCGCCCTGGTCCTGTGCGCTGTAGCTGACCACCCGAGCGCCGTGAACGCTGCCGGTCGCGAGCAGCGAGCCCGACACCGAGGACACGACCGGCGGCGAGTCGTCGCGCAGGTCGATCGACACGCCGTGGACCTGCAACACGGAGTTGCCGGTGCACGCCAGCCCGCCGCCGCAGTCCAGCTTCGCCGTGAGCGTCGTCTCCCCACGCATCCCGCCCGCGGCCTGCAGCTCCGGCCCGCCCCCGACCACGCCGCCGTAGTTGGGCCGCGAGTCGTAGAACGCCTGGCTCGGACCGGTCTGCGTCGTCACGACGCTGGTCCCGAACGCCTGGTTCGCCGCCAACGTGTACGAGCGCGAGAGCCGAAAGCCGGCGATGTCCGTGTGCGCCGGCGCGGTGAACGTCCACCCCGCGGTGCTCCCCGGACGATTCGAGATCGCCGCGTTCATCGCGCCGCCGGCCGGCCCGCACGAGTTGCCCCAGCCTGAGTACGCCCCCGCGTAGAACGGTGACCACCCGGACGTCGACCCGTTCGTGCACGAGTCGATCGTGTACGTCCCGGCCCGCGCGGCCGCCGGGGCGACCAGAAGCAGCGCCACGAGCACGGTGGCCGTGACGAGCGCAACCGGTCGCAGACGCGCGCGGGCGCGTCGCCGAGCCGGCCGGGGCCGCGTCCGCCCGACGAGCCCCCGGCGTGCGAGCGGCCGCGGTCGGCGAGTCGTGCGTTCCCGGCTCGCCGACGTGATCGCGGTGGTGCTCACGCCGCGGCCTTGACCGCGACCGGCGCCGCCTCGTCCACGCCGGGCTCGTCGAGCGTCGCGTCCGGCCCCACGGGCGCGCCGGCCGCACCCGGCTCAGCGCCGTCGGGCTCCGACCCGTCAGCCGAGCCGCCGGCCGGATCCGGCTCCGGCGGCTGCCACCTCGGCGGGCGGATGCGCCGCGACGGCGTGGCGCGGCCGCCGTCGAACTCGAGGCCCTCGGCCTCGAGCCGGCGACGGACCTCGGCCGGATCGCCGAGGGCGGTCCCGCCGATCGTGCCGTCCGACTTCAGGACGCGGTGAGCGCCCTCGAGCTCCTCACGGATGAAGCGTTGGTTGAGCGTGCGGGCGTGGCGGTCGTGGCCGCCGGCCGACGCGGCGAGGTCTCCGTAGCTGATCCAGTGACCGGGTGGGATGCTGGCGACGGTCTCGCGCAAACGATCGAGGTCCATGTGCGGCTCCTTTCAGTGGGTTGTCCTCGCCAATGAAGGGGCCTGTGACGCCGGCTCGACCGGAGCGCGCGTGAATTGGCACAGATTTGGTGCAGTTTTGTGTCAGAACGCAGGGAACGCGTGTCGCGTCGGGCTTGACGGTCCGGACTTGTCCCGCTTAGCTACAGCGGCCGGACAAGGACACGGAGGCGTTGGGGTGCGGGAGTTGATGGGGCAGGGATGTCGTGCGGTGCTCGCCGCGCTCGTCGTGATGCTCGCTTTCACGACGGTGGCGCAGGCCGACCCGTGGCGGCCCGTCGCGCAGTCGTGCGTGAGCCTGACCGGCACCGGCGGCGCCTGCGCCGTGGGCCGCGCGTCCGACGGCCTGTGGAAGGTCGCGGTCGCGCCCGGAGGTCAGCACGCGTACGGGATTGCCCACGACTCCCAGGCGATCATGGTCTTCGACCGCAACCCGGCGACCGGCGTGCTGACGCAGCGCGGCGCGGGCGGCTGCCTGAGCGACAGCGGCTCGGGGTGCGCGCTCGTGCGTGGTCTCGCGTCGAACAACGGCATCGTCATCAGCCAGGACGGCTTGAACGTGTACGTCGCGGCCGGCGGGACGCTCTCGGTGTACGACCGCAACCCGACGACGGGCGATATCGCGCAGAAGCCAGGTGTCCGCGGCTGCTTCACGCCCGACGGCGCCTATCCCGTCGGCGGCAGCGGCACCGCCGGATCGTGCTCCGTCGGGCGAGGCACAGGCGGCATCTCCAACCTCGTGATCAGCCCGGACGGGCGCCAGATCTACACCGGGCCGAGCATCATCGCCGTCTTCCAGCGCGGCGCCAACGGCGAGCTCAGCCAGCCGGCGGGCGCCGCGGGCTGCATCGCTCTCAGCACCAACACGGAGGGGTGCGCAGTCGGCCTCGGCCTTGGCGGCGGCCGTCAGCTGACGATCACGCCGGACGGCCGTTCGATCTACGGCAGCGGCGGTGCCTCGATCAATGCGATCACGGTCATCGACCGTGACCCGGCGACCGGCCTGCTCGCCCAGAAGCCGGGCGCGGCAGGGTGCTTCGGCGCCGCCGGCGGGTGCACGCCGGACCCGCGGATCGTCTATCCGCTCGCGACGCTCGCGAGCCCGGACAACCGCAACGTCTACGTGTCCGTCGCGGACGGCATCGTCACGCTCGCACGCGCCGGCGACGGCAGCCTCACCTTCCAGGGCTGTGTCTCGGACTCGGGCACGAACGGCTGCAGCGCCGGCCGCAACCTCAACAACCTGTCCTACAGCGCGATCAGCCCGGACGGCCAGACGCTCGTGGCCGGAGCCGAGCCCGCCGGGGTGCCCGGGATCATGATCTTCGACCGCGACGGGAACGGCAACCTCGCACAGCCCGCGGGCGGCGACGGCTGCGTGACGCCGAACGGGGCGGCGAGCATTCGCGGCGCCGCCGTGCCCGGGCAGTGCCTCGTCCATCCCGCCCTCGGGTCCAACGGGCAGATCACGTTCATCGACGACTTCAACTTCGTGGCCGGCTCCTACGCCGCGGACGCCGCCGTGGCGCTCAAGCGCGACCTCTACCCGCAGTGTCAGAACCTCGCGTACTCGATCACCCAGAACGTCGCGGCGCCGCTGCCGTTCGCGTGCGCGGACCGCAACGGCGACCCGATGACCTACTCAATCACGGCCGAGCCGATCGCGGGCGTGCTCGGCGCGATCGACCAGGCGGGCGCACGCGTCTTCTACAACCCCTTCTCGGCCTATCTCGGCGCGGACACGGTCCGCTACCGGGCGACGTCCACCGGCCTGCCGTCCAACGAGGCGACGATGGGCATCAACGTGGTGCCGCCGGTCGTCCCCACGCCGCCGACCGCGCGGCCGCGGACGGTGAACGCGCCCGTGACCTACAACTGGTCCGTCAAGCGCTCCCGGCTCACGCTGCGCCAGCTCGTCGTGCGCCGGCTGCCGGTGGACTCGACCGTCACGCTCACCTGCACCGGCAAGCGCTGCCCGTTCAAGACGCGCACGATCAAGCGCTCGCGCAAGACGACGATGAACGTGCTCAACGCGAAGACGCTCAAGGGCCGCAAGACGTTCCGGGCGGGCCAGACCGTGGACATCCGGATCGCGGCGCCGGGCATGAACACCAAGGTCCTGCGCTTCAAGCTGCGGACCGGCAAGGTGCCCAAGCACCGCACGTACTGCGTGCCGCTGGGCGCCAAGCGGGCCCAGAGCACGTGTGCCTGAGGCGCGCTAGCTGATCGACTGCTGGTAGAGCGTGAAGCCGATCGCGGCGCATACCGCGGCGACGATCCAGAAGCGCAGGATGATCTTGGTCTCCGACCAGGCCTGCAGCTCGAAGTGATGGTGGATCGGCGCCATCAGGAACACGCGCTTGCGGAAGGTCTGGAAGGCGAAGACCTGGATCATCACCGACAGCGCCTCGATCACGAAGATGCCGCCGAGGATGATCAGCAGCACCTCGGTCTTGGTCATCACGGCCATCGCGGCGATCCCGCCACCGAGGCCGAGTGAGCCGGTGTCGCCCATGAAGATCGACGCCGGGAACGAGTTGAACCAGAGGAACCCGACGCACGCGCCGACCAGGCAGCCGGCGATCAGCGACAGCCCGAGCTGGCCGGTCGTGAACGTGATCGCGATGTAGGCGAGCAGCACGATCGAGGCGCAGCCCGCGGCGAGCCCGTCCAGGCCGTCGGTCAGGTTCACCGCGTTGGTGGTGCCGGCGACGACCAGGTAGATGAAGAACGGGTACAGGTAGCCGAGGTCGATCGTCGCGTCGACGACGCGCAGGCTCAGCGTGTCCGGCAGGTCCGCGAGCCGTGTGGCCACGAGCCAGAGCCCGATCGAGATCAGGATCAGCACCACGAGCTTCGTCCGCCCGCGGAGGCCGAGCGAGCGCTTCTTGGCGAGCTTCGTGTAGTCGTCGGCGAAGCCCAGCAGCGCGCACGCGACCGCTGCGCCGAAGACGCCGATCGCCCGCCAGTCCAGGTCGGTCAGCAGCAGGAACGGCACCGCGATCGCGGTGAAGATGATGATCCCGCCCATGGTCGGCGTGCCGGCCTTGGCGTGGTGCCCCTGCGGCCCCTCCTCGCGGATGCTCTGCCCGAACTCACGCGCGCGCAGGAACGAGATGAACTTCGGCGACAGGAAGATGCAGATCAGCAGCGAGGCCGTGCCCGCGATCAGGACTTCACCCATGGGCAAGCGCCTCCGCGACGGTCTCCAGGCCGATGCCGCGTGAGGCCTTCACGAGCACGATGTCCCCCGCGTGCACGAGGCCCGCGGTGAGCGAAGCCGCCTCGGCGGCGTCCGCGGCGAGGTGGATCTCGCCCGGAAAGGTCTCCGGCATCGCGGTCGTCGACAGCGGACCGACCGCCACCAGCACGTCAACGCCGGTGGACGCGGCGTGCGCGCCGATCTCCCGGTGGGCCGCCAGCTCCTCCGCCCCCAACTCCAGCATGTCCCCGAGAACGGCCACGCGCCGCCCCGAAGGCGCCTGCGTGGCGAGATCGTCGAGCGCGGCGCGCATGGACAGCGGGTTGGCGTTGTAGCAGTCGTTGATCACGACGACCCCGCTCGCGAGCTCCACGTGCTCACCGCGCAGCGCGCCGAACTCCACGTCCACCGGGCCGCCCGGCTCGACGCCGATCGCCTGCGCGGCGGCCACCGCGGCCAGCAGGTTCACGAGCTGGTGACGAGCCCGGAACGGCACCTCGAGCTCCACGACCAGCTCGCGCGCGTTGATGCGCACCTTCGGCGGATCGAAGTCGTCGAGGAAGACGTCCGTGCCGAACCGGATCACGTCCAGGCCCTCGTGCAGGTAGGGGTCGAGCAGCGGGACGTCGGCGGGGATCACGGCCACGGGCACGTGAGCGAGCAGCTCGGCCTTGGCCCGCGCGACGCCTTCGAGGCTGCCGACGAGCTCGATGTGCACGGGGCCGACATTCGTGATGACGCCGACGTCGGGCTCGGCGATCCGCGCCAGCTCGTCGATCTGCCCGAACCCGCGCATGCCCATCTCGAGCACGAGCACCTCGGTGCCCTCCGGCGCGGCCAAAACCGCCAGAGGCAGGCCGATCTCCGTGTTGAAGTTCGCCGGGTTGGCCGCGACGCGCCGGTGCGGCGCGATCAGCGCGGCGATCAGCTGCTTCGTCGACGTCTTGCCGACCGAGCCGGTGACTCCGATCACGGCCGCGTCGAGCTCACGGCGCCAGGCCGTGGCAAGCGTCTGCAGCGCGAGCAGCGGGTCCTCGGAGACGATCACGGCACCGCCGCTGAGCCCGGAAGCGTGCGGTGGGTCGACGAGCACGCCCCACGCGCCGGCCTCCAGCGCCTGCGCCGCGAACCGGCCGCCGTCCACCCGCTCGCCGGGCAGGCCGACGAACAGGTCGCCCGGCTCGATCGCGCGCGTGTCGATCACCGCGCGGGTCGGGCCGCCCTCGCCGGGCGCGATCAGCTGGGCGCCGGCGGCGGCCGCGATGCGTGCGGAATCCCAGGAGATCATGAGGCCGGCACCTTCGCCGCGATCGCCTCACGCGCGACCAGCGAGTCGTCGAACGGCTCCTTGCGGCCGTTCTCGAACTCCTGGCCCTGCTCGTGGCCCTTGCCCGCGATCACGACCACGTCGCCGGGCTGGGCCAGCTCGATCGCGTGGAAGATCATGGCGCGGCGGTCCGCGTCGCGCTCCACAGATGCGTGTGGCGCGTCCGGGATGCCGGCGACGATCTCGTCGATGATCGCTTCGGGAGCCTCGGACCGCGGGTTGTCGGACGTGATCAGCGCCACGTCGGCCAACCGCGCCGCGATCTCACCCATGATCGGCCGCTTGCCGCGGTCCCGGTCTCCCCCGGCGCCGACCACGACGATCAAGCGCCCCGAAGCCATCTCGCGCGCAGCGAGCAGGACCTGCTCGAGCGCGTCGGGCTTGTGCGCGTAGTCGACGACGACGCCGAACGGCTGCCCCGCCTCGACGGGTTGGAAGCGCCCCGGCGCGGTAGCCGCGTGCGCGAGCGACTCCGTGATCGTCGCCGGCGAAGCGCCGAGCGCCCGCGCGGCCGCCCAGGCCCCGAGGGCGTTCAAGACGTTGAAGCGGCCAGGAATCGGCACGCGCGCGGGGAAGTCGCCGTCGGGCGTGACCGCGACGAAGTCACAGCCCGTGGCGTCGGTCTGCACGGCCACGGCGCGGTAGTCGGCCTCGGCCTCGATCGCGAACGTCACGCAGTCGAACTCCTCGATCAGCCGCCGTCCGTAGGCGTCGTCGGCATTGACGATCTTCGTGCGGGTGAGCGGCGATGCGAACAGCAGCCGCTTGGCCTGGAAGTAGGCCTCCATCGTGGGATGGAAGTCCAGGTGGTCCTGCGTGAGGTTGGTGAAGACCGCGGCCGCGACGTGGATCGCGTCGGCGCGCTTGAGCTCGAGCGCGTGCGAGGAGATCTCCATCGCGCACGCCTGATCGCCCGCGTCGAGCATGTCGCGGAACGTGCTCTGCAGGTCGATCGCCTCGGGCGTCGTGCGCACCACAGCGCGCTCCTCGCCACCCACGACCGACTTGACGGTCCCGAGCAGGCCGGTGCTGAGCCCCGCGCCCTCGAGCAGCGCGCGGGTGAGGAAGGCGCTCGTGGTCTTGCCGTTGGTGCCGGTGATGCCGACCACCTGCAGCTCGGCCGTCGGGTCGCCGTAGAAGCGGGCGGCGACCTGAGCCATCGCGGCCCGGACGTCCTCGACCTGGAACTCGGGCACGCCGAGACCCAACGGGCGCTGGACGACCAACGCCACAGCCCCACGGGCCACCGCGTCGGGAGCGAAGTCATGACCGTCGCGCGTGAACCCCGGCACGCAGAAGAACAGCGTGCCCGGACCCACGAGCCGGTTGTCGAACGTCAGGCCCGTAACGACCACGTCGGGGCCGTCCCCGAGCAACTCGCGGAGCGTCATGCGCCGGGCAGTCTATGAGGGGACACGGTCGGCAACGCTCGCTCGACGATGGCCGCGCCGTCGATGCCCGACGGCAGCGTCCCGAACACCCGGCCGCCGGCGCCGAGTCGCGCCGCGCAGAACGCGTCGCTAACGAAGGCCGGGGCGTGGCGGACGAGCAGCGAAGCCTGGAACGCCAGCGCCAGCTCCTCGACGGCCCGCCGGGCGGTCCACGGCTCCAGCTCCAGGCGGGGCAGCGCGTCCAGGTGCTCGTCGAGCACGGCGTTGCCGCCCCTGGCGCGTTCGCACTCGGCGATGAACCCCGCGAGGCCGTCCGGCTCCCGCGCCAGCGCTCGCAGCACGTCGAGCGCGATCACGTTGCCGGAGCCCTCCCAGATGCCGTTCAGCGGCGCGTCGCGCAGCAGCCGCGGCATCGGGGACTCCTCGACGTAGCCGTTGCCGCCCAGGCACTCCAGCGCCTCCGCGGCGTGCGGCGTCGCGCGCTTGCACACCCAGTACTTGGCGATCGCGGTCGCGAAGCGCCGGAACGCGGTGTCACCCTCGTCATACGCGCGGGCGAGGCGGAGCGCGGTGGCCGTCGCGGCCTCGGACTCGAGCGCCAGGTCCGCCAGCACGTTGATCATCGCGGGCTGATCGACCAGCCGGGCGCCGAAGGCCGACCGGTGCTGGGCGTGCCAGACCGCTTCGGCCACACCCCGCCGCATCGACGCGGTCGAGCCGATCACGCAGTCCAGGCGCGTGTGCGTGACCATCTCGATGATCGTCGCCACGCCGCGGCCCTCTTCCCCCAGCAGCCGGGCGGCGGCGCCGTGGAACTCGACTTCGGAGGACGGCAGCGAGCGCGTTCCCAGCTTGTCCTTCAGGCGCTGGAACTCCATCCCCGCGCCGCGCTCGACCACGAAGCACGACAGGCCGGCCGGGGCCTGCGCGAGCACGAGGAAGATCGTGCACGGCGGATACGAGCAGAACCACTTGTGGCCGTGCAGCTCGAACCAGCCGTCGCCGACCGGCTCGGCGCGCGTGATGTTCGCGCGCACGTCCGAGCCGCCCTGCTTCTCCGTCATGGCCATGCCGGAGAGCGCGCCGGCGATCAGGCGCGGCTCCCACTCGGCGGCGATCGCCGGATCCACCCGCAGCGCCGGCACCGCCGAGTAGGTCATCGAGATCGGGCACATCACGCCGGCGTTGGCCTGCGTCCACATCAGCTCCAGCCCGGCGCGGGCGGCGTGCGCACCCGGCCGGGGATCGGCCCACGGCAGCGCGTGGATCTGCCGCGCGACCGCACCGTCGAGCAGCCAGTGCCAGGACGGGTCCAGCTCGACCTGGTCGATCCGCTCCCCGAACCGGTCGTGGGTCAGCAGCCGCGGCTCGTTGCGCTCGGCGCGGCGACCGTGCGCCTGGCCCTCGGCGGACAACGCCACCACGCCCGCCTCGCGCACCCGCTCGACGGCCCACGCCGCTCCCTCGCGCTCCAGGGCCTCACCGAGGGCGGGATCGAGCGCGAGCGGGTCGACGTCTTCGAACGGAACGGACTGGTTCGACACAGCGACGGCCATGTCGTCAAGCCTATTCCGGCGCGATCTGCTTGTAGGAGAGCGCGAGGTTCATGATCTGCTTCCACGCGGGAGCCGCGACCTGACCGCCGTAGATGTCGCCCTCGGGCTCGTCCACGATCACCGCGGCCAGCAGCTTCGGGTTCTTCGCGGGCGCGAAGCCGACGAACGACGCGACGTAGAACTCCTTGGAGTACTCGCCGTTGATCGCCTTCTCGGCGGTGCCCGTCTTGCCCGCGGTCGTGTAGCCCTCGATGTGCGCGCCAGACGCCGTGCCGCCCGCGCCCGTCACGCCCTCGAGCATCTTGCGCACGGACGCGGCCGTCGCCTCGCTCAGGATCCGCTTGCCCGCTGGCTTCTTGGTCGCCTTGCCGCCGACCTTGTCGACGATGTGCGGCGAACGCAGGACCCCGCCGTTGGCGATCGCGGCGTACGCGGCCATCATCTGCATGGGCGTCACCGAGAGGCCCTGGCCGATCGGCAGGTTGCCCATGCTCGCGCCCGAGTAGTTCTCGAGCTTGGGCACGAGGCCGATCTGCTCGCCGGGCAGGTCGACGCCCGTCGCCTTGCCGAAGCCGAAGCGGTGGATCCACCGGTCGAACGGCTTGGAGCCGCCGAGCGCCTTCGCGATCTTCACGGCGCCGATGTTGGACGAGTACTTGAGGATCTGGCTCGTGGTCATCGACCCCAGCCCGAGGTCCTCGGCGTCCTTGAGCTCGCGGTCGGCGTACATGTAGATCGACTCGATGGGGAAGCTCGTCTCGGGCGTGACCTTGCCGTCCTCGAGCGCGGCGGCGACGGTGAAGGCCTTGAACGTCGAGCCCGGCTCGTAGTTCGTGGCCACGGCGCGGTTGATGTTCACCTCTTCGGGGGCCTTGTCCGGCTCGTTCGCGTTCACGCGCGGCCAGTTCGCGACCGCCAGCAGCGAGCCGTCGTTCGGGTCCATGACGATCGCGGTCGCGCCCTTGGGCTTCCACTTCTCGCCGACCTCGGCCAGCACCTCCTCGGCCTGGTCCTGGAGGTTGGCGTCGAGCGTCAGCCGCACGTCCTTGCCGGGCTTGACCGGCTTGGTGTTGCGGATCTCGAGCGGCTCGCCCATCGCGTCCTTGACCAGCCGGCGCTCACCGTCGGTGCCGTGCAGCTGCTTGTTGAACGTGTACTCGAGCCCGCGGAGGCCGTCGCCGTCCGTGCCGACGGTCCCGAGCAGCTGCGAGGCCATCCAGTCGCGCGGGTACTCGCGCCGGTACCGCGGGATGAACTCCAGGCCCGGGATCGCGAGCTTCTTGACCTTCTCGGCCTTGTCGGCGGGGACGCCGCGGCCGAGGTAGACGAAGCCGGTGTCGCGCCGCGCGAGCGACTTGAGCAGCTTGACCTCGTCGACGTCGATGATCGGGGCGACCTCGGACGCGACCTTGCGCGCGTCCGTCACGAGATGCGGGGTCGCGGCGATGTCCATCGCCGGCTCCGAGACGCCCAGGTCGATCCCGTGGGTGTCCTCGATCGACCCGCGCTGCGCGGGGATCGGGAGGTTCGCCACCTGCTGGACGGACGCCGCGCGCTGGAGCGAGCCGGCCTTGACCACGCCGAGCCACGCCGCCTTGGTCGCGCCGATGGCGAGCAGGGCGAGGAAGACGGCGAAGATGAAGCCGATGCGCCGCTCGATGACCTGCACGCGCCTACCCCTCGGTCGCGAGCGCCGGGTCCGTCACTGCGGGTGTCGGCGTCGCCATCGGGGTGGCGCCCGGAGTCGGGAGCGCGTCGGGGGTGTTCGTCGTCGGGGCGACCGGCGTGGCGGTCGGGGTCACCGGCGCCGTGTCCGCGACCTGTGTCTGCGGCGTCTGCGTCGGGTCCGTGGCGCCCGGCACGTTCTCCGCGGCGCCCTCGACGGGCGTCTTGCCGTTGTTGTCCATGACCGCCAGGGCCGCGGGGCTCGGTGCGGTCATGCGCTTGGCGCCGCGCTTGGCGTCCTTCTCCACGCCACGCGAGTTCAGGAAGCGGTTGTTGCCCGCGTCCGGGTCGATCATGCCGAAGTCGATCGCCTGGTTGCGGATCAGCTCGGCCGAGCTGAGCTCGGTGATCTGCTTCTGCAGCAGCGCGTTCTGGTGCTCGAGCGTCTCGGCGGCGCGGAACCCGTTCGAGATGCCGGTGTTGAGCTTGAGCAGCGACACCTGCATGGCGACGATGCCGCCGAGCATGATCCCGATCAGCCAGATGCACGCGCGCGAGCGCAGCAGCCGGTCGACGAGCTTGTAGTCGGGCAGGCGCGCGATCCGCTCGAAGGCGGACGTGCGGCCACGGCCGCCGACCGTCGCGCCGGCGGGGAGCGGGCGGCGTACGGGACCGGACATGCGCCGCGGGCCGATCGGCGCGGTGCGGGAGCGGGTGAACGAGTTAGGCAAGACGCACCTCGGAGAGCTTGCGAGCGGCCCTGAGGCGAGCCGACTTCGAACGGGGATTGGCCGCGACCTCGCCCGGCGTGGCGACGACCGAACGACGGTGCACGAGTTCCGCCTCCGGCGTGTTGCCGCAGACGCAGATGGGGAGGTCGGGCGGGCAGATGCAGCCGCGGGCCTTGTCGACCAGGAAGTGCTTGACGCGGCGATCTTCGAGCGAGTGGAAGGAGAGCGCGGCGAGGCGCCCACCGATCTTCAGCACTTCCCAGGCGCGCGGAAGGGCGTCTTCGAGCTGCTGGAGCTCGCCGTTGACGACGATCCGGATCGCCTGGAACGTGCGCTTGGCGGGGTGGCCGCCGGCAAAGCGCGCGGGAGCGGGCACGGCGGCGGTGATGGCTTCGTTGAGCTCGAAGGTGGTGGTGAGCTCCTGGCGGGCGCGGCGACGGACGATCTCGCCCGCGATCCGGTCGGCGTAGCGCTCCTCGCCGTAGTCCTTGAGCGCGCGCGCGAGGCGTCGGCGCTCCCAGGTGTTCACGACCTCCTTGGCGGTGAGCTCCTGGGAGGGGTCCATCCGCATGTCCAGCGGCGCGTCGTAGGCATAGGCGAACCCGCGCTCGCGCGTGTCGATCTGCATCGAGCTGACGCCCAGGTCCATGTAGACCATGTCCACGCGGACGCCCTCGTCGATGAGCTGCTCGAGCCCGGTCGCGAAGTCGGCGCGGATGAAGCGGGTCTCGCACGGGACCTCGGCGCTCAGCGCGCGGAAGGTCGGCTCGGCCGTGGGGTCGCGGTCGATGGCGATGAGGGTCCCGTCCGGGCCGAGGCGCTCGGCGACGAGGCGTGCGTGACCGCCCGCACCGAGGGTGCAGTCGATCGCGGTCTGGCCGGGGCGCGGGTCAAGCGCCTCGATCAGCTCGCCGGCTAGGACCGGAACGTGCGTCTGAGGCATGTCAAGAAGTGTGGCCAAGGGACTCGGTGAGCTCAGGCGCTCGCTGGGTGAGGTCGGTGTCGTAGTCCGCCCAAGCCGAGCGGTCCCAGATCTCGAGGCAGTCGCCGACGCCGGTGATGACGACCTCGCGGCCGATCCCCGCGTGCTCCAGGAAGCGCGGCGTCAGCATCACGCGACCGGCGGAGTCCAGCTCCGCCTCCAAGGCGGTGCCGTAGATCAGACGACGCGTCTCGCGTGCCTGCGCGGACAGCGGATTCGTGAATCCGGCGAGGGCTTGGTCCGCCATCGCCGTATAGGTCTCCGCGGGATACAGGCTGATGACGTTCTCGATCGCCCGCGAGAGGAACAGCCCCTTGCTCAAGTCGGCCCTGAACTTCGACGGAATCGTGAGCCGATTCTTCGTGTCGAGGTTGTGTTCGAAGGTGCCGGTGAAGGCCAAGGCGCATGGTGAGTCGTCGCGAAGCGGGAGGAAGCAGGTCAGTCGATCCCGGGTGGCGGAGTGGGAGGAGCCCCGCCACCCGGGAACGGCTTCGCTGATTCAAAGTACCCCACTTCGCCCCACTCTGCAACACGGAACCCGCACAGCGTCCCACTTTTCGTGGTTGATGCCAAAAAAGCCCGCACTTTGCAGGGATTTCAAGATGCCGTGCAAAACGGCCAAAGCTGCAGCGGTCGCTGCAAGGCTTGCGTTTGCACGCGGATTTGCGCTTTGGGGGGCGTTGTGGGGCCCTCCGTGGGGCGGAGTGGGAGGAATCGGGAGCTACGCGCCGATGGCGGGCGCCATCGCCGCCGCGATCAACAGCAGGACGGCCGGAACCAGCAGCAGCGCGACCACGAGCTGGATCTTCGGCGCGGCTTTGGCGGCTTGTTCGGCGCGCTGCGCGGCGCGTCGGGACCGCGCTTCGGCGGCCTGAGCGTGGAGTGTGGGCTGAAGTGGGGTGCCGTGGCGCTCGGCCCGGCGGAGCGCGGCGACGAACGGTGGGACGGTGTGGGACGGGCACCGCGCCTCGAAGTGGGACAGCGCGTGGTCGACGGGCTCGCCGAGGTTCGCGCGCGCGGTCAGGCGCGTGAGCTCCCTCGCCAGCAGTCCGGGATGCCGGCGGCCGACCTCCTGCAGCGCCCGACGAGGAGCCAGGCCGGCGGCGATCGCGACCCGCAGCAGGTCCAGCACGTCCGGGAGCTCGGCTTCGATCTGCTTGCCGCGGGCCTGCGCGCGACGTCGCAGGCCGAGCTCGGGCGTGAGGTAGCCGGCGAGCGGCGCGAGGACGAGGATCGCCGGCCCGAGCCGTCCGGGCGCGGCGGTCGCGAGCGGCAGCGCGAGCAGGCCGGCGAGGATCGCGAGCCCGGCTTGGAGCGCGACGACCTCGCTCAGGCCGCGCTCGAGCCCGGCGGCGGCGATCCGCCTCGCGAGGCCCGATGACGCGCGCATCCCCACGCGGGCGCCGAGCGTGGCGATCGCGCGGAGGAGCGCACCGCGCCGTCGCCGCGGTTTGGGCACGCGGGTCGCGACGAGCTCGGCGACGCCCGCAGCGGCGAGCGCGCCCGCGGCGCCGGCGAGGAGCGTGGCGAGGCTCACGACCGCGCCACCGCGTGCGCGGCGGGCCCGGCTCGCCCGTCCCCTGTCGCCCCACCGCGCCCCTCCGCACCGGCGGCCCTTTCCCCGGGCGCGCGCGCCGGGCCTCCCCCGCGCGCGCCACGGCGTCCCACCGTGGTCATCGGGTCACGCTCCGGGTCAGGCGGGACACGGCCAGAAGGGCGACGAGCTGCAGGACGAGGCCGAAGCCCGTCAGGAAGGCGGAGACCGGGTTCGCGATCAGGCCGGCGAGCAGGCCCGGCCGCGCGAGCTCGCCGAGGACGGCGGCGCCGATCGGCAGGACGAGCACGATCCGCGCGGTGAACCGGGCCTGGGCGGTGGCGGCGATCGCGTCCCGTTCCTGGCGGGCCGAGGTCTCGACGGCGGCGGCCAGGTCGCGCAGCAGCGCCGGGAGGTCGCCGCCCGCCTCGCGCTGGAGCAGGACGCCGGCGACGATCGCGTCCCACGCGGGCGCGCTCGCGCGACGGCGTAGGCGTTCGAGCACGGCTTCGGTCGGCGCGCCGAGGTCGAGCGCCCGGGCCGCGGCCGCGAGCTCGTGACCGGCCGCGCCCGGGATGCCGGCGGCCACGACGCCGAACGCGCCGCGCACCGAGTGCCCCGCGGCGAGTGCATCCGCCAGCGCGCGGGCGACGGCGGGCGCGGCCTGCGCGAGCGCGGCACGGAACCGTCGCCGGCGCGCGGTGACCAGCGCGGCCGCGATCGCCGGTCCCGCGACACCCGCGAGCACCCCCAGGGCGAGCCCGCCGAGCAGCCATCCCGCCGCCGCGAGCGCGACCGCCGCCAGCACGCCGAGCCGGCGGCGCTCCTGAGAGGTCGGGCTCGCGCCCTCGGTGCCGGCCCGGACGAGCGGCGCGAGCGCGTGCGCGACCGTCCCGACGACCCGCGTCCGCTCGACCGCGGCGAGCAGCTCCCACACACCGACGACGGCGGTGACCGCGGCGAGAAACGCGAGGGCGACCGCCACGTCACGCCGCCCCGGGCGAGGGCGGTCCGTCCGCCGTGGCGAGCGCACCCGGCCGCGCCGCCGGGTCGCCCGACCCGTCCCGCGGGCCACCCGCGATCTCGAGCCGCGCGGCGAGCTCGTCCGTCAGCGCCGCTCGCCAGCGCGGGGCACCGTCCCGCCACGCGTAGAGCTCACGCGCCGCCGGGCCCGCCGCGACGCGCACGACCTCGGCGACAGAGACGATCCGGCGCGTGCCGTCGGCGGTGCGGGCCTGGCAGACGACGAGGTCGAAGGCGTCGGCGATCTGCTCGCGGATCGCGGCGTGCGGCAGGCCGACGTCGGACATGAGGGCGAGGACCTCGATGCGGCGGAGCGCTTCGGTCGGCGAGCCCGCGTGCACGGTGCTCAAGGAGCCGTCGTGGCCGGTGGACAAGGCCGTGAGCAGATCCAAGGCCTCGGGACCACGGACCTCGCCGACGATGATCCGGTCCGGCCGCATCCGTAGCGCGTTCCTCACCAGACGCCGGATCGTGACCTCGCCGCGGCCCTCCAGGTTGGGCGGACGTGCCTCGAGCCGGACCACGTGCGGCTGGCGGAGCCGCAGCTCGGCGGCGTCCTCGATCGTCACCACGCGCTCGGCCTCGCCGACGAAGCTCGACAGGACGTTCAGCGTGGTCGTCTTGCCGGACCCGGTGCCGCCGCACACCAACACGCTCGCGCGCGCCCGCACAGCGCGCGCGAGGAAGTCGAGCAGCGGCCGGCCGAGCGTGCCGTTCTCCACCAAGTCGTCCGGCGTCAGCCCGTGCCTCCGAAAGCGGCGGATCGTCAAGGCCGGACCGTCCAGCGCGAGCGGCGGCAGCACCACGTTCACGCGCGACCCGTCCGGCAAGCGGGCGTCGCACAACGGCTCCGCCTCGTCCGCGCGCCGGCCCAGCGGCGCCAGGATGCGCTCGATCGCGTCGCGCAGGTCGCTCTCGCGCTCGAACCGCACGCCCGTGCTCTCGAGCCGGCCACGCCGCTCCACCCACACGGGCGCGACCCCGCTCACCATGATCTCGTCGACGGCGGGGTCGGCCAGCAGCGGCTCGAGCGGCCCGAGCCCGAAGGCGCGTTGGGCGATCCGCGCCGCGAGCTCGCCGCGCCGCTCCTCGCTGAGCACGCCCGCCTCGCGATCGACCAGCGAACGGATGCGCCCCGGCAGGTCCTCCTCCCCCGCGCCGGCGCCCGCGAGCAGCCGTTCGCGCAGGTCTCCGGCGAGTGCTTCGAGTGGGTCCATGCCCTCTCTAGGCCCGGCGAGCGAAACTTCTCCCCCACCGCTGTCCCCAAACGCCCGACCCGTTCGTCGACATGACATGAGATACGCACTCCTGATCTACGAGAACCCCGGCGCGCATGAGGGCAAGTCGCCCGCGGAGCGCCAGGCCATCACCGCCGAGTACATGGCGATGTACGACGACGGCCGGGTGAAGAGCGGCGCGCACCTGAAGCCGGTCGAGACCGCGACCGTCGTCCGCGACGACCTCGTGACCGACGGCCCGTTCGCCGACACGAAGGAGATCTTCGGCGGCTTCTTCCTGATCGAGGCGGACGACCTCGACGGGGCGCTGGAGATCGCCAAGCGCATTCCCGCGCAGCGCTTCGGCGGCGCGGTGGAGGTCCGGCCGATCGTGGAGTACGAGCGCTGATCGACGCGGTCTTCCGTGCGGAGTGGGGTCGCGTCGTGGCCTCGCTCGTCGGCTTCCTCGGCGACTTCGACCGTGCCGAGGAAGCCGCGCAGGAGGCGTTCGCGATCGCCGCGGAACGCTGGCCCCGCGACGGCGTGCCGACCAACCCCGCCGCCTGGCTGACGACCACCGCGAAGCGCCGCGCGATCGACCGCATCCGCCGCGAGCAAGCGCACCCGATGATCGACCCACCATCGCCCACCGAGACCTCGGACTTCCCCGACGAGCGCCTCGAGCTGATCTTCACCTGTTGCCACCCGGCGCTGCCGACCGAGGCCCAGGTCGCGCTCACGCTGCGTGCGCTCGGCGGGCTGACCACCGAGGAGATCGCCCGCGCCTTCCTCGTCGCGCCCGAGACGATGAAGCGCCGGCTCACGCGCGCGAAGACCAAGATCCGCGACGCCGGCATCCCGTTCGCGGTCCCGCCCGACCACCTGCTGACCGAGCGCCTGCACGCGGTCCTCGCCGTCCTGTACCTGATCTTCAACGAGGGCTACAGCGGCCGGGGCGACCTCGCCGACCAGGCCATCTCACTCGCGTCGGTCCTCGCGGCGCTGATGCCCGACGAGGGCGAGGTCCACGGCCTGCTCGCCCTGATCCTGATCCACGACGCGCGCCGCGCTGCCCGCTTCGACGACGGCGAGCTCGTGCTGCTCGCCGACCAGGACCGCACCAAGTGGGATCACGACCAGCTCGAGCGGGGCCGCAAGGTCCTGCGGCGCGGCCGTGGCCCGTACGCAATCCAGGCGGAGATCGCCTCCCTGCAGTGTGAGGCGCCCATCGACTGGCCGCGCGTCGCGGACCTCTACGCGCGCCTCCCCCACTCGCCGGTGGTCGAGCTCAACCGTGCCGTCGCCATCGCCGAGGCCGGGGACGTGCCCGCGGCCCTCGCGATCGTCGACGCCCTCGAGCTGGAGCACTACCGCTACCTGCACTCCACGCGCGCGGAGCTCCTGCGCCGCCTCGACCGTCCCACCGAAGCGGCCGCGGCCTACCGCCGCGCGCTCGCGCTCGACCCGCCTGACGCCGAACGCCGCCTGCTCGCGGATAGGCTCGACGGTCTCGATGACCGATCCGCTGCAGATCGCCCGTGAGCTGTACGGGCTCGACGCGACCGCCCGGCCGCTCCCGGGCGAGCACGACCTGAACTTCGCGCTGTCCGCGGACGGCGCGCGCTACGTGCTCAAGCTGCACAAGGATGCGGCCGACCTCGCGCTCGAGGACGCCGTGCTCGAGCATCTGCGTGAGGAGCCCGCCGTGCCGCGGCTCGTGGGTCCGACGGCCGCCTCGAACGGCTACACGGTGCGGCTGCTGAGCTGGCTCGAGGGCTCGCCGTGGGCGGAGACGCCCGGCGACATGGCGTCGCTCGGGCGGACGGTCGCGCGGGTGGATCGCGCGCTCGCGGACTTCACCCATCCGAACATGCACCGGCCGCACCGGTGGGACCTCAAGCACGCGTACGACGGGCTCGACCACCTCCCCCACCAGGTCATCCACAACGACGCGAACGAGCACAACATCCTGGTCGGACCCGACGGTGACGTCACCGGGCTGATCGACTTCGGCGACGTGGTGTACACCGCTCGCGTGTGCGGGCTCGCGATCGCGGGCGCGTACGCGATGCAGGGCTGCGCGGACCCGGCGCGCGCGGTCGTGCCGCTCGTGCGCGGGTACCACGAGGTCACGCCGCTCAGCGTCGAGGAGCTCGCGGTCCTGTTCGAGCTGATGCTCGCGCGGCTGCGGATGAGCGTCGCGATGGCGGACAAGCAGTTCGCCGAGCAGCCGGACAACGAGTACCTGCTCGTGAGCCAGGCCGGCATCCGGGACCTGCTGGAGCGCCTGCAGCACGAGGACCCGCAACTCGCGCACTTCCGCTTCCGCGACGCCTGCGGCTACGAGGCGAGCCCGAACGCGCGGGCGGTCCGCCAGCGGCTGCTGCTCGCCGACGCGCATCCCGTGATGGACGGCGACCTGGCGAACGCGCCCGTGCTGGATCTGAGCGCCGGGATGCCGCCCGTCGACGGCCTCGCGATCGGTCGCTACGACGAGCAGCGCGCGATCTACACGGCCCCCGAGTTCCAGACCCCGGACGGGCGCTGGCGCACGCGCCACATGGCCGTGGACATCTTCGCGCCGGCGGGCGCGCCCGTGTACGCGCCGCTGGACGGCGTGGTCGAGCGGCGCGAGAACCGCAACCAGCTCGGCGACTACGGCGGGCTGCTGGTCGTCCGCCACGGCGACTTCTGGACGCTGCACGGGCATCTGGACCCCGACAGCCTCGCCACCGGGGAGGTCAAGCAGGGCGACGTGATCGCCCGGCTCGGCACGGCGGAGGTCAACGGCGGCTGGGAGCCGCACCTGCACCTGCAGCTGTTCACCGACCTCGTCGGGAACCTCGACGGCGTCGCGCTGCCCGAGGAGGCCGACCTGTTCCGCAGCGTCTGCCCGGATCCGAACCTGCTGCTCGGGCTTCCGAACGGGACCTCGGCGCGGGCGGCCCGGCCGGACATCGCCGAGCGCCGGCGGACGGCGATGAGCCGGGCGCTCTCGCTGGCTTACAGCGAGCCGCTGCACATCGTCCGCGGCGAGGGCGCCTATCTCTACGACGCCGATGGCCGCGCGTTCCTGGACCTCGTCAACAACGTCGCGCACGTCGGCCACTGCCACCCGCGCGTGGTCGAGGCGGGCGCGCGGCAGATGGCGGTCCTGAACACGAACACGCGCTACCTGCACGCCTCGGTCGTCGACTACGCGCGCCGGCTCGCCGCGACGTTCCCGGACCCGCTGCACGTCTGCTTCTTCGTCAACAGCGGCTCGGAGGCGAACGACCTCGCGCTGCGGCTCGCCCGCGCGCACACGGGTCGCGACGAGGTGCACGTGCTCGACCACGCCTACCACGGGCACTTGACCTCAACGATCGGCCTGAGCCCGTACAAGGCGCCGCCGGAGCGCGCGCGGGTGACGCCGCTGTGGGAGCTGCCCGCGGTCGACCGGCCCGCGGCGTTCTTCGCGGAGCCGATCCTCGGTTGCGCGGGCCAGGTCGTCCCCCCGCCCGGCTACTTGAGCGCCGCCTTCGAGGCCGTCCGCGCGGCGGGCGGGCTGTGCGTCGCGGACGAGGTGCAGACCGGGTTCGGCCGTGTGGGCGAGCACTTCTGGGCGTTCGAGCTCGGCGGCGTCGTGCCGGACATCGTGACCTTGGGCAAGCCGATCGGCAACGGCCATCCGCTCGGCGCGGTGGTCACGACGCCCGAGGTCGCCGCGTCGTTCCTGACCGGCATGGAGTACTTCAACACGTTCGGCGGCAACCCGGTCAGCGCGGAGATCGGGCTCGCGGTGCTGGACGTGATCGAGGACGAGCGGCTGCAGGCGCACGCGCTGGCGATGGGCACGCGGCTGCTCGACGGGCTGCGCGGGTTGAACGTGGTCGACGCCCGCGGGCACGGGCTGTTCCTCGGCGTCGAGCTGTCCTCGCGCGCGGAGGCCGCACGCGTGAAGGAAGGGCTGAAGGCGCGCGGGATCCTGATCTCGACCGACGGCCCGAACGAGGACGTGCTGAAGATCAAGCCGCCGCTCCCACTGAGCGCCGACGACTGCGACCGCTTCCTGGAGGCCCTGTGCGACGTGCTCTAGTGACCGGCGCCGGTAGCCCCGACGGGATCGGGTTCGCGATCGCGCGAGTGCTGATCGAGCGTGGTGCGGAGGTCACGATCACCTCCACGACCGAGCGGATCTTGGAACGGGCGCAGGAGCTGGGCGCGCGCGGCGTCGTCGCCGACCTCACCCGCTGGGAGGACGCGGAGCGCGTCGTCGCGGAAGCGGGAGACGTCGACGTGCTCGTCAACAACGCCGGCATGGTCCAGACGGGCATCGACGCGCCGGACCGGCTGTTCACGGAGCTGAGCGAGCCCGAGTGGCTGCGCGGGATCGACATCAACCTGCACACGACGTTCCGCCTCTGCCGGCTCGTCGCCCCGAAGATGACCGCGGGCGGGCGAATCGTGAACGTCTCGTCGGTCACCGGGCCGTACGTGGCGCTGCTCTACTCGGCGGCGTACGGCGCCGCGAAGGCGGGCGTGGACGGGCTCACCCGCGCGCTCGCGCTCGAGCTCGGGCCGCGCGGGATCACGGCCAACAGCGTCGCGCCGGGCTGGATCGCGACCGGCTCATCCACCGAGGAGGAGCTGCGCGCCGGCGCGAACACGCCGGCCGGGCGGCCGGGCCGGCCGGACGAGGTGGCGGAGGTCGTCGCGTTCCTGGCCTCGCCGGGCGCGTCCTACGTCACCGGCCAGTCGATCGTGGTCGACGGCGGCAACACCCTGCAGGAGCTCAAAGTCTGACGAGCACGTCGGCGCGCTCGGCGGTCTTCGCCACGGCCTCCGCGTTGCGCTCGTCGCTGCGCAGGACCCAGGCGCGCGCGTACTCGGGCGTCTTGCCGTACTGGATGTGGCGCTGGATGAGCCGCTGCACGCGCAGCTCCTCGTCGGTCTCGACGTACCAGCACTCGTCGAGCAGCGGCTTGATGTCCGGCCACAGCAGCAGGTAGTTCCCCTCGGTGACGACGAGCGGGGTCTTGCGCGGAACGGCGATCGAGCCCGCGATCGGCTCCTCGATCTCGCGCCGGAACTCGGGCGCGTAGACGACCGGCTCGTCACCGCGCAGGCGCTGCAGCAGCGCGGCGTAGCCGGCGGAGTCGAACGTGTCCGGCGCGCCCATCCGGTCTCTTCTCCCGAGCCGCACCAGCTCGGGCTGCGCAAGGTGGAAGCCGTCCATCGGCACGAGCCGCGCCTGCTCGCCGAGCGCGGCGACGACCGCGCGCGCGACCGTCGACTTCCCGCCCCCGGGCGGCCCCGCGATGCCCAGGATCTGGCGCCCACCCCGGGCGATCAGGTCACGGGCCCGCTCGACCAGCTCGGCCTCGGTGCGAATCTCCATCGCCCTGAACCCTATGCAAGTGGCGGCCGCGCGCTGCACGAGCGCGTGCCGTCAGAGCCCGTCGCCGACCGTGAGCGCGTCGACCGTGCGCTCGTCGCCGGGGATGCGCGCGAGCAGCCGCACGTCGCGCGCGTACTCCTGCGCCGCGACGAGGTAGACCGCGTCGGTGACGGGCACGCGCAGCGTCGCCGCGACGCGCGGGCCGCCGCCCTCCTTCGCCGCCGCCGGCTTGGCCGCGAGCACCTCGACCGCCTGCAGCGCGAGCCGCGTCTGCTTGTCCGTCGTGACCACGACGTCCACGCGCGCGCCGGCCGTGACGTTGCCGGACGCGACGACGTCGACCGCCCGCTCCCCCCGCTTGACCGGTGGCTCCTCGGGATCGCGCGCGATCAACTCGGCCGTGACCGCGCCACCCGCGACGACGGGCACCGCCAGCTTGCGCCCCGCCAACGCGGCGGCGAACACCGGCTCCCCGGCGGGCGCGTACCGGGCGGGCAGCGCTCGCACCCCGAGGTCGGCAAGCTGCAGCGTGCGCCCGGCCGGCAGGTCCGTGCGCGCGACCACCACCTCGGTGAGCGGCCCGAGTTGCGCCTCCAGCGCGGCCTCGCGCCGCGACATGTGCGTCGCGGACAGCGCGCCAAGGACGAGTGCGAGCGCGAGCAGCACGGTCGCGCGCCGGCGCCGCGTCACGAGACGACCGAGCGATCGACGTCTTCATCCAGGTGAGGAGCGGTGATCCCGGGCGGATCGAGCGCGACGAACAGGTCGTCTGGTCGCCGCGCGAGGCGGCGCAGTCTCGCCTTCAGCCGGCCGCGGCGGGTCAACGGGACGCGTGTGCTGGCGGCCGGGAGCTCCAGTGTCATCCGCGGACCGTCCGCGGACAGGCGGCCGCCGTGGCTGGAGGCGATGCTCGCCGCGATCGCCAGGCCGTGGCCGCGGCGGCCGCGGCGCAACCGGGCGGGTGCCGTCATCGCGGCGAGCGGAACCGGCAGGCCCGGGCCGTCGTCGCGCACCTCGATCGCGACCCGGTCGAGCGAGGCGCGGACGCGCACGCGGACCTCGCCGTGCCCGTGCTCGGCCGCGTTGGCGACGAGGTTCGCGCACGCCTGGGCGATCCGCAGCGGGTCGGCGTGCACCGTCGCGGGTGCGCGCACGTCCCCGCCGCCGATCGCGAACGGCAGCACGACCGTGGGCGGCGCGAGGTGCAGCCGCGCGTCGTGGGCGCGCGCGATCGTCGCCCACGCGTGCTCGTGCTCGAGCACCAGCGCTGCGAGGTCCACGCGTTCGGGCCCGGTGCGACTCCGCGCGCCGACCAGATCCTCCAGCGCCCGGCCGGCGCGCCGCAGCTCCAGCTCGATCGCGGCCAGCCGGGCCGGCTCGCCGGACAACCCGTGGAGGCCGAGCTGCACGGCGGAGATCGGCCCGCGCAGCTCGTGGCTGGCCCGCGCGACCCGCACGAGCCGATGATGCGAGCGGAGCAGGGACGCGGTCAGCGCCGCGAGGAGGAGCCAGGTCGCGATCGTCATGGTCCGTAGAGGCCGCGCCGGGAGAAGTTCGCCCCCCTCGCCAGGCGACGGCGCGAGCGGGGCGGGCCGCGCGCCACCGGCTCGCGGCGCGGCGCGCGCCACGGTCGCGGCCGCCTTCCGCGGCGCGCTCAGAGCGCCGCGTGGTCGGAGTCCGCGAGGCGCACGGCGTTGCGGCCGTCGCCCTTGGCGCGGTACAGGGCGCGGTCGGCCGCCTCGACCAGGCCGTGCTTCGGACCTGAGGGGATCGCCGCGGCCACGCCGGCGCTGATCGTGATCGCCACCGGCCCGCCGCCGCGCTCGACCGACTTGCGGACGCGCTCGGCGAGCTCCTCCGCGCCGCCGATCGCCGTGCCGGGCAGCAGCACGACGAACTCCTCGCCACCGACCCGCGCGGTCACGTCCGCGCCCCGCGTCTCCTGCGCGAGGATCTTGGCCACCCACTGCAGGACGCGGTCGCCGAACTCGTGGCCGTGCTCGTCGTTGACGCGCTTGAAGTGGTCGATGTCGAAGGCCACGGCCGCCAGGGACGTGCGGTCGCGGACGGCGCGCGCGGTCTCCGCCGCCAACCGCTCGTCGAACGCGCGCCGATTGTGGAGCCGGGTCAGCGGGTCGATTCGCGCCTCGGTGGAGAGCTCCTCCACGAGCCGCTCGTTGCGCGCCGCGAGCACCCGCACCACGACGCCGACGACGATGACCGTGACCGTGACGTCCACCCAGCGGTCCACGCTCGCGTCGCCGTCCGGCAGCGCGGCCAACGCCGCGCCGTGCACGGCACCCACCCACACCACAACCGCGGCCGTCGCGCGCGTGCCGTAGAACGACGCCACCCACAGCACCGGCCAGCAGTAGACGATCGCGGCGTCGGAGTAGCCACGCGTCGAGCCGACGGCCACGCCGACCACGGCCGTGCCGACGAAGCCGAAGACCAGCATCGCGTCCCGCGGCAACCGGCGCCCCATGGTGACGGCCAAGAGCCCGAGCCCGAGGGCCACGAGCGTCGGCACGATCGAGAAGTCGGGCCCGTTCGGGAGCAGCTCCTCCAGCGCGCCGATCGCGCCCGCGGCGGCGCAGATCGCCGCGGCGCTGTAGACGAGCGCCGGTTCAGCCCGGCGCCTCGCCATCGGCTCCCCCGGTGTCCCAGACACGTTCGAGCAACGGCAACAGCTCGTCGACCGGGAGCGGACGGGCGAGGTGGTAGCCCTGGCCGATGTCGCACCCGCTCGCGGCGAGCTGCGCGAGCTGACGCGCCGTCTCGATCCCCTCGCCGACCGTCCGCAGGCCGAGCGCCGAAGCCATGCCGGTGATCGCCTCCAGCAGCGCGCGGGCCTGCGGCTGCGAGTCGAGCCCGGCGACGAACCCGCGGTCGATCTTGAGCACGTCGAGCGGGAAGCGCGACAGGTAGCTCAGGGCCGAGTAGCCCGTGCCGAAGTCGTCGAGCGCGATCTGCACGCCGAGCTCGCGCAGCTCGGCCATCGCGCGCATGTACGCCGGACGGTCGTCCAGCAGCACGCGCTCGGTGATCTCCAGCGTCAACGCGCTCGGGGACACGCCGTGCGCGGCGAAGATCGCGGCGACCCGCTCCGGGAACGTCGCGCTGCGCAGCTGGATCGGCGCGACGTTCACCGACACCGTGACGTCGGTCCCCTTGCGCCACGCGGCGAGATCGCGCGCGGCGCGCTCGAGCACCCACTCGCCGATCGGCACGATCGCGCCGGACCGCTCAGCCACCGGGATGAACTCGTCCGGGCGCACCGGCCCGAGCTCGGGGTGCGTCCAGCGCAGCAGCGCCTCGAAGCCCTTGAGCCCGCCGCCGCGCAGCTCGACCAGCGGCTGGTAGACGAGCGTGAGCTCGTCCCGCTCCTCCACCCCGTGCAGGGCCTGCTGGAGCCGCAGCCGGCGGGTCGCGCGGACCCGGCGCTCGGGGTCCGGCCGCCCCGACGCGCTGTGCGCCCCACGCTTGCGGCGCGCGAGCGCGTCGACCGCGGCGTCGATCAGGTCGTCCGCGGCGACCACGGTGCTCGTCGTCGACACCCCGACGGTCAGCGAGACCGGCACCGCATGCCCGCCCGCCACGTGCGACCCACGCGTGAGCTCGCCCACGAGCCGGTCGCAGATCATCTCGGCCTCGCCCTCGTCTTCGAGCGCGTCGCAGAGCACGAGGAACTCGTCACCGGCCAGCCGGCAGGCCGCGTCTCCGCTGCGCAGCGCCGTGGACAGCCGCGTCGCGACCGACTGGAGAAGCTCGTCGCCCGCCGCGTGCCCGAGCGCGTCGTTGACGAGCCGGAACCCGTCCAGCCCGAACGCGAGCACCGCGCACGAGCGGTCGCCGCGCACGCCCCGCGCGATCGACCGCGCGACGAGCTCCCCGAACAACGCCCGCCCCGCCAGGCCGGTGAGGCGATCACGCAGCTCCCGCCCGCTCGCGCGCCGCGCCTCCAGCACGTCCACGGCCAGCGCGGCGAGCTCCTCGAGCAGCCGCACCTCGCGCTCGCTCCAGGGGTGCGGGACCTTGTCGACGGCGCAGAACGCCCCGAGCGTCTCCCCACCGTCGAGCGTGAGTGGCATCCCCGCGTACGCCATGACGCCATAGTCGCGCACGCCGAGGTTCTCCGCCAGCAGGGATGACTCGCGACAGTCGTCGACGACCAGCGGCGCCCGCCGCTCGACCACGTGCCGGCAGCACGAGTGCGACAGCGGCGTCTCGCGCTCGCGGTCGAGTGGTGCCTCGAGTCCGGTCGCGCCCGCGAAGTACTGGCGCCCGTCCGCGACCAGCGTCACCAGCGAGATCGGCACGCCCAACAGCTCACCCGCCAGCCGCGTGAGCCGCTCCAGCGCCGGGTCCGGCTCCGCGTCGAGCAACCCCACGTCCCGCAGCGCGCTCAGGCGGGCGCTCTCGTCACCGATCTGCACTTGGAGGTCTATCCGTCCCGCCTACCCGCCGGGCTCGCGACCAGCGGGCGGCAGGTCATGAAGCCGACCGAGCAGGAAACCCTGATGGCGCCGGACCGTCCACCAAGCGGTAGCCCACGCCCCAGACGTTGACCACGAACTCGTCCCCGTCGGCGCGCAGCTTCTGCCGCAGCCGGCACGCGTGCGAGTCCAAGGTCCTCGTCGATCCGGCCGCGCGAAAGCCCCACACGTCGCGCAACAGCTCCTCCTTCGTGAACACCCGCGAAGGCGCCGAGGCCAGCGTCCGCAGCAGCGCGAACTCCTTCGCCGCCAGCTCCACGCGCTGCCCGCGCACGGACGCCGCGCGACCCGCCGGGTCGATCTCCAGCGAGCCGATCCGCAGCGTCCCGAGCTGCACGCGCGTCCGGGCGCGGCGCAGGACCGCCTCGATCCGCAGCCGCAGCTCCGGGTACGCGAACGGCTTGACCACGTAGTCGTCGGCGCCGCGCTCCAGGCCGCGGACGCGGTCGAGCTCCTCGCCCGCGCCGGAGAGCATCACGACCGGCAGCGTCGGGTCCAGGCGCGAGGCGAGCCCGTCGGAGGCGCGTACGCGGCGCAGCAGGTCGAGCCCGGAGCCGTCGGGCAGGTGCACGTCGAAGACGGCGAGGTCCGGGCGTGAGCGCTCGAGCAGGCGCCCGGCGTCATGGACGGTCTCGGCGACGAGGACGTCGTAGCCGTCGGCGGTGAGGTTGTCGGCGAGGAAGAGCCGGATCACCGGGTCGTCCTCGACGAGCAGGAGCGTGGCGGGGTCCATGCCCTCTCTAGGGCATGGCGGCGAAAACTATGCGGAGCGCACCGCGAGCCGCACGGACGCGGGCTTGCGGATCTCGCAGCGCGAGACGACCTTGGAGCCGTTGCGGACCTCGGCGGTGCCGCTCACGGTGGCGACCGCGACTTCACGGTCGGTGAAGCGCCCGCTGAACGTCCACGTGTAGCTCGCCGTGCGGCCGGAGACACCGCCGACGTTGCGGCTGGTGCCGGTCAGCTCAGCCTCGAACTTGCCGTCGCGCACGCGGACCTCGGGCTTGGCCGCGACGTTGGACGCCCAGAGCTCGCCGAGTCCGCCGCCCTTGCACTTGCCGTGGAAGCCGAGCGCGACGGTCAGGCGCGAGCCGTCCTTGGCGCCCGTCCGCACGTACATGCTCTGCGCGCGCGGGAACTGGATCTGCCCTTTGAGCGTCAGATCGGCGCGGGGTTCGATCGGGTCGGCCGCGAACGCGGGGCCCACGAGGGCGAACGCGAGGACGGCGCTGAGTACTGCGAGACGGCAGACGGCCATGGTTCGACCCTAGCCAGAATTCACAACTAGATCACGGTGCATTGCTGACACCCTGGCGGAACGTCCAGCCTTGCGGCGCCGGTACACTCGCGAACAGCGGACGGCGGGCTCCGCGCGTTCGATCTCCGACACCCTGTGGTCGCTGGATGAAAGTTCCGATTCAGTGCGGGACTCAGGGGAGGAACCGCGCATAAGATGCAGACGCCTCAGGGCACCCCTGAGGCACATCTCGTTATGGATCAGATTCGCCGCGGCAACTACGACTCCGGCCAGGACTATGTCCTGGAGTACGGAGACCTTCGGTTCACGTTCAACGAACGTGACTTTTCCGAGCGCGTCGAGCAAGCCGCGCGCAAGCTGGGCTTCGTCGGCTACCCGCTCGAGGACACAGAGCTCGAGGACCTCGTGAACCTCACGGTCAACGGTGAGGTCGTCGACCCCGCTTCTGGCCTCGGGGAGCACGTCAACGACTGCTGGCCAGACCTCGTCGGCCCCGCGGACCGCTCGCTGGTGCACTGGCTGCGCCGGCTCGTGTTCCGCTCCGCCTGGCTGGACCAGCGCGTGAAGGAAGGCGAGCTCGACGTGGTCTTCGACGACGCGACGCACACCTTCGGCTACGTCCAGCCCGAGCGCGATCGTGAGCCGATCGAGCTCTCCCCGGAGCCGAGCTGGCGCCGGGTCGCGTACGGCCCGCGCCACTAGAGACGCGCCGCGGGGGCCCGAAGGCCCCCGCGCACACGGGACGTTCTAGGAAGCGGCGGGCTTCTTGCGAGCCGCCGGCTTGCGCTTGGCGGTCGTGGCCGCCGGCTTCTTGGCGGCAGCGGTCTTCGCCGCAGCGGGCTTGCGCGCGCCGGCGGGCTTCTTCGCCGCCGTCTTGGTCGCGGCCGCCTTGGCCGCCGGCTTCTTGGCGGCGGCCGGCTTCTTCGCGGCGGCGGTCTTGGTCGCCGCCGGCTTCTTCGCGGCGGCCGGCTTGCGCTTCGGCGCGGCGGCGGGCTTCGCGACGGCCTCGACGGCCGCAGCCGCCTCGACGACGGGCTCCGGCGCGGGCTTCGCCTTCGGCTTGGCCTTCGCCTCCGGCTTGGCCTTGGGCTCGGGCTTGGCCTTCGGCTCGGGCTTCGGCTTGCTCGCCCCACCCTTCGGCTTCGGCTTGGCCGCCGGCTTCGGGGCGACGAACTCGCCGCCCGCGGTCGCGGCGCGGATCGCGTCCACGCCCGCCTGGCCGACCAGCAGCTCCGCCCGCAGCACGCCCGAGTCGGCGAGCGACAGGGACGGGAACGTGCCCAGCGCGGCGAGCGAGCGGTCCAGCGCGACGAGGGTCGTCTCGCCGCCGACCGGGGCCGGCGAGGTGGCGACGATCGTCAGCGAGCCGCCGCCGGCGAGGTTGCGGGCCGCGGCCAGCGCGCGCCGGGCGGCGGTCGCCGGGAGGTACTCGAAGCCGTCGATCAGCAGGACGGCGTCCCCACCGCGAGCGGCGACGCGACGGCCGGTCTCGACCGCCTGCTCGACGGCCTGCGCCTGCGCGTCGGCGGACGAGGCGAACGTGAGCACCGTGCTCGGCTCGACGGCCCAGTCCGCGGCCTCCTCCGGGCGCACGCCCGTGAGCAGCACGCTGACCTCGAGGCCCTCCTGCGCGACGAGCGCGGTGGCCAGGCGACGCAGCGCCTCGGTCTTGCCCGAGCGCGACGGGCCGGCGATGACGACGCGCGAGCCCTTGCCGAACGGCGTCAGCCACTCGATCGCGGTGACCGTCGGGTCGTCGGAGCCGAGCGCGATCCGCTCGTCCGGCCACGCGACGGCGAGGTCCTCGAAGCGGGTGCCCTCGGCGACCTCGTCGGCCGGGCGGCCGTTGATGGTGTCCACGCGGACGAGCGACGGGAAGCGCTCCGAGCGGCGCGCGGCGCGCACCGGGCCGGCGATCTTGTCGCCCGAGACCAGCTCGCAGCGCTTGACCTGGGCGGCGGAGATGTAGATGTCGTCGTCGGACGCCTGCGTGCCGAGCACGCGCAGGAAGCCGGAGCCGTTGGCGAGCAGCTCGACGGTGCCCTCCGCGATCTTGTCGTCGGACGAGCGGTCCTCGGCGACGGGCTCACGGTCACGGTCACGGCCGGAGTCGCGGTCACGGCCGGAGTCGGCGGAGCCGTTCTCCTCCTCGTCGCGACGGCGGCCACGGCCACCGCGGCGGCCACGGCGCGAGCGCTTGGGCTCGTCGTCGTTCCCGTTCGCGGTCGCGGTCGGCGCGTCGACGGCCTCGGGCGTCTCGTCGGCTTCAACGACCGGCTCCCCACCCTGGCGGGCGAGGATCGCGTCGACGAGGTCGGGCTTGCGCAGGCGGCGGAAGCCGTCGACGCCGAGCTCGTTCGCCAGCACGTGCAGATCGGCGAGCGGGCTTTGCTCCAGAGCGGAGCGGTCCAGGACGGTAGGCATAGATCTCCTCGGATCGGTAGGCGTCCCGGCGCGTTGGGTTCAGCGCCGGGCGGTCGGGATCGAGGCTCAGCCTAGCGAGAGATGCGCGGGGACACCGTCCGGATAACGCTCCGGCGACAAGCCCTCGAGCGGCGCGAGCACGCGCTCGCCGCGCAGAACCGCACGCACGTCGAAGTAGTCGCGCGCCCCGGCGACGTCGTGCACGCGCAGGATCGAAGCGCCGTGCTCGACCCCGTGTCCGAGCGCGGCCAACGTGCCCGGATCGCGCTCTGCGGGCGGGCGCGCGGTGATAGCGCCGACGAAGTCCTTACGCGAGGCGGCGAGCAGGATCGGGCGTCCCAGCGCGGCCACGGCGTCCAGCCGGCGGAGGATCGCGACCGTCTGCGCGGGCGTCTTGGCGAAGTCGGGGCCGGGGTCCAGGACGAGCTGCTCCTCGGCGACCCCCGCCGCGCGCGCCACCGCCATCCGCTCCGTCAGAAACGCGACGACCTCCTCCACGACGTCCGTGTAGGTGGCCGGGTCGAGCAACGTGCCCTTCGGCGCGACGGCCGTGTGCATGAGCACCAGCCCGGCGCCGCTGGCCGCGCACACCTCGGCGAGCCGCGGGTCCCGCAGGCCCGAGACGTCGTTGACGATCGACGCGCCCGCCGCGATCGCGGCCTCCGCGACCTCGGGCTTGTAGGTGTCGACGGAGATCAGCGCGTCACCCGCGAGGGACGCGATCAGTGTGCAGACCCGGTCGATCTCCTCCTCGACCGACACCGCCGGCCGATCCCCGCGCGCGGACTCCCCGCCGATGTCGAGCAGATCCGCGCCGGCCGCGATCAACGCCCGGCCGCGCGCCACGCGCGCGGACGGCGGCTCCTCCCCACGCTCCTCCGAGAACGAGTCCGGGGTGGCGTTGAGGATGCCCATCAGCAGCGGGCGGGCGCCGAGCTCCAGCCGTCGGGTGCCCGCCTGCAGGATCACTTCTTCTTGATCCGGAGCCTGACTTCCTTGCGGGTGACGTTGCCCGCCTTGTCCACGGCCGCGACCTTCAGGCGGAACGTGCCCCGCTTGTACTTGTGGCGCGTCGTGGCCTTGTCGGACTTGGCCGACTTGTCGCCGTAGTCGACGGTGATGTGGTCCAGGCCCGCGCCGCCGGTGTCCGTCGCGCGCACCGTGACCTTGAGGTTCTGGCCCGCCGCGCGCTTGCCGGTCACCTTCACGCTGAGCGTCGGGGCGAGCGCGTCGATGCGCAGGGTCCGCACACGGCTGCGGCTCGTCTGCCCGCGCACGTCGACCGCCTCGACCTGCCACGTGTGCTTGCCGGTGGTGAGCGGCACGCGCGGCGTGAGCGTCTCGCTCGTGGTCTCACCGATCACGACGTTGTCGACGTAGACGCGGAAGCGCTGCGCGCCCCACAGCTCGATGCCGGCGCGCCAGCGCAGGTCCGGGCGCGTCTTGCGCTTGTAGGTCGTGGTCTCTTCGATGAACGGGGCGCCCGGCGCGCGGTCGAACACCGCGCCGGTCAGCGTGTACGCCCCCGGGGTGCCCTGGACCATGGCCACGGCGAAGTCGCCGACACGGTCGCCACTGATGCTGACGCCGGGATCGACGACCGGGCCGAGCGCCGGGTTGGAGACCGTGAACTCGGGGCCGACCGCGGTCGACGCCTCGTCCTTGTAGCGGGCGCGGGCGATCGTGCCGCCAAGCTCGCCGGTCCGCCACGCCACCGCGACGTCACCGCGGTCGGACGCGGAGACGTCCGGCCGGGTCGGCGTCGCGCTCGGGCCGCTCGCGAGGCCCATCGAGGGCTGGAAGTGGTCGCGGAAGAGCCAGGCGCCGAGCGCGAGCGCCCCGCCATTGCCCTGGGCGACGCCGAAGCCGACGCCGTCACCGTTGATGTCCACTCGAGGCTCGTCCGAGGACAGTCCGCCGTCGAACGTCTCCGGCGCCTCGAACAGGGAGCCGACCAGGCGGCGGCCGATCGTGCGCGACCCGCCCGCGATGTCCTGGCGGAACACCACCCAGGCGAACGAGCCGTCCTCCTCGATGTCGATCTCGGGCGAGTCGGCGTTGCCGCCCTCGGGGAGGTTGAGGATCTGCGGCACCGCGGACAGCGTCAGGCCCGTCACGCGGCGTGCCCACACGCGCGTGCCGGCCGGCCCGACCTCGCCCCAGGTGATGACCGCGTAGCCCTCGGCGCTGACGGCGACCTTCGGGCGCAGCACGCCCGTGCCGGCAACCGCGTTGGGGTCGCCGTCGAGCGGGGTGGGCACCCAGCTCCACGTCGTGTCCTGCAGACGCGCGGCGATGACGTTGCCGTCCTGCTCCCAGGTCACGTATGCGGCGCCATTGATGCCGAGATCGATGTCGACCGACTTCGCGTTCGGTCCACTGAGCTGCGTGTGGCCGACGAAGCCACCGGGCTCCGGGGTCCCGCCCTGAGCGACGTTCGCGTAGACGATCCCGTCAGCCACCCACGCAACGACGATCCGGTTGCCCTCGCCGACCGCGACCTTGACCTCGGTCGCCTCACCGGTGGCCGGGTCGACCCGCTCGGGGGCGCGCCAACCACCGCCGACGATCCGCGAGACGAACGCGTGCGTGAAGCCGCCGTCCTTGCGCAGGTACGCGACGGCCCCGGTGCCGTCCCGGGCGACGTCGACGTTGCCGACCGCGACGACGTCGGCGTTGGGCCCGTCGATCGCGGCAGCGGGGAACCAGTCCGCCCGCGCGGTGGCGGGGAACACGAGCAGCATCAGCAGCAGGACGATGAGGCGGCGGGGCAAGACAGCTCCAGGTCGGGGACTCCGCCCGGTCTCAACCGGCGGGACGCCAGAAAGTTACGGTGGCACTCGCCCTTCGGGCTCGGCCCAATAAGTTTCGCGACCCCGCGCGGCAGCACCAGCGGTGCTTGAAACTTACGGTGCCGGGAGGATGCCTTCTTCGCGCGACTCGAGGGCGAACGCCTCGATCTCGCGCGCGCGGCGGGATTCGTCCCAGCCGAGCTCGTCGCCGAGCACGTCCGCGACGCGCGCGACCACGGGCGGGGTGAGCGCGCGGGCGGCGGTGAGCGCGAGCCGCGTGCGGCGCAGCAGCACATCCCCGACCGTGCGCGCCTGCTCGCGCCGCGCGGCGTAGACGACCTCCGCCAGCAGGTCCGGGCGGCCGGGCACGATCGCCTCCGCCAGCGACGGCGCAACGGCGAGCACGTCGTGCGCGAGATGGCCGTAGCGGCCCGCGAGCTGAGCCCGGGCCCACTCCGGCGCGGCGACGAGATCGCTCGACGCGACGGCCATGCCCAGCGGCAGCTCGTGCGTGATGCAGCGCGCGTCGTTGCCGTCGCGCTCGACGATCCGGTCGACCGTCTGCTTGGCCATCCGCCGCCAGGTGGTGAGCTTGCCGCCGGTGATCGTGATCATCCCGCTCGAGGTCTCGTACAGCTCCGCCTTGCGCGAGATGTCGACCGACTTGCCGCTGTCGCCGGTCGAGATCAGCGGGCGCACGCCCGCGTACGCGCCCGCGAGGTCATCCGGCTCCAGGTCGGTGCCGAAGAACGCGTTGACGGCGTCCAGCAGGTAGTTGATGTCCTCCTCGGCGGGCCGGACGTGGACGACGTCGCCGCCGTGGTCGGTGTCCGTCGTGCCGATCAGCGTCTGGCCGAGCCACGGCAGCACGAAGATCGTCCGCCCGGAGCCGGCGGGGACGATCGCGCCCGCGCCGTGCATCGGCAGCTTCTCGGCGTCGACGACGATGTGCGTGCCGCGGCTGGGCCGGATCACGGGCACCTCGGCCTCGTCGTAGAGCTCCGCGGGGCGCAGCCGGTCGGCCCACACGCCGGTGGCGTTGACGACCGTGGTCGCGCGGATCTCCAGCTCGTCGCCGGACTCCTTGTCGCGCACGCGCGCGCCGGCCGCGCGGCCGCCCGCGTCGATCAGGCCCAGCGCCTCCAGCCGGTTCGCGGCGACGACGCCGAAGCGCTCGGCCTCGGCCAGGACGGTCAGGACGAGCCGCGAGTCGTCGGTCTGGCAGTCGTAGAAGAGGTAGCCGCTCGTGGGCGCGCGGTTGGCGAGCGCCGGGATCCGCTCGATCACCTCTTCGCCGCTGATGATCCGGTGCCGGGCCGGGCTCCAGTCGGACTCGTCGCCCCCACGCCGGCGGCGCCGACGGATGCGGTCGACCGACATCACGTCGTACGCGTTGAGCCCGAGCCCGACGACGCGATCCAGCCGCTGGCCCTCGAACCCGGGCACGATCAGGCGCAGCGGGCGCGTCAGGTACGGCGCGATGTTGACGTTGATCTGGCGCTCGAGCAGCGCCTCCCGGACGAGCCCGAGATCGAAGTTCTGCAGGTAGCGCAGGCCGCCGTGGACGAGCTTGGAGGAACGCGAGCTCGTGCCGCTCGCGTAGTCGTTGCGTTCGATCAGCGCGACCGAGTAGCCGCGCGTGGCGGCGTCGAGCGCGACGCCCGCGCCCGTGATCCCGCCGCCGATGACGAGCACGTCGAACGGCTCGCGGGTGAGCGTGCGGACGGCTTCGGCGCGGGGCAGCACGCGTCCGCACGTTACCGTTCTCGCCCGCGATGTCCGGCGGGTTCGTGCAAGCGCTCTGGCGGTTCCCCGTGCTCGGAATGGGCGGTGAGCCGCTGCGCTCGTCCCAGATCGACGCGCGCGGCCTCGCCGGGGACCGCCAGCACTTCGCCGCGGGGCCCGAAGGGCAGCTGTCCGTCCACGACCTGCCGGAGCTCGCCGAGTGGCGCGCGACGTTCCCGTTCAACCCCGACGGCGCGATCCAGACCTACAACGCCCCGCCGTTCCCGGTCCTGCACGGCCCGGGCGACCGCACGTACCGCTGGGGCGACCCGCGGCTCGCGCACGCGCTCGAGCGTTCTCTGGGCCGGTCGATCGAGCTCGTGCGCGACCTCGACGCCACCCGCGGCGTGATCCTCACCACGGTCAGGCACGAGCTCGACCGGGCGTTCGCGGGCGTCAACGTGCAGCTCGCGCTCGAGCTTCCCGCCCGCGGCGGCTGGGCCGGCGCGGACCTGATCTTCCGCGACGGCGTGCGCCTCAAGCTCGTCGCTTCCCGCGCCGACGGTCCGGGGATCGAGGCCCGCGTGGTCGAGGCCGGGCGCATCGTGCTCGGCGAGCCTGTCGTGCTCGGTTAGGCTTCGGGGTCCCGACCTTGCCTAGGAGGCTGTGAACGCCGTGCTGCGCATCGATGAGAACTCCGGGACGCTTGTAGCGCCGCAGGCCTCCGGGCTCGTGGAGAGTCCCCCGGATCGCGAGGAGCTGCTCGGCCTGATCACGGCCTCGTGGGACGCGTTCTCGGCCGAGCTGGGCCTGAGCGGGATCCGCCTGATCGCCCGCGAGCCCGTCCCGTACGTGGACCTGCTCGGCTACGACGAGCCCAACGACCGCGTCGTCGTGATCCTCGTGACCGGGGACACCGTCGAGTGGCAGCTCGGGCGCGCGCTGGGCGCCGCCGCGGACGTCGCGTCGTGGGACAAGGAGCGTCTGCACGAGATCGACGCGACGCTCGAGAGCGCCAACGGCCACGAGTCGCCGTCGCTGGTGCTGGTCGCCGGCGGCTACGACCCGCGCGCGCTGACCACGATCGACTGGCTCGCGACCCGGCACGAGGTGCCGGTGTTCGCCTACACGGTCGCGATGGTGCGCTTCGGCGGCGAGCGGCTGCTGACCGTCCGCCGCGAGCCGGCCGAGGAGTCCGCGCCGGACGTCGGCTCGCTCCTGCAGCGCCCGGCGTCGGCGCAGCGCGAGGAAGAACCCGCGCCCGCCGAGCCGACGACCACCAGCTAGCCGAAGAAGAGGCTGAAGACGCCCCAGACCTCGTCCGGCCGCCAGTCGACGGCCGGACCGCGGCGCATGCGCGCCACCGTGCGCTGCTCGCGGCCGAGCAGGCGCAGGAGGTTCACGGCATCGGTGTTCTCGTCGGGGACGGCGATCCGCAGGCCCGGTTCGATCAGCGACGTGAGCAGCGTGGTGGCGGCCTGCGGGTCCCCGATGATCGGGAGCGCCGGCCACGGCGGGTTGAGCGCGACCGCCTTCAGGTCCGGCGTCGCCTTCGCGCCCTCGAGGGAGGCGTCGATGGCGAGTGACCGGTCCTCGCCGGTGGCGCGGCGGTCGAGCGCGCGGATCGCGTCGTGGTCGTCGGGCGTGACGTCGCGCAGCTCGACCGTCTTCTCCGGCCGTCGGCTCCCGGAGCTGAACACGCGGTAGGTGCCTTCGACCTCGAAGCCCAGCTTCTCGTAGACGGGTTGGCCCATCGGCGTCGCGAGCAGCAGGATCGTCTCGCGCTCGCCGAGGGCGTCGATCGCGGCTTCCGTGAGCTGCCGGCCGAGGCCGTTGCCGCGCGCCTGCGGGGCGACGGTGACGCCGCCGAGCCAGGCGGTCGGGCCGAAGCCGACGGAGGCCGCCGTGCCGACGACGGCTCCGTCCTCCTCGGCCACGAGCAGCACGCCGTCGGGCGAGGCCGCGACGAGCGTGTGGACGGTGGGCGCGCGCAGCTGCAGGCCGAAGGCTTCGCTCATGGCCGCCAGCGCGGGTTCGATGTCGCCCGGCTGGGCCTCCCGGATGATCACGGCGCGCACCCTAACGTTCCCTCGCTGTGTGAGCGGGTAGTGAGCGTGCGTGCCCCGGATTGCCCTCCACTGCTCGCACGAGCAGATCCCGCCATCACGGCTCTTGAAGTCGATCGTCCACGCCGAGCAGGCCGGATTCACGGGCGGCATGTCGTCCGACCACTTCGCGCCGTGGAGCGTGCGTCAGGGCGAGTCCGGGTTCGCGTGGTCGTTCCTCGGCGCCGCGCTCGCCTCGACCTCGCTGCCGTTCGGCGTCGTCAACGCGCCGGGACAGCGCTATCACCCGGCGATCATCGCGCAGGCGGCCGCCTCGCTGAGCGAGATGTTCCCGGAGCGGCTGTGGGTCGCGCTGGGCTCGGGCGAGGCGTCCAACGAGCACATCACCGGCGGGCGCTGGCCGGACAAGGCCGACCGCAACGCGCGGCTGCGTGAGTGCGTGGACGTGATGCGGGCGCTGTTCGCGGGCGAGGAGGTCTCGCACTCCGGGCACGTGGTCGTGGACCGCGCTCGGCTGTGGACCTTGCCGGCGACGCCGCCGGAGCTGCTCGTCGCGGCCGTGAGCGAGAAGACCGCGGCGTGGGGCTCTGAGTGGGCGGACGGGTTCGCGACCGTCAACGCGCCGATCGACCACCTGCGGCGGATGCTGGACGCGTTCGGGCGCACGGACGGCCGGCGGGTGTTGCAGGTGCACGTGAGCTGGGCGCCGACCGACGAGGAGGCGCTCGCGATCGCCTATGACCAGTGGCGCACGAACCTGTTCGACCCGCCCGTGTGCTGGGACCTCGACACGCCCGAGGCGTTCGACGCCGCGGCGGCGCACGTGCGCCCCGAGGACGTGCACAAGAGCGTGCTGGTCTCGTCCGATCTGGGGCAGCACGTGGCGTGGCTGCAGGAGTTCGCGGCGCTCGGCTTCACCGACATCGCGATCCACCACGTCGGCCAGGACCTGGACCCGTTCATCGACGCGTTCGGCTCGAAGGTGCTGCCTGCCCTATGAGCGTCAAGGTCTCCAGCGATCTGTGGTGGAAGAACGCCGTCGTGTACTGCCTCGACGTCGAGATGTTCTACGACGCCGACGGCGACGGCTGCGGCGACCTGCTCGGGCTGACCGAGCGCGTCGACTACCTCGCCGGGCTCGGCATCAGCGTGCTGTGGCTGATGCCGTTCTACCCCTCCCCCAACCGCGACGACGGCTACGACATCACCGACTTCTACGCGGTCGATCCCGCCCTGGGGACCCTCGGCGACTTCGCCGAGCTGGTGCGCACGTGCCGGGACCGCGGCATCCGCGTGATCGTCGACTTCGTCATGAACCACACGTCCGATCAGCACCCGTGGTTCCAGGCGGCGCGGTCCTCACCGGATTCCCCCTACCGCGACTTCTACGTGTGGGTGGACGAGAAGCCGCCGGAGAAGCCGGGCGACCTGGTCTTCCCCGACCAGGAGACGTCCAACTGGACGTACGACCGCAAGGCCGGCCAGTACTACCAGCACCGCTTCTACAAGCACCAGCCCGACCTGAACCTCGCGAACCCCGCCGTGCGCGACGAGCTCGCGCAGGTGATGGGGTTCTGGCTCCAGCAGGGGCTGTCGGGGTTCCGCGTGGACGCCGTGCCGTTCCTGATCGAGGGGGCGCTGGACGATCCGCACCAGATCGTGCGCGACCTGCGGGCGTACGTGAACCGGCGGGTCGGCGACGCGGTCCTGCTCGGCGAGGTCAACCTGCCGCCGAAGGACGTGCGCAAGTTCCTCGGCGACGAGGACGGCGACGAGCTGCACATGGTCCTCGACTTCATCGGCAACCAGGCGCTGTACCTGGCGCTGGCGCGCGGTTCGGCGGAGCCGCTCGCGCGCGTGCTGCGCTCGTACCCCGAGGTGCCGTGGGCCGCTTCGCTCGGCCGGTTCGTACGCAACCACGACGAGCTCTCGCTGGACAAGTTGAGCGATGACGAGCGCGCGGAGGTGTTCGCGCGCTTCGGCGCGGACGAGTCGCTGCAGCTGTACGGTCGCGGGCTGCGGCGGCGGCTGCCGACGATGCTCGACGGCGACGAGCGCGCGGTGCGGATGATGTACTCGCTCGCGTTCTCGCTCCCCGGCACGCCGGTGCTGTTCTACGGCGAGGAGATCGGGATGGCCGAGAACCTCGAGATCGAAGGTCGCTACGCGGTGCGGGCGCCGATGCAGTGGGCCCGCGACGGTGGCTTCACGCTGCCCGGTGTGGAGTCGCGCCGGCCGATGGTCGAGGGCGCGTTCGGGCCCGAGCGGGTGAACGTGACCGACCAGCGGCGCGACCCGGGGTCGCTGCTGAACTGGTTCGAGCGGCTCATCCGGCGCCGGCGCGAGTGCCCGGAGCTGGGCTTCGGGGCGTTGACCGTGCTCGACGTGGACGTGGAGTCCGTGTTCGCCCATCGCGTGGATTGGGAGGACGCGACGATCGTCGCCGTGCACGAGCTGTCCGGCAAGCCGGCGACGGTCGCGTTGCCGGTCGAGGACGGCGAGGCGCTGGTGGATCTGTTCGGGGACGCGTCGTGCGATCTGCCGGCGACGCTGCAGCTGGAGCCGTTCGCGGCGCGCTGGTTCCGCGTGGCGCGCACCGGCGTGCGACTCCCGCCGTAGGAGAAAACCCACGGGGGCCCACCCGACCAGGGGAGAACGTGTCAGAGCGTCCCCTGCTCGGGCACCCCTAGTCGTCGTCGCGGCCGCGTAGTCGGTCGAACTGCCGGCGGTCGCGCTTGGTCGGCCGCGCGTTGCGGTCGACCCCCTGCGGCCGGGTCATCTTCATCTCGGCGAGCCGGGCCTCACGCTGCGTCCGGCTCTCCTCGGTCTCCGTGTAGAGCTGGACGGCCCCGGAGGCCGGCAGCCGCCGTTCCGCGGTGCCGTTGACGCGCGCGGTGAGCCGGATCACGCCCTGGCTGAACTCGATCTCGTCGCCGGGCTTGATGTCCTTGCTCGGCTTCGCGGGCGCGCCGTTGACCTTCACGCGCCCGCCGCGGATGGCGTCCACGGCCAGCGCGCGCGTCTTCACGAGCCGTGCGGCCCACAACCACTTGTCGATCCGTACCGGGGCGGTGTCCATCGTCGTTGACATATTGAACCCAACCGACCCGCGGACCTCACGTTGCCGGTCACATGAACCGATTGATCGCGTTGCTCGCGGCGGGCTCGGTGCTCGCCGCGCCGGGGGCGGCGCTCGCCAAGCCCAAGCCCTCGAAAGCCAAGGTCTACAAGGGGACGTTCGAGTACGCCGGCGCCGACGGCGACTACGTCACGGGCAAGTTCGGCAAGGTCCAGCTGGTCGACGGCAAGCGGGAGGACAAGCTCAGCGTGCACGTGCGCCGGCTCGCGTCGCGGACCACGTACGTCTACCGGCTCCAGTCGGCGCCGTCGGCGTGCGCCGCGGACGCTCCGGCCGGGACCGATGTGCCGGGCTGGAAGTACCGCACGCTGCGGACCTCGCGCTCCGGCGTGGGCAACGCCACCGCGCGCTCGAAGTCGTTCAGCGTCGACAAGACGCAGCGCTACTTCGTCGGCGTGTTCCGCGCGGGCGCGAACGGCGCGCCGGGCGAGCTCGTGCTTTGCGCCGAGCTCAACACGCCCAAGGCCAAGAAGCCGAAGCCGCACAAGCCGAAGCCGGGCAAGCCGCACCATCCCGCGCCGCCGAAGCCGGTGACCGACCGTCCGCGCGGCAAGTCCGACGACGCCCCGCGGGGCAAGCGCGACGAAGCTCCGCGCGGCAACGCCAACGGCCGCGACAAGGACAAGCCCAAGGAGACGGGCAAGCCCGCCCGCTAGGAGTGCTGCCGGCCCGCCACGTGTGCGGCGGGCCGACTCAGCGTCAGGCGTCCAGCCAGCGCCGCAGCGCGGCCGCGCCGACCATCGTCACTTCGCCCTCGGCGTCGATCCAGTCCCGCACGCGCAGCTCGCGCACCAGCCCGAGCGCGTCGCGCGGACCGGGACCCTCCCCGTGCGACGTCAGCATCGACGTGCCGGGTTCGATCGTCCAGCGCCCGGAGTCCAGCGCGGCGAGCGCGCGGCCCTGCTCGTCGGTCGGCCGGTCCAACGGGTCCGGCCCGGCCCCGCTCAGCGGGTCCGTCCAGTTGCCCGCCGGCTGCGACTGACCCGGGCTCGACGCCGGAGTCGGCGCGGACGGCGTGCCCGGCATCCCACCAAGGTTCTCGGCCTGGGCGCGCAGCCACTCACCCGCGTTGTCCACGAACTGCTTCGCGCGGTCCGCATCGACGCCGTACGTGCGCGCGACGTCCTCGAAGTCACCGGCCTGGAAGCGCTGGAAACCGCGCTGCACCTCGTCGGCGATCTCGCGCAGCGCGTCCTCGAAGCTCTTCGGCGTGTCGTCGTCCATAGGTCCGATGATCGCAGCGGAACCTGTTGGCCAGATCAACGCGCTCCGTCAGGGGTTCACGATCACCCGCGTCGTCTTCGACGCCCCTCGCGCATATGGATATCCGGATTCCGCCGGCACCACGACGCGGAACGTGTACCGAGAGCGAACGGTCGTGCCGGTGAACCGGTACCGGTAGCTCCACCGTCCGTCTTTGGCCCTCGCTCGCGCATTGCCGAACGTCGTCCATCCCCGCCGCGTGAGCGCCTGGAGCGTGACGAGCTTGCCCGCCTCGGGGACCGGCCCCGAACGGACGCGTCCCCTGAACACGACCTCATCGCCATTGCGCCGCACGCGCCGGTCCGGAGCGATCGTCGCCGCTGCCCGCACCCGCAGCTCGACCTCCTTGCTCGCGGGTTGCGTCGTCGGGCTCCCGCCGTAGCTGAACCGGAGCGTCCACGAAGCGCCCTTGGACACCTTGAACGTAAACATCCCGGCGGCGTTCGTCTGGACGGTCCCGATCGCCTGCCACGGCCGTGCCGGAGCGTCCACGCGCTCGAGCACGTCGACGACCACGCCCGCCCGCGGATTGCCGGCCGGGTCCGTCACCTTCCCCGAGACCGTCGTGGTCCGCCCGAACGCGACCACCGGCCGCGCGTCCAGCACCTGCTTGTACTTCGGCTTGCCGCGCTTGTTCGTACGAATCTTCGTGGCACGTCCGGCGTCCATCCGCGTCTCGACCCGCACCGGCAACGCGACGCGCAGCGGCGTGCCCTGAGCCGTTTGCATGATCGAGCGCTCGTTCTCGGCACGATCGAACACGCGAGCGCGCACCTCGTAGCTTCCGCGCGGGTACAGCGCATCGTCGAGCACGGCCGAATAGCTTCCGGCATCCCCGTCGACTTTGAGCGTGTGCCACGCCGTCTCCCCGTCGCTCCGGGCCTCGATCTCCACTCGCGCCACGCCGGACGTCGCGTCCGACGCCCGCAGCCAAATCCGAGAGGGGTCGCGAGGATCGAACGGCTCGAACTCCCCTGATGGAGGCGTAGCGTCGAATCTCAGCGGCCCCGGTGACGTCGAGTTGGCAAGGTCGGTGTTGGCAGCCGCATCGCGGTGCGCGACACGCAGCCGCCACGCTCCCTCAGCGGGAACACTCACGTCGTCTTTTGCGCGGGTGGCGTCGAAGCTGCTCCTTGTCCGAACGCACCCTGCGCTGTCGTACGCCGAGTTCGTCGAGGGGCAAAACTCGTACTCGTTGCCGGCCAAGGGCGATGCTTCATCGCTCTCTGGAGGTCTGGCCCATGTGATCTCGAATCGGTTGTCGCGACGCCAACCGTCGCTGGCGGTCAGTCCGAGCTCACGAGGCGCCCCGGGCGCTGCTCGATCGACGCGGATGACCTAGGTCCGTGTTGTCGCGAGCCCGCCGGGGTCGCGCGCCTCGACCGTGACCACGTGTCGTCCGTTCGACAGAGCAGCCAGCTGCACAACCGCTTTTGCCGTGGAGTTGAATCCGGCGCATGGGCGAGACTCGACGTTCGACGCAGCGTCGTAGCAGGGGATGCGCGACGCGGCGGCATCAATGCCATCGACTCGAATGCGCAGTTCCTGGATCCCGATGTTGTCTGTCGCAGCGAAGTCGAAGTTGTCCGTCCCGCTCGAACGCCACTCTGGCGAGGTAGTTGCACTTCCGGAAATGACCGGCGGGTCGGGATCCTCGATCCCGAACCTGACTTCCCTCAGATGCATGCGCTCGGACATGCTCGGTCCGACGGCCAGGTTGCCGATCAAGCAACCGGACGGGTTCAGACACCGCAGCCCCGCCGCGACACGAATGCTCGGCGTGAACGCCACTTCGAACGGGATCCACGCTGGCACCGCCGTCGCCGCCAGCTGGGCGAGGGTGGAGCCGGTGTCCGGGTTCCACAGCTGTGCCGCGAACTGACGGCCGACCGGTCCCGCTTGTGAATAGGCCGTCGCCGCGACGCCCGCGACCCAGGTCGAGTCCGGCGCCGTGAACTGCAGCGCGACCTGCGTGCCTTGGGGGAGCGTCGAGTACTCGCGGACGGGACCTTGGACGATGAACCCGAAGACGCCGCCATTGGTCACATCGCACGCGTTCGTGGCGTAGAACACCCCCGTGACTGGAGCGGCTCCGGAGACAGGCGCCCAGAACGCCGGACTCGTCTGTCCACCGACGCATTGTCGAACCCAGTAGGTGTCAGCGTGCCCAGGGCTGGCCGCGACGAAAAAGCTCGCCAGCGCCAAGGCGGTAGCGACAACAGTGTGAACCGGTCTCAACTCGGATCGTCTCCCGGCTCAATGTCTTGGCCAACGGGGCTCGCTGCAAGCGATCGCATGTGCCCTATAGGCGATCTCCAGGGATTCTCTCCCCCGTCGTGGGCGTTCCGAGGTCAGCGTGCCGACAACTGGTGCATCGAGCTAGGCGAACGGCAGCCCGGCGAACGACTCCGGCGGGCCGCTGACCCACTTCGGGAACGGCGCGTACGCGACCTTGTTGTCCGGCGTGTCCTGCTCCGGACCCGCGCCGTGCTTGAGCGCCGTCTCGTCACGCACGTAGAGCGTCTCGTCGCCGTTCACGCGCGCGCCGATCGCGAACACGAGGCACGGACCGTCGCCCGCGCCGACGAGGATGTGGTCGCAACCCGGCGGCGAGTGGAAGAAGTCCCAGGCCTGCAGTCGGCGCTCCTGGCCCTCGACGATCAGCAGGCACTCGCCCTGCAGCACGAGGAAGTCCTCCTGGTTGCCCTCGCGGTGGTACATGCCGTTCGGCTGGCCGGGCTGGAGGACGCAGAGCGTGTAGCCGATCTGCGGGAAGCCGACGCCGCCCTCGAAGATGCACGCGTCGCCGAAGTACTCGCTACGCACCCAGGCCGAATCCCTGACGTTGACCGTGAACCAGCCTTCGGTCGCCGCAACTCGTCCGTATTCCGACTGTTCCATCTGCGCCTCGTCCATTCGACCAGGCTAGTCCTCACTCAGGATGCGAGAGAATCGACCGATGAAGCGTCTGCTGCTGTCCGCCGTCGTTGTGCTGGCGCTTCCCGCGAGCGCCTCCGCGAGCGTCTTCACGACCGAGCTCGGCTCTCCGTTCCCCGCCGGCAACGCCGCGTACGGCGTCGTCGCGAACGACTTCAATGGCGACGGGTTCCCGGACGTGGCCGTGATCAATGGCACGGGCAGCACGATGAACGTGTATCTGCGCCAGCCCACCGGTGGCTTTGTGCAGGAAGCGGGATCGCCGTACAGCACCGGCGTCGGTTCCGGCCCGAACTTCGGCGTGTCCGCCGACTTCAACCGTGACGGCCTGAACGACATCGCGGTGGCGAACTTCGTCTTCAACTCGGTGCTGATCTTCCTGCGTAACCCAGCGGGCGGGTTCACCGTCGGACAATCCGTCGGGCTCAGCGGCCAGGGGAGCGCGATCGCCGTCGGCGAGGTCAATGGCGACGGGTTCGTCGACCTCGTGGCCACGAACTTCAGCAGCCAGGGCCTCAACGTCCTCCGCGGGCAGGGCGACGGGACGTTCTCCAACCAGGAGATCACGACGGTCGGCTCGAGCGCGCGTCAGCTCACGCTCGCCGACTTCAACGCCGACGGCGCCCTCGACGTGGCGGTCGCGAACGAGGCTTCCAACAGCGTGTCGATCCTGCTCCGCAACCCCGGCCGCACGGCGTTCACGACCGAGACGACGGTCCCTGTGGGCGCGACGCCGAGCGGCGTCGTGGCCGCGGACTTCAACCGTGACGGCCGCACCGACGTCGCCGTCAGCACGCGCGGCGGCGACCCGAGCACGGTGACGCTCCTGTATCGGAACGCGGCCAACAACGGCTTCGACGCGGGCCCGATCGTGCCCATCCCCGCGGGGCCGCTCGGGATGGCGACCGCGGACTTCGACAGAAACGGCACTCCCGACATCGCGGTCACCGGCAACGCGGCCGGCGTCGTGACGGTCCTGTCCGGCGGGACCACGCTGGACACGTCGCTGCCGCTCGAACGCGCGTACTTCCCTGCGACCGCGGACTTCAACCGGGACGGGCAGCCGGACCTCGTGGTCACGTCGGACACGCTCAACGGCTTCATGTCGTTCCTGAACTCGACGGCCCCGCCGCAGCAGCCGCCGCCCACCCCGACGCCGACTCCCACCGCCACGCCGGTGGCCACACCCGTCGCCGGCACCACGGTCAACGCGGAGCCCGTGAAGGGCACGGTCAAGGTCAAGCTGCCGAGGACCAACCGGTACGTGGACCTGAAGACCGCCGGGCTGTTGCCGGTCGGGACCGAGGTGGACGCGCGCAAGGGCACGATCGAGCTGACGGCCGCCGGGCAGGGCGGGAAGGCGAAGTTCTTCGACGGCATCTTCAAGATCAGCCAGACGAAGGGCGCGCGGCCGCTGACGACGTTGACGCTCACCGAGCAGCTCAGCTGCACGAAGGCCAAGAAGACGGCGTCCTCGGCGGCGGCGAAGAAGAAGACCCGCAAGCTGTGGGGCGACGGCAAGGGCGCGTTCCGCACGCAGGGCAAATACAGCGCGGCGACCGTGCGCGGCACGAAGTGGCTCGTGACGGACTACTGCGATCGCACGGTGACGAAGGTGACGCAGGGCACGGTCACGGTGCGCGACCAAGTCAAGAAGATCAACAAGGTCGTGCGCAAGGGCAAGAGCTACACGGCGCGGCAGAAGCGGAAGTAGCCGCCTCAATACGATCGGGGCATGATCGACGAGAGCACGGACTTCGGGAAGCGAGTCGCGCAGCATCTCACCGAGGACGAGGTCGTCTGGCTGACGACGGTCACGCCGGGCGGGCAGCCGGTCCCGAACCCGGTGTGGTTCATCTGGGACGGCGCCGAGACCGTCCGGATCTACACGCTGCCGGGCAGCCTGCGCGTGCGCACCCTGCAGGAGAACCCGAAGGTGTCGCTCAACTTCCGCGGCACGGAGACGGGCGGCGACGTCGTCGTCCTCAACGGCCGTGCGACCGTCCTCGGCGAGGTCGAGCCGGCCCACGAGCACACCGCCTACGTCGAGAAGTACCAGAGCGGCCTCGACAATCTGAAGATGACGCCCGAGCGATTCGCGCAGGAGTACAGCACCACCGTCGACATCGCGATCACGAAGGTCCGGGGGTTCTAGGTGCCGGAGATCCGCACCGCCGGGCCTGAGGACCTGGAGACCGTCACCGCGCTGCTGGCTGCCTTCCGCGACTGGTGGGACTCGACGACGCCGTCCGACGAGACGTTCCGGACGACCGCCGCGAAGCTGCTCGAGGACCCGAACACGGTGTTCCTGCTCGCCGGCACCGACGGCCTCGCGCAGCTGCGCTTCCGGCTCTCCGCCTGGACGGGCACCGAGGACTGCTGGCTGGAGGACGTCTACGTGCGCGACTCCGCGCGCGGCACCGGCCTGGGCAAGGCGCTCGTCCAGACCGCGATCGACCGCGCCCGCGCGCGCGGCTGCAAGCGGATCGAGCTCGACGTCAACGAGACCAACACGGGCGCGATCGGGCTCTACTCCAGCCTCGGCTTCAAGGTCGAGCCGAAGCCGCCCGGCCGCACCCTGTTCCTGGGTCAGAAGCTCACCTAGTACTCGCCCTTCTTGCGCCACCACTGGTACGGCGGCGACTGCGGCCGGCCAGGCGGCGTGTCCTCCCACTCCTCCTGGCGCCCGAAGGGCGTCAGGTCGAGGAAGGTCCAGACCGAGCCCAGCGCCTCCACCCCACGCGAGGTCGTCTCGTAGGTCAGGTAGACGCGGTCCTCGTCGCGCAGGAAGACCTGGAGCCGGAAGTACTCCGTCGTCCCGCACGCCTCCTGGAACGCGAGCTCGTCCGTGTACCACGGGATCTCGGACCAGCCCATCCGCGCCTTGTAGGCCGCGATCCGCTCCTGCGAGGCGCGCGAGACGAGCGCGAACGACACATCGCGCGCGTGCAGGTGCGCGAGCTCGGAGACCTGGTCCGTGAACATCGTGCAGCCACCGCAGGCCTCGCCGTCCTCCGGGAACCAGAAGTGATAGAGGATCAGCTGCCGCCGGCCCTCGAACAAGTCGAGCAGCGACAGCTCGCCGTTGAACACGAAGTCCGTGGCGAACGGCGTCATCGGTTGACGCCGGCGCTCAGCCGCAAGCGCGTCCCGCTCCCGCGTCGCGGCCTTCTCCTTCGCGTTCAGCGCGGCGTTCGCCGCCCGCCATTCGTGCTCAGTGACGATCTCGGGAAGTGCCATGCAAGCTCAGACGGCGCCCGAGTCCGCAATTCATCGCCACGGCCGCCAAGACGCCCAGCGCGACCCACCCGGTGCCGGCCACGACCAGGCAGAACGCGAAGTAGCCGCGCAGCCCGACGACGAGCCCGCCGAGCGCCGACGCCGCCGCGTCCACCCCGCGCGCCCGCGCGACCAGCAGCGCGAACGTCGCGCTGAGCGACGGGAACGCGGCGACGATCCCGGCCGCCGCCGGCCCGAGCAGGTCGGCCGTGACCAGCGACACGCCGACGATCCCGAACACGATCACGGCGCCGACCCGCGCGTCGACGGGCTCGCCGGAAGTTTAACGTCCTGGACGTTTAGGTTCCCGGGAAGATAAAGGACCTGGGGCTTTATGTTCCCAGGACGATAAAAAGAGGACGGGCACCGCGGTGGCGGTGGCCAGCCAGAGGGGGACGAGCGCGACGAGCAGCGAGACGGCCACGAACGCTGATGACGCCGCGGCCAGCCCGACGAGCGCACCGCGCCGGACGATCACGAGCGCGAAGGCCAGCGCGAACGCGACCTGCGCGACCACGTGCGCGCCGGCGCTCGCCGCGACGGCGGGACCCTCGGCACCCAGAGCAAGCACGATCACCGCGATCGACAGGGGCGCCGCCGCGATCACCCCCGCGGCGGCCGGGCCGGCGCGGCGTTCGACGGCGGTCACGGCGAGCATCAGGGTGGGAGCGGCGAGGAGCGGAACGACCATGCCCTTCACCTTCGGTCACAAAGCCATTCACTTCCAGCGAACGTTTCCGAACGCAACCCGTGCAAGAATCCGAACGATGATGGAGCTGCGGCGCCTGCGCCTGCTGCACGAGCTCGCCCGCCGCGGCACCGTCGCCGCCGTCGCGGAGGCGCTCGACTACAGCCCGTCCTCCGTCTCCGTCCAGCTCTCCGAGCTCGAGCGCGAAGCCGGCACGCAGCTGCTGCGCAAGGTCGGGCGAACGCTGCAGCTCACCCCCGCCGGACACCGGCTGGCCGACCACGCCGCGCAGGCCCTCCAACAGGACGAAGCCGTCCGCGCCGAGCTCGCCTCACTGAGCGACGCGCCGCGCGGCCGCCTGCGCCTCGCGTTCCTGCAGACGCCCGCGCTCGCGCTCCTGCCCGGCACGCTCGCCACGCTGGCGGACGCGGCGCCGGATCTGCGCGTCGAGGTCGTGCAGTACGAGACGGCGCCCGGGATCGCCGACCTGCGCTCGCGCGAGGTGGACCTGGTGGTCGGCAGCGAGTACGACGTGACGCCCGTCCCGCGCCACCACGACGTGCACCGGGAGGACCTGCTGCGCGAGGCCGTGCACCTGGTCGTACCGGTCGACCATCCGCTCGCCGCCACCGAGGACCCGATCCCGCTCGCCGCCGTCGAGCACGCCGCGTGGGCGGCCGGCAAGCCGGGCACGGGCCACGCCGCGGCCGTCGACCACCTCTGCAACCGGCTCGGGAACTTCGCGCCCGACATCCACCACCGCACCGACGACGGCCTGATCCTGCGCGCGCTCGTCGCCTCCGGCCAGGCCGTGACGATCCTGCCCGTGCTGATCGCCACCGCCACGCCCCAGGTCGCGGCGCGCCCGATCGCCGAGGGGGAGGTCGAGCGGACGATCTTCACCGCGGCGCGGACCGCCGCCGCCCGATCGCCGGCGATCCTCGCGGTCCGCAAGGCGCTCGCCGCGGCCGCCGCGAATCAGTCCGTGATCGGGCAGTCCACCCGGTAGGTCCGGCCGTCCACGCGCGCTCGCGTGTAGATGAACCCGTCCAGCTCGGCGCACTCGCGCGGCCGTGACAGCCGGACTCGCACGCCACCCGCGCCGCGCCCGACGGCCACGTCGTCGTTCCAGCCGCGCCACGTGAGCCCGCGCAGCCGCACCCGCTGCGCGTCGTCGCAGCCCAGCGTCAGCGTCCGCGGCTCGACCTCGCCCCGCCGGCACGCGACCACGCCCAACACCCGTCGCTCCACCGGCACCGACAACGACAGCGTGCGCGTGCAGGTCCCGCCACCGAGCAGCGACTCCACGTACGCGCCCGAGACCGCGTACGGCGCCCCCGTCATGCCGACGCTGAACGCCTGCCGGAACCCGAGCGACGGCAGGTCCGCCGACCAGCCGCGCCCCAGCCGGTCGAACACGCCGAGCGTCCAGCCCGACACCGCCGTTCCCGCCCCCGTGGACGCCAGCCCGACCTCGTAGGAACGGCCCGCCACCAGCACCTGCGGGACCCCGTCGAGGGCCATCGCGGGCGGCGTTTCCGCCGGGCAGGCGGACATGAGAATCGCGGTCGCCAGGGCCGCCGCTACATCCATTCGTCCAATCTACGCCTCGGTGTGAATATTTATCCCTTGGAGGGGTGGCAAGGCGCCCTTCCAGTCGTCATATTTCCGCGCGCCATGAGGAGAGCGCAGACGGTTGTGGTCGTCCCGTCCCGGACGATCGAGAAGTTCCATGAGCCCCCAGCAGAGACACAGGCGTACGAAGAACGCCTGCTCTGCTTGCTGCTCAAACTGCGCGATCCGAGCCTTCATGTGGTCTACGTAACGTCGAACCCGGTGGCCGACGAGATCGTCGACTACTACCTCGACCTGCTGCCCAAGCGCCTGCGTCGCGGCGCCCGCGAGCGGCTGACGATGATCAGCGCCGACGACCCGTCGCTCCGCCCCCTCAGCGCCAAGCTGCTCGAGCGCCCGACCCTGCTCACTCGCATCCGCTGGGCGATCGAGGACCACGAGGACGCCTACCTCGTTCCCTACGTGTGCACGGAGCTCGAGTACGCGCTCGGCAAGGAGCTCGACCTGCCCGTCCAGGGCGCCGATCCCGCGCTCGCCTACCTGGGCACCAAGAGCGGCGGGCGTGAGCTGTTCGCGCGCGTCGGCGTCGCGCACCCGCTCGGGATCGAGCACGTGTACACGCGCGCCGACGTGATCGCCGCGATCGCCCGCCTGCGCGCGGTCCGTCCGCGGCTCGGCCAGGTCGTGGTCAAGCTCGACGACGGCGTCTCGGGCGAGGGCAACGCGATCGTCGAGCTGCGCGGCCTTCCGCGCGCGGGCACGCGCCCCGAGCTGGCCAAGATCGCCGAGCGCGTGGACGCGATGCGCCTGCAGGCGGTCAACGTCGCGCCGCACGAGTACTTCGAGCGCCTCGAGCGCGGCGGCGGGATCGTCGAGGAGCGGATCGTCGCGCGTGAGCTGCGCAGCCCGAGCGTCCAGCTCGAGCTCTCCCCCACCGGCACCCAGGTCGTGTCGACGCACGACCAGATCCTCAGCGACGACATGTGCGTCGGCTGCCGCTTCCCGGCCGAGCCCGCCTACGCGCGCGCGATCACCGAGGCCGCCGAGCGGATCGGGGCGGAGCTGGTGGCCGCGGGCGCGATCGGCCGCGCGGCGATCGACTTCATCGTGGCGCGCAATCGCTCCGGAAGCTGGAGCGCGTACGCCATCGAGATCAACCTGCGCAAGGGCGCGACGACGCACCCCCTGTATGCGCTAGAGCTGGTGACGGGCGGAACTTACGACGCGGATGCAGCGACTTTTCGCGCCGCGGACGGCTCAACTCGCCACTACGTCGCCACCGACTACCTCGCTTCTCCATGCCTGTCGGCGCTCGGCAACGGCGCGTTGTTCGCGCTTGCGGATCGTCCCCGTCTGGATCCTGACGGGTGCGGGGTCGTCTTTCACATGCTCAGCGCTCTTACCGAATTAGGGCGCATTGGAATGACCGTAATCGGGAGAACCGCCTCTGACGCGCAAGAACGCTTCGAGCTGGCTCAAAGCATTCTGCTGCATGCGGCGGCAAACGTCGAATCCGAGGTCGCCGTCGTCGCCTGAGTAGAGCGTCAGTTTCGCGGGCTGGACACGTTCTGGCCTCCAGGAGGAACGTCCACTCTGTTCCTGGAGGCAACATTGCGCCCCCGCGTTTTCATCACCGTCACACTCGCTTTCACCGCTCTAGCCACTCCTTCAGCCGCCTTCGCGGCCTGCCCGAACCAGGACCTCACGCCGACCGCGGACAATCTTCCGCAGGTGCGTGAGGCCCTGCTGTGCCTGCACAACGAGGAGCGCGCCGGTCGCGGGCTCCCACAACTCAGAGAGAACGCCAAGCTCCGACGAGCCGCCTCCGGCCACTCCTCGGACATGGTCGAGAACGGCTACTTCAGCCACGAGCGTGGCGACGAGACGTTCGTGGACCGCATCATCGCCGCGGGCTACACGCGCCGCTACGACGGTTGGTCGCTCGGCGAGAACCTCGCCTGGGGCACCGCTGAGCTGAGCACGCCCAAGGCGATGATGCAGGCCTGGATGAACTCGGCCGGCCACCGCCGGACGATCGTCAACCGCAGCTACCGCGAGATCGGGTTCGGCGTGCGCCTCGGCGTGCCGAAGGACCCGACGACCGGTGCGACGGTGACCGCCAACTTCGGCGCCAAGCCCTGAGGTCGCCCATGCTCCGCCCGACCCTGCTGGTGCTCGCCGCGCTGGCCCTGCCGGTGATCGTCGCGCCGGACTCGCCCAAGACCACGGTCCACGGCGAGACGCCGAAGGACATCCCGAACCTGAACCTGATCGACACCGTCCAGACCGCGCGCGCCGCGGCCGGCGAGAGCGCCGCCGACGGCATCCCGGCCGCGTGGTGCGGCGACGAGACCACGAGCAACGGCACCGCCAACGCCCCGTTCCCGGCGGACGCGGCCCAGATCAAGGTCGTCTACGCGTTCGCCGCCGACCGCCCGAACCGCGCCGCCGGCTGGCAGGACGCGCTCCAGGCCAACGTCTCGATCGTCAACCGCTACCTGGCCGCGCAGGCCGGCGGGACCAAGGCCCTGCGCTTCGACATGGGCACGCGCTGCGGGCCGCAGTACGTGGACCTCCAGGTCGTCGCGCTCCCCGGCGCGCACGCCGCGTACGTCGACAACTTCCGGGCGGTCGCGCAGGACGTCCAGAAGGCGCTGGGCAACCAGGGCGGGGCGCGCAACGCGGTCGTGCTCGCCGACAGCCTCTCGAGCATCGGGAGCGAACGCGGGCTGGCGGAGACGATCACCGGCCCGTCCGGCGAGGTGCCCGGGCCGCAGAACCCGCACAACAACGGCGCGCTGACCGCGGTCCTGTTCACCAAGGACGGCGGCGAGGCGCCCGGCGCCGGCGCGCTGGGCTTCTGGCCCGAGGGCTTCCTGCACGAGATCACGCACACGCTCGGCGCCGTCCAGTGGGGCGCGCCGCACTCGACGCAGCCGCGCGGCCAGCAGAACCCGGCGTACGGCCACTGCTGGCAGGGCGTGGACGTCATGTGCTACGCCGAGGACCAAGGTGCGGCGAGCCAGCTCGTCAACGAGTGCGGGCCGGTCCCGGGCGCCATCACGGTCAGCTTCGACTGCGGCCGCGACGACTACTTCAGCCCTGCGCCGGCGCCCGGCAGCTACCTCGCGACGCACTGGAACACGTACGACTCCGCGTTCCTGGCGCCGTGCGACCAGATCGCCCCGGCCTGTGGCGGCGGTGAGGTGACCGAGGCGCCGACCGTCCCGACCCCCAAGCGGGAGCCGAAGATCAAGGGCTCCAGTCGCCGCGGCGCGACGCTGAAGGCCACGCCGGGCGAGTGGATCAACCAGCCGACGAGCTTCAAGTACCGCTGGCAGCGGCTGACGAAGAACAAGTGGGTCAGCATCAGCGGCGCCGGCAGGTCCAAGTACCGCCCGTCCACGAAGGACATCGGGCGCAAGCTGCGCGTGACCGTCGCCGCCACCAACGACGACGGCACCATGGCCACTGCCTCCGCGCCGACCAAGCGGGTCGTCAACCGGCCCGCGAAGGCGGGCTCACGCGACCCGAAGTGAGTACACGGGCGGGAGCCGGGTCGCCGCGCAGGCCCAGCTCCCGCCCGCGTCACCGGAGCCGAACACGTCGCCGCTCGTGGCCCCGAAGTAGAGCTCGAGCCCGTCGCCCTCGCCGCGCCGGTCGAACGCCTCGCGCAGGATCGTCAGGTAGGCGTGCTCGGCCGGCAGGCCCTCGCCGCGCGCGGTCCACGTCGCACCCGCGTCGCGCGTCTCATAGACCGCGACGCGTCCGTCGGGCGTGACCCGGTCGCTGTCGGCCTTGAGCGGGATCACGTAGGCGCTGTCGGGATCGGCGGGGTCCAGCACGAGCGGGAACCCGAAGTCGGAAGGCAGCCCGGCGCCGATGTCGGTCCAGCTCTCCCCCGCGTCGTCGGACCGGTACACGCCGCCGTGGAACTGCATGAACAGCCGGTCGGGCTCGCGGGCGGCGCGCTGGAGGTCGTGCACGCACAGCGTCAGCGTGTCCTCCGGCGCTTCGTCGGGGAGATAGCGGCCGCGGAGGCCTTGATTGCCATGGCGCCACGTCGCGCCGCCGTCCTCGGTCAGCCACACGCCGACGGCGCTGATGCCGAGCGCGAGCCGCCCCGGCGCGCCGACCGTCGGCGCGATCGAGTGCAGGCACAGCCCGCCGCCGCCCGGCTGCCAGTCGGGCCGGGTCGGGTGCTCCCACAGCGCGCGGTTGAGCTCCCACGTGGCGCCGCCGTCGTGGCTCGCGAACAGCACGCCCGGATCGCCGCCCGCGTACAGCGTGCCGTCCTCGTCGGGAACGATGATCCAGATCCGCTCGAGCGCGCCCTCCGGCAGCTCGAGGCCCTGTGCCTGCTCCCAGTCGCCGGCCGCCGGGTCCTCGGTGTAGAAGATCTTCGGCCCGTACCAGGGTGAGGTCATCGTCGCGAACGTGCGCCCGCTGTGCGGATCGCGCATCGCGTACTCGACGGGCTCGCCCGCGAAGGCGCGCGCGGTGACCGCGAACGCCGGTTGCCCGGAGTCGCCTTCGAGCACGAACAGGCCCTTCTTTGTGCCGACGAGCAACTCGGTCATGCGCTTCCTCCTGAGATCGCGGGCAGCACGTCGACCCGGTCCCCAGGGCCGATCGGCGTGTCCTCGTGCCCGCGTTCGCCGTTGACGAACACGTTGATGTGGCGGCGGATGCGGTCCCGCTCGTCGAGGATCCAGCCCTGCAGCGGCGGCTGCTCGACCTCCAGGCGCTGCAGGAGCTCACCGACCGTGGCGCCGGTGAGCTCGAGCTCACCGCTGCCTGCGAGGCGCTTCAGGGGACCGCGAAGACGAACGAGTGCTCCGGTCATGTGCAACACAGACCGGAGCGCCCGCCGAAACTCATCGCAGCAAGTGGTTCAGATCGTCCCGGAGGACCCGGAGGCCTTCCAGGTCGAGTGTCGGGTTCGTGCTCTCCGCGAGCCCACGCTGGACCGGCTCGGGGATCAGCAACGTCCCGGTGCCCATGTTCTCCATCACCTGCTCCATGGCGACGGAGATCTCGTCTTGCAGTTTGGCTCTCTCCTCCTGCATGCGGCGATCTTACGCCAGCATGCGACGCTCACCACCGGGGTAGCCGGGGACCTTCTGGGCGATGCGCAGCGTGGCGTCGACGCTGAAGCGCCCGGCGCCGGCGATGGCGATCGCGAGCGAGGCGACGCCGAGCAGCAGCACGAGCTCATAACCGCCGTCGGAGGCGAAGAAGCCGTTCTCGATGTGCACGGTCAGCGCGGCGACCAGCATGTTGATCACGAGGCCGATCGCGAACAGCGGCGCGAGCGCGCCGATGATCAGGGCGATGCCGCCGATGGTCTCCAGCACCGCCACGAACGGCGCCATGACCGCGGGTGCAGGGATGCCCATCCCGTCGAAGCCCTGCTCGGTGCCGGAGAGGTCCCCGAGCTTGTCCAGGCCGTGCAGCAGGAACGTGAGGCCGACGACGACGCGTACGGCGAGGAGGGCCAGGTCGGTGCGTGTGGATTCCATGCTTGCGACCTTGCCCACGGGCGGTCCCGCGCCGACTGGGACGATCGTCCCGGTCGCATCGCCCCGCAGGTCGGGTACACCTGCCCTGGGATGCGCCGTTCGGGTGAACGCTGGGCTGTGGCTCAATTCGTGGTGTCGGGCCTCGCTGCGGTCGTGCTGATCGTCGTGCTCGTGCTCGTCGCGTTCGCGCGCGCCGGGCGGGAGGAGGCGGCTGCCGCCGCGACCGAGGTGACCCGGATCACGGCCACGACGGTGATCGCGCCGCTCGTCGACGAGGACGTGCTCGCGGGCGACCCCGCGGCGTTGAAGCGGCTGGACGCGCGACTGCGGACCGGCGTGCTGCAGGAGCCGGTGCTGCGCGTGACGATCTACCGGCCGGACGGCCGCCTCGTCTACTCCAGCAACCCGGACTACGGCGCCTCGGGCCTCACGCAGCCGATGCGCGCGGCGCTGCGCAGCGACGAGACCTACACGCGCATGGGCGGGCCGCTGGAGCCGGGCAAGGACGTGCCGTCCGACGTCGAGCTGCTCGACGTCTACCAGCCCGTGGTCACCGCGGGCGGCGAGCGGGTGCTGATCGAGTCCTGCCGGCGGCTGACCGCCGTGCGGGCCGACGGGCGCGCGCTGCTGGACCGCTTCGCGCCGTACCTGATCGGCGGCGTCCTCGCGCTCCAGCTCGTGAACCTGCCGCTCGCGATCGTGCTGATGCGGCGCTCGCGTCGCTCGCTCCAGCGCGAGATCGCGGCCTCCGACCGCGAGCGGCGACGGTTGGCCGCCGACCTGCACAACGGCGTCATCCAGGACCTGGCGGGGCTGTCGATGGCGCTGAGCGGCGCGGCCGCCGCGCACCAGAGCCCGGAGCTGCGCGCGCTGGCCGACAACTCGCGCCGCACGACCCGCGCGCTGCGCCAGGCGCTCGTGGACATCTACCCGCCGAACCTGCAGCGCGCCGGGCTGCGCTCCGCGGTCGACGACCTGCTCCAGGCCACACCGCTGGAGGTCGCGGCGGTGCTCGACGACGAGCTCGACGAGCTGCCGCCGGACACCGCGGCGCTCGTCTACCGGACAGTCCAGGAGGCCGTGCGCAACGTCGTCGGCCACGCCGACGCGAGCCGGATCGACCTGCGGATCGAGCGCGTGAACGGGTCGCTGGACGTGCTCGTGGCCGACGACGGACGCGGGTTCACACGGGCCGAGCCGCGGCCGGGCCACGTCGGGCTGGCGCTCATCCACGACCTGGTGGAGTCGGCAGGCGGCGAGCTGACCGTGGACTCCGCGCCGGGCGACGGCACCGCGGTGCGCGCGCGGGTGCCCGTCCAGTGATCCGGGTCCTGCTCGTCGACGACCATCCCGCGCTGCGGGCCGGCCTGGAGTCGATGCTCTCCGTCGCCGATGGCCTCGAGGTGGTGGCGAGCGCCGCCGGCGGGCGCGAGGGCGTGACGCTCGCCGCGTCCTCCAGGCCCGACGTCGTGCTCATGGACCTCGAGATGCCGGACCTGGACGGCGCCGCGGCGACGCGCGCGATCCTCGCCGCGGACGACGGCGTCCGCGTCGTGGTGCTCACCTCCTTCGGCGACCGCCCGCGCATCCTCGAGGCGTTGGACGCCGGCGCCACGGGCTATCTGCTCAAGGACGCCGAGCCGGAGGAGGTCGTGCGGGCGGTCCGCGCCGCGGCCAACGGCGACGCGCCACTGGACCCGCGCGCGGCGCGAGAGGTGCTGTCGGCCCAGCGCGAGACGCCGCCCGACCTGACCGAGCGCGAACGCGAGATCCTCACCCTCGTCGCCGCGGGCCACGCGAACAAGGTGATCGCGCTGCGGCTCGGCATCAGCCACAAGACCGTGCGCAACACGCTCTCGGCCGCGTGCCGGAAGATCGGCGCGACCGACCGCACGCAGGCGGCACTCTGGGCCCAGCGCTCCGGGCTGGCCTGAGGAGATTCGGTGCAGATCCGGCCCTTCGCGGCCGCGCGTGGCTAGCTTGCGGGACGATGAGGTGGCTCGCGATCGCGATCCTCGCCCTCGCGTGCAGCGGGTGCGTGACCACGAAGGCCAAGTGGGACCCCGCCGCCTACCGGGCCGCGATCGAGGCCCGCGACGAGAAGGAGCAGGGCCGGCAGGCGCGGGCCGCCGAGCGTGATCAGGCGCTCGTCGGGCTCACCCGCAAGCGTGTGCGGGCGGTGCTGGGCTCGGGTGCGGACTGGCCGACCGTCTTCGCGGATCGCGACTACTACCCCGCGGGCGACAACGGCTCGATCGTCGACCGCGACGAGCTCTCCCTCGAGATCCTCTACGACCGGTCGGGGCGCGTCACCCGCGTCGACTACAACGGCTAACCGCGGCGGGCCCGCCAGACGCGGCGCGCGTCGGTCGCCTCCAGCGCCCAGAGCACGAGCAGCGGCTGGAAGAACAGGCGGACGAGGCGCTTGGTGTCCGTGTCGAGCCCGAAGGCGTCGCGGTGCTCGGTGTACTGGGCGATGTTGCCCGGGAAGATCGCGATGTAGAAGGCGGCGAGCGTCGCGCCGACGAGCGCGCGCTTGGGCTGCTTCCACGTGGCCAGCATCGCCGCGCCGAGGCCGATCTCCACGACGCCGGAGGCCAGGACGACGAGGTCCGCGTCCACGGGGACCCACGGCGGGACCTGGTTCTTGAACTCCTCACGCGCGGTGGTGAGGTGCGTCGTGCCCGCGCCGGCCATCGCCGCGCCGAGCAGGACCTGTGCCGCCGCGCGCACGCGGCTCATGCGACCTCGAGGGCGACGTCGATGTTGCCGCGCGTGGCGTTCGAGTAGGGGCACACCTGGTGGGCGGCCTCGACGAGGCGCTCCGCCTCCTCGCGCTCGAAGCCGGGCAGGTCGACGACGAGCTTGACCTCGAGGCCGAAGCCGCGGTTCTCGGTCGGGCCGATGCCGACGCTGGCGGTGATCGTGGACTCGCCGAGATCGGTCTTCTCGCGCCGGGCGATCGTGCGCAGCGCGCTGTGGAAGCAGGCCGCGTAGCCCGCGGCGAACAGCTGCTCGGGGTTGGTCGCGCCGCCCTGGCCGCCCATCTCGGCGGGGATCGCCAGCTCCACGTCCAGCACGCCGTCGGACGAACGCGCGTGGCCGTCCCGGCCCTCCCCCGTGACAGTCGCTTCGGCGGTGTAGAGCGTCTTCATGTCAGGACTCCTGGATGAGGGCTTGGCACGTGCGGCGGAGCAGCACGAGGGTGTGTTCGTCGATGCCGGCCGCCTGTGCCAGCTGCGCCGGGACGGTCTCCGCTCGCTCGCGAAGGGCTCGTCCGGCCTTGGTGAGCCCGACGAGGACCTGGCGCTCGTCGGCGGTCGACCGCGTACGCGTCACGAGCCCGTTGGCCTCCATCCGCTTGAGCAGCGGAGACAGCGTGCCGGACTCCAGGTTCAGGGTCGTGCCCAGCTCACGCACCGTGCGCGGCGACTGCTCCCACAGCGCGAGCATGACCAGGTACTGCGGGTAGGTCAGCCCGAGCGGCTCCAGCAGCGGCCGGTACGCGGCGGTGACGGCGCGGGACGCCGAGTACAGCGCGAAGCAGACCTGCTGATCAAGCGCGAGCGGATTCTCCGGGACAGCGGTGGCCGACATCGATCACCAACGGTAGCGCACAACTCAGTTGTGCACGATCGAACTCAGACGATCTCCCACGTGACGTCGATGTTGCCGCGGGTAGCGTGCGAGTACGGGCACTGCTGATGCGCGGCCTCGGCGAGCTCCTCCGCCACCGGGCGGTCGAGGTTCGGCAGGTCGATCACGAGGCGCACCGCGAGCTGGTACGCGCGCTGCTCCGTGCTGCCGAGCGTGACGTGCGCCGTCACCGTCGAATCGCCGGGCGCGAGCCTCAACCGCCGCCCGATCGTGATCAGCGAGCTGTGGAAGCACGCCGCATAGCCGGCCGCGAACAGCTGCTCCGGGTTCGTCGCGTCGCCGCTGCCGCCCATCGACACCGGCATCGCGAGGTCGATGTCGAGGATCCCGTCGGTGGAGCGCGCGTGCCCGTTGCGGCCGTCCCCCGTGGCGACCGCCTCGGCCTCGTACAGCGTTTTCATGCCTGCACGGTAACCGCCCTGGTCAGTCCGCTGCGTTGCCACGGACCTCGGCTTCGCCGCGTGAGCAAACGATATCCCAGTAGGCCTCGCCGGAGAGCGCGGCCCGGCACCGGTAGCCGCGGTACTCCTGCCCGCGCAGGCACAGGTCCTCGTAGCAGTCCCCGCCCGAGGGGGCGTCGCGCTCGGCGGCGCGCATCACCGCGGCCGCGCGCCGGCAGCTCGTCCCACGCGCCGACACCATCCAGATCGAGTAGAGGCCGGGAGCGTCGTCGTCGCAGCGGTGGACGGACGGCAGGCCGGGCTCGCGGTTCGGGCAGCCCAGCTCGCGCTCGGGCCGGATCGACTCGCCGTCCGCGAGCTCCCGCAGCGTGGCGGTCGTCGTGACGCGGCGCTGCTCGTCCAGCACGAGCGACACCTCGATCGGCTGCCCGTCGACCAGCGGCGTGTCGACCCCGACCGTCTCGCGGTAACACGTGGGTCGCACGGGATCACGATCCATCCCCACCAGGTAGTCGTGCTCAGCAGTCGGCACGTCGAGGACCACCGGCGTGTCGGCGACCTCCCCGGGATGGCCGAGGTTGTGCCGCAGCCCGCGGTTGAGGCGGGCCGTGATGCTCACGCTGTCGTCGCCGGCGTGGAACGTGACGAGCGGTGGCTTGACGAACCGCAGCCCGCTCGGATCGGGCGTGGCGGTCGGCGCGGCGGCCGGGCGCGGGCGCGACTCGGCCCCGCACGCCCCGACGATGACGAGCGCGGCGCAGCACGCCGCGAGGCGGACGAACGGCATGTCCCACACGCTCGCGCGATGGAGGGCACGCGACCAGCCACCTAAGGGGTGACTGCGGCTCCACCCCTTCCGAGCGATTAGGCTTCACCGAATGCGTGTGCTGATCGCGCTGATCGCCGCTCGAGCTCGCTGCCGCTGGTCACCGACGACGGCACGTGGGGCGTCGCGGCCACCGTCTGCGAGGCCGCCCGGAACCCGGGCATGGCCGGGACCGCGATGTGGACGGTGTGGGCGCACCGCACCAGCGCGGGCTGGGCGATGGTGCGCCCGACCGGAGGCAACCGCATCCCGTCGTGTCGCGGCGATGACGGCCTGCTCGACACCGTGCCCGAGCCCGTCGTCGTCGAGCTGCGTGGAAGCTGCGTGAACCCGGGGTCCGACCGAGGCTTCGAGCCGCGCGACGTGTACTCGCTGCGGATCTATCGCAACCGCCTGCACCGCTACGACGACGACGGGCCCGAGGTCTCCCTGCAGTCGATGAACACGGCCCGCTCGTTCACGCTCTCCCACTACGACCGCAAGGCCCCGCGGCTAAAGGCGCTGCGCGAAGGTCTCGGCACACCGCGTCGCGCCGGCTGCGAGGCCCGCTGGCCACGCCTCGGACTGACGGCGCGAGCCTGCGGAGGCCGCGTCACCCGGCTCACCCTCACCGGCGCCCGCTGGCGCCTCGAGGGTGACGCGGAGGCGGACGCGTTCGTGACCGGCCAAGAGGTCCTGATCGGCGACTCCGTGCCGCTCGCCCGCTACCTCGACGCGCGGCTGGCCAAGCTCCCCACGCACGGCCGGCTGCGGCTGCCGCCCATGCGCATCGGGCGCGTGCGCGTCGCGGTCTCCGTCGTCACGCGGGCCGACCACATCGTCGCGATCGACTTCGCGATCCGCTAGAGCGCCTGGACCTCGCTCACGATGTCGGCGACCGAAGACTTGGCGTCGCCGAAGAGCATCGCCGTCTTCGGGTCGTAGAAGAGCGGGTTGTCGATGCCCGCGAAGCCGGAGGACATCGAGCGCTTGAGGACGATGACCGAGGCGGACTTGTCGACGTCGAGGATCGGCATGCCGTAGATCGGCGAGCCGGGCTCGGTGCGCGCGGCGGGGTTGGTGACGTCGTTGGCGCCGATCACGAGCGAGACGTCCGTGCGGGCGAACTCGCCGTTGATGTCGTCCATCTCCTTGAGCTTGTCGTAGGGGACGTCGGCTTCGGCGAGCAGGACGTTCATGTGGCCGGGCATGCGGCCCGCGACCGGGTGGATGGCGTAGAGGACCTCGACGCCGCGCTTCTCGAGCTCGGTCGCGAGGTCGGCGACGGCACGCTGGGCCTGGGCGACCGCCATGCCGTAGCCGGGCACGACGACGACCAGACGGGCGTAGGAGAGCTGGATGGCGACGTCGGCGGCGCTGGTGGAGCGCGCGGTGCCGCCTCCGCCCGGCGCGGCCAGCGCACTCGGCGCGCCCGTCCCGACGCCCGCGAAGAAGACGTTGGCGATCGAGCGGTTCATGGCGTCGGCCATCTGCTTGGTGAGGATCGAGCCGGACGCGCCGACGAGCATGCCGGCGACGATCAGCGCCGTGTTGTCGAGCGCGATGCCCGCGGCGGCGGCGCTGAGCCCCGTGAAGGCGTTCAGCGTGCTGATGACGACGGGCATGTCGGCGCCGCCGATCGGCACGACCGCCAGCACGCCGAGCGCGCCCGCGCTGAGCAGGATCAGCCAGAACAGCAGCTCGGACTCACTGCCCGCCGCGATCACCACGGCCAGCGCGACGGCGGTCAACAGCAGCGCGCCGTTGACGATCGGCGGCGTGCGGATCGCGCGCCGCATCAGCTCCTGGAGCTTGAGGAAGGCGATGTTCGAGCCCCAGAAGGAGATCGAGCCGACGATCGCCGCGAACAGCAGCGGGATCAGCTCGTCCAGCGGCAGCTCGACCGGCGAGGCGCGGAACTCGACCACCGCGATGAGCGCGACCGCCCCGCCGCCGACGCCGTTGAACAGCGCCACCATCTGCGGCATCGCGGTCATCTTCACGCTGCGCGCGCTCGGGACGCCGACGGCGACGCCGATTGCCACGCCGAGCGCGATCAGCCCCCAGTCGCCGACGCCTTCCTGGGCGAGCGTCGCGCCGACCGCGATCGCCATGCCGACCGCCGCGACCTGGTTGCCGCGCACCGCCGTGCGCGGCCCGCGCAGCATCCGCAGCCCCACGATGAACAGGCTGAAGGCGACGATGTAGAGCGCGCTGATGACGTCAGCGCGGCTCATCCGGCCCCGGCTTCTTGCCCTTGAACATCCCGAGCATCCGATCGGTGACGAGGAAGCCGCCGATGACGTTGATCGTGCCGAACGCGATCGCGACGACGAGCAGGATGTCGTTGAGCACGCCTTCGACGTGCCCGATCAGGATGAGGCCGCCGAGCACGACGATGCCGTGGATCGCGTTCGTGCCGCTCATCAGCGGCGTGTGCAGCGTGTTCGGCACCTTCGAGATCACCTCGAAGCCGACGAACGCGGCGAGCACGAGGATCGCGAGCTCGGTCAGCAAGTCCACTTAGACGACCTTCCCATCGCGGGTGACGGTGGCGCCGGACACCACTTCGTCGGAGGGGTCGAACCCCAGCTCGACGAGCGACAGGATGTTGCGCGCGTACAGCGAGGACGCGTGCTCGGCCATCTCCGACGGCAGGTTGAGCGGCCCGATGATCTTCACGCCGCCGTCGGTCACGAACGTCTCCCCCGGCCGCGTCAGCTCGCAGTTGCCGCCCGCCTCGGCCGCGAGGTCCACGATCACCGAGCCGGCCTTCATCCCCTCGACGGCGCTCGCCGGGATGAGCTTCGGCGCCGGCCGCCCGGGCACCAGCGCGGTCGTGACGATCACGTCCGACTTGCCCATCTGCACGCTCAACGCATCCCGCTGCAGCTGCTGCTCCTCGGGCGTGAGCTCCCGCGCGTAGCCGCCCGCCGCCTCCGCGTCGCCGAGGCCTTCAACCTCGAAGAACTTCGCCCCGAGCGACTGGATCTGCTCCTTCACGGCGCTCCGGATGTCGAACCCCGTGACCACCGCGCCGAGCCGCCGCGCGGTCGCGATCGCCTGCAGCCCGGCGACGCCCGCGCCGAGCACGAGCACCTGCGCGGGCGGGACCGTGCCCGCCGCGGTCATGAACATCGGGAAGAAGCGCGGCAGCTCGGTCGACGCGATCAGCACCGCGCGGTAGCCGCTCACCGTCGCCTGCGAGGACAGCGCGTCCATCGACTGCGCGCGCGAGATGCGCGGGATCTTCTCCATCGCCAGCGCCGTCGCCCCGGTCGCGGCGATCGCCTCCAACCCGGCCGGGTTGCCCAGCGGGTTCAGGAAGCCGACGAGGATGGTGTCCGAGCGCAGCCGCGCGACCTCGTCGTCCAGCGGCGGCGCGACCTTCGCCACCACCTCACACGCCCACGGATCGCCGACCTCCGCGCCCGCGGCGACGAACGCGTCATCCGCGACGTTCGCGCGCTCCCCCGCCCCGGCCTCGACGACGACCTCGTGCTCGGCCGCGCGCAAGCGGCGCACGACATCGGGCACGATGGCCACCCGTCGCTCGCGTTCCAATCTCTCCTTTGGAACCCCGATCCGCAACCTGGTGCGGAAAGCTACATGACGCTACGGCGTCTCGACCGGCAACGGGACGCCCTGGCCCGCTTCGATCGCCAGCGCGAAGCGGAAGCGCAGCATGTCCTCGGTGAGAGCCGCGGCCGCCGCGGCCACGCCGACGTCGTCGGTGCCGGTGATCAGCCACGTCGGGCGCTGCTCGAGGAACGTCGTCGCCGCGACGAGGCCCGTGCCCGGGCCGAGCGCCTTCACGGCCGCGCCGTCCGGGCCGAGCAGCTCGATCTGGTCGCCCGCGGCGTTCGGCTTGGCGAACACGCCCGAGACGGTCGGGCCCTTCTCGAGCTCGCGGGCCGCGATGTCCTTGCGCAGCTCCTTCCAGGTGCCGACGAGCACGCGCAGGACCTGCCCGGGTGAGGACTCGAGGTTCGAGCGCGTGAGCCCGCGCACGCCGGCCTGCTCCAGCCGCGTCTCGACCTCGTCGCACGAGCGGTCCTCCGGCGCCATGCAGACGAGCCGGATCGGGTACTTCTTGCCGTCGATGCCGCCCGTGAACGGCTGCGGGAACGAGCCCACGACGGCCTCGATCTTCGAGCCCGTCGCGTGATGGTCGTACCAGACGCGGTCGTTCTTGTAGAGCTTGCGCGTGGCGGCGCCCTCGAGGCTCGCGATGCCGTTGACGTACGGGTACCACTCGACGGGCTTGCCGTCCTGCCGGCCGCCGGACAGCCCGTCGATCTCGTCGACGTCGGCCCCGGTCGCGCGCACCTCGAACTGCGAGCGCTCGAGCACGTCGAGGACGGTGTCCTCCTCGGCCGCGGTCTGCCCACGCGTCGGCGCCAGGCGCGTCTCCCCGAAGTCCTGCGACACGGTGACCGTGACGCGGCCACCGGTGGGGACCTCGGCCTTGGAGCCGCAACCGGCGGCGAGCAGCGCCAGCACGGCGGCGAGAAGGACAGGGGCGAATTTCATCGGCACAGTGGTATACGACAGTGGTGCGAGATGACCGTTAACTTGACACGCATCTACACCCGCCTCGGTGACGGCGGAGAGACGCATCTCGGCGATATGAGCCGCGTCCCGAAGACCGATCCGCGGATCGAGGCCTACGGCACCGTGGACGAGCTCAACGCCCAGCTCGGCGTCACGCTCGCCGCCGGCGGGCTTCCCCAACCCTACGAGGGCTGGCTGAAGCGCATCCAGAACGACCTGTTCGATGTCGGCGCCGACATCTCGGTGCCCGAGGGCGGCACGCGTGACCGGCTGCGCGTGATCCCAGAGCAGACCACGTGGCTGGAGACCGCCTGCGACGAGGCCAACGCCGAGCTGCCGCCGCTGAAGTCGTTCGTGCTGCCCGGCGGCACGCTCGCCGCCGCCCACCTGCACGTCTGCCGCACGGTCTGTCGCCGCGCGGAGCGCCGCGTGCTGGCCTGCGGTGACGCGGTGAGTGCCGAGACCGTGCGCTACCTGAACCGCCTCAGCGACCTGCTCTTCATCCTCAGCCGTGCGGCAAATCACGCCGCGGGCGCGGCCGAGCCGCTGTGGGAGCCGGGACGCTTCCGCTGAGCACGAGCGCGGCGACGGCGATCGCCACCGCGCCGAGCAGCCAGGTCGTGTTCGCGAGCGCGTAGTCGACCGCCGCGGCCGGCCGCGTGAGCGCGAGCAGAGCGGCGCCGCCGACGAGCACGGCGCCCGCCCGGGCCGATGCCCGCAGGCTCGGCGCGCGCACCTCGGCGCGCAGCGGGATCACGACCAGGCACGCCCAGAAGGTCGCCACCAGCAGCCCGCCGACGATGTCGCTCGGGTAGTGCCAGCCGAGCATCATGATCGAGAAGGTCGTGAGCACGGTCAGCAGGCCCGCGAACGTCGCCACCAGCGCGCGCCAGCGCGGCGGGGCGATGATCACGAGGGCGAGCGCGAAGCTCATCACCGCGGTGGTGTGCCCGCTCGGGTAGGCCTCGGGCCCCATGAAGTGGTCCAGCGGGAAGTCGCGCTGGATCGCCAGCAGCGGCTTGAGGATCTGCGTGCTGACGTTCGCGGCGAGCATCGCGCCCGCCGCCAGCAGGCCGGCCCGCGTGCGGCCGAGCAGGTGCGCGACGGCCACGACGCCGAGCACCATCGCCGCGAACGGCGCGGGGTCGAACGCCAGTACGAGGTCGTCCCCGAACTGCGCGCCGGGCAGCGACCACAGCCCCATGAAGCCCTCGAGCACGCGCAGATCCGCGTCCCGCAGCGCGGGGACGTGCACGAACCCGACGTACGCCGCCACGAACAGCACGGCGCACCAGAGGGCGAGAAGGAGCGGACGACGCATGTCTTACAGAAGCTACCCGGCGCGCCTAAGGCGGAGGCGAACGTCCTCCAGCGGTGGCGGGGCGACCATCTGCTGCCAGCCGCGCGGGGACAGGGCGTAGGCGCCGTCGTCGTCGCGCAGCACGATCCGGGTGCGGCGCCCGTTGCTCGACGTCGCCAGCCGCGCCTCCGACAGCGGCCAGTCGCCGTAGTCGGTGAGATGCGCCACTGCGCGCCGGATCATCGGCCGCGACACGCCACGGTCCAGCAGTGCCTTGACCATCACCGCCTCGGCCACGTCCTCGAGCGAGTAGACGTGCGGGTCCCCGTCGGACTGGGACGCGCGGATGTACCCCCAGCGCGCCCACTGGCCGATCGTCGTGCCGGAGACGCCGGCGAGCTCACCTACCGCGCCGGCGAGGAACTCGCCGTGAGCCCTCACGCCTCCGGATTATCAAGCAACCTCACTGCGGCGTCGCGGTCGGGCACGCGCAGCTTGCGCAGGATCGCGGCCACGTGCGAACGCACCGTCGCCGGGGAGACGACGAGCGTGCGCGCGATCTGCGCCGTCGTCATCTTGCGGCGCATCAGCTCGAGCACCTCCCACTCGCGGGAGGTGAGCCGCGGCGAGCCCTCGCGTGAGGGCATCAGCGCGCGGCGGCGCGGCGCGCGGTCGCGGAACTCCTCCACGAGCCGCGTGACGAGCGTGACCGGCAACGCGGCCTCCCCCGCCATCACGTCCCGCAGGGCGTTCGGCAGCCGCTCGGTCTCCGTGTCCTTGAGCAGGTAGCCCGCCGCGCCCGCGCGCAGGGCGGCGAACACGTGGCTGTCGTCGCGGGAGATGGTGAGCATGACCACGCGCGTAGCCGGGAGCCGCGCGGTGATCTCCCAGGCGGCGGCGAGGCCACTGCCCGGCATGTTCACGTCCAGCAGCGCGAGATCCGGCTGCTCACGCAACGCGGCGTCCACCGCGCCCGGAGCATCCTCCGCGGTCGCGATGATCTCGAACCCGCCGTCGCGCCCCAGGGCCGCCGCGATGTCCTCACGCGTCGGGCCATGGTCGTCGGCGACGAGTACGCGCACGGGCTCTATGGCAGCACCACTTGCACGAGGGTACCGGCGCCGCGGACGGATTCCAGGCTGAATTGCCCGCCCACCAACTCCGCGCGCTCGCGCATCGCGATCAGGCCGTAGCCCGCCACGCCGAGCCCGCTGTTGGCCCCGTCACGGAACCCGCTGCCGTCGTCGATGATCCGGACGGCCAGCGGCGCGGCCGTCAGGTCCACTCGGACGTGGCGTGCGCCGCCATGGTGCGCGGCGTTACGCGTCGCCTCCGAGATGATCCGCACCAGCTCGGCGCGGACCTCGTCGCTGACGTCGGCGGCCTCACGCACGTTGACCTGGACCTCGACCCCGCACTCGGTCGCCAGCCGCGCCCCGAGGCGCTCGAGGGCGACGTCCAGGCGCTCGTGCGCCGGCGGGACGAGGGCTTCGATCGCGCGCCGGGAGTCCTCGAGCGCGCGGTCCGCGGCACCGAGGATCTCGAGCCCGTCCGCGCTCTCGCTGAGGCGGCCGGCGCGACGGCGGATGAACGCGAGCTCCTGCGCGACACCGTCGTGCAGCTCGCGGGCGAGCCGGCGACGCTCGAGCGCCACCGCGGTCTCGGCCCGGACCCGCATGCGGGTCCGCAGCTCGCCGACGACGCCGACGGACAGCGCGACCCAGCCCATGATGCGCAGCACGTCACCGAGGTGCACGGCCTGCGCGCCGATCGGCGGGATGAGCGCGTAGTCGACCTTGGCGAACGCGCCGAGGACGACGGCCACCGCGATCCAGCGCAGCAGCGGCTCGTCGCGGCGGTTGGCGCGGCGTGCGAGCCCGACGGCGGCGACCAGCAGCGTCGTGGCGACCGCGATCTGGACGGGCGCCTTCGCGAGGCCCGCGACGTACGAGGTAGCGGCGAACAGCACCGCCGCGAGCAGGGCTCCCGGCAGGAGAATCCGCCGCGCCCGTACTCGTAAGCGCCCGGTCGGCGCGAACGCAGCAATCGCCAGCAGCGCCGTGCCCGCGAGGTTGCCCGCGATGGCGTAGCGCGCCTTTTCGCCGGACCAGGCGTCCGCGACGATCAAGCCCGCGACCGCGAGCGAGGTGGCCGCAAGCACGACCAGACCCAGCGTCAACCACAAATGGTCCGCGCGTGAGCGCAGCCCGCATTGGCGCACGAGGAGACCAACCGTCGTGACCGCCAGCAATGACCCACCAGTTTCGAGCGCAACCCGTAAGCCAGGTGCCTCGAACGACATACGCAGCCAGGGGACGGCTACGACCGCGAGTGACACTGCCGCGGCACCAACCGCAGCAAGCGACACCGTAGGAAGCGCCGGCCTCCGAGCCGGTCCATGCTCCATTTGTTCCACCCTCCGAACCTCCGAACCCGGCGGGTGTTGTACCTGAACGGCCAAACCCTGCGCAAGGGCATCGCATCGATCCGGCGCACTCAGGGGTTCGCCTTCGCTCCAAAACTCATAATTCTTGATTCCGGTTTTTCGCGCTGGGCGGGCGATTGCCGTCAACGGTTTGGCGACTGACGGAATCGTTGCGCACCCGTCAGTACATACGTCCAGTCTTGTCACGTAAGGGGTCTCGAGGGCGAATTGAGGACCATCCGTCCGATGTGGCCGGCCCGTCTCAGCGCGAGTCTGGAGGCATGTTCAAGACCGGCGGAGCCCTCATCGACGCGGAGACCGCGTTCACCCGAGCCCGGCGCGGTGCACGCCTCCGGCGCCTGCGCCGCGCCCGGGTCCAGCTGCCCGTGTACTCGACGCCGCACGTCGTGACCGCCCGCGGCGGCGTCCACGAGATCCCGATCGAGGCCATCCACGGGACGCTCGAGCCGAGCCGCGCGACGCAGTTCGACGCCACGTTCGCCCCGGTACGGGCCTCGGCCCGCCGGCGCTGGGAGCGCGTCTGGATCGCGGAAGAGCGCGGCGTGATGCTCCCGCCGATCTCGGTCGTGCCCGTCGACGGCGGCTACGCGGTCCGCGACGGCCACCACCGCGTGTCGGTCGCCCGCGCCCGGGGCGCGATCGCGATCGACGCCGCGATCGGGTACTAGCCCGCAAGGGAGTTCCCGCGGACGCGGCGGGCCGCGACGCGAGCGGGGGAACTCCCAGCGATTCGCCCCCTGGGCGATTCGCCATTGACACGGGTTACACGTGTCACATAGGCTCGCTTCTCGTCCAGGCGGTGGGAGGAGAGAGCATGGTCGGCCGAGCGATGGTGTTCGCGGTTGCGGGCGCGCTGGCAGGAGCGGCGCCCGCGGCCGCAGCGCCCGATCTGACGGTGTCCGCGACGCACGCGAAGCCGACCTTCTTGCGGTCGGCGCCGCCGAACACGACGCCGTATTCGGGGACGATCACGCTCGTGGTGCGCAACGCGGGCGCCGACGCGACCGACGGCACCGCGGTCACGGTCACGCATCCGCTCCCCGCCGGTTTCACCGCGTTGACGAACAACCCGGCGCTCGGTGCCGGGCCGCTCGCCGCCTCGGGCCCCGGCTGGACGTGCACGGCGGCGTTGTCGTGCTCACGGAGCGATGCGCTGGCGGCGGGCGGTTCGTATCCGCCGATCACGGTCACGGTCAACGTGACCAACGCCGCGCCGGCGGTCGTCAACACGGCGCCGACCGTCGTCGGCGGCGGTGACGGCTCGCTCTTCACCGGCGCCGACGCGATCCCGGTGGCCGCCGACGGGTGTCCGAACGGCTGGCTGGCGAGCGCGATCAACCCCGAGCGCGCCGACGGCTGCTCGCTGCTCGACGCCGTCTGGGAAGGCGAGCCGTTCGCTTCGCAGTCGGCGTTCGAGGCGCGGGTGCGCGCGGTGGCACCGGACTTCCCGGGCGCGAACACGGACGCGGTGATCGCGGCGACGCCGAACCCCGTCGGGGGCATGGACAACTCGTGCGCGACCCGGATCGCGTTCACGTTCGACGACGGCCCGTCCTTCTATCGCCCGCAGACGCTCGCGGTGTTCCGGGCCAAGGGCGCGCCGGCGACGTTCTTCAACCTCGCGGCGCGGCACGTCGCCAACCCGGCGCTGCACGCCTTCACGCTCGCCGAGGGCCACAAGATCGCGCTGCACTCGTACGAGCACCCGCGGCTGACGAACCTGTCGGCGAACGGCTTGCGGTTCCAGCTCGAGGGCGCGGCGGCGCTGATGCAGCCGGGGCTGTTGCCGGTGCTGCGCGCGCCGTTCGGTGGCACCAACGCGTTCGTGAACGAGACCGCGGCCTCGTTCGGCTTCGCGGGCGACGGCAGCGGGTCGGTCGGCACGCTGGACTTCGACCCGGCGTTCAGCGCGACGCAGATCCGCGACGCGATCCTCGCCGGGCTGCGGCCGGGCCGCGGGATCGTGCTGCACGACGGGCCGATCGACACGGGCGCCGGCGCCGCGACCGTCGCCGCGGTCGCGATGCTGATCGACGAGGCGCGGGCACGCGGCTACTGCTTCGGCGTGCTCGACGCCTCCGGCCGCGTCGTCGCCGGGCGCTACACGAACAGCGGCGCGCCGATCCCGCCGATCACCAACTCCGTCCCCTACATCCCGCTCGCCTACCCCGGCACGCCGCCTTCGCCGTGGCACACGGTGCCGCAGCCGCTGCGCGTGGACGCCGCCCACTCCCCCGCGGTGTTCGCGCGCGGCGGCACGGGGACGCTGACGCTGACGGTCTCGAACCCGACGACCGACACGCCGAGCGACGACAACCCGACGGTCGTCACGCAGGCGATCCCCGCGGGATTGAGCGCGACCAGCGCGAGCGGGACCGGCTGGACGTGCACGGTCGGCGCCACCGTCTCCTGCACGCGGATGACCGTGCTCGCGCCGGGCGCCTCGCTGCCGCCGATCGTGATCGCGGTGAACGTGGCCGCGGACGCGCCGGCGGTGATCGCGACCACACCGCGGGTCACGGGCCGCGGCGGGAACGTCTGGGTGCACAACGGGAGCGACCGGATCAGCACCGCGACGCCGGTCCCGGGCGAGGTCGGGGGCACGGTGCCGGCGACGCTGGCCTTGAGCGTCGGCGCCGCGAGCTTCCCGGCGTTCCTCCCGGGCGTGGCGCGCGACTACACGGCGAGCTCGTCCGCCACCGTGACGTCGACCGCCGGCAACGCGGCATTGTCCGTCTCCGACCCGGGCCACCTCGCGAACGGTGCGTTCACGCTGCCGCAGCCGCTGCGGGTGGAGCTCGGCAAGACGGCCTGGAGCGGTCCGACGTCCAGCGAGGCCGTGCCGATCACGTACCGGCAGGCGATCGGCGATCGCGACGCGCTGCGGACCGGGACGTACACGAAGACGCTCACGTTCACCCTCTCGACGACGGAGCCGTAGGCTTGCCGCGTGCTGAAGGTATTCGTCGCCGAAGACGAGGCGTTGGTCCGTGGCGGCCTCATCGCCCTGCTCGAGCTCGAACCGGACATGGAGCTCGCCGGTGAGGCGTCCGACGGTGCCGCCGCGGTAGAGGGCGTGCTGCGCACGCATCCGGACGTCGTGCTGATGGACGTCCGGATGCCGGTGCTCGACGGGATCGAGGCCACCAAGCGGCTGCTGGCCGCCGGCTCGCGCGCCCGGGTCGTGATGGTCACCACGTTCGACCAGGACGAGTACGTCTATCGCGCGCTGCAGGCCGGCGCGTCCGGGTTCCTGCTCAAGGCGCTCGCGCCGGAGCGCCTGGCGGCGGCGATCCGCACGATCGCGTCCGGCGAGTCCGTGCTCGACCCGGCGCTCACGCGGCGCCTGATCGAGGAGTACCTCGTGCGGCCCGAGCCGGACGCGCGGCTCTCGGCGCGGCTGGAGGACCTCACGGACCGCGAGCGCGAGGTCTGGCTGCTGCTCGCGGACGGCAAGTCGAACGCCGAGATGGGCCGCGACCTGTTCCTCAGCGACGCGACGATCAAGTCGCACGTGACGCGGCTGCTGAGCAAGCTCGGCGTGCGCAGCCGGGTCGGCGCGGTCGTGCTCGCGTACGAGAGCGGGCTCGTGCGGCCCGGCCGGCGCTGAACGCACCGATCGTCGGGGCGCGCCACACCTTTCGGTGGATGTGGCCGGAGGTGGTGGTCGGCAGGCTGTGCGGTGATGATCCTCGGGACGAGTCGCCGCGCAGCTGCGCTCGTCCTCGCGCTCTCCCTTTGGAGCGCGGGCGAGGCCTACTGGCAGCTGACTGTCCCCAGCGGCCAGGGGGTGTCGATCATCGTGGTCGTGTGGGCGTTCGCGCTGCCGCTCCCACTGGTGGCGGCGCGGAGCGCCCCAGGACTCGCGTCGCTCGGCGTCGTCGCGCTGGTGGTCGCACGCGACGTCGCCGAGCAGCGCGCGCCGGGCGCCGCGGCGCAGACCGTGGTGCTGATCGTCGCGCTGTTCCTGTCGGAGGCGGGCTCTCCCCCGCGCAGCTTCCCGTGGCGCGGATTGGCGGCCGGCGGGCTCCTGCTGGGCGGGATCCTGACCATGGACCTGCTGGGCTTCGGGGTCTATCAGCACGCTTCGATCGGCGGCTACTCGCACGCGCTGACGCTGGCGATCGGCGGGGTGAGCGCGGGGATCGCGCTGCGCGACCGCGGTGCCGAGGCCGAGCAGCGTGAGCGCGAGGTGCGCGAGCTGGAGGCGACGTCCGAGCGGCGACTGGACGTGGCACTGGCCGACGAGCGCGCGCGGATCGCCGGCGAGGTCGACGGGGCGGTCGCGCTGCTGCTGGGCGGCGTGCGGCCGCTCGCCGACCGTGCCCGGTGCGCGGGGGCGGGCGAGCTGGCCGAGCTGATGGGCACGGTGCACGACCGCGCGCAGGCGGCGATGCTCGAGCTGCGCCGCGCGGTGCGGCTCCTGCGCGCGCCGGACAGCGAGCTCGAGCTGGCGCCGCCGACCGGCGTGCGCGAGGTGGAGACGTCGGAGCTGGGCTCAGCCGTCGCGGCGGCGCGTCGGACGAGGGCGGAGCACGTGCTGGGTGTGGCGGCGCCGGTCGTCCTGCTCGCGCTGCTCGGGATCGCGGACCAGCTGATGGTGCTGCAGGACCCGTTCCCGACGATGTACCCGGTCCCCGATCCGGTGCTCGGTTCCTGGTCGCCCTGGGTCACCGCCGTGCTCTGCCCGTTGCCGCTGCTGTGGCGGAGCCGCTGGCCGGTCCCGGCCACGTTGGCGGTGTTCGCGTTCGTGGTCGTGCGGATGCTGCTGCACGATCTCAGCACGCTCACCTTCACGCAGTTCTACGTGGTCGCGGCGACGACGTTCATCGGCGCGACCCAGGCCCGGAACGTTTTGAGTGGCGCTGCGGTCGTCTTCGCCGGCACGGCCGCGTGCGTGCTCTGCATGGTTCTCGAGCAGCAGCCCTACGAGGCCTACGCGTACAGCTTCATCGTGCTGCTGCCCGTGGCGTGCGGAGTCGGCGGGCTGCTCGTCCGCGACCGCGCGGTGTCCGCCGCCCGGGCCCATCGCGCCCACGAGCGCGCCGACCGCGTGCACGAGACCCGCGCCCGCGAGCACCTGCTGGCGGAGCGGTTGAGCGCGGCGCGCGAGCTGCACGACGTGGTCGGCCACGCGGTCACGATCATCACGCTCCAGGCCGCGGTCGCCGTCCGCTACGCGCCGCTGGACCTGGTGCGGGCCCGTCACGCGGGTGCCGCCGTCGCGCAGGTCGCGGGCGACGTCGAGCGCGATCTCGCCCGCCTCGGCGCAAGCGCCGCCGCTGCCGACGACCTGGCGGGGCTCGTCGCGCGTTCCGGCCTGCCCGTGGCGTTGGACCAGCGCGTGGAGACCTCCGCGTTGCCGCTGCCGTTGGCGCTGACGATGGTCCGGATCGTCCAGGAGGCCCTGACCAACGTCGGCCGCCACGCCGGCCCGGTCCCGGTGACTGTGACCGTCTCGCTGGTCGACCGCCGGCTCGTGATCGAGGTCGTCAACGCGGCCGGCCGCCGCGGCGTGGGCGGCGGCAGCGGACGCGGCCTGGCGGGCATGCTCGAACGGGTCGAGCTCTACGGGGGTCACCTCGTGGCGGGGCCCGGGGCTGACGGCGGCTGGCGCGTGCGCGCCGAGCTGCCCGTCCCCGGGCCCGACCGGCTCACCGCTTCCGCGGCGCCTTGAGCGTGATGACCTTGCGGAGCTGGTCGTGGCGGCCGTCCAGGCGCTGGACGTCCATCAGGACCACCGCGGTCAGCTTCCGCTGCTTGGCCAGCAGCTTGCGCGCCTTGGCGGTGAGCTTGAGCTTGAGGCGCACGCTGCCGTTGGGCTTGACCGTGATCTTGGCCGTGGCGAGCTTGACGCCCTTGGCCTTGACCGACGCGGTGCCGGCGGTGCCCTTCGGCAGGGTCTCGCAGACCTTCGCGCTGGTGCAGACGATCATGACCGCGTTGCCCGTGCACTTGTCGTAGACCTTGCGGCCGCCGGGGACGCCGTCGCAGCGGTACTCGATCGTGACGGTGCCGTCGGTGCCGGGCTTGCAGCCGTTGCCGCAGCCCGCGGGCGGGCTGGAGACCTTGGTGGCGACCGGGATGATCGCGACCGTGCCCTCGTCGTCGACGGCGCGGAGCTTGGCGTCCGCCTCGCCGTCCTTGCCACCGCCGGTGAACGACATGCGGCTCTGGTTGGCGTAGACGTTGAGCGTGCCGAGCGGGCTGTCCAGGACGGTGACCGTGACGTTGCCGCCGTCCGGGTCGACGCACGTGAGCCGCACGTCGTCCACGCCGCCGTTGCGCGCGGCGTGCATCGGGCCGAGCCACGAGCAGGTCGGCGCGTCGGTCTTGGCCACGCGCGTGAACGTGGCGGTCGCCGTGTTGGAGTGGTCGACGCCGTCGCTCGCGCGGAAGGTGAGCGTGGCGGTGCCGGTCCAGTTGGTGGGCATGGTCCACTGGGCGCCGAGCCCTGTGAAGGGACTGATCGTGCCGGCGGTCGGCGCCTGGACGACCTCGATCGTGAGCGAGTCGCCGTCGGCGTCCGTGCAGTCGACGTGGAGGGACCCGTCCGTGCCCGCGTCGCGGCACGTCGGGGCGGTGTTGGCGACGGTCAGCGCGAACGTCGCCTCGGGCGTGGTCGTCGTGCCGTCGGTGGCCGTGAAGCGCAGCGCGTCGCCGCCGCGATAGCCCGGCGCGGGCGTGTACTGCACGCTGCCGGTCGCGGTGTCGAGCGTGGAGAGGCTGCCGTGCTGGGGCGGCGTCGTGATCTTCAGCGTGAGCGAATCGCCGTCGGCGTCCGCGCACACGAGGCGGATCGTGACCGCGTGGCCGGGACGCGTGCTCGCGGCGCCGCCCGGGCAGACGGGAGCGCGGTTGACGGTTGCCGTCGTGTCCACGCGCAACGCGAACTGCGCGGCCTGCCCGTCGGTCGTCGCGACGAGGTTGCCGTCGGCGGAGACGCTCACCGTCGCAAGCGTGCCGGGCTGCTCCGCGCTGCCGCACGTCTGCACGTCGGTGCCGGGATCGGCGCAGCGGTTGCGCCCGTTGAGCGCGGCGAGGCCGCCGCCCGCGAGGCTCGCGAAGACCGCGCCGCCACGCATGGTGAGCGCGTCGACGTCGTCGAGCTCGGCCACGAGTGAACCGTCGCCGCGGCGCACGGCGCCGTCGCCGGCGACGAGCACGTCGGCGACGCCGTCGCCGACGGAGCCGGCGCCCGCCGCGCGGGCGTCGCCACCCGCCGCC